>JADYZW010000058.1 GCA_020852955.1 Deltaproteobacteria bacterium | reverse complement strand
AGGCCACCGGCTTCCCGATCGCGAAGATCGCCGCCAAGCTCGCGGTCGGCTACACGCTCGACGAGATCAAGAACGACATCACGCGCGAGACGCCGGCCTGCTTCGAGCCGACGATCGACTACGTCGTCACCAAGATTCCGCGCTTCACCTTCGAGAAGTTCCCCGCGACGCGCGACGTGCTCGGCGCCCAGATGAAGTCGGTCGGCGAGGCGATGGCGATCGGCCGTACGTTCAAGGAGTCGCTGCAGAAGGCGATGCGCTCGCTCGAGACCGGCAGCTTCGGCTTCGAGCCGACCGATTTCCAGGACGAGGCCGAGCTGCGCCGCCGCATCCGCGAGCCGAACGCGCAGCGCTTGTGGGCCATCGGCGACGCGTTCCGCGCCGGGCTCTCGCTCGAGGAGATCGCGAAGGAGAGCCGCATCGACCCGTGGTTCCTGCGGAACGTGGAGGAGATCGTGGCGTGCGAGGACGAGCTCCGCGGCGGCGGCCCATGCGAGCTCGGGGCCGCCAAGGCGATGGGATTCTCCGACGTCCGCATCGCGACCCTTGCCGGCGCCGCCGAGCGCGAGGTGCGCGCCGCCCGCGCGGACGACGGCGTGCACGCCGTCTACAAGAAAGTCGACACGTGCGGCGCCGAGTTCGCCGCGCTCACGCCGTACTTGTACTCGAGCTTCGACGCGGAGGACGAGAGCGACGTCACGAAGCGCCGGAAGATCGTCATCCTCGGCGGCGGTCCGAATCGGATCGGGCAGGGTATCGAGTTCGACTACTGCTGCGTCCACGCGGCGTTCGCGCTCAAGGACGACGGGTTCGAGACCATCATGGTCAACTGCAACCCGGAGACCGTCTCGACCGACTACGACACGTCCGATCGCCTCTACTTCGAGCCGCTCACGCTCGAAGACGTGCTCGCGATCGTGCGCCGCGAGAAGCCGGACGGCGTGATCGTCCAGTTCGGCGGCCAGACGCCGCTCAAGCTCGCGGTCCCGCTGGCGGAGGCGGGGGTGCCGATCATCGGCACGAGCCCCGACTCGATCGACCGCGCCGAGGACCGGGAGCGGTTCGACGAGGTGCTGACCGCGCTCGGGCTGCTCCGTCCCGAGAACGGCCTCGCGCGCTCGCAGGCGGAGGCGATCGCGATCGCCAACCGCATCGGCTACCCGGTGCTGGTGCGCCCGTCCTATGTGCTCGGGGGCCGCGCGATGGAGATCATCTACGAACCGCACGACCTCGAGCGCTACGTGCGGCGCGCCTTCGCGGCGTCGCCGGATCGGCCGCTCCTCATCGACCGCTTCCTCGAGGACGCGATCGAGGTCGACGTCGATGCGGTCAGCGACGGGACGGACGTGGTGATCGGCGGCATCATGGAGCACATCGAGCGGGCCGGCGTGCACTCGGGAGACAGCGCGTGCGCGCTCCCGCCGACGTCGATTCCCGCCGACGTCCAAGCCGAGATCCGCCGCCAGACCGTCGCCATGGCGCGCGAGCTCGGCGTGGTCGGGCTGATGAACATGCAGTACGCGGTGCAGGGCGAACGGGTCTTCATCCTCGAGGTGAATCCGCGGGCCTCGCGCACCGTGCCGTTCGTCAGCAAGGCGATCGGGGTGCCGCTCGCGAAGGTGGCGGCCCGCGTCATGGCCGGGAAGACGCTCGCCGAGCTCGGCTTCACGCGCGAGGTCGTGCCGACGCACGTGAGCGTGAAGGAGGCCGTCTTTCCGTTCCTCAAGTTCCCCGGCGTCGACACCGTGCTCGGCCCGGAGATGAAGTCCACGGGCGAGGTCATGGGGATCGGGCCGTCGTTCGGCGTCGCCTTCGCCAAGGCCGAGGTCGCCGCCGGCACGGTGCTGCCGCGGAGCGGCACCGCGTTCGTCAGCGTCCGCGAGGAGGATCGCGCCGGGGCGATCGTCGCCGCGCGCCGTCTGCACGGGCTCGGCTTCCGCGTCGTCGCGACGGTCGGCACCGCCGGGGCGCTCACGCGTGCCGGGATCCCCGCCGATGCGGTCAACAAGGTCTCCGAGGGCAGCCCGCACGTCGTCGACGCGCTCGAGGCGGGCGCGATCGCGCTGGTCATCAACACGCCCCGTCCCGACGCCCAGGAGCTCCGCGACTCGTTCTCGATCCGGCGGACCGCGCTGGAGCGGAAGATCCCGTACTTCACGACCATCGCGGGGGCGGTCGCCGCGGCTGAAGCGATCGCCGCGATGGCGGCGGGACCGCTCGGCGTGAAGGCGCTGCAGGATCACCATCGCGAGATGGCGCGCCGCGGCTGACGGCCGCCGGGCGGCCGCGGGCGCGCGCGGGAGCGTCCGGGGGCTCGCCGCGCCGGCGCCGGCAAACCCGTGGGATTCCGCGGCGCTCGGCCCGTGACGATCCGTTGACAGGCCTCGGAGCGCGTGGAATCAGCTCGCGACCCGGGACGCCTCGACGCGGGGCGCGACAGCGGTCCCCCGAGATCGGGTGCTGGACCGGCACGCGGGCGCCAAGGCATCTATAGGGACATGCGGATCGCGCTCATCTCCGACCTGCACGGCAACGAGATCGCGCTTCGCGCCGTGCTCGCCGACGCCGACCGGGTGGGCTGCGACGAGATCATCTGTCTCGGCGACATTGCCACCCTCGGTCCGGCTCCGAGCGCGGTCATCCAGCTCGTGCGCGAGCGTACGCGTCGGCGCATCCTCGGCAACCACGACGACTTCATGCTGAATCGCGATCTCATCCACAGCTACACCGAGGCGCCGATCGTCGTGGAGAGCGTCGAATGGTGCCGCGCCCGGCTCTCCGACGACGAGATCGCGTTCCTGCGCACCTTCGAGCCGAACCTCGAGATCGCGCTCGACGATCGCTCCACGCTGGTGCTCTTCCACGGTACGCTGCGCTCGCACATGGAGGACCTTCTCGCGACGACGCCTCCCGAGGAGGTCGACGAGATGCTGATGGGCCGGCGCGGAACGGTGATGGCGGGCGGACACACGCACCTCCAGCTGACGCGCCAGCATCGGGGCGTCCTCATCGTCAACCCGGGCAGCGTGGGCCTGCCGTTCCAGGAGCATCCCGACGGCCTTCCGCCGACGCTCCTCGGCCACGCCGAGTACGCGACGGTCGAGGCGACGAACGGCGTCGTGGCCGTGCAGCTGCGGCGCGTGCCGGTCGACAGGGCGGCCATGGCGGCGGCGATCGGCGCCACCGACAACCCGATCCGCCACTATCTGCTCGACCAGTACCGGCGGTAGCGCGCCGCGCGGGCGGAAGCCCTGGCGTCGAGGAGTCGTGGCGGCGGTCAGCTCGCGAGGCGGCGGGCGTGGGCGTCGACGAGGTCGCTGCGCGTGACGATACCGATGACGGTGTCGGGTCGCTCGCGGCGCACCACCGGCAGCCGCCCGATGCCGCGGGTGGCCATGCGGTCGGCGGCGTCGCGCAGCGAGCAGTCGTCGTAGACGACGGCGACGTCGGAACGGACGAGCTCGCCGAGCCGGGCGTCGTCGGGGCGCGCCTCGAAGACGTCCCGACGGGTGACGACGCCGACGAGGCGGTTGCGCGCGTCGACGACGGGGAACCCGTGGTGATCCGAGCCGGGCGCGCGCGATGCGAGCCAGCGTCGAGCCTCGCCGAGGCTGGTGTCGGCGCGCAGGGTGACCACCGGACGGAGCGCGACGTCGCGCACGGTCACCTGGCTCAGATAGTCGGCGGCGTACTCGCCCACCACGCGCACGCCGCGGCGCACGATCTTCTCGGTCATGATCGAGTTCGGCATGCCGATGCACGACACGAGGAAGCCGGCCGTGCAGCCTCCGAGGAGCGGCAGGAGGCCGTCGAACTGCCGCGTGGTCTCGAAAGCGAAGACGACCGAGGCGAGCGGCGCCCTCGAGGCGCCGGCGAACATCGCCGCCATGCCGACGAGGGCGGCGACCCGGACGTCGATGCCGGCCTGCGGCGCGACCGCGGCGACGAAGCCGCCGAGCGCGGAGCCGAGCCCGCCGCCGATGGTGAACAGCGGCGCGAGCGTGCCGCCCGACGTTCCGCTGCCGAGCGCGACCGACCAGGAGAGGAGCTTCCACGCGCAAAACGCGAGGCACGCCACACCGGTCAGCTCGCCCGCGACGATTCGCTCGATGTTGTCGTACCCGACGCCGAGCGTTCTCGGCGCGACGAGGCCGACGACGCCCACCACCGCGCCGCCGAGCGCCGGCCACCACATCCAGTGCACCGGCAGTCGCTCGAACGCGTCCTCGATGCCGTACACGAGCCGCGTAATCGCGATCGCCGCGGCGCCGACCACGGCGCCGAGGAGCACGTACACGCCGAGCGCCGCGGCGCTCGCGGCCGGAACGGCGGGCATCGCGAAGGCCGGGGCCGTGCCCATGAACGCGGCGCGTACGGCGGTCGCGACGGTCGCGGCGAGCGCCACCGGTACGAGCGAGCGCGGGCGGTACTCGAAGAGCAGGAGCTCGACGGCGAGCAGCACCGCCGACACCGGGCTCCCGAACGTCGCCGCCATGCCGGCGGCGGCGCCGGCCGCGAGCAGCGTCTTGCGCTCCGCCGGTGACGTCGGCACCGCCTGGCCGAGGAGCGAGCCGAGCGCGCCGCCGGTCGCAATGATCGGTCCCTCGGCGCCGAACGGGCCGCCGGTGCCGATCGCGACCGCTGCCGACACCGGTTTGAGCAGCGTCGTGCGCGCCGGGATCCGGCTCGCGTTGGTCAACACCTGCTCCATCGCTTCCGGGATGCCGTGCCCGCGGATCGCCGTCGAGCCGTAGCGCGCCATGAAACCGACGACGAGGCCCCCCGCGATCGGCACGAGCGCCGCGAGCGGGCCGAGGCGATGGTCGGCCGGCGAGACGAACGCGGTGGCGAGCCGTCCGTAGTACGCCAGGTTGGTGACGAGGCCGATCATGCGGGTGAGCACCTGCGCGACGCCGCCCGCCACGAGCGCGAGGGCGATCGCCATCGCCGCGACGGCGAGGTCGCGCCGCCCGAAGAGCGCGGCGTGCGAGGCGAAGTCGGCGCGGGCGAGCGTCGGGCCGAGCGACGGCGCGACCGGCAGGCCTTCGGTGGTGGACGCGTCCTCGATCTCGTGCGGGCTCATCGCTCGTTCTCGAAGAACATGGCGGGCGCCGCCGCGGCGAGCCCCATCGCCGCGACGAGCCGGCCGAGCGTGGCCGCGAGCCGGGTGCGGTCGGCCGGCGACAGCGCCTCGAGGCCGGCGATCAGGCGATCCTGCGCCGCGAGCGGCGCCCGCGCCAGGACGGCCCGGCCGCGCGGGGTGAGGGTGAGCTGCGCGCGGCGCGCGTCGCCGGCGGCGGTGGCGCGCCGTACGAGTCCGCGCGCGGCCAGCCGCTTCACCACGACCGACACCGTGCTCTGGTGGGTGTGCGTGCGCGCGGCGACCTCGTTCAGCGACGAAGGCTCGGGACCGACGAGCGCGCGGATCACGAAGAGCTGCGCGCCGGTGACACCGAGCCGGGCCTCGGTGGCGCGCGACGACTCGCGCAGCGTGCGCACGATGCGGCGCAGGTGGTCGAGAACGGCGGTGGTCTCGCGTGTGCGCGGGCGGCGTGTCGCCATGGACCGTCCAGTGTACCGGCAATTCATATTGGTGCCAATATACCTGTGGGTCCTGGGTCGATGTGGCGGCCGCCCCCGCGCGCCGGCGGGCGGTTGGCATTGCGGCGAGAAGATGCGAGACGGATGCGTTCGCATCGTCGTCATCGGAGGATCCCCATGCGCTCGCCGATCTGTGATCTGCTCGGCATCGAGTTTCCGTTGCTCGCGTTCAGCCACTGCCGCGACGTCGTGACCGAGGTGTCGCGGGCCGGAGGTATGGGCGTCTTCGGCGCCGTGAGCCTGCCGCCCGACCGTCTGGAGGAAGAGCTGCGGTGGATCGACGAGCACGTCGGGGGAAAGCCGTACGGCGTCGATCTCATCGTGCCGAACACGATCGTGGGGAAAGGCCAGGCCCTGTCGACGAGCGACCTTCTCGGGCTCGTGCCCGAGGAGCACAAGGCGTACGCGGCGGACATCCTGAAGCGGTACGACATCGCGAGCGACGACCTCGACGACGTCCGGCGCGGCCACCTGAACCTCGGGAGGAATCTCCAGGAGGCGGGCGCGGCGGCGTCCCTCGCGGTCGCCTTCCGCCATCCCATCAAGCTGATCGCGAACGCGCTCGGGGTGCCGCCGCAGATCATGCTCGACATGGGGAAGCAGCACGGCGTGCCGATCGCGGCGCTGGTCGGGACCACACAGCACGCGATCCGGCAGGTGCAGGCGGGCGTCGACATCCTGGTCGTCTCGGGGGGCGAGGCGGGCGGCCACTGCGGCGACGTCTCGACGCTCGTGCTCGTGCCGGAGGTATGGGAGGCGATCCAGCCCTACCGCAACGCGCCGATCCTCGCCGCGGGCGGCATCGTCACCGGACGGCAGATGGCGGCCTGCATGGCGATGGGCGCGGCGGGCGCCTGGACGGGCTCGGTCTGGCTCACCACCAACGAGGCCGAGACCAATCCCGTCGTGAAGGACAAGATGATCGCGGCGAGCTCGCGCGACACGGTGCGTTCGCGGGCGCGGACCGGCAAGCATTCGCGCCAGCTGCGCTCGCCGTGGACCGATGCCTGGGAGAGTCCCGGGGCGCCCACGCCGCTGCCCATGCCCCTCCAGTCGTTCGTGAGCGAGCCGGCGCTCCGCAAGATCGACAAGCTCGCCGAGGGCGGGCATCGGGGCGCGCAGGAGCTCGCGACCTACTGGGTCGGGCAGGGCGTCGGGCTCATGAATCGGCGCACGTCGGTGCGCGCCGTGGTGCAGGAGTTCAAGGAGGACTTCCTCGCGGCCTACGAGCGCCTGACGACGTGTCTCGCCGAGTGACGATCCCCGCGTGAGGAGAGCCCCATGTTCCAGCAACCGCTCGACTTCCGAGACGAGAGCGAGGCGCTCTATCGCGTGCTCGCCGAGCTTTCCGACGCCGATTTCGGGCGCCGGACGCAGTTCAAGGGCTGGACGCTCCACGACGTCGTGAGCCACCTGCACTTCTGGAACTGGGCGGCGGATCGCTCGCTGCGCGACGCCGCGGCCTTCGCCGACTTTCTCGCCCGGGCGCTTCCCGAGATGGCCAAGGGCCGCGGCCTCCGCGAGATCGAGACGGACCTGCTCGACGACAAGACCGGACGAGCACGCGTCGAGCAGTGGCGCGAGTTCTACCTCGGAATGACCGAACGCTTCCTCGCCGCCGACCCGAAGCAGCGCGTCGCGTGGGCCGGCCCCGACATGAGCGTCCGCTCCAGCATCAGCGCGCGTCTCATGGAGACCTGGGCGCACGGCCAGGAGGTGTACGATCTCCTCGGCCGCGCGTGCGACCACACCGACCGCATCAGGAACATCGCCGACCTCGGCGTGCGCACCTTCGGGTGGGCCTACATGAATCGCGGCCGGATCGTGCCGCCGTCCGCGCCGCAGGTCCGGCTCACGGCGCCCTCGGGGGCGACGTGGGCGTGGAACGAGGGCGAGGCCGCGAACCGCGTCGAGGGCAGCGCCGTCGACTTCTGCAAGGTGGTGACGCAAGGGCGGAACGTCGCCGATACGGCGCTCCGGGTGACGGGTCCGGTGGCGGCCGACTGGATGGCGATCGCGCAGTGCTTCGCGGGCCCGCCGCAGGATCCGCCGCCCCCGGGAACGCGCTTCGTCCAGTGATCCGCGGCTATGTCCGTACGCCGGGCGCCTCGTAGCCGGCGGCCGCGACGTACTCGGCGTACCCGCCGCCGTACGGCACGGGCCCGTCCGGTCCGCCGACTTCGAGCACGCGGTTCGAGAGTCCGCGCAGCACCGAACGATCGTGCGACACGAAGATCATCGTGCCGTCGAAGTCGCCGAGCGCGCCGACCAGCATGTCCTTGGTCGCGAGGTCGAGGTGGTTCGTCGGCTCGTCGAGCACGAGGAAGTTCGGCGGGTCGAAGAGCATCGTGGCGAGGACGAGGCGCGCGCGCTCGCCGCCCGAGAGCACCCGCACGCGCTTCTCGACGTCGTCGCCCGAGAAGTCGAAGGCGCCGGCGAGCGTCCGGAGGGATCCGAAGGACGCCCGCGGGTGCGCGATCTCGAGCGTCTCGATCACGGTGCGTGCCGGGTCGAGGAGATCCAACGTGTGCTGCGCGAAGTAGCCGATCTTCACGCCGCCGCCGATCGTCACGGCGCCGCGATCGGGCGTCGCTTCCCCTGCGATCATCCGCAGGAGCGTGCTCTTGCCCGCGCCGTTCACGCCCATCACGCACCAGCGCTCGCGGCGGCGGATCGTGAAGTCGAAGCCGTCGTAGACGCGGTGCTCCCCGAACGCCTTGGCGACGCGCGCCAGCGTGCAGACGTCGTCGCCCGAGCGCGTCGGCTTCGGGAAGTCGAAGGTCACGACGCGGCGGCGGCGCGGTGGCTGCACCTTCTCGATCTTCTCGAGCTTCTTCACCCGCGACTGCACCTGTGCGGCGTGGCTCGCGCGCGCCTTGAAGCGGGCGATGAACGCCTCCTCCTTCGCGAGCATCGCCTGCTGGCGGGCGAACTGCGCCTCCGCCTGCCGGGCGTTCACCGCGCATTGGCGCTCGTAGAAGTCGAAGTCGCCCGTGTAGGACGTCAGCTCGCCGCCGTCGATCTCGACGATACGGGTCACGATCCGATTCATGAATGCGCGGTCGTGCGAGGTCATGACGAGCCCGCCCTCGAAGTCGCGAAGGAAGCCCTCGAGCCAGAGGATCGACTCGATGTCGAGGTGGTTCGTCGGCTCGTCGAGGAGGAGCGCGGCGGGCCGCATCAAGAGGATGCGGGCGAGCGCGGTCCGCATCTTCCAGCCGCCCGACAGCTCCCCGACGTCGCGCGCGACGACCTCGGGTGCGAAGCCGAGGCCCGCCAGGATGGCGCGCGCGCGCGATTCGAGCCCGTAACCGTCGAGCTCGTCGAAGCGGTGCTGCACGTCGCCGAAGCGCGCCACGAGCGTGTCGAGATCGTTCTGGCGCGCTGGGTCGGCCATGGCGAGTTCGAGGGCGTGGAGCTCGTGCGCGACGGTCGCGATCTCGCCCGCGCCGGCGATCGTCTCTTCGAGCACGCTCCGCCCCCGCATCTCGCCGACCGACTGCGAGAAATAGCCGATCGAGACGCGCTTCTCGACGAGGACGCTCCCCGAATCGGGCTCCTCCTCGTCGACGATCATGCGGAAGATCGTCGACTTCCCGGAGCCGTTTGGACCGACGAGGCCGATCTTCTCGCCGCGGAAGACGGCCATCGACGCGTCGAGGAAGAGGATGCGCCCGCCGTGCTGCTTGGAGACGGATTCGAGGCGGATCATGGGGAGACGCCGCTTCTAGATCGCGCCGCCGCGTCCGTCGAGGGCGGCGGGGCGGCCGCCCGCGCCCCGCGGCGCGAGGCCCGCGGAAGCCGCGGCGCCGGGCGCGAGATTTGCCGCGCGAGCGGATCATGCGCTACGGTCCGCACGATGGACGTTCCGGCGCGGACGCGAACCTACGTGACCCCGATCTTCGACAGCACGCGCTGGGATCGCTTCCGCCTCCGTCCCGGCGATATCGTCGTCTGCACGCCGGTCAAGAGCGGAACCACCTGGACGCAGATGCTCTGCGCGCTCCTCGTGCACCAGTCGCCGAGCTTCCCGCAGCCGCTGAACCGGCTGTCGCGCTGGCTCGAGCGCAATCGCGAGCCCGTCGAGGAGATCGTCGCGTCGTACGAGGCGCAGCCTCATCGACGCATCATCAAGTCCCACACGCCGATCGACGGTTTGCCGTACGACCCCGCGGTTTCCTACGTGTTCTGCGGCCGCGATCCGCGCGACGTGTTCTTCTCGATGTGCGACCAGATCCGGAACGGCTCGGAGGAGACGCTGGAGGACGTGCGGCGGCGCGCCGGCTTGCCGGACGATTTCGAGCTGCCCGACGATCCGAACCAGCTCTTCGCGCTCTGGCTCACGACGCCGTACGCGGAGGGGCTGGAGGACGGATTTCCGATGGGCTCGGCGCTGAGTCAGGCGGCGGGCTTCTGGCGCTTCCGGCACGTGCCCAATCTGCTTTTCCTGCACTACGCCGATCTTTCCGCGGATCTCGATGCCGAGGCGCGGCGCCTGGCGGCGTTCCTCGGGGTGCCCGTCGACGAGCGGCTCTGGCCGTCGCTGCTCGCGGCCGCGAGCTTCACCGCGATGCGCGCGCGCGCCGACGATCTCGCGCCTGGCGCGCACTACGCCGAGTGGCGGAGCAATCGGGACTTCTTCCGCCAGGCGCGCCGTGGCGGCTGGCAGGAGCTGCTGAACTCCGAGAATCAGGCCCTCTACGAGGGGATCGCCGTCGCGCGGCTCGGGACACGCCTGAAGTCCTGGCTCGAAGGCGGCCGGGCGGCCGCCGGGGAACCGCGCGCCGACTGACGCGGGCCGTCAGCGCACGTGCGCGGCGCGCGCCAGCTCGTCGAAGCCCTTCGCCACCGCCGCGGCGAAGTCGTCGAGGTCCGGCACGACGTCGCGGTCGGCGTTGAAACCGAATCCGAGCGAGCCGCAGTAGCTGAAGAGCGCGATGCCGAGTCCCTGGTTCTCGAAGAGCGGCACCTGCGGGAAACCCGTCAGGAGGCGCGCGCCCAGCAGGTAGAGCGGGAACTGCGGTCCGGGCACGTTGGTGACGATCAGGTTGTAGGGGTGGAGGCGGGAGAGCAGGCGTACGCCGAGCCCGACGACGCCCGGGACGACGTACTCCGCCGCGCGCCCGAGCACCTCGGGGCCGAGCTCCTGGCGGGTCTCCTTGCGCTTGCGCGTCTCCGCCGAGACGTGCGCCTGGCGTCGCCGCGGATCGGTTTCGTGGATCGGCAGGTCGATCAGCCAGCCGGACGCGCGATTGCTCGCCTGGCCGCGCTCGTCCTCGGTGCGGACGCTCACCGGGACGACGATGCGCATGACGAGGGTCCGCACGTCGACGCCGCGACCCTTCAGGAAGTGGTGCAGGCCGCCGCTCACGCTGGCGAGCGCCACGTCGTTGACCGTGCCGCCGAGCTTCGCCTTGACGGCCCGGACCTCGTCGAGGTCGAGCGTCAGCCACTCGAAGCGGCGGTGCGCGCTGATGGGCCGGTTGAGCGGCGTCGGCGGCGGCGGCGTCACGGCGCCGGCGAGATCGAGAAGCGCGCGCATGCCGGCGCGCGTCGAGGCGCCCACGCCGGCCGGGTCGCCGGCGATCGCGAACAGGCGCTGCGCCATCGTGATCGGCGTCGCCGCCTGGTGCGCCAGCCCGTCGGCGAGGAGGCGGGCGCCGGTCGGCGCGGGTCGCGGCGTCCACGGCTCCGGCTCAGCGACCGTCTCGTCCGGCGTCGGGCTCACGAGCGCCGTGAAGAGGTCGAACGCCGAGATGCCGTCGGCGATCGCATGGTGCGTCTTCATGAGGAGGGCGAAGCGCCCGTGCGCGAGGCCCTCGACGATCCACAGCTCCCAGAGCGGCTTTCCGCGATCGAGCTGCTGCGACATGATGCGGGCCGTCAGCGCCTTCAAGTGCGCGTCGTCGCCCGGGCGCGGCAGCGCGGCGTGGCGTACGTGGTAGCCGAGGTGGAAGTGGTCGTCGTCCACCCACACGGCCTGGTTGAAGACGGGGATCCAGCCGAGTCGCTGACGGTAACGCGGCACCCGGTGGAGGCGGCCCGCGATGTGCGCGCGGATGCGCGCGATGTCGATGCCCCCCTCGGGAGTCGAGAGCGGCCCCGCCTCGAAGATCAACAGGCCGCCCAGGTGCATGTGGGTGGTCGCGTCCTCGAAATGGAGGAACGACCGGTCCTGCACCGATATCCGCTCGTAGAACTCCACCCGTCCGCGATCTACGCTGGTGTCGCCGGTCTTGTAAAGTTGTCCCCGCGGCCGCCTCCGCGCGTCGCCGCGACGACCCGTGCCGGCGGCGCCGCGTCGCGGCGGCGGCTTCGCCGCCACGAGGCGGCGATCGCCGTCGCGAGAATCGCGAAGATGGTCGCGAGCGACCAGCCGATCGGGATCGCGTAAACGTCGGCCAGCAGCATCTTGGCGCCGACGAACGCGAGCACGAGCGCGAGGCCGACCTTCAGGTAGTGGAAGCGGTCCATGACTCCCGCCAGCAGGAAGAACATCGAGCGCAGGCCGAGGATGGCGAAGATGTTCGACGTGTAGACGATGAACGGATCCTTCGTGACGGCGAAGATGGCGGGGATCGAGTCCACGGCGAAGACGAGGTCGCTCGTCTCGATGCAGAGGAGCACGAGGAGGAGGGGCGTCGCGACGAGCCTCCCGTCGCGCCGGACCGTGAACGCGGGTCCATGGTACTCGGGCACCGACGGGATCCCGCGCGCGAAGAGCCGGTAGATCGGGTTGCGCTCGGGGTGCAGCTCGCCCTCGCGCTGGAAGAGGAGCTTCGCGCCGGTGATCACGAGGAAGGCGCCGAAGACGTACATCACCCCGTGGAAGCGCTCGAGGAGCGCCGCGCCGACGACGATGAAGACGGCGCGCATGACGAGCGCGCCGAAGATGCCCCAGAAGAGCACGCGGTGGATGTACGCGGCGGGAACGGCGAAGGCCGAGAAGATCAGCAGGAAGACGAAGATGTTGTCGACGGCGAGGGCCTTCTCGATCAGGTAGCCCGTCAGGAACTCGAGGCCGCGCTCGCCGCCGTAGCTCGCCGCGAGCCAGAGGTTGAAGGCCGCGGCGAGTCCGATCCAGACGGCGGTCCAGAGCAGGGCCTCCCGGAACCCGACCGGGTGGGCGTCGCGGTGGAAGACGCCGAGATCGAGCGCCAGGAGCGCCAGCACGAGGGTCGTGAAGCCGATCCAGAGCGCCGGCGTGCCGATCGTGGCGACGTCCATCGTCGATCCCTCAGCCGCGCGCGGCGGCGCGGCCCGCGATCGCCTCGAGGCGCGCGATGCGGTCGGCCGTCGAGGGGTGGGTCGAGAAGAGGCGGGCCGCCCGCCCTCCGCCGGCGAACGGATTCACGATGAAGAGGCTCGCGGTCGCGGGCTGCGCCGCCATGGACGGCACGACGGTCGCCGCCCGTTCGAGGCGGGCGAGGGCGCCGGCGAGTGCGAGCGGGTCGCCGGAGATCGCCGCGCCGGTCTCGTCGGCGAGGTACTCGCGCGAGCGCGAGATGCCGAGCTGGATCAGGGTCGCGGCGAGCGGAGCGACGAGCGCCATCAGGAGCCCGCTCCATGGCGAGGCGTGCTCGCCGTCGTCATCCTGGGAGCTCCCCATGCCGAGGAAGCCGACGGCATGCGCCGCGTAGGTGATCACGCCGGTCACGCACGCGGCGACGGTCGAAACCAGGATGTCGCGGTTCTTGATGTGCGCGAGCTCGTGGGCGAGCACGCCGCGGAGCTCGCGCGGCGGGAGGGCGTCGAGGATGCCCGTCGTCACCGCCACGACGCCGTGCGCCGGATCGCGGCCGGTCGCGAACGCGTTCGGCTGCGGGTCCTCGATCAGGTAGACGCGCGGCATCGGGAGATCCGCGCGCGCCGCGAGCTCCCGCACCGTCGCGGCGAGCTGCGGAGCCTGGCCGGGATCGAGCTCGCGGGCGCCGTGCATGCGCAGCACGAGCCGGTCGGAGAAGTAGTAGGCGCCGACGTTCATCGCGAGCGCCATGACGGCGAAGACGCCGAGGTGTCCCGGGGCGACGACGTGCCCGATCCCGACGAGCAGGGCCGAGAGGGCGCCCAGGAGGACGATCGTCTTCAGGTGGTTGTTCCAGCGGGTCATCGATGTTTCTCCTTTCCCGGTCTGGAGTACGGGAGGGAGAACGCTGTGAGCAAATAGATAATTTGGACGTGACGCTTCGACCAAAACGAAGTAGATCCAGGCCATGGAATGGCTGAACTACCACCATCTCTTGTACTTCTGGCTCACGGTGAAGACCGGGGGCGTGACCGAGGCGAGCGCGGAGCTCCGGCTCTCGCAGTCGACCGTCAGTGCGCAGATTCGCGCCCTCGAGCGCGCCCTCGACGAGAAGCTCTTCCGCCGTCAGGGTCGTCGTCTCGCGCCGACCGACACGGGACAGATCGTGTTCCGCTATGCCGACGAGATCTTCGCGCTCGGACGCGAGATGGTCGATACGGTGAAGGATCGTCCGACCGGCCGACCGCTCCGCCTCAATGTCGGCGTCGCGGACGTGCTGCCGAAGCTCGTCGCGCACCGCCTGCTCGCGCCCGCGCTCGAGATCGGCGTTCCCGTCCGACTGGTCTGCGCCGAGGGCAAACCGACCGCGCTGCTCGCCGAGCTCGCCCTCCATCGCCTCGACGTCGTGCTCTCCGACGTGCCCGCCGATCCGGCCGCTGCGCTCAAGGTGTTCACCCATCTCCTCGGCGAGAGCGACGTGGCGTTGGTTGCGGCCCCAGCGCTCGCCGCGAAGTACCGCCGCGGCTTCCCGCGCTCGCTCGACGGTGCGCCGCTGCTGCTGCCCGTACCCGGGTCGGCGCTCCGCCGCGGCCTCGATCAGTGGATCGAGAGCTGCGGCCTGCGGCCGCGCGTCGTGGGCGAGTTCGAGGACGCCGCGCTCATGCAGGCGTTCGGTCGCGAGGGTGTCGGCATCGCGCCGGTCCCGAGCGTCGTGGAGCGCGAGGTCGCGCGCCAGTATGGCATGCGGGTAGTGGCGCGGCTCCCCGAGGTGCGCGAGCGGTTCTATGCGATCTCGGCGGAGCGGCGGCTCAAGCATCCGGCGGTGCTGGCCATCTCGTCGGCCGCCAGGCGCGCGCTGTTCGGCTAGCCCTGCGACCTCCGGGGTGCGGGGTGTGCGCGCTTCACCCGGATCTGGCGAGCTCCACGCGGGCTCGCACCTCGGCGGGGGTCACGCCCGCGGCGCGTAGCGCCCGCAGCGTCGCCGCGCCGTCGCGTTTCGCGAAGCGCTTGCCCGACGCGTCCGTCAGCAGACGATGGTGGCGGTAGGACGGGGTCGGCAGATCGAGGAGCGCCTGCAGCACCCGGTGGAGGGGCGTCGCGAAGGCCAGGTCCTCGCCGCGGATCACGACGGTCACGCCCTGCAGCGCGTCGTCGTGGACGACCGCGAGATGGTAGCTCGCCGGCACGTCCTTGCGCGCCAGCACCACGTCGCCGATCTCCGCGTGGAGGCGGGTCGGATCGACGACGACCCGCCGCGCCGATTCCTCGAAGGCGAGCGGTCCGGTGCGGGAAAGGGCGAGCGCGAGGTCGAGGCGGCGGGCGAAGGGCCGGCCCGACGCCACGGCCGCGGCGCGCGTCGGCGGATCGAGCCGGCGGCACGTGCCGGGGTAAGCGCCGCCCGTGGGCCCGTGCGGCGCGCGCAGCGCCTCCTCGATCTCGCGTCGCGTGCAGAAGCACGGGTAGAGGAGCCCGGCGTCGTCGAGCCGCGCGAGCGCCAGGGCGTATTCGCCGAAGTGCTCCGATTGCCGCCGGACCGGAGCTTCCCACGCGACTCCGAGCCACGCGAGATCCTCGAAGATCGCCGCTTCGAGCTCCGTCCGCGCCCGCCCCCCGTCGATGTCCTCGAGGCGCAGGAGGAAGCGCCCGTCCGCCGCCCGCGCCGCGTCCCAGGCCGTCAGCGCCGAGAACGCGTGCCCGAGGTGCAGGAAGCCGTTGGGGCTCGGTGCGAACCGGGTCACGAGCGCGGACACGCGGTCGACTCTGGCGCGGTGGCGCCGCGCAGCGCAAGCCGTGGCGCCGTCGCGCCTAGATCATGGCTGCTGCGGTGGGGACACGACCGACGGTACGCAGAGCTCGGTCGGCCGCGTCACCTTGAGCGTGTCCGGCCCGAACTGGTTGTCGATGTAGACGGGGCCGCCCGGACCGGTGAAGCGCCGCGTGCCCGAGGACGTCCGGACCTCGTAGCACATGAGGTTGTCGTCGGGGTTGAGAATGCCTTCGTTGCGCTTGTCGACTGCGGTGCAGAGCCGCGACGGCCGCTTCAGGTCGAGCGTCATCGTTCCGAACTGGTCGGTGACCGTGACGCGCGACCGGCGGGTGCGCGCGTTGCGCACGACGTAGCACTGGAAGTGGTCGATGCTCGGTTGGTCGAGCGGCGCGGGCGGACCGGCGAGGCTCTTCGCGCTCGGCACCATGAGGAGGATCGGACGGACGACGGTGAGGTGCGTCGTGCCGAAGGCGTTCACCACGGTGGTGTCGGTGATCGGCGTGAAGCGCGGCGCGCGCGCGCTGATCACGTAGCCCGTGAGGTGGTCCGGGCCGACGGGAGCGCCGGCGCCGTTCACGCCCGCCGGATTGCAGAGGCGCTTCACGAGCGTCGAGTTCGCGAGGTCCACCGTCGCCGCGCCGAAGCGGTCGACGACCGAGACGCCGGTGATCGGCGCCCGGGTCGTGCGGTCCACCTCGTAGCACTGGAAGTGGCTCGCGAAGACCTCCGGGGTGTGAACGGGCGTCGGCGTCGCCGTGAGCACCGGAGTGCGCGTCGGCGTCGTCGAGGCGGTCGGCGTCGGGGTGGCGGTGATCGTCGGAGTGCGCGTCGTCGTCGCCGTGGGCGTGGCGGTCTCGGTGGCCGTGGCGGTCGGCGTCGGGTCCGTGCAGTTCGCGAGCAGGAAGTCGACGTTCGCGGCGCTGGTATCGTTCGGCGGGCCGAGATGGATCGGCGCGACCGGGGGAACGCCATAGGCTCCGCTGCTCGGCGCGATGACGGTCGCGCCGGCGGGGATTCCGGCGCCGGGCAGCTCGACGCGGTAGTCCTCGTCGTAGTCCGCCACCTTCACGTCGTAGGCCCCCGTCCCCGCGCCGGTCGTGCCTGCGAAGGTGGCGCCCGGCACGACGGTGAGCGCGGTGATGAGGATCGAGACGCCGCCCAGGGGAGCGTCGCCGGCGTCGATCGTCTGGTCGCCGTCGTCACAGAGGACCCGACCGCTGATGTGCCACGCGCGCGCCGCGGTCGGAGCGGCGAGCATCGGGGACAGCGCGGCGAGAAGGAAAGCGAGGGTTCGGAGGGTGCGCATGGGGGCCTCGGGGGATTCCGGAGCAATCTCTTTGCCGAACCCGTCCTCGGAAGATCGAGGAGATACACCCGCGGCGATCGTGCCGGCCTGCACGACCTGCGCGTGCGCCCGAGGGCCCGGCGCCGCTCCCCGCCGCGCCGGATCACGTGCGGCGCCTGGCTCGCGGCGCGATGCCGACCTCGCGGCATTTCCGGCGGAAGTCGGCGTCGTGAGCGACGGGGCGGCCGGTCTCGTGCTGCCACTGGTGCACCATCTCGTGCATCAGGGTTTCGAGGACGCTCGGCCAGGCGTCACGCCGGACGTGGCGGCGTGCGATCGCGATCTCGGGGGCCGAGCGCAGGCCGGGCGCGTAGTGGCCGAGCCGCGACCGCATGCGGCGCGACACGCGGATCGCGACCGGACCGAGGACGCCCGCGAAGCGTTCGCCATTGAGGGCCGTATGCGCTGCGCCGAGGCGCGCGGCGAGCGCCGCGTCGTCGGGATGCGAGGCGGCCGGCCGCCGCGCGCGCTCCCGCTCCGGGTCGCGCGGGATCGCGAACGCGGCGAGCGCCCGCCGCGCCGCGCGCCGCGCCGTGCCGCGACCGTTCACGAAGCCGATGACCGCGCGCAGGACGTCCTCGGGGGCGGTTGCGAACGCCCGGTGGAGGCGGAGCGCGTCGCCGCGGAACGACGCCATCGTCGAACGATTGCGGGTGAGGGCGCAGCGGCCGATGCCGCGCAGCCCGAGCGCGCGAAGGCGCGCGAGGAGGCGCGCCGCCTCGTCCGGGCGCGGGGCGCCGTCCTCCGGGATGGGCGGACGCCGCGCGAGCGCCAGCTCGAGCTGCTCCGGCGCGCGCGGCCGGCGCCATCGGTCGAGCGCGCCCATCGCGGATCAGCGGATCTGCTTCCGGAAGACGATCGTTGCGAGCGCCATGATCGCGACCCCGTAGAGGGCGAGCATCAACGCCTCGTCGCGCAGCTCCGCCCAGCCGGCGCCCTTCAGGAAGATGCCGCGCGAGATCGAGATGTAGTAGCGCAGCGGGATCAAGTACGTCAGCTTCTGCACCACCGGCGGCATGCTCGCGATCGGGAACATGAAGCCCGAGAAGAACATGCTCGGCAGCAGCACGAACTGTCCCGTCATCGACGCCTGCTGCTGGGTGTTCGAGATCGCCGACACCACGAGTCCCATGCCCAGGCACGTCACGATGAAGAGCCCGGTCAGGGCGAGCAGCAGCCAGAGGCTGCCGGCGATCGGCACCTGGAACCAGAACGTCCCGACCAGGATTACGATCGCTACGTTGATGTAGCCGAGGCCGATGAACGGCACGGCCTTGCCGGCGATCAGCTCGAAGGCGCGAATCGGCGTCACGATCAACTGCTCCATCGTGCCGTGCTCCTTCTCGCGCACGATCGCCATCGCGGTCAGGATCACGAGCGATTCCATGAGGAGCACGCACGTGATCGCGGGCACCATGAAGTTCACGCTGCGGAGTTCGGGGTTGAACCAGGCGCGCGGCTCGACCGCGACGACGGGATGGCGCGCGGTCGCGGTCGCGCCGAGGCCCTTGTCGACGAGCTGCACGTCGATCGCCTGCGAGAGCGTGATCTGTTCGAGATAGCCGAGGGCGATCGTCGCCGTGTTGGAGTTGCTGCCGTCGACGGCCGCCATCACCTGGGCGGGCGTGCGTCGCCGCAGGAGATCCGCGAAGTCGGGCGGGATCGCCAGGACGAGCTTCGCCTCGCCGTGATCGAGGATCCGGTCCGTGTCGTTCACTCCGGCGCAGCGTGCCGTGATCCGGAAGTAGCCGCTCTGCGTGAGCTGATCGATGTAGGCGCGGCTCTCCGCGCTCCGGCTGTAGTCGCAGACGGCGAGCGCGATGTCGTCGACCTCGGTCGCGACGACGTATCCGAAGATGAAGAGCTCCAGCACCGGCATCATCAGCACGATGCCGAACATGCGGCGGTCGCGTCGGATCTGGATTACTTCTTTCCAGATCACCTGGAGCATGCGGGCGAGGGAGGCGCGCATGGCTACTCCAGGCGCTCCTGGAAGCGCGAGGCGCTGAACGACACGATGCCGACGGCGAATACGACGAGCAGGACCGCCTCCGGCCACAGCACCTCGAGCCCGACGCGCTTCAGGTAGATGCCGCGGATCGCGGTCACGAAGTAGCGCGCCGGGAAGAGGTACGAGACCGCCTGGATCGGCGTCGGCAGATCCTCGAGCGGGAACACGAAGCCCGACAGCAGCACCGAGGGGAGCAGCGACATGAAGATCGCCGCCAGCATCGCGTTCTGCATGGTGTCGGCGATCGTCGACACGAGGACGCCGACCCCGAGCGCGCAGAAGAGATAGAGCAGGGCGAAGACCGCGAGCTGCACCATGCTGCCCTTGATGGGCACGCCGAACAGCAGGTAGCCGGCGCCGATGATGATGGAGAGATCGACGAGCGCGATGACCATGTAGGGGACGATCTTGCCGATCATCATCTCGAGCGGACGGATCGGCGAGACCAGGATCTGCTCGATCGTGCCGCGCTCCTTCTCTTTCACGATCGAGAGCGCCGTCAGGATGGCGCCGACGATCATCATGATGACCGCGATGACGCCGGGCACGATGAAGTTGACGCTCTTGAGCTCGGGATTGTACCAGACCCGGCTCGCGATCCGGATCGGCGCGAGATCGCGCGTCGGATCGCCGGCGTCCGACGAAGCGCCCGCGCGCCGATCCGCGCCGCCGATCCGGGTGGAAACGAACTGATTCACGATGGCGAGCGCATACCCCTGGGCGATCGTCGCGCTGTTGGAGTCGGAGCCGTCGATGAGCACCTGCACGGCCGTCGGCTCGCCGGCGCGCAGGCGGTCGCTGAACTCGCGCGGGATCACGACGGCGGCCTTCACCGCGTCGTTCATGAGATCGTACTCGACGTCGCGGTCGTCGTGCGCGAACCGGACGACGGTGAAGTAGCCGGAGCGCCGCATCTGCTCGGCGAGGTCGCGGCTTTCGGGGGTGGCGCTGGAGTCGAGGATCGTGATCGGGACGTTGTCGACGTCGTAGCGGATCCCGTAGCCGTACATGACGAGCATGCTGATCGGCCAGAGCAGCGTGAGCGCGAGGCTCCGCGGGTCGCGCAGCACGTCGATGAACTCGCGCTGGAGGATGGCGCGGATCGTGCGAAGGGAGCGGGGGAGGCGCATCGCCGATCAGCGCCCCTGCGCCGCCACGTGGGCTTCGATGATGGCGACGAACGCGTCCTCGAGCGAGGGCTCGATGCGCTCGAGGCGGCGGAGCGGTAGGCCGCGCGCAGCGAGCCGTTCCGGGATCGCCGCGCGCGCCGCCGCCTCGTCGGCGACCGTGGCGTGCAGCGCGTTCCCGAAGAGCGCCACGCCGTCGATGCCCGGCGTCGCCTTGAGCGCCTCGTAGGCGTCCATCAGATCGTCGCTTTCGATCTCGAGGAGGGCGTGGCGGATGTGCTCGCGCTTGAGCTGCGACGGCGTCCCCGCCGCGACCACCGCGCCGCCGTAGATGAGCGCGAGCTCGTCGCAGTGCTCGGCTTCGTCCATGAAGTGCGTGGTGACGAACACGGTGATGCCCCGCTCCGCGAGGTCGCCGATCATGTCCCAGAAGCGGCGGCGCGACACGGGATCGACCCCGGACGTCGGCTCGTCGAGAAAGAGGATCGGCGGCTCGTGGAGGACGGCGCAGCCGAGGGCGAGGCGCTGCCGCCAGCCGCCGGCGAGCGCCGAGGTGAGGGTGTCGCCGCGACCTTCGAGGCCAGCCATGCGGAGCGCCCAGGCGATTCGTTCCGCCAGGCGAGCCCCGCGCACCCCATAAATGCCGGCGAAGAACTGCAGGTTCTCGGCGACCGTCAGGTCCTCGTAGAGCGAGAACTTCTGCGACATGTAGCCGATGCTCGCCTTCACGCGCTCGGGCTCGCGGGCGACGTCGAACCCGCCGACCCGCGCCGTGCCGCCCGACGGCCGCAGGATCCCGCAGAGCATCTTGATCGTCGTCGACTTGCCGGCGCCGTTCGGGCCGAGGAAGCCGAAGATGCGCCCGACGGGTACGCTGAGATCGATCCGGTCGACGGCGACGAAGTCGCCGAAGACGCGCGTGAGGCCGCTCGTCTCGACCGCGAGCTCGCTCGACGGCGCGGCGCTCATCGCGCGTCCCCGGCCGCCCGGTCGCCGGTCGGGCGCGTGTAGGCGAGAAACACGTCTTCCAGGGACGGCGCGGCAAGCTTCCAGTCGTCGACCGTAATGCCCGCCGCGCGCACCCGCGCCACCACGGCCTCGGGGGCGAGGCCGTCGCGCGGCAGCGTGAGATGGATGCGGTCGCCGAAGAGCGCGGTCGACTCGAAGCCGCCGAGATGCCGGAGCACGCGCTCGGCGGCCCGCGGCGCCGCGCATCGCAGATCGAGCACCGCCACGCCGAGGTCGCTCTTGAGCCGGGCGGGCGGACCGCACGCGACCATGGTCCCGTCCTGGAGGAAGCCGACGCGGCCGCAGCGCTCGGCTTCGTCCATGTACGGCGTCGAGAGGAGGATAGTCGATCCTTCCTGGAGCAGGTCGTAGAGGATGAGCCAGAAATCGCGGCGCGAGAGCGGATCGACGCCGATCGTCGGCTCGTCGAGGAGCAGGATCCGCGGCTGGTGGATCAAACAGGCCGCGAGCGCGAGCTTCTGCTTCATGCCGCCCGAGAGGTCCTTGGCGAGGCGCTTCCGGAACGGACCGAGGCGGCTGAACTCGAGGAGGCGCTGGATGCGGACGCGGCGCGCCGCCGGGTCGACGCCCCAGACCTCGGCGACGTAGAGCAGGTTCTCGAGCACGGACAGCGTGCCGGAGAGGCTGAAGCGCTGCGACATGTAGCCGATGCGGCGTTTCACCTCGGCAGGGTCCGCGGTCACGTCGACGCCGTCGACCTCGGCGCGCCCGCCGTCGAGGCGCAGCAGGCAGGCGAGGAGTCGCAGGAACGTGGTCTTGCCGGCGCCGTCGGGCCCGACGAGTCCGAAGAGCTCGCCGCGACGGACCTCGAAGCTCAGATCGCGGAGCGCCTGGACGGCGCCGTAGCGCTTGGCGACGTCGATCGCCCGGATGGCGGGCGTGTCGGCGGGACGCGGCGTCGCCACGGACGCGTCACCGCGCGGCCGCGGCGGTCGCGGCCGGCTCGGCGAGCGGCAGGACCGCATCGGCCGGCATGCCCGGCTTGAGGGCCTCGCTGCGCGTTTCGACCTCGACCTTCACGCGATAGACGAGCTTCACCCGCTCGTCGGGCGTCTGGATGTTCTTCGGCGTGAACTCGGCGCGGTCGGAGACGAAGGTCACCTTGCCGTCGAAGGGCTGGTCGGGGAACGAGTCGACGGTCACCCGTGCCGCCATGCCGAGATGCACGTTGCCGAGGTCGCGCTCGCCGACGTAGACGTTCACCCAGGGGCGACTCAGGTCGCCGAGCGTCACGATCGGCGTCCCGGGCTGCACCATCTCGCCAGGCTCCCGGCTCTTGCTGAGCACGCGTCCGGCGGCCGGGGCGAAGAGCCGGCAGCGCGCGAGGTCGAGCTCCGCGAGCTCCAGCTCGGCGGCGGCGCGTTGCAGCTCGGCGCGGGAGCCCTCGATCTCCTCGGTGCGGAAGCCTTCGCGGAGCTCGTCGAGCCGGGCGGCGGCCTGGTCGCGGGCCGCGCGCGCGTTCGCGAGCAGATTCGCGAGGCGGTCCTGCTCGGTCTGGGCGACGATGCCCTCGGCGCGCAGGCGCGTGACGCGCTCGTACTCCCGAGTCTGCAGCGCGAGCTCCGCGTCGGCGGCCTCGCGGGCGGCGAGCGCCCGGTCGATCTCCTGCGCGCGGGCGCCCTTGGTCATCATGCGGTAGCGCGCGTCGGCGCCCTCCTGGGCAGCGGCCGCGCGCCTCACGCGCAGCCGATACTCGCGATCGTCGAGGAGGCCGACGGGCTCGCCCTTGTCGACCATCGCGCCCTCGTCGACCGAGCGCTCGATCATGCGGCCCGCCACCTCGAAGGCGACGTCGACCTGGGTCACCTCGATGATGCCAGAGCCGCGGATGACGGCGGCGGTGCGTTCGCGCGCCTGCCACCAGCGCGTTGCGAGGAACGCCGCGGCCACGAGGACGGCGGCGGCGAGCGCCAGGACGACCGGACGACGCATGCGACTCAAGAAATCACTTTGCGATCGTAATGCTAGGGGCGGCCGACGCGGGCTTCACGACCGTCATCTGGAAGAGCTGGTAGAGGAGCACGAACGCCTTCTTGTTCCACTGGTACCCCCGGTCGGCGGCGACCGCGTAGTAATGCCCGCGGTAGCGGATCGCGCGCTCGCCGCGGAGCGGACGCGACGACTCCGCCAGCCGGAGCGTGAACGCGGGGTTCTCGCGGACGGCGGGCGTGCGCGAGTGCGGCGCGACGTCGTATTCCGGATCCTCGCCGAGGGCGCGGCCGAGGAAGTCGATCATGTTCGCGAAGCTCCGAAGCCGGAACTTCCCGTGCAGCGGGAACTCGCCGCCCGGGTGTCCCGACCGCACGTCGACCACGAGCTCGTCGTCGAGATTGTGGGACGCCTCCTGGTGGAGGGCGCGCCGCTCGTCGTTCGTCAGCACCTCCGGATCGTAGTTGGTGAGGACGATGCGGCCGATCACGCGTTTGGTGATGCGGTAGCCGCCGCCAGCCGGCTCGCGCGCCACCGTGTACTCGGGACCGAACATCTGGAGAACCTCCGGCGTCATCGACGCGGCCGGCACGGTCCAGCGGTCCGTGAAGATCATCGGTTCGGCGTAGAGCGCTCCGCGATCCTGGATCGAGGAGACGTGCACGACCACGCGGCGGAACACCGTGTAGCCTTCGCGGTCGGACGGCTTGTTCGCGTAGGTGACCCGGCTGCCGTCGAGCTCCGTCCGGTACTCGCCCGCCATCATGCGCAGCACGAGATCGACGTCGGCGCCCTGGCGCAGGAGCAGCGTCAGCGTGCTCTCGGGAAACGGCGCCAGGAGCCGCCGCGTGAACTCCTCGCCCTCGACCGGCACGATGCTGAGCGTCGGGTTGTCGGTCCAGCTCCCGCCGAAGATCGGCGACAGGCTGCCGGCGCCGCCCTCGACGCCGCCGAGCGGCGGGGTCGCGCCGGCGTTCAGCTGCAGGCTGTACGTCGCGGCGATGTTGGAGAGCGCCGTGAAGTGCAGCGGCTCGTTGTGGTGGGCGCGCGCCATGTTGAGCAGGAGCTGGCGGCACACGGCGTCGGTCGCGACGGCGTCGTAGGTCGCCAGGGTGCGGTTGAGCTGGAGCGCCGGGAGGCAGCCGCCGCACGCGACGACCAGTACGCCGCCGAGACAGGCGGCCCGGGACGCCCGACGGCGCCTCGCTGCAACGGAGGGACGGAGCACGCGCCACGCCTGTATCCCGGCGCGGCCGCGCTTTCAAAGACCTGCGGCGACGTGGACCTCCTCGGGCCCGCGGGCTACACAGCGCGGATGCCAGAGTTCCGCTACCAGGAGATGTTCCCCCACGGTCACGACGCGACGCCCTACCGCAAGCTCGAGGGCGCCGGGGTCGGTACGGACACCTTCCGCGGCGCGCGCGTGCTCGTGATCGAGCCGGCGGCGCTCACCCGACTCGCCTTCGAGGCCGTCCGCGACGTGTCGCATCTCTTTCGTCCCGGCCACCTCGCGCAGTTGACGAAAATCCTCGAAGACCCCGAGGCGTCGACGAACGATCGCTTCGTCGCGCTCAACATGCTCAGGAACGCGTGCGTCTCGGCGGGGATGGTCCTGCCGTCGTGCCAGGACACCGGCACCGCGATCGTGCTCGGCAAGAAGGGGCAGCGCGTCTGGACGGGCGGCGACGACGAGGCGGCGCTGGCGCGCGGCATCTACGACGTCTACCAGCAGACGAACCTCCGCTATTCGCAGATGGCGCCGCTCTCCACGTTCGAGGAGAAGAACACCGGCACGAACCTGCCGGCGCAGCTCGAGCTCTACGCGGTGGACGGCGACGAGTACCGGTTCCTCTTCGTCACCAAGGGCGGCGGGTCGGCGAACAAGTCGTTCCTCTACCAGGAGACCGCCGCGATCCTGAGCCGCGAGCGCCTGCTGCCGTTCCTCGAGTCGAAGGTGAAGACGCTCGGCACCGCGGCCTGCCCGCCGTATCACCTGGCGATCGTCATCGGCGGCACGTCGGCGGAGCTCACCATGAAGACCGTGAAGCTGGCGTCCTGCCGCGATCTCGACGATCTGCCGACGCGCGGCGATCCGGCCGGGCACGCCATCCGCGATCCCGAGCTCGAGGCCGAGATCTGGCAGATGACCCAGCGGCTCGAGATCGGCGCGCAGTTCGGCGGCAAGTACTTCTGCCACGACGTGCGCGTGATCCGGCTGCCGCGCCACGGCGCGAGCCTGCCGATCGGCATCGGCGTGTCGTGCTCCGCCGACCGGCAGGCGAAGGCCAGGATCACGGCCGAGGGCGTCTTCCTCGAGCGGCTCGAGACGAACCCCGCGCGCCACCTTCCGAACGTCGACGAGAGCAGGCTCTCGGGCGACGTCGTGAAGATCGACCTCCGGAGACCGATGAGCGAGATCCGCGCGACCCTCGGCGGGTATCCGATCAAGACCCGCCTCGCGCTCACCGGTCCGATGATCGTCGCCCGCGACCTCGCGCACGCGAAGCTCCGCGAGCGCATCGAGCGCGGCGAAGGCCTGCCGCAGTATGTGAAGGACCACCCGATCTACTACGCGGGTCCGGCGAAGACGCCGAAAGGGATGGCGTCGGGCTCCTTCGGCCCCACGACGGCCGGTCGCATGGACGGCTACGTCGACCTCTTCATGCGGCACGGCGGGAGCTTCGTGACGCTCGCCAAGGGCAACCGCTCGCCGGCCGTCACCGAGGCCTGCAAGCGGCACGGCGGCTTCTATCTCGGCTCGATCGGCGGCCCTGCCGCGATCCTGGCCCGCGACAACATCCGTCGGGTCGAGGTGCTCGAGTACCCCGAGCTCGGGATGGAGGCGATCTGGAGGATCGAGGTCGAGGACTTCCCCGCCTTCATCGTGGTGGACGACAAGGGGAACGACTTCTTCGGGCGGCTGTAAGACGGCTCGCGCGTCCGGCGAGCTCCCGGCGCATGCGGAGCCCGGCGGCGGTGCGGGAGTAGTAGGCCGGAAGCCGGCGCGTGATCGCGAAGCCGTGGCGTGCGAAGAGGGCGAGCGCCGCGCGGTTGGTCGCGGCGACCTCCAGGGAGGCGATCGTGCAGCCGCGGCGCCGCGCCGCCGCGAGGAACGCGCGCACGAGACGCGTGGCGAGGTCGCGGCGACGCGCGCGCGGATCGACCGCGATGCTGTCGAGGCGAGCGACGTGCGTGCGGCTCCCGCCGCCCTGGACGCCGAGGACGTAGGCGACGATCCGACCGCGCCCTTCGACGACGTGGGCGAACGACGCCGGCCGCGCGAGGCGCGCCGCGAACTGCGGCGCCGCGAAACGGTGCGCGGCGTAGCATCCGACGAACGCCGCCCGCTCGAGGCGGGCGAGCGCGTCGGCATCGCGTGGGCGCGCGCGCCGCAGGACGCTCGTTCGGGACTCTTCCGCCATCGCAGCGGCGGCGCGTAGCGCGCACCCCGAGGGGCGTCAACGTCGGGACCCGCATCGACATGCCTCGGGGCGCGTGACATGCGCCCAGCGTGGCCCATACGATCCGCCGCGCCGAGGCGCGTGATCTCCCGTTCATCGCCTGGGTGCAGCAGGAGGCGTCGCGCTCGCATCTGCCGTTCGGCTTCTGGGATCTCGCGATCCCGGGGTCCGACGAGTACCGCCTCGACCTTGTCGCGCGGATCGCGAGCCGTGAGCCGGGATCGTTCGCCCACTGGTCGCGCTTCCTCGTCGCCGAGGTGGACGGCGAGCCGGCGGCGGCGCTCTCGGCCTACGACGACGCGAAGGCCGTGAGCGGCGAGCGCTTTTACGGGGCGGTCCTCGCGGCGATGACCGCCGCGGGGTGGAACGAGGCGCGGCTCGGGGCGATGCAGCAGCGCGTCGCGCCGTTCCTGGCGTGCGCGCCCGAGCAGCCCGACGACACCTGGATCGTCGAGTGGGTGGCGGCGCGTCCGGCTCACCGCGGGAAGGGGCTCACGAAGGCGCTGCTGCGCGCGATCCTCGACGAGGGCCGCACGCGCGGCCACACGCGGTTCCAGGTAGGCGTCCTCATCGGCAACTCGCCGGCGCAGCGCGCGTACGAGGGCGTCGGCTTCGCGGTCGTCGACGAGAAGCGCGACCCGGCGTTCGAGGCGACCTTCGGGACGCCGGGCATCCGCCGGCTGCGGCAAGCGCGCTGAGGGATCGAGGCCCGCGCGTCAGCGCGCGATCGTCCGCCATCCCGCGGGATCGGCGCTCGGGCCGACGTGCACGCGGCGCCAGGCGGGCTCGAGCGCGAAGCGCAGCTCGCGCGACTCGCTCGCGGCGAGCGGCACGCGGCGGAAATCGCGAAGCGTGCCGAGCGGCCGCGGGTCGGTGCCGAGGGCCAGGTCGACGTAGAGCTGCACGACTTCGGCGCCGGCGCGCTCTCCCGCGTTGGTGATCGTGAGCACGAGCGCGTCGCCCTCGAGTCGGGGCGCGCCGTACGTGAAGCGCGTGTACGAGAGGCCGTGGCCGAACCAGAACGCCGGGGCGCGGCGCTCGGCCTGCATCAGTCGATACCCGTGGAGGGAGTCGTAGCGCGCGATGCGCGCGCGGCGCGCGAACGGCGGCAGCTGCGCCGCCGAGCGCGGCCACGTGCAGGGCAGGCGTCCGCTCGGGGTCGCGTCGCCGAGGAGGAGCGCGGCGAGCGCGTGGCCGCCTTCCATGCCCGGATACCAGGCCATCAGCATCGACGGGACCGCGCCGCGCCACGCTTCGGTGACGATCGCGGCGCCGCCCATGAGGACGACCACGGTGCGCGGGTTCGCGGCCGCGACGGCTTCGATCAGCCGCTCGTGCGCCGGCCGCAGCCGCAGGGCCGTCCGGTCGCCGCCCCCGAGGCAGGAGAGGTACTCGCCCTCGTCGCGGAAGGTGCAGCCGACGACGACCACCGCCACGTCCGCCGCCCGCGCCGCGGCAGCGCCGCGCGCCGCGTCGTCGCTGGCCGCGTCGACGACCACGGCGCCGCGCGCGGGCGCGGCGGCCAGGAGGCCGGCGAGCGGCGTCGCGACCTCGGGTGGACGGACGCGGGACGAGCCGTGGTCGCCGGTGTTCGGGAGCGCGGCCAGGCGGCCGACGACCGCGATGCGTCGCACCGACGCGAGGTCGAAGGGCAGGAGCGCGCGTCCGTCGCCGACCGGGGGCGCGTTCGTGAGGAGCACGATCGAGCGTTCGGCCGCCTCGCGGGCGAGGGCGCGGTGCGCCGGCGAGGCGACGGCGTCGCGGCGGTAGCGCTCGGGCTCGCCGCGCGCGGCGAAGGCGCGCTGCGTGCCGACGAGGCGGCGCACCGCCGCGTCGATGTCGGCGGCGGCGATCCGACCGCGCGCGAGGGCGCGGCCGAGACCGCGGAAGCGGATCCGGCTCGGCATCTCGAGATCCATGCCGGCGGCGACCGCGTCCGGGCCGCGCACGCCGAGCACGAAGTCGCTCATGACGAAGCCGGTGAAGCCCCACTCGCGGCGCAGCACGTCGGTGAGGAGGTGGCGCGAGTGGCCGCACCAGGCGCCGTTCACCTTGTTGTACGCGCTCATCACCGCCGCGACGCCGGCGTCGACGCAGCGGCGGAAGTGGGGGAGGTAGACGTCGCGGAGATCGGCTTCGTCGATCCGCACGTCCACCCAGAAGCGGGCGTTCTCGATACTGTTGCAGGCGAAGTGCTTGACGCACGCCATGACGTGGCGCTGGCTCCCGCGCACGAGCGCCGCTCCCATTTCGCCGAGGAGGTGCGGGTCCTCGCCGTACGTCTCCTGCGCGCGCCCCCACGCGGGGTGCCGCAGCAGGTTTACGCAGACGCCGGCGAAGAGGTTCGCGCCCTGCGCGCGCGCCTCGACGCCGAGCGCGTCGCCGATGCGCTCTTCGAGCTCCGGGTCGAAGGTCGCGCCGCGCGCCATCGCGACCGGGAAGGCGGTCGAGCGGCCGAGGACGACGCCGCGCGGCCCGTCGGCGAAGCGGATGCCGCCGACGCCGAGCCGTGGCGCGGCGGCGGCCTCGTAGGGAAGGGCGTTGTAGCGGCGTCCCATGCGGAAGACGTCGCGCACCGGCAGGTCGCCGGAGAGGAGCCGGAGCTTCTCGTCGAGGCCGAGCTCGGCGAGGATCCGCTCGACGTCGTCCGCGGCGACGGCATCGGCGCTGCCGCCGCGGAGACGCATGTTCGAGGCCTCAGGCCGCCAGGTTGGCGGCGGCGAACTCCCAGTTCACGAGGTGATCGAGGAGCGCCGCCGCGTAGTCGCCCCGCTTGTTCTGGTAGTCGAGATAGTAGGCGTGCTCCCAGACGTCGATGGTGAGGAGCGGCTTCATGCCCTGGGTGAGCGGGTTCTCGGCGTTCGGCGTCTTCACGATCCGCAGCGCGCCGTCCTTCACGGCGAGCCACGCCCAGCCGCTTCCGAACTGCGTGAGCGACGCGTCGATGAAGGCCTTCTTGAACGTGTCGTAGCCGCCGAACGCCTGGTCGATCTTCGCGCCGAGATCCTTCGGGGGCGCGCCGCCGCCCTTCGGCTTCAGGCTCTCCCAATAGAACGTGTGGTTCCAGACCTGCGCGGCGTTGTTGAAGATCGTCTGCTTGTCGGCGCTGCCCGCCGTCGTCGTCATGATCTTCTCGAGCGGCAGGTCGGCGAGATCGGTGCCCGCGATCAGCTTGTTCAGGTTGTCGACGTAGCCCTTGTGGTGCTTGCCGTAGTGGAAACCGATCGTGTGCGCGGAGACGTAGGGCGCGAGCGCGCCGTCGGCCCAGGGGAGCGGCGGCAGCGCGATCGGTGCGGCCGCGGCGCCGCGCGGCAGAATCAGCGTCGCCCCGACGGCGGCGACGGCCGCCCCGGCGCCGATCAGGAACTCGCGGCGCGTGACCTCGTGCGCGTCCACGTTGGAAACTTGCTTGTGCATGCAGCGTCCTCCTCTCGACGAGATGGCGGCACCCTACTGCCGGAGTCCGACGAGAGGAAGGGGAGGCGCGGCACCGCGTCGTCGACCACGACATCGACGGGGCCGCAGCCCGCGCCCGCTTCGTCGGCTCAGGCGGCGCGTGCGCACTCGATGCAGGTCGTGACTTCGGGGATCGCGTCGAGGCGCTCCGGGTGGATCGGGCCCCGGCAACGCATGCAGGTGCCGTAGGTGCCGGCGGCGACGCGGCCGAGCGCTGCGCGCAGCTGGGTCGCGCGGGTGCGGCCCTCGGCGTCGAGCGCGTCGAGCACCTCGTCGTTCTCCAGCACCGCGGCGTTCTCGGTCCAGTCGCCCCCGAGCGGGTTCTGTTCGCGGCGGAGCGTGGCGGCGATCTTGGCGTTGCGCTGGATCAGGCCGAGGAGCTCCCGGCGCAGGCGCTCGCGGATGGCGTCGATGTCCATGGTCGTTCCTTCGAGTCAGTGCGGGTCGTCGACGCTCGCGAGCGCCGCGCCGCCGATGCGCGCGATGCGGAGGTCGCCGAAAGGCGTGCCGAGCCCGCTGTTCACGATGAGGGCCACTGCCAGATCGCGACGCGGATCGGCCCAGGCCCCGGAGCCTCCGAAGCCGAAGTGACCGAAGGCCTGCCGGGGGACGCCGCGCGTCGTGAGGACGCCGTGGTAGCCGAGACGCCAGCGCATGTCGAAGGGAATGACCGCCCGGGTCGCGGCGCGCGGCTGGATCTCGCTGGCGCGCGCCACCGTCGCCGACGAGAGCAGGCGGACCCCGTCGATGGCGCCGCCCGCGGCGAGCGCGGCGTAGGTGCGGGCCAGCGAGCGCGCCGTGAAGAGGCCGTTGGCGGCCGGGATCGAGGCGCGCAGCGTCGCCGGGGCGCTGAAGTCGAACGAGCCGATGCCGCGGGGGGCGAGCGCGTCGAGGATGCTCGCGAGGTCCAGCTCGATGCCGCCGACCGCGAGGAGGCGTTGCAGCACGGGCGACCCTTCGCGCAGCGCCCAATGCATCACGCCGGCGGCGACCGGGAGGCGCGGGGTCATGAGGTTGCGCGTCGGCCAGAGGAGCGTCGCGGCGCGGTGCAGCTCGTGGTCTGGCGTGCCGATGTACAGGCCGTCGCAGCCGAGCGGATCGGCGATCTCGGTCCGCACGAGCGCCGCGAACGACCGGCCGGTCACGCGCTGCGCGATCTCGCCGACGAGATACCCGAAGGTGAGTCCGTGATAGCCGGTGCGCGTGCCGGGCGGATGGATCGGCGGGGTGCGCTCGATCGCGCGAATCATGTAGTCCCAGTCGCGCATCCGCTCCGCGCGGTCGATCATCTGGCGGATGTGGTAGAGGCCGGACTGGTGCGAGAGCACGTGCCGGACGGTGATCGCGTCCTTCCCGGCCCGCGCGAACTCCGGCCAGTAGCGCGCGACCCGGTCGTCGTAGTCGAGGAGGCCGCGGTCGACGAGGACGTGCATCAACGTCGCCGCGATGCCCTTCGTGGTCGAGAAGCTCGGCGCCATCGTGTCGCGCGTCCATGGCGTCCCGGCGGCGTCCTTGCAGCCGCCCCACACGTCGACGACGCAGCGGCCGCGCCAGTACACCGCGACCGCGGCGCCGCCCGGATGGCTGCGAAGCTGTTCGCGGAGGGCGGTCGCGACCGGCTGGAAATCCGGGTGCAGATGACCGTCGAGGGCGACGGGTCGCCGCGTTCGCAGCGCCAACGATCGGGCAACGAGATCCAGCACCATGCCATTCGGCGAAGCACCGGCCATGCCAGCGTCCGGGCCGCGCCGGTCGGAGGTCCGCGCCGAGGTTTCCCAGCCGTGCGACCCGCCGATCGGGCCGCCGTCGCAGCGCTGGGAAAGACGCGGACAGCTCAACGCCCACTCGCTCGCGGGGCGCCGAGGCGGGGGAGGACGGAGAGCTCGACGGCGCGGGCCCGGGTCATGATCGTCGCCGCGCGTCGGCGGAGGGCGGGCGAGGGCGCCGCCGGGTCGAAGCGTCGCGGCGCGGGCAGCGCCGCGGCGAGAAGCGCCGCGCGTTCGGCGTCGAGGCGCGCCGCCGCCATGCCGAAGTGCCGGCGCGCCGCGCTCTCGGCGCCGTAGATGCCCGGGCCCCATTCGACCACGTTCAAGTACACTTCGAGGATTCGCCGCTTTCCCCAGAGCTGCTCCATGAGCAGTGCGAGCCACACTTCGATCCCCTTGCGGATCCAGCTGCGGCCGGGCCAGAGGAAGACGCTGCGCGCGCACTGCATCGTGATGGTGCTGGCGCCGCGCAGCCGCCGTCCGTTCCGGAGGCCGTCGTGTTCGAGCGCGCGCTCGAGCTCGGTCGTGTCGACGCCCCAATGCGCGAAGAAGCGCCCGTCCTCCGCCGCGATCACGGCCCGGACGAGCGCCGGACTGACGTCGCGGAGGGCGACCCGCCGCCGATCGATGCCGACCGGCGCGCCGGCGAGCGCGCCCTCCACGACCCGAAGCAGCATGAGCGGCGTCATCGGCGGGTCCACCCAGTGGTAGAGGGTCACGACCGCGAGCGAGGCGGCGACGAAGCCGATGCCGAGGCGCGCGCCCCAGCGGAGAACGACGCGGAGCGCGCGCATGGACGGCGAGTCTGGCCGATGGCGGCGGGCCCGTCCACACCTTGCCGACCGCGGCGACGCCTGGGTAGAACGACCGCCGCATCGGGTCCGACTCGACCGTGACGCCGCTCGAAGACCTGCTTCGTACCCTCGGACCGCCGCTCGAATACCTCGCGACGGCGCCGCCGCGACTCGCGCGCTCGGCGTTGCCGTTTCGCGCGCTGCGCGAGAAGCTCGCGCGCAGCGTCGCGGAGACGTCCGACGAGGCGACGCGCGCCCGGCTCGCAGAGGTGAGCGGACTCCTCGACGGTCTCGCAGGCGGGCCGCTGCCGCCGCCGGCTGCCGGCGGCGACGCGGAGGTGGGCGCCGCTCTGCAGCGGTTGATGGCGCTCTGCGCCGACCTCAGATCGGCGCCTGCGATGCCGCCCCCGCCGCGTCCGTATCGCGGCTCGTCGGACGCGGTCGCGGGGCAGCTCCAGCAGCTCGAGACGCCGGTCCAGTTCGTAAAGGGCGTCGGTCCGAAGCGCGCCGAGCAGCTCGCGACGCTCGGACTCACGACCGTCGCCGACCTGCTCTTCCATCTCCCCTTCCGCTACGAGGACCGCCGCGACGTCCGCACGATCACGCTGCTGCGCCCGGGCGAGCACGCGACCATCGAGGCCGAGATCCGCGGCGTCCGCGAGCGCTTCGCCGGCCGGCGGCGCATCCTCGAAGCGACGGCCGTCGACGCGGGCGGGTCGCTGACGCTCCTCTGGTACCACCAGCTCGCCTATTTCCGGAGCCGCTTCCGCGAGGGGCAGCGCGTGCTGCTGCACGGCAAGGTCGAGGCGGCGAAGGGCATGGCGCGCCTGGCGGGTCTGCGCATCGTTCATCCCGAGATCGAGCTCCTCGACGGGCAGGAGGACGCCGACACCGGGCGCATCGTGCCGATCTACACGAAGCCCGCCGGCATTCCGATCGGCGCCATGCGCCGGCTCGTGCACGCGGCGGTCGAGCAGTACGCCGGACGGGTGCCGAGCGTGCTGCCGTCCGCGACCGCCGAGCGGCGCGGGGTCGTGGATCTCGCGGCGGCGCTGCGCGCCGTGCACCAGCCGCCGCCCGAGGCGGACGTCGGCGCGCTGAACGCGGGCACGTCACCGGCGCACCGCGCGATCGTCTACGACGAGCTCTTCTACCTGCAGCTCGGGCTGGCGCTTCGCAAGCACCACGTCGTCGCCGAGCCCGGCATCGCGTTTCCGGTGCCGGCGGCGCGCGCCCGGGCGCTCGCGGAGGCGCTGCCGTTCGCGTTCACGGGGGCGCAGCGGCGGGTGATCGGCGAGATCGAGCGCGACATGGCGGCGCCGCATCCGATGCACCGCCTCGTGCAGGGCGACGTCGGAAGCGGCAAGACCGTGGTTGCGCTCCATGCGGCGGCGATCGCGGTCGACGCCGGCTATCAGGCCGCGCTCATGGCGCCGACGGAGCTGCTCGCCGAGCAGCACTGCGCGACGCTGCGGCGCTTCGGCCATCCGATCGGCCTCAAGGTGGCGCTCCTCACCGGTGCCGTGCAGGGGAAGCTCCGGGGCCGCACCGAACGCGCGATCGCCCGCGGTGACATCGATCTCGTGGTCGGCACGCACGCGCTCATCCAGGAAGGTGTGGCGTTCAAGAAGCTCGGCCTCGGCATCATCGACGAGCAGCACCGCTTCGGCGTGCTGCAGCGTCAGACGCTGAAGCGCCACGGCACGAATCCCGACATCCTGCTGATGACGGCGACGCCGATCCCGCGCACGCTGGCGCTCACGCTCTACGGTGATCTCGAGGTGTCGGCGATCGACGAGCTGCCGCCCGGCCGGCGGCCGATCGTGACCCGCGTGTTCAACCAGCGGCAGCGCGCGCGCGTGCTCGAACTCCTCGCGCACGAGCTCGACCAGGGCCGGCAGGCGTACCTCGTCTACCCGCTCGTCAGCGAGTCGGAGAAGACGGATCTTCTCGACGCGACCCGCATGGCGCGCGAGCTCGCTGCGGGGCCGCTCGCGCGGTACCGGGTCGGCCTCATGCACGGGCAGATGCGTGGCGACGAGAAGGACGCGGTCATGCGCCGCTTCCGCGACGGCGAGCACCAGGTGCTGGTGTGCACGACGGTGGTCGAGGTCGGGATCGACGTGCCGAACGCGACCGTCATGGTGATCGAGCACGCCGAGCATTTCGGCCTCGCCCAGCTGCACCAGCTGCGCGGCCGCGTCGGGCGCGGCGAGCACCGGTCGCTCTGCGTCCTCCTCGCCTCCTACGCCCAGGGCGACGTGGCGCGCGAGCGTCTGCGCGTGATGGAGGAGACGAACGACGGCTTCCGCATCGCGGAGAAGGACCTCGAGATCCGCGGGCCGGGAGAGTTCCTCGGCACGCGCCAGTCGGGTCTGCCCGACTTCCGGGCGGCGAACCTGGTGCGCGACGGCGGGCTGCTGCGGCAGGCGCAGGAGGACGCGGCGGCGTGGCTCGCCTTCGATCCGGAGCTCGCCTCGCCGGCCTCGCAGCCCTTGCGCGCGGTGCTCGAGGCGCGCTGGGCGGGTCGGCTCGAGCTCGCGCGGGTCGGATGATCGTGGCGCGGCGCGCCCGTCCCGCCGCGGAGCCGCGCAGACGCTTCGATTCATGCCTTGCCTTCCCGAAAGGTGCCCGCTATCGTCGCCGGAAGTCGCAGAACGTTGTACGACGCGCACTTAGCGCCAAATCGATCGCCCGGGGGAAAGGGGAGGGGTCATGAAGAGCCGCTCGCTGTCGCTGGCCATCCTGTGCCTGTTCGTGCTCGTGGGGCGTGCCGCCGCGGAGCCGGGCGCCGCATTCCTCGAAGCGCGCGGCGGCGCATTGATCCCCGTCGGCGACTTCAGCCACGAGCAGAACCCGGGCGGCGCCTACAGCATCGCGGCAGGCTACGAGTTCCTGCCCTTCCTCGACGGCATCGTCGAGTTCACCCACGCCTTCAACGACAACGACGGCGACGCCGAGCGGTACCGGCAGGGCGCCTTCGAGTTCAAGACCGACGAGGTCCATCAGAACTTCATCGTCGCGCTGGGCCCGCGCATCAATTTCCTGCCGTCCTCGTATCCGGTGCGGCCGTATGCGACCGTGAAGGGCGGATGGTATCACTTCGCGAATTTCAACAGCGCCGAGGTGAACGGCGTCGGCGTCTTCACCGACGAGGACGAGGACGCCGCCGGCATCGAAGCGGGGCTCGGCCTCACCGGCACCATCTTCACGCTCTACGAGCGCGAGAACGACGAGGTGCCGCTGCTCGAGATCACGCTCGGCCTGCACGGCAGCTACCACCACGCGTTTCTCAACAATCGCTCGGATCGCCAGTTCGTGACGACGATGGGGTCGCTCGGCTTCCGATTCTGAGCTCCGGGACGTCGCGGCCCGGATGGAACGTCCCCGCAGCAAGCGCCCGGTGAGCACCCGCCCCGCGGAGCGCGAGATCCGCGCCGGCCTCATCGGCTTCGGTACGATCGGCACCGGCGTCGTGAAGCTCCTGCAGCGTCGGCGCGCGGCGATCGACGCCATGCTCGGCGCGCGGTTGCGCCTGGTCCGCATCGCGGACCTCGATACGAAGCGCGACCGCGGTGTGCGCCTCCCGAAGGGCATGCTCGTGCCCGACGCGCGGCGCGTCTACGAGGCCGACGACGTCGATGTCGTGATCGAGCTCATGGGCGGCTACGAGCCGGCACGGCGGTTCGTCCTCGGCGCCATCGGGCGCGGCAAGAGCATCGTCACCGCCAACAAGGCGCTCCTCGCCGTGCACGGCCGCGAGATCTTCGGTGCGGCGGCGCGGCAGCGGGTCGACATCGGCTTCGAGGCAAGCGTCGGCGGCGGCATCCCGATCGTGCGGGTGCTGCGCGACGGGGTGGTCGCCGACCGCACCGTCGCCGTCCGCGGTATAGTGAACGGCACCTGCAACTACATCCTCTCGAAGATGAGCGCGGAAGGCGCGCAGTTCGAGGACGTGCTGCTGGAGGCGCAGACGCGCGGCCTCGCCGAGGCCGATCCGAGCTTCGACATCGACGGCATCGACTCTGCGCACAAGCTCGTCATTCTGACCGCCCTCGCATTCGGCGTCGAGCTGCACCTGGAGGACGTGCACACCGAGGGCATCCGGCACGTCGCGCAGATGGACGTCGGCTACGCGCGCGAACTCGGCTACGAGATCAAGCTGCTCGCGATCGGGTCGATGTGCGGGGACGACGTCGCGGTGCGCGTGCACCCGACGCTGGTGCCGGCGGCGCACGTGCTCGCGGGCGTGCGCGGCGCGTTCAACGCGATCTACGTCGAGGGCGAGGCGCTCGGCTCGAGCATGTACTACGGTCTCGGCGCCGGCATGATGCCGACCGCGACCGCCGTCGTCGCCGACCTGATCGAGATCGCGCGCAATCGTCTCCAGGACACGTCGGCGCGCGTTCCGCCGCTCGGCATTCCCGCGCTCCGGCGCCCGAAGCGCGTCCCGATGGGGGATCTCCGTACGGCCTATTACCTGCGCATCATGGTGCGCGATCGGCCGGGCGTCCTCGGGAACATCGCTTCCATCCTCGGCCGACACGGGATTAGTATCGCGACCGTGATCCAGAAGGAGCGCAGTGCCGGCGGGACGGTGCCCGTCGTGATCCGCACGCACGAGGCGCGCGAGCGGGATCTGCAGCGGGCGCTCGACCGCATCGGACGCCTGGTCGGCACGCAGAGCCCACCGGTCTGCCTGCGCATCGCCGACGATCTGGGAGGAGCCTGATGGACCGCAATCTGGCGCTCGAGGTGGCTCGGGTCACGGAGGCGGCGGCGCTCGCGTCGGCACGCTTCATGGGGCGCGGTGACGAGGCGGGCGCCGATCGTGCCGCGGTCGAAGCGATGCGGCGCGCGTTCAACGCGATCGCCGTCGGCGGCACGGTCGTGATCGGCGAAGGCACGCAGGAGCAGACCAGGGCGCTCTACGTCGGCGAGAAGATCGGCGGCGGCGACATCGAGACCGAGGTCGCGCTCGATGCGCTCGAAGGGGCCAGCATCACCGCGACCGGCGGACCCGGAGCGCTCTCGATCATCGCGATCGCCGAGCCCGGCGTCTTCTTCCAGTGTCCCGACACCTATATGGAGAAGATCGCCGTCGGTCCCGAAGGGCGGGGTGCGATCGACATCACCCGCGCGCCGAAGGACAACCTGAAGGCGCTCGCCGAGGCGAAGGGAGTGTACGTCGAGGATCTCACGGTCGTGGTGCTGGAGCGGCCCCGCCACGCGAAGCTCATCCGCGAGGTCCGGCAGGCGGGGGCGCGCATCAAGCTGCTCGGCGCCGGCGATCTCTCGGCGGCGCTCGCGACGACCCACCCCGAGTCGGGGATCGACCTGCTGATCGGCGTCGGCGGCGGCCATCAGGGCATGCTCGCGGCCGCCGCGCTCCGCTGCGCGGGCGGCGACATGCAGGCGCGGCTCGCGCCGCTCACGCACGACGAGCGTGAGCGCTGTTACGCGGCGGGTCTCACGGATCTGCAGCGGGTCTACAAGATCGACGACCTCGTGCGCGGCGACGTGATGTTCGCCGCGACCGGCGTGACGACCGGCGATTTCCTCGGCGGCGTCCGCTTCTTCCGCGGCGGCGCGACGACGAACTCGGTGGTCATGCGCTCCCAGACGCGCACGGTGCGTTTCATCGAGACGACGCACCACTTCGACTTCAAGCCCGAATATTGATCGTTGCTCGGAGGCGCCGCCCGCGTGTGACGGGCGGCGCCTCGGCGCATCGAACGGACTACTTCGCCGCGGCGAGCTCGTCGTCGATCACGTTCTTGAACTGCTCGAACGGCTGCGCCCCCACCAGCATGCGGCCGTTGATGAAGAAGGCCGGGGTGCCCGTGACGCCGAGCGCCGCCCCCTCGTCGTGCTCCTTGTTCACCTTGGCGGCCGTCTCCTTGCCGTCGAAGCAGGTGGTCCATTTGGCCATGTCGATGCCGGTGTCCTTCAGGTACTCCGTCGCCTTGTCCTTCACGTTCTGCGGGTTGATCTCCGACTGGTGGGTGAAGAACGACTCATAGATCTTCCAGAACGCCTCGGCCTTCTGGCTCTTTGCGCACTCGGCGGCGATCGAGGCGGGCATCGCCCACGGGTGGAACGGCAGCGGGAAGCTCTTGAAGTAGAACTTCACCTTGCCCTCGTACTGCTTCAGTACCTGGTTCTCGATGGTGTCGAAGCCACGCTTGCAGAACGGGCACTGGAACTCCGAGTACTCGACGATCGTGACCTTGGCGTCCTTGGCGCCCTTGAAGGGCTCACCCTGGAGGTTGATCTTCGCCATCACGGCCTTCGACGGATCGACCGTGGTGTCCACGACCTCGCCCACGACGACGTACCTGAGGTCGGGCGACGCGATGAATCCGAGCGCCTTGTTGCCCTGCGGGCCCGCGATGTTGAGCGTGCCCTCCTTCGAGCCCTTGAAGTTGGCCGAGTCCTTCAGGCCCTGGACGGTCACGGTGGCGGTGGGGGGGAGGTTGTTCTTCTTGCGGAAGTACTTGATCAGCGCGTCCTCGCTCTGGGCGAGCGCCATGCTGGCGCTCGCCATGGCGAGCAGGCCGGCCACTGCGAAACTCGGTGCCAATCGGTTCATGCCTTGCCTCCTGTGGGTTGGTTGCGATCCCGCTTGCCCGCGTTTGGTGCCACGGTCAAGTACGGTCGGGCGCTGACCTTTCCGCCGCGGACGAGGCCGTGGGGCGCGCGCCGTGACGGGGCCGCGATTGCGCGGAGCCGCTCGGACGGCGCTGCGGCGCCCCGTCGACCTTGGCAGATCCCGGGAGATCCTCTATACGCAAAGACCGCGTCATGCCCTGGAAAGTCTGCCACGCCACGGCATTCGAGCCCGAAGCGCACCTCGTCAAAGGATTCCTCGAGCACCAGGGCATACCCTGCCTCCTGGAAAGTCGGCGCTTCGAGATGGATCCGGTCCGCACCGGCAGCCTCGGCACCATCCGCATCCTCGTGCCGGAGGAATGGGTGCCGGTCGCGGCGAAGCTCATCTCGCATCGCGCCCCGCGCCCGCGCGTGCCGCGCGCCCGCGTGATCGACGTCGACTTCCGCCGCCGCCGCCGCGTGTCGCCGGCCGCGCGCGGCTCCCGGCCGCTCGAGCCCTGACGAAACAGCCCCTCGCAGCGGCGGCGGCGATCGCGATAAGACCGTCCCGGAGACTGCCATGAGCGCACAGCCACGATTCGTCCCGCCGTCGTCGACGTCCAAGGAGGCCGCGCGACGCTTCTCGACGGTCTCCGACATGGAGATCAAGGAGCGGTACTCGGCCGCGGATCTCGCCGGCCGCGACCCGGATGCCGACGTCGGCGCGCCCGGCGAGTTCCCGTACACGCGCGGCGTCTACCCGACGATGTACCGCGGCCGCGCGTGGACCATGCGGCAGTTCGCCGGCTTCGGCACGCCGCGCGACACCAATGAGCGCTTCAAGTTCCTCCTTGCGCAGGGACAAACCGGGCTCTCCACCGCTTTCGACATGCCGACCCTCATGGGCTACGACGCCGACCATGAGCGCGCGCTCGGTGAGGTCGGGCGCGAGGGCACGGCGGTTTCGACCATCGACGACATGGCCGAGCTCTTCGACGGCATCGCGCTCGACGAGGTCACCACCTCGATGACCGTCAACTGCTCGGCGAGCATCATCCTCGCGATGTACTTCGCCGTCGCCGAGCGCCGCGGCATCCCGATGGCGAAGCT
>JADYZW010000057.1 GCA_020852955.1 Deltaproteobacteria bacterium | reverse complement strand
CGTCTACAACCGCCAACGCCGTCACTCAGCCATCGACATGCTGAGTCCGGTCGATTACGAGGACCGCTACTGGGATCGCCGCACAGCGGCTTAACTCAGGTGTCTGCGCGACCGGGGCAAGACCAGGCATCGTGAGGGTGGACGCCAAGGTGAATCGACCGTTGAGGCAGGGGGATGAGTTCTCGAAACTCGTCGTCCGCGAGTTGGTGGAGCGCTTTCCAGGGAAGCATTTTGCGGCGGCGGTCCTACCTTCCGTGCTTCGCGTTCCAAAACCGATTCCCAGCAAGCTTCGGAAGAGCGTGCAGAAGAGCAGAGAAAAGATAGCCCCCGTCATCCAACTCGTTACGGGATACAAAGTAGCTGCCAAAAAATGATACCAGAGAGTATCTGAACCCGTTTGACATGTGGAGGCACGCGCATGGTACGGTAAGTGCAGACGTCTCTTTGGTAAGGAGGTGATAACGATCATGGACCGCCGCGAGGTGAAGGCTCTTATCGCCGAACTGTTTACGCCAGTGTCGCGAGAGGATGTGGTGGAACGGCTGGAGGTGCTACAGGGCGCAGTTGAGCAAATCCTCAGCGAGACTGAGGGGAGCTCTGAGGGCGATTCGGAGGCCGAAGCGGGTATCTTCGTGCAAGCCTGGAACCTGCCACGTCGAGAGAGAACCCGGCTGATTGCTCAGCTCCTCGTTGGAGAAGCCGTGCTCCGACGGCTAGAGAGGGAACACGCGGAACCGCCCACCGATCCACCGGTCGCACAGACGCCGCCGGTAGTGACCTTGGTGAAAGCTGTCCGCTAGCGACGCCGACGGCGGGTTGACGACTCCCGACCGGCGGTGGTTCGACGGAAGTCGGATCACATGGGGGGCAGGCCGTGTCACGCTTGATAAGCACTGCTGGCGTGGGCACGGACTGCCCTCCGTGCATCCTGTAAGTCCCAGCGGTGGCCGGACGACACGGCCGGCCTTCTCCTCCAGCACCTGACCCACTTCCCGAGAACCCGATTCAAAGTCGGATGAACTGAAGCAAGCCCTGATGCAACGCCGTCAGGGCTTTTCCTTTTGCGAGGGGGAGTGCCGGAGAGCGATCGGCGAGGGGATGATCGAGGCGCGTTCCGTGGGTTGATCGGCGGCGCGCCAGATCTGCGCGAGCACATTCGTTGGAGCGTCGCGGTAGGCATCTTCGCTCGTGAAGAGGAATCGGTCTCGGTAGCTCTCCAGCGCGCGACTTTCCGTTTCGGCCGCGATCGTGAGAAGCCGTGACGCCCGCGTCGCATCTTTGGCAACGGTCACGATCCGGGCCGAGGCGATGCCGAGCAACTTCTCTAAGCGGCCCGATGCCTCGAAGCGAGCGTAGTCCTCGAACTTCTGCAAGAGGTCTTCGCCGTTCATGGTCCCGCGATCGCACTCGAGAAACGCCGCACGCGCGTTGCGCCCTTCGGGCGCAGAATGGTCGATGATGACGAGAAAGCCGTCGGGGCACACGCGATGGTGCCCCTCGATGTCCTGCCACCGGAACCGCAGCTGCTGATGCTCACGTTGCGACTCGACCAGCTCCAAGGACGCGCGTTCGCCGACGGCGAGCGCGAGTCCGATGCGGAATCGGGCAATCATGAGCGTGTGCTCGACGAAGTAGAGCTTCTCCGCGGGACCGATGGCGTGGGCCGGGCGCCGGAGGCGCTCGGAGGCGACCAAGACCTTCCGGCCGGCCGCCGTGAGGGCATAGGCCGATGGCTTCATGACGCGCGTCCCAGGCTTGAGTCCTCGGGCGACCCGGACGAGCAAGCCTGCTCGGGAGAGCAGGCGGAGGCGTTTTCCGAGGTTCGAGCCGACGTACTTGCCACTGAACTCGGCGATCCGCCCGGCAGCCGCCGCACGCTTCTCCAGGGCCGCGGTGATCGCTTTGAGGGGGGTTCTGGCGGCATCCGGCGGAAAGAGGAGGAGCAGCAGCTCCTGCGTCAGAAAGCGATGCTCGGCGACGGCGCCGAGCATCGCGAGGTCGCGGTCTTCGAGGTGGATGGGGAGGGTAGGGTTCATGAGCTTTCCCGCGCCGCCCCTTCGAGGGGCACCCGCGCGGAAGGGGTGATCGAACTTGAGGGGGAACCAATGCGCGCAAACGTCGCGGCCGATTTCCTCTGCGAGCGTTGAGCGAGCAGGAGCCCACACGGGCGATAGGAAATCGAGTCCAGCCGACTCCGAGGAAGAGGTGAGGCAACGCCGAACCCGGAGGCTTCGCGCCCGTGCGCGAAGGTGGAGCCGACCCGCGAAACGCGGGTCGGGCTTCATCGGAGTCGGCTGGATCGGAACGCTACATCTGCGCGGAAAACGGAACGTTTTCAGTGTAGACCTAGCCACTGCTTGCGACAAGCAAGTGGCTAGGACGGTAGCGTGGAGACCAGCCGACGTTTGCGCGCATCGGGGCGGGGATTTTGTCCTTTGGATTTCGTCTTTCGACTTCCGGCCGTGTCGGACGAGTACCTGACGACGGCCGAGGTGGCGCGACGGCTGCGGCTTCATCCGCGGACGGTGCGCAACAAGATCGCGGCCGGCATTTTCCGGGAAGGCGAGCACTACTTTCGCCGGCCGGGGCTCGGACCACGCTGGCGCTGGGACCGCGTGGTCGCGTGGCTTGAAGGCGAGCCGCCGGCCGAGCAAGAAGACTCTACAACGCCACCGGTCGTGCCACTCGCGGAACCCGGCGGCCGACGGCTCCGCTGATGGGCATCTGGCTTACCAAGAACCGACACGGCTTCCTCCGCTTCCGGATCACGTATCGCGGACGCGAGACGGTGATCTCGACGCGGCTTCGCGACGATGGCGCCCGCGGTCCGAACCGCCGGGTGCTGGAAGCGAAGGCCGTGCTCATCAACGCGCGCCTCCAGGACGGCGCGGCGCTGCATCAAGCGCTCTTGGACGTCCTCGGGGACTGCCCGCCGCGACTCCTGCCACGCCGCCCCGTGGGCAAGGGGGCGCGGCTCCGCGACTACTACGCGGTCTGGATCGCGCGCCAAGTGCCGCCGGCCGTGCGGCAATCGGCGGCGACGCGCTACCGCATCAACTTCGAGCGCATCATCCTGCCGCGCCTCGGTGATCTCGTCCTCACGGATCTGACGCCGGCCGTGCTCCTCGACTTCCGCGCCGAGCTCTTCCAGCGGAAGTTTCAGGGTCGGACGATCAAGCTGAAGACCGTCCGGAACATCATCGACGGGCAGCTGCGCCCGCTCTGGCGCGATGCCCGCGACATCGACGGCTTGGTCGAAGGGAATCCCTTCGCGGCGCTCAAGTGGCCGCGCGTGATCGCGCCCGAGCCTGATCCCTTCACCGCGGACGAGCGCGATACCCTGATCGACTTCTACTGGCGGAAGCGTCGCCATTGGTACTGGTGGGTGCTGACGCTCTTCTGGACCGGCATGCGACCCTCGGAGACGACGGCGCTGCGTCTCCGCGACGTCGACCTCGAGCGCGGCGAGATCTCGATCACGAAGAGTCGCGATCAGGGCATGGAAGCGGCGCCGAAGACGCCGCGCTCCGCCCGTACGATTCGGCTCCTGCCGAACGTCCACGACGCGCTCAAGTCGTTCCCGCTGCCGCTTCATGGAGAGCCCGAGACGTACTTCTTCCGGAACCCCGACGGGAATCCGATCACCACGCAGTGGTGGCCGAAGAAGAGTTGGTATCCCGTGCTGCGCGCGATCGGTATCCGGCCACGGAAGTTCTACGCCACGCGCCACACGTTCATCTCGTGGGCGCTCTCGCAAGGCGCGAACCTCAAGTGGCTCGCCGAGTACTGCGGCACGTCGGTCGAGATGATCGAACGGAGCTACGGGAAGTACATGACGAGCGACGGTCTCGATCCGCTGATTCGCGCGCTCGCGACGCGGAAGGTTTCGCCTCTTCTTCCCGGCGAAGACGGGACCCCCACGGGACCCCAGCTCAAACGGGCGGTGGGCAGTGATGTTAACCCTGCGATCGAACAGGGAGGAGCGAAGTGGTCCCAGGGGGAATCGAACCCCCGTTTGCGACGTGAGAGGCCGCCGTCCTAACCGCTAGACGATGGGACCGAGGTGGAACGCGCGTATCGTGCTGCCGTGCAGAGCTGAGGAGGAAGGACTCGAACCTTCAGTGCCCTGATCCAGAGTCAGGTGCCTTACCAATTAGGCGACTCCTCATCGATCGAGCGTCTGTATCTATAGACACGCGTCCGGGTGGTCAAGAAATGCGGGCGAGGGCGGCGTCGAGGCGGGCGACCGTCCGTTCGCGGCCGAGGATTTCCAGCACTTCGAAGATGCCGGGGCTGGCCGTGCCACCGGTGACGGCGACCCGCACGGGCTGGGCGACCTTGCCGAGCTTGAGGCCGTGCTTCGCGAGCACGTCGTCGAAGGCCGCCGTCAGGGCCTCCATCGTCCATCCACCGAGGGCGGCGCAGGCGTTGCGCACCGACCGGAGCGGCTCGGCGGCGGCCGGGGTCAGGAACTTCGCCGCCGCGGCGGGGTCGATCACGACGTCGTCGGTGAAGTAGTAGCGGCCGCTCTCGACGAGTTCGACGAGCGTCTGCGCGCGCTCTTGCAGGGTGGCGAGAGCCTTCGCGAGCCAGGCGTCATCGCCGGGCACAGGCAATCCGGCGGCGGCGAGATGCGGACGCGCGGCGCGCACGAGCGCGTCGGGAGTGAGCGCCTTCTGGTGGCTCCAGTTCACCCAACGCATCTTCTCGACGTCGAAGACGCCGGCCGATTTGCCGATCGCTTCCACGGTGAAGGCGGCGACGAGCTCGTCGCGCGTGAAGATCTCCTGGTCTCCGTGCGACCAGCCGAGGCGCGCGAGGTAGTTGACGACGCCTTCGGGGAGGAATCCCAGGTCGCGGTACGCGGTGACGGCCATGGCGCCGTGTCGCTTGCTGAGCCGCGCCTTGTCCGGGCCGAGGATGAGGGGCACGTGCCCGAACGCCGGGAGGCCGTAGCCGAGCGCCCGATACAGCAGGATCTGGCGCGGAGTGTTGGCGAGGTGATCGTCACCGCGCAGTACGTGCGTCACGCGCATCTCGGCGTCGTCCACGACGACGCAGAAGTTGTAGGTCGGCGTGCGGTCGCTCCGCAGGATGATGAGGTCGTCGAGCTCGGCGTTCTGGAAGACGACGCGACCTTTCACGAGATCGTCGATCGGGGTCTCGCCGTCCTTCGGTCCGCGGAAGCGGACCGTGTGCGGGTGTGCGGCGTCGCCGGGCGTCGCGACGCGGTCGCGGCAGGTGCCGTCGTATACGGGCTTGCGTCCCTCGGAGAGCGCCCGGGCGCGCTTCGCCTCGAGCTCCTCGGTGGTGCAGAAGCACGGATACGCGCGCCCCTCGCGCAGGAGGCGCTCGGCCTCGGCGACGTAGACCGCCGTTCGCTGGCTCTGGAAGAACGGCCCCTCGTCCCACGCGATGTCGAGCCACGCGAGGCTCTCGAGGATCGCGGCGATCGACGCGTCGGTCGAGCGCTCGCGGTCGGTGTCCTCGACGCGCAGGATGAAGACGCCGCCGTGCCGGCGGGCGTAGAGGAAGTTGAAGAGCGCGGTGCGCGCGCCTCCGATGTGGAGGTAGCCGCTCGGGCTCGGGGCGAAGCGGGTGCGGGGCGTCGACGAACTGGTCACGGTGTCAATTTTTTCTCATGCGGGCCGCGCCGTCGCCGCTCCGGGACGCGCCGGCGGGCGGTCCGGAAGCACGGTCGCAGCACGCGAACTCGCCGTTTTGACAAGCTCGGCGGGGCGCGTCTATAGCCTGTATCCACCCTCACGGCTAGCGGCATAGCTCTTGCTGCCCCCACCGCTGAAATCTGGGACGCCGAGGAGTGCGGAGTGGCGTCGCCGGCGCACCACAGCGAGGGCGAGTCGCACGCGGCGGCGACGCGTCCATGAAAGGCACCAACCATGAACCGTAAGAAGATCCTGGTCGTCGAGGACAACGAGGACAACCGGCGGATTCTCGTCTACCGGCTTCGTAAGATCGGCGATTTCGAGATCCTGGAGGCGCAGAACGGCCTCGAGGCGATCGAGATGACCGAGAAGCATTCTCCCGACCTCATCTTCATGGACCTCAAGATGCCGGTGATGGACGGCTGGGAAGCGACCAAGCGCATCCGCCTCACCGCCGGCGGCCGGCGCGTCGCGATCATCGCGCTCACCGCGCAGGCGATGGCGGGCGACGAGCAGAAGGCGCTCGCCATCGGCTGCGACGACTATCTGGCCAAGCCGGTCGTTGATCCGGAGATCGTCCGCGAGAAGGTCGAGCGCCTCTTGAAGAAGTACGCGGGACCGACGCTGGTCGCCGTTCAGTAGCCGTCCGTTCCGACGCGCCGCGCACGGATCGCGCGGCTCCCGTTCCCGTGCGCCCCACGACACGTTCGGGAAGCAGTGCCGTCGCTCGCTGACCGCGGCGAGCGAGATCCGATCGAAGACGCCTCGGCCGATCCGCCGAGGCGTCTTCGTTTTGTGGGGCGTGTCGTCGATGCGCTGACCGCGTCGTCCGCCCACACGTGCGCCGCCCGCGTTGACCCTCCGGCGCCGCCTCGCTAGAGCACGCCGGCGTGCGCGTCGGGGGAGCCGTGGCGGCGATCGCGATGTGGACGGCGTCGGTGGCCGCGGCGCCGCGCCCGACGGCGACCGTCGCGCCGGCGCCGCCGTCGTCCGCGCCGTCGCCGGCGTTCGGGCGCGTGATCTACCGCGCGGCGCGCGTCGGCGGCTTCGAGCAGACCGGCGTGACGATGATCGCCTGCCGCCACCGCGACCCGGTGCGGCGCCGCTTCGCGGTGCAGTTTTTCGACCGCGCGGGACGCGCCGTCGCGAGCTTCGGCGCCACGACCTCGCCGCCGACGCCCGCCGGCAGGAAGGTGCTGTTCGTCACCGACGGGACGCCGTTCAGGCGCCGCGGCGACGTGCTGAACGTCCGCCTCGGGCACCTCTCCCTTGGGACGGCGCGCGTCGTCTCGGACGCGCGGGTCGTGCGCTGCGTCGGCAAGATGCGGATGGACGGCGGGCTGCGGACCCCGAGCTACCGCGAGGAGATCGGACTCGTGCGCGCCGGCGCGCCGCCGCCCGAGCTCCCGGCGACGTGGAAGGCGCCGCCGTACGCGGCGCCGCGGCGCTGACGCGCGCATCGGTGCGCGGCCGGCGGTGGCCGCCGCGCCGGGTCGTCGCGGGTGGCGCGGCGCCGGCGCCCACTGCCGCGGTTGCCGGCGTGGACGGAAGCCCGTACGGTGCGCCGCATGAACGAAGCCCGCGACGGCGATCCCTGGGCGGCGTTCTGCGCCGCGCTCGCGCACGCCGGCGCGCAGATCCTCCGTCCCGACGCGCCCGCCGACGACCTCACGCGCGCCGAGGGCTGGCGCTACCTCTCGCGCCTCACGCGCGGGGCGCTCGAAGCGTGCGTCGAGTTCGCCGACGCGGAAGCGCCCGGCTTCTACAGCCTCTCGCACGAAACGCTGAAGATCGGCGCCGACAACCCCGACAACTTCTACCAGAACGCGTGCCTCGACGGCCGGCTCGAGTACGCGATCAGCGGCACGCGCGGTACCGTGCACTACCTCGGCTTCAGCACCAAGGCCGGCGACTACGGCTCGACCGGCGGCCTCGCGCCGACCGGCTTCCTCGACAGCACCCGGCTCGCGGTCGGCCCGGACGGGCGCTTCGAGGTGATCGTCAGCGCGACCCCGCACGACGGCAACTGGCTGCCGATGACGTCTGCGACCTCCATGCTGATCGTGCGCCAGACCTTCCTCGACCGCGCCCGCGAGCGCCGCGCCGACCTCACGCTCGCCCGCCACCCGACGCCGGCGGCGCCGCGGCCTCTCGACCCGGCGACGATCGCGCGCCGTCTCGGGAACGCGGCGCGCTTCGTCGAAGGCACGGCGCGGGTCTTCGCCGACTGGGCGGCCGGCTTCGCCGCCGCGCCGAACGTGTTGCCGCGCCAGGATCAGGCGCGCTACCTCGCCGCCGGCGGCGACCCGTCGATCCACTACTACCACGGATACTTCCGCCTCCGTCCGGACGAGGCGTTGGTGGTCGAGGTGCCGCGCATCCCGCCGTGCGAGAGCTGGAACCTGCAGATCAACAACCATTGGATGGAGTCGATGGACTACCGCTACGGGCGCGCGCACGTGAGCAAGCACACGGCGGTGTATGGCCCCGACGGCGGGTGCGCGATCGTCATCGCCGGCCGCGATCCGGGACGGCCGAACTGGCTCGACACGGCGGGCCACGCCGAAGGGACGATGTGCTTCCGCTGGATCGGCGCGCGCGAGATCGTCGACCCGATCCCGCGCGTCGAGACGCTGGTGCGCTAGCCCTCGCATGCGGTCGTTCGAGACGCGATCTGCCGGCGGCACGCCTCGTGCGGAGCGGGGGCGCGAGGGTTATTAGGAGAACGGCACGCCATGGAGACGCCGACGAGTCTCGACGAGCGGTCGATTCTGGACGAAGCCCGGCAGAAGGCCGGCCTCGCCGACTTCGGCGACGAGTCGTTTCGCGAGCCGCTCCGCGTGCTGCTGGCGGCGCTCGATACGGAGGCCGGGCTCTTCGACTTCGGCCGCGCGGCGCAGCGGGGCCGCACCGTCGATCTCCTGGTGAATCGGCTCCGCGCCGAGGACGCTTTCCGGCGCCACCCCGAGATCCTCGACGAGGAGATCGGCGCGCCGATCGTGATCGTCGGTCTGCCGCGGACGGGGACGACGTTCCTGCATCGCACGCTCGCGCAGGATCCGCGCCTCTACTCGGCGCGCTGGTTCGAGTGCCGCTATCCGGCGCCGTTTCCCGGCGGCACGTTCGGCGCCGCCGATCCGCGCATCGCACAGGCGAAGGCCGAGGTGCAGACGATGCTCGACGGCTCGCCCGCGCTCGCCGCGATCCACCCGCTCGACGCGATGGCGCCCGACGAGGAGATCCTGCTCCTCGAGCACGCCTTCCTGAGCACGGTCCCGGAGTCGGCGGCGAACGTGCCCTCGTACGGCCGGTGGCTCGACGCCCACGATCAGACGCCGGGGTATCGCTACCTCCGGAAGCTCCTCCAACTCCTGCAGTGGCAGAAGAAGCGCGCCGGCCAGCGCGCCGAGCGCTGGGTGCTCAAGACGCCGCACCACCTCGGCCATGCCGACGTGCTGCTCGACGTCTTTCCGGGTGCGCTCCTCGTGCAGACGCATCGCGATCCGCTCGAATCGATCCCGTCGCTCGCCAGCATGATCACGGCGCTCTGGGTGCTTGCCGCCGAACACGTCGACCCGCAGGTCGTGGGGCGGCTCTGGAACGCCAGGATGGCGGCAGCGCTCCGGCGCTGCCTCGCCGTGCGCGATCGGCATCCGGGCTGCTTCGTCGACGTCTGGTACCTCGACGCCGTCCGTGATCCGGTCGCGCAGGCGCGGCGGATCTACGACGCCGCCGGCCTCGTGCTCACGGCCGAGGTCGAGCGGGCGATGCGCGCCTTCATGGCGACGAGCCCGCGCGAGGGGCGGCCGCCGCACCAGTACGCGCTCGAGGAGTTCGGGCTCACGCCCGAGAGCATCGCCCGCGACTTCGGCGAGTACCGCGCGCGTTTCATCCTGGACCGTCGCTCCTGACATCTCGCTGCGACCCGGCGTCGCGGCGGCGCCATGCGGTCCGGCCGGGTCACCAGAGCAGCCAGTGCCCCGTCGCGAGCACCCAGGCCGCGATGAGCGCGTTCGTGATCGCGTGCGCGGCGATCGCGTCGCCGAGCTCGCCCCGGCGGTACATGACGAGGGCGTAGCACATGCCGGCGAGCGTTCCGGCGAGCCACCGTCCGTGCATGACGCCGAAGATCGCGGACGACACGACGAACGCGGTCCACGTGAAACGGCGGAATGCGACCCGCTCGAAGTCGGCGTCGACGAGCCGGCGGTGGAGATAGCCGCGGAACGCGAGTTCCTCGGCGATCGGCACCGTCACGACGGAGCCGACCACGCGAAACGCGAGCCATGCCGCCATTCCTGCCGGGCCGAGCGCTTCGAGCGCGCCGGCGAACGCGGCCTGCTTCGCGGCGTCGGGTGCGGGCTCGAGTGCCATCCAGAGCGCGAAGACTCCGATCCCGGCGCCGGCCGCCGCCCACGAGCAGGTCCAGCGGATGCCGCGGTAGACGCTCCGGAAGGCGGCGAGGACCGCCACGACGGCGAGCACGCGCGCCGGGTACCAGAGGTCGAAGCTCGTGCTGCCGGTCGACGCCGCGCCGGCGAGCATCTGGGTCGAGACGATCGCGAGAAAGGGCCCGAGGTAGGCGGCGGTGACGTTCGGGCCGGCGGCGTCGGCGGCGTCGGCGGCGCCGAGCGGCGTGACGCTGAAGGCGGACGAGCGGCGCGCCGCCCACACGAGCGCCAGCGCGACGCCCGAGAACAGGAGCGAGCCGCTGTAGGAGTGGAAGCCCCCGAGGGCGATGTCGCTCGAGATCCAGGTGCCGATCGCGATCAGCACCGTCAGGCGGAGCGCGTTCGCGACCCACACGGCGAGGGTACCGATCGGGATCAGGAGGAGGGCGCGCGGGAAGCGAAGCTCCTGCCGATGGCTGACGAGGTACGCGCTCAGGAACACCCAGATGAGGCCGATGCCCTCGTACCCGGCGCACTCGCTCAGGACGCGCACCGAGAAGCGCTCGGTGCCGACGACCAGGTCCTCGGGCGCGAACATCGGGTCGGGCGCCATCAGGTGGACCATCGCGGCGACGAGGTTCATGGTCGCGTGGCGGAGCGGATCCCACAAGCCCTGCGTGATGAGCCCCGCGACCCACGCCATCGCGCCGACGAGCGCGATCAACAAGGCGAGCGCGCGGGCGCGCCATGCGACGGCGAGCCATATGCGCGGCGCGAGGAGGCTCGCGCCCCAGCATCCGGCCGTGACGCCGGCGGCCGCGAACCAGACGGCGACCCAGAGCGGCTTCGCCGAGGAGGTGGTGAAGGAGCCCTCGAGCAGAAAGGCGGTGAGCCTGGCGAAGACCGCGAGCGCCACGACGTGCGCCGCGAGATACGGCCATGCCCGGTGCGGTGTGCGGAGGTCGGTGGCCACGGCTCGCAGCTCGTGACGCAACCGGTCGCCGCCGAGCAGGATGCCGGCGGTCGACGTCGCGATCGCGAGTGGCGGCAACATGATCTTCCACCGCCACAGCGTATCGGCCCACCAGTGCTGCCCGGTCGCTTCGAGCGACTGGGTGCTGAAGCGGAGCATCAAGATCCAGAGCTCGGCCGCGAGCAGCGCGACCAAGCCGATCAGGCGGGCGAAGGGCATGCGCACCCGACGCAGCCTACCGTCGAATGTCAGCGAGAGGGAGATCGGAACGCCCGAGAACGGGGAATGGAGGGAGAGGCGAGGGGGGAGAATGCCGGGCGGCGCGTACGTCCGTGGGACGCGCGCGCCACCCGGGTGCCGATGGTTCAGTCCGGCCTAGCGTCGGAACTTGTCGCGCAGGATGGCGACGCCACCCAGCGCGAGAGCGATCGCGCTGCTCAAGGTGCTCGGATCGACCTCGGGGGCGCCGCGGTAGTGCCGATGCCCTGCGAGGGCCAGGTCCGGCATCGCGACCGAAACGGCGGCGAGCGCCACTGCGATCGCGATGGTGAAACGGAGCTGTGTTTTCGTAGCCATGAAACCTCCGGTGTGAGGCTCGAACTCGTGAAGCCGCGGCACGATGCCACCCGAGATCGAAGCTCGTCAGGTGCGAGATGGGGTTCGGATGAGCAAGCGTCGTTCCGAAGGAAAGCCTCGACGTTTCCAGTGGTTGAGTCGGACGATCGGAAGGCGGATATGCAGGCCCGTGCAGCTCCGCACGATTGCTCAGGGGAATGACAGGGCGAATGACAGCGGATCGCGCGGGCGCGCGGGGAGGCCGACGGGCCGCGCGCGCCCCGCGCGACGGGCGCCGCCGTCTCCCTCGCCCCTACGCGCCGGGGAGCGCCGGCGCGAGGCCGAGCTGGCGCAGGATCGTCGCCGAGTCGAAGTAGACGCGCTCGCAGACGATACGGTCGCCCTCGAAGACAAAGAACGCCGTCATCGGACAGCGGAACGCCTTCCCGGTCGGCGGGATCCCGCGGAGCGGTCCCAGGTGGGTGCCGAGGAGGTCGAACTCGGCGATCACCGCGTCGTCGGCGTGGCGCAGGGACCTCACCTCGTTTCGCTGGTCCGGGAACGCGCCGCGCGACGCCGCGAAGTAGCCGCGCACCGCCGCCTCGCCGTCGTAGACGTCGCCTGTCGGCACGATCTCGTAGCGCGGCCGCGAGAAGGTCGCGATCGTCGCGTCGAAGTCGTGCCGGTTCTCGGACTCCATGTGCTCGCGGACGACCGCCTCGCGGCGGGCGCGCAGGGACTGCTCGGCGTCGGTCATGGACGAGGAGCTAACCCGGACGCGCGCGCGGGACAATCGCTCGGCGCGCCGGCCGTCGACGGCCGTGCATAGGAGCGGCCCGAGCGCGCCATCCGCCCCCGCGGCGGTTGCCCGCACGCCGGGGAATGCGTAGAGTCCGGCCTCCGCGGGCCGTTAGCTCAGGTGGTTAGAGCAGCTGCCTTTTAAGCAGCGGGTCG
>JADYZW010000056.1 GCA_020852955.1 Deltaproteobacteria bacterium | reverse complement strand
TGACCTTCACGCGCGAGGTGATGGCGTTCTTGAGCTTCACCGGCGGCTGCATGATCTCGTAGAGCACGCCGTCCATGCGGAAGCGCACGCGCAGCATCTTCTCGTACGGCTCGATGTGGACGTCGCTCGCGCGCTTCTTGATGGCGTCGGTGAGGAGGGCGTTCACGAGGCGGACCACCGGCGCTTCCTCGGTGGCGCGCTCGAGATCCTGGAGGCTGACCTCCTCCTCCCCCTGGACCAGCTGGACGTCACCGTTCTCGCCGAGCTCGTTCAGCATCTGGTCGTAGTTCGCGGCGGCGTCGTAGTAGCGGTCGAGCGCGCGCTGGATCGCGGTGGCGCCGGCGACGGCGATCTTCACGTCGTAGCCGGTCAGGAACTTCACCTCGTTGATGGCGACCAGGTTCGACGGGTCGGCCATCGCGATCGTGAGGTTCGATCGCACGAGGTTCACCGGGATGAGGTGGTGCTTCTGCGCCATCGCGGCCGGCACGAGACCGAGGACCTCGGGCGGGATGTCGAGGTTCGACGGGTCGACGACCGGGAGGCGGTACTCCTTCTGGAGATACGAGAGGAGGGCGTCCTCGTTGATGAAGCCGAGCTTGACGAGGTGGCTCGCGAGGGCGCCGCCCTGATGGCGCTGCTCGCTCATGGCGCGCTCGAGGTGGGCGGCTTCGATCTGGCCGCGCCGCACCAGCAACTCGCCGAGACGGGACACGGTCGTCACGCGGCGGAGCCTCCGTGTGCGGGGATGAAGCGTCGGTTCGAGGGTCGCATCCTGCTCGTCGTCGTAATGGCGCGGCGCGCCTGGCTCAACGGCTACGAGCAGCGGTTGCGACGCATGCGAGACCTCCATGGACTTCGCATGCGCGTCCGCCGCCCGCTCGTCTCGTCTCGCCATATCGGCAGGCGCGCCGGATTCCGTGAGTGCCGTTACCGTGCCGCGTCGCGGCGCGATCGTCGACGCGATTTCCTTTGCCTGCGGTGCGGGCGCGGGCGTACTGTTTGAGCAGGCGGACTGCCGCATGCTGCGCGCTCCGGCGCTCGTGTTCCTGCTGGTCACTGCCGCAACCGCGGCGCGGGCGGAGGACGGCGCGCCCGGTCCCGAGCGCTGGCTCCTCGAGCGCGGCGACGCTCCCGGATTCGCGGCGTGGGAGCAGCGGCGGCCCGCGCCGAGCGCCGATCCGCTCTCCCGCCTGGTCGAGCACTGCAAGCGCAATCCCGTCGGTCTTGGGCGGTTCGTGACGCTGGTCCCGAATCCGCCCGAGGACGGCCACCGCGCCGAGCTCCCGACGGTGGCGATCTTCGCGCGGGCACAGGGCCGCGCCATCGTCTCCTTGACCCGCGTACGGGCGCGCGCCGACGAGGGGCAGGAGGTGGTGATGCAGCGGACCCTCGTGTCCGATCTCCTGGCGGGGCGCGGCTTCTCGCTCACCGTCTACGAGGACCATGCGCTCAGCGATACGGCCGCGCGTCTGATGGGATTCGGCACGCGGCTCACGTTCCGCCCGACGGGGTGGCCGGTTCGGATCGAGGTGCTCGGCTCGTACGACTTCGACGCCGGCGCGAGCGCCTACCTCTCGGTAACCGGCGTCTTCGCGGCGCCGCCGGTGCCGGCGGGCGCGGCGCGCTAGCTCGCCGCCTTGTCAGCGCCGGCGATCGCGCGCATGGTCGCGTCATGGACGCGCTTCGCCGCATGGTCGGCGTACTGCTGGTCCTCGCCGCGTCGTCGGTCGCCCGTGCCGCAGGCCCGGCCGTCGTTCCGCCGACGCTCCAGGACGTGACTGGAGCGCCGGTCGACGTCGCGAGGCTCGCCGCCGGCGGGCGTCTCGTCTTCGTCACCGTGAAGGCCGCGTGGTGTCCGGTGTGTCGCGAGCAGCTCCGCCGCCTCGGCCGCGCGCTGCCGCGCTTGCGCGCCTGCGGTGCGACGTTCGTCGTGCTTGTGCCCGGCGTGCCGGCGGCCGTCGCGGCGTTCGCGCGCGACACGAGCTTTCCGTATCCTTTCGTCGCCGATCGCGCGCGCACCGTGGCGGCGGTCGCCGGCTTCGCCGGCGACGCGGGTCGGCTCCTGCCGGGCTTCTTCACCGTCGACGCCGCCCGCGCCGTCACCTGGACGCAGCGCGGCCGCGCCGGAGGCGCTTTCGGCGACGCCGAGCTCGCGGTGCACCTCGGGTGCCCGGGCGCGCCGCCGGATCTCCTCGCGCGCCGTCCGCGGGCGGGCCGGGTGTCCGCGGGCGGGCCGCGCGGGCCGTCGAGCGCTCCGCGTCTCAGCGCGCGGAGGCGCGGCGCGTCGCGCGCCCGAGCGCCCGCCGCATCGCTCCGATCGGCGCCGGCGTGCCGTTCCAGAGCGTGAAGGCGAGCGCGCCCTGGTGGAGCAGCATGCCGCCGCCGTCGACGGTGCGCCGCCCAGCATGGTGGGCCGCGGCGAGGAATCGCGACGTCTTCCCGTACATGAGGTCGCAGCACAGCAGGTCGCGGCGGGTGTCGGCGAAGCGGATCGGCGGGAGGACGCCCGACCCGAGGCTCGTCGATGTGCAATCGACGATCAGATCGAGACGGCCGAGCACCTCGGGGTTGGCGAGTACACGGAGATCGGCCGCGTAGGCGTCGCGCCTGCGGAGCGTCGCGACCAGATCGACGGCGCGCTGCGGCGTCCGGTTGGCGACGATCAGGAGGCGGGTTCCGGCGCGCGCGAACGCGTGCGCGACGCTCCGCGCCGAGCCGCCGGCGCCGATCAACAGCACGTTCTTGCCGCGCGGGTCGAAGCGGCGTTCGGCGAGCGACGCCACGAGGCCGGCGCCGTCCGTGTTGTCGCCGACCCAGCCGCGCGGCGTGCGGATCAGCGTGTTGGCGGCGCCGCAGGCGCGCGCGCGGGGACGGAGCGCGACGCAGAGGCGAGCGGAGGCCTCCTTGTGCGGGACCGTCACGTTCAGGCCCGCGACGCCGACGGCGAAGAGCCCGGTCATCGTCGCCGCGAGGTCGGCGGCCGCGACGGGGAAGGGAACGTAGACGCCGTCGATGCCGGCGGCGGCGAACGCCGCGTTCTGCATCGCCGGGGAGAGGCTGTGCGCGACCGGGTCGCCGAGGATGCCGTAGACGCGCGTCGTGCCGCGCACGCCCCCCGTCACGCCTCGCCGACCCGGGCCGCTCATTTCTTCTTCGTGTTGCCCGCGAGCGCCGCGTGCGCCGCCGCGAGGCGGGCGACCGGCACGCGGTAGGGTGAGCACGACACGTAGTCGAGACCGATGCGGTGGCAGAAGTCGATCGAGCTCGGGTCGCCGCCGTGCTCGCCGCAGATGCCGATCTTCAAGTTGGCGCGGCTAGCGCGGCCCTTGCGGACGCCCATCTCCATCAGCTGGCCGATGCCGCTCTGGTCGAGGCTCGCGAACGGGTCGACCGGGAGGATGCCGCTGTCGACGTACTGCGGGAGGAACGTCGCGGCGTCGTCGCGCGAGAGCCCGAAGCCCATCTGCGTCAGGTCGTTGGTGCCGAACGAGAAGAACTCGGCTTCGCGCGCCACCTCGTCGGCGGTGAGCGCCGCGCGCGGCACCTCGATCATGGTGCCGATCGTGTAGGCGACCTTCTGGCCGGTCTCGGCGATGATCGCGCGGCAGAGATCGTCGGCCTGCTTGCGGAGCCGCGCGAGTTCCTTCACGTGGCCGACGAGCGGAATCATGATCTCCGGGATCACTTTCACCTTGTCGCGCGCAACCTCGCAGGCCGCCTCCATGATGGCGCGCACCTGCATGAGGTAGATCTCCGGGTAGACGACGCCGAGGCGGCAGCCGCGCATCCCGAGCATCGGGTTGATCTCGTGCAGCTGGTCGCGGCGCGCCCTCAGCTTCGCGGCGTCGACGCCGATCTTGGCCGCGAGCTCGTCGGTGTCGGCATCGGTCTGCGGCAGGAACTCGTGGAGCGGCGGGTCGAGGAGCCGGATCGTCACCGGCAGCCCCGCCATCTCGCGGAAGATCGCGACGAAGTCGCCGCGCTGCATCGGCAAGAGCTTCGCGAGTGCGCGCTCGCGGCCGGCGGTGTCGGAGGCGAGGATCATCTCCCGAACGGCGTCGATGCGCTCGGCCTCGAAGAACATGTGCTCGGTGCGGCAGAGGCCGATGCCCTCGGCGCCGAATTTGCGTGCGACCGCCGCGTCCTTCGGCGTGTCCGCGTTGGTGCGGACCTTGAGCGTGCGGGTCTTGTCGGCCCAGCTCATAAGGGTTGCGAAGTCGCCCGACTCGCCTTCCGGCTGGACGGTCGGCACCCTGCCGAGGAACACCTCGCCGGTCGAACCGTCGAGCGTGATCCAGTCGCCACGGCCGACGCGCACGCCGCCCCTGGCGAGGAAGTACTCGCCCTCGTAGCGGATCTCGAGGTCGCTGCATCCGGCGACGCACGTCTTGCCCATGCCGCGCGCCACGACCGCCGCGTGCGACGCCTTGCCGCCGCGCGCCGTCAGGATGCCTTCGGCGACGTTCATGCCGTGGATGTCCTCCGGCGACGTCTCGATGCGGACGAGGATCACCTTCTTGCCCGCATTGGCCTCGGCTTCCGCATCGTCGGCGCTGAACACGACCTCGCCGGCGGCGGCGCCCGGCGAGGCCGCGACGCCCTTGGCGATGAGCTTCTTTTCGGCCTTGGGATCGAGGCCCGGGTGCAGCAACTGGTCGATCGAGTCGGGATCCACGCGCGTGATCGCCGTGTCGCGCTCGATCAGCTTCTCTTTCACCATGTCGACCGCGATCTTGATCGCGGCGTGCGCGGTGCGCTTCCCGTTTCGCGTCTGCAGCATGTAGAGGCGACGGCGCTCGATGGTGAACTCGATGTCCTGCATGTCCTTGTAGTGCTTCTCGAGCTGGGCGGCGATCTTGATGAGCTGCCGGTACAGGTCCGGCATGGTCTCCTCGAGCGACGGCAACCGCGCGCCCTCGGCGATGCCCTGCGCCGTCGCGTCCTCGATCGCAGCCTTCTTGCTGAGCGGCTGCGGAGTGCGGATGCCGGCGACGACGTCCTCGCCCTGCGCGTTCACCAGGAAGTCGCCGTAGAAGGCCCGCTCGCCGGTCGCGGGGTCGCGCGAGAAGCCGACGCCGGTCGCGCAGTCGTCGCCGAGGTTGCCGAAGACCATCGCCTGCACGTTCACGGCCGTGCCCCACTCGTCCGGGATGCCGTAGAGTTTCCGGTAGGTGATGGCGCGAGCGTTCTGCCACGAGCCGAAGACCGCACCGATCGCACCCCACAGCTGGTCGTGGGGATCATCCGGGAAGGCGACGTTCTTCTTCTCCTCGATGATGGCCTTGAACTCGGTGACCAGCTCGCGCAGGTCGCTCGCACTGAGATCGGTATCGAGCTTGGCGCCGCGCGCGTGCTTCTTGCGCTCGAGGATCTCCTCGAAGGGGTCGGCTTGCTTCGGATCCTCGGGCTTCAGGCCGAGCACGACGTCGCCGTACATCTGCACGAAGCGGCGGTACGAGTCCCACGCGAAGCGTTCGTTGTTGGAATCCGCGATCAGGCCCTGGACGGTCTCGTCGTTGAGGCCGAGGTTCAGGACGGTATCCATCATGCCCGGCATGGACGCGCGCGCGCCCGAGCGCACCGAGACCAGGAGCGGCTTGGTCGCGTCGCCGAATTTCCGGCCGACCAGGCTCTCGACGCGCGCGAGGTGCTCCGCGACCTGCTTCTTCAGCTCCGCCGGGTAGGTGCGACGGTTGTCGTAGTAATAGGTGCAGACGTCGGTCGAGATCGTGAAACCCGGCGGCACCGGCAGGCCCATCCCCGCCATCTCGGCGAGGTTCGCACCCTTGCCGCCGAGGAGGTTCTTCATCTCGGCCTTGCCGTCGGCGCGGCCGCCCCCGAACGAGTAGACGTACTTCTTTCCGCGTTTCGCGCTCGCGGCCTTGCCGGCGGCCTTCGGCTTCGCGGCCGCGCGCGCCTTCACGGCCGCGCGCTTCGCGACGACCTTCTTCGTGGCGCGCTTCGTCGTCTTCTTCGTGCTCTTCCCACGGGAACTCTTGGCCATGTCGGAGGACTCCGTTTCGATCTGGGGCGCGCCATGCCGGGCATGCGGCGCGCGCGGTCTGCTCGTTTCAGAGCGCTGTGGCTACGACGCCCGCGCGGTCGGCGGTCACGCGCGCGCGCAGCTCGTCGACCAGGCGCTCGACGGGCATGCGCACTTGCTGCATGGAATCGCGTTCCCGCACCGTCACGGTGTCGTTTTGCATCGTCTCGTGGTCGACGGTGATCCCGAACGGCGTGCCGATCTCGTCCTGCCGGCGATAGCGCCGGCCGATCGCCCCGGCCTGGTCGTAGGCGACCGCGAAGTGTCGCTTGAGCAGGTCGCGGATGGCGAGCGCCTTCTCGGGCTGGCCCTCCTTGCGCATGAGCGGGAAGACGGCGGCCTTGACGGGTGCGAGACGCGGGTCGAGTCGCAGCACGACGCGCGTCTCGTCCTGCACGACCTCCTCGTCGTACGCGTCGACGAGGAAGGCGAGGAGCGGGCGACCGACGCCCGCCGACGGCTCGATCACGTACGGGACGAAGCGCTCGCGGCGCTCCTCGTCGAAGAACGAGAGATCCTTGCCGCTGAACTCGGCATGCTGCTTGAGATCGAAGTCGCCGCGGTTGGCGATGCCCTCGAGCTCGGACCAGCCGAAGGGGAACTCGTACTCGACGTCCGCGCAGCCCTTGGCGTAGTGCGCCAGCTCGTCCGCGCCGTGCTCCCTGAGGCGAAGCCGCGCCCGATCGATGCCGTACTTCAGGTACCAATCGAAGCGCGTCTGCTTCCAGTACCGGTGCCACATCTCGTCCTCGCCCGGCTTGACGAAGAACTCGATTTCCATCTGCTCGAACTCGCGGGTGCGGAAGAGGAAATTGCCGGGCGTGATCTCGTTCCGGAAGGACTTGCCGATCTGGCCGATGCCGAACGGGATCTTCTGGCGCGCCGCGTTCAGGACGTTCTGGAAGTTGACGAAGATGCCCTGCGCGGTCTCGGGGCGCAGGTACACGACGCTCGCGGTGTCCTCGACCGGCCCCATGAACGTCTTGAACATCAGGTTGAAGTTCCGCGATTCGGTGAGCTCGCCCCCGCAATCTGGGCAGCGCGGCTCCGTCAGCTGATCGGCGCGGAAGCGGTGCTTGCAGACCTTGCAGTCGACGAGTGGGTCGGTGAAGCCGGCGAGGTGGCCCGACGCCTCCCAGACGCGCGGGTGCATCAGGATCGCCGCGTCGAGGCCCACCATGTCCTCGCGCGAGGTGATCATGTCTCGCCACCAGGCCTCGGTGATGTTGCGCTTGAGCTCCACGCCGAGGGGTCCGTAGTCCCAGCAGCTGCCGAGGCCGCCGTAGACCTCGCTCGATTGGAAGACGAAGCCGCGGCGCTTGCAGAGGCTCGCGATCTTCTCCATCGTGACGGCGCGCTGGCCGCCGGAGCCGCTATCGGTGGGGGTTCCCAAGAGGCGGGTCGATATCACCCCACCTGTGGAGGGTCAATTTGACGAGCGCGCCGCGCCCTCACAACCGGCCGCCGGTCGCGCTCACTGGCAGGTCACCTCGATGGTCACCGCGCCGTCGCCGGCGGTCGCGTCGAGGTCGAGGGCGGGGAAGCCGGCGCCGATCTTCAATCCCGTCAGACTACCGCCCGGACCGTCGATCGCGCTGCAGGCGCGCGGCGCGCCGGTGACCTGCGTCGTGCAGTTCGTGCACCCGGTCGCCTGATGATCGAGCAGGCTGTTGGCGGAGTTCTTGGCGTCATAGATCGTGCCGCGCGCCGCGCCGGTGGTGAGGAAGACGGTGAGGTCGGTCGTCGCGGAGTAGGTGTCGTCGCCAGTGCACTGTACGCCGTCCCCGCCGACGTTGCTCACCTGGCGTAGACGCAGGTATTCGACCACCCGCAAGCTGCCGCTCGCGAAGGTGCCGCTCTCGACGTGCTCGACCGGGCTGTTGCAGACGCCCATGTGCGGATCGCTGCTGTTGCAACCGGTGACCGAGGACTCCAGGCACGCCGCGGACACGCTGCCGTCCGGAGCCGTCCGCGTGTCGTCGCACTCGGGATCCTGCGGCAAGCCGCCGTTACCGCCGGGCGCATTGTTGGTGTTGTGGTCCTGCCGCGCGGTGACGTTGACGTTCGGCTCGCCGCCGTCGCAATCGAGCTTGCCGGCGCCGTCGGGTCCGGTCGGCGAGACGCAGAGGCGGATCGCGGACCCGATAGGCGGATTGATCACGATCGGGTCGAAAACGATGGAGTTCGCCGGGACGATGATCTGACGGATGCCGTTGCCGTCCGCTGGCTGGAGCTGCATCGTCTGCGAGCCGGTCAGGGCGCCGGTCAGGCGCAGGTTGCCGAAGAGCGGGACGCCCTTGAACTGCAGGCCGACGAGGCCTGAGGGACCGCCGATCGTGCAGGTGCGGCTGAGCGGCGTGGGTGTCGGCGTCGGCGTGAGGGTGGCGGTCGGGGTCTCCGTGACGGTCGGGGTGTCCGTGGCGGTCGGGGTCGTCGTGGGGGTCGGGGTCTCGGTGACGGTCGGGGTCGCCGTGACGGTCGGCGTCGGTGTGGCGCTCAGGGTCGGGGTCGGCGTCGTTCCGGTCGGCGTCGCGGTCGCGGTCGCGGTCGGCGTCGTGGTGGCGGTGGACGTCGCGGTGAGGGTCACCGTCGCGGTCGGGGTCGGCGTCGCGGTCGCGGTCGCGGTGCGGGTCGGAGTTGCCGTGCGGGTCGGCGTGCCGGTCGGATCCGGTGTCGCGCTCAGCGTCGGCGTCGGCGTCGGGACCGGGTTCAGGAGCGCGGGCACGCAGAGCTCGACCGGCTTCGTCACGTCGAGCGTCTCGGGGCCGAACTGGTTGTCGACGTAGGTCTGGAGGACCGGTGTGAAGGACGAGCCGCGTCGGATCTGGTAGCACATGAGGTGGTCGGGGTGGGTTTCGGCGCCCGGCTCCTCGCCGTTCTTGTCGGTCGCGAGGCAGAGCGCCGTCGGCTTCTTCGCGCCCACGGTGAGGCTCCCGAACTGGTCGATCGCCTGGAGGTTCTGGACCGCCGTGAACTTCGGCGCGCCGCGGCTGACGCTTACGGCGTAGCACGTGAAGTGGTCGGTGACCGGCGCCGCCAGCGGCGGGGGCGGCGCGAGGACCATCTTCGCGCTCGGGACCATGAGGCGCACCGGCTTCTTGACGTCGACGGAAAGCGTGCCGAACGCGTCCACTACGGTCTGATTTCGCAGCTTCGCGAATTTCGGCTGCCCGGAAGAGCGCTTGATCTGGTAGCTCACGAGGTGCTCGTCGTGCGAGGGGGCGCTCGGGTCTTGGCCGTTCAGGTTGGTGGGGTTGCAGAGCGTGCGCGTCTTCTTGACGTCGACGAGCTCGGCGCCGAGCCCGTCGACGAGCGGCAAGCCCGGGAGCGGCGTGAAGCCGGGGAACCCCTTCGACGGCTTCGCCTGATAGCAGGTGAAGTGATCGAGCGCGGGGCCGCTCTGCGCTCGGACGTCCTCCCGTGTGACGGCGCCGTGAAGGATGGCGGCGCATCCCACCGCGACGGCGGCCGCGCAGACGCGGAGCTTCCAGGGTGTGGACGACGAGCGCTGCATGCGGCACCTCCGGCGGGGAGTGGCGGGATACCCGCCGATAGCCCGGCGCGCCTTCCATCGTCAAGCGCGTGTGCCCGCCGCGCGTCAGAGGGATTCGAGGAGCTTCTCGGACGCGAGAGGCGCGGTGAGGTCCGCCGCGAAGAAGCAGCGGACGAGCGCCCGGGCCTCGGCCGCCATTGCCGGGGCGAGCCGGAGGTGCTCCCCGGCGCAGTCGCTGAACTCGGTGCGCTGCAACGCGATCAGGCGCTCCAGCACCGGCGGTGACGCCTGATACGCCCGACCCTCGCCCCGGCAGCGGACGCAGAGCACGCCGCCGCGGGCGGGGTACACGTACATGGTGGCGTCGGGTCCGGCGGACGCGCCGCACTTCCGACAGCGGTCGAGCTCGGGTTCGTAGCCCGTGAGCCTGAGGAGGTGCAGCTCGAAACCGCGCAAGATGCCGGGCTCGGCGTCGCCGTGCTCGAGGAGCGCGATCGCGTCGCGGACGAGCTCGTAGGTCTCGGGTCCGGCCTCGTGCTCGCGGACCATGCGATCGGTCAGCTCCAGCACGTAGCTGCCGTACGCAAACTTCACGAGATCGCGTGCGATGGCGATCGGCGCGTCGCGCAGCACGCACGCGTCCACGAATGCCAGGTCGCGGTTGGTGCGCGTCCGCAAGGTCACCTCGACGTGGGTGAAGGGTTCGAGCACGTTGACGAAGCGGCGTTTCGACCGCTGCGCCCCCTTGGCGATGCCGGCGACCTTGCCGCGATCGCGGGTGAGGAAGGTCACGATCTTGTCGGACTCCCCGAAGGCGCGCGTACGGACGACCACCGCCGGGGTGACGATCTCCTCGTGCGGAACGATCGATGCGGGCACCGGCATCCTTAAGTATCTGGCGTCTGCCTACGCGGCAAATGTCGGGCCGCTCGGTTGACAGGACGCGAATCGGTCTTAGGTTCGCGCGGGTCTTCGGAATTTTCCCGAACGAATCCAATCAGAAGGGGGCAGCGACGGATGTCGGACGAGGACGCGATGCGCCCGAAGAGCGTCGAAACGCCGGCGGGCGCCGCCGCCGACGCCGGCTCGGCCGAGCCCGCCGCCGCCGACGAGGCGGCGGCCGGAGAGCGGGAGCGCCTCGAGCTCCGAGCCGAGATCGCCGAGATCAAGGACCGCTGGATGAGGGCGCAGGCCGATCTCGAGAACTTCAAACGCCGCGCGACGCGCGAGAAGCAGGATGCGCTGCGCTTCGGGTCCGAGCAGTTGCTCAAGGATCTGCTCCCGGTCATCGACAACCTGCACCGCGCGCTCGCGCACGCCGGGAGCGACGATCCGATCGCCGCCGGTGTCGAGTTGGTGCTGCGTGGCTTCGACGAGGTCTTCGAGCGCCACGGCGTGAAGGTGGTATCGGCTCGCGGCACGCCGTTCGACCCGAGTTTCCACGAGGCGATCAGCCACGTCGAAAGCGAACACCCGCCGAACACGGTGATCGACGAGCACCAGCGCGGCTACATCCTGCATGACCGCCTGCTGCGGCCCGCGCTGGTCACGGTCGGCAAGGGCCCGGCGCGCGACGAGAACGTTGCGAAGAACGCCGAAGATGCTTAACGAACGCCTCACAAAGGAGCCACGAGAATGGCGAAAGTCATTGGCATAGACCTGGGCACCACCAATTCCTGCGTCGCGATCATCGAGGCGGGTGATCCCGTCGTGATCACCAACGCGGAAGGGAGCCGCATCACGCCGTCGACGGTGGCGTTCACCGAGGGGGGCGAGCGCCTGGTCGGTCAGATCGCGCGGCGACAGGCCATTACCAACCCCGAGAACACCATCTTCGCGGTCAAGCGCCTGATCGGTCGTCGCTTCGATGACGCCGAGGTGCAGAAAGCGCTCAAGGTCTCCCCCTACAAGATCGTCAAGGCCGACAACGGCGACGCCTGGGTGGAGATCCGCGGCAAGAAGTACAGCCCGGCGGAGATCTCCGCCTTCATCCTGCAGAAGATGAAGCAGACCGCCGAGGACCATCTCGGCGAAAAGGTGACGGAGGCCGTCATCACGGTCCCGGCCTACTTCAACGATAGCCAGCGCCAGGCGACGAAGGACGCCGGCCGGATCGCCGGACTCGACGTGAAGCGCATCATCAACGAGCCGACGGCGGCGTCGTTGGCGTACGGCCTCGAGAAGAAGAAGGACGAGAAGATCGCCGTCTTCGATCTCGGCGGCGGCACGTTCGACGTCTCGATCCTCGAGCTCGGCGACGGCGTCTTCGAGGTGAAGGCGACCAACGGCGACACCTTCCTCGGCGGCGAGGACTTCGACCAGCGCGTGATCGACTACCTCGCCGACGAGTTCAAGAAGGACCAGGGCATCGACCTTCGCAACGACCGCATGGCGCTCCAGCGCCTGAAGGAAGCGGCCGAGAAGGCGAAGTGCGAGCTCTCGACGGCAATGGAGACGGACATCAATCTGCCGTTCGTCACCGCGGACCAGTCGGGGCCGAAGCACCTCAACATGAAGCTCAGCCGAGCGAAGCTCGAGATGCTCGTGGCGGACCTCCTCGATCGGCTCGAGGGGCCGTGCACGACGGCGCTCCGTGACGCCGGACTCGCTACGAAGGACATCGACGAGGTCATCCTGGTCGGCGGCATGATCCGCATGCCGGCGGTGCAGGAGCGCGTGAAGAAGCTCTTCGGGAAAGAGCCGCACAAGGGCGTGAATCCCGACGAGGTGGTCGCGATCGGCGCCGGCATCCAGGGTGCGGTGCTGAAGGGCGAGGTGAAGGACGTTCTGCTCCTCGACGTGACCCCGCTCTCGCTCGGCATCGAGACCCTGGGCGGCGTCTTCACCAAGCTCATCGAGAAGAACACGACGATCCCGACCAAGAAGAGCCAGGTCTTCTCGACCGCCCAGGACAACCAGAACGCGGTCACGATCCGGGTCTTCCAGGGCGAGCGGGAGATGGCGGCGAACAACAAGCTGCTCGGCCAGTTCGACCTCGTCGGGATTCCGCCGGCGCCGCGCGGCATGCCGCAGATCGAGGTCACCTTCGACATCGACGCGAACGGCATCGTCCACGTCCACGCCAAGGATCTCGGCACCGGCAAGGAGCAGTCGATCCAGATCACGGCGTCGAGCGGTCTGTCCGAGGACGAGATCAAGAAGATGGTCAAGGAGGCGGAAGCCAACGCCGCCGAGGACAAGAAGCGGCGCGAGGAGGTCGAGGCGCGCATCCAGCTCGATCAGGTGGTGTATCGCGCCGAGAAGTCGATCGCGGACGCGCCGGCCGAGGTCGATGCGGCGGCGAAGATCGCGCTGCAGTCGGCGGTCGACGATGCGAAGAAGGCGCTCGAGGGGGGTGAGCCCGAGCGGATGCAGTCGGCACGGACGGCGCTCGAGCAGGCGGCGCACAAGTTCGCCGAGGCGATGTACGCCAAGGCGTCGCAGCAGGGGGCGGCCGGCGATGGCGCGGGCGCGGACGGCGGCGCGAGCGCGGGCGGAGACGGCGGACAGGCGCGGCCGGGGCGTGACGACGCGGTCGACGCCGATTTCGAAGAGGTCAAGGAGTAGAACGGCTCGGGAGGACGGCGTGTGCGGACTCGGGAGCGCGGCAGCGTTCGCGAGTCCGCGTGCGCCTCGATCGATCGCGATGGTAGGTCCGACCCGCTTCCGCTATAACGCCGCCTGATGCCCCCCGCGCGACGCGACTTCTACGACGTGCTCGAGGTCTCCCGGGACGCGAGCGATGAGGACATCAAGCGCGCCTATCGCAAACAGGCGCTCAAGTACCACCCCGACCGCAACCCGGACGACAAGGCGGCGGAGGAGCACTTCAAGGAGTGCTCGGCCGCCTACCAGATCCTCTCCGATCCCGAGAAGCGCGCGCAGTACGACCGCTTCGGCGCGGCCGCGTTCGAGGGTCCGGGGGGCGGGTTCGACTTCGGCGCCGGCTTCGAGGACATCTTCAGCGGCATCTTCGGCGACTTCTTCGGCCAGGCCCGCGGCAATGGCCGCGGCCGGAGCCGCGCGCGCCGAGGCGACGATCTTCGCTACAACCTCGACCTCGGCTTCGAGGAGGCGGCGTTCGGCTGCGAGAAGACCATCACCGTCCCGCGCATGGCGGCCTGTGACACGTGCGACGGCCAGGGCGCCAAGCCGGGCACCAAGCCGAAGACGTGTCAGGCGTGCCGCGGCTCGGGCCAGGTCCGCTTCCAGCAGGGGTTCTTCAGCATCGCGAAGACCTGCGGTCAGTGCAGCGGCCAGGGCAGCATCATCGGCGATCCGTGTCCGAAGTGTCAGGGGCAGGGCATGGTGCGCCGGACGCAGAACCTGAGTGTGAAGATCCCGGCCGGCGTCGACACCGGCTCGCGCCTGAAGCTTCGCGGCGAAGGTGAGGCGGGCGGCGGCGGCGGACCGTCGGGCGATCTCTACGTCGTGATCCGCGTCCGCGAGCACGCGCTCTTCCGCCGCGAGGACAGCGACGTCATCTGCGACATCCCGCTCAGCTTTCCGCAGGCAGCGCTCGGGGCCGACATCGAGGTTCCGACGATCGACGGCAAGCACAGGATGCGCATCCCGCCCGGAACGCAATCGGGCGCGCTCTTCCGTTTGAAGGGCAAGGGCATCGCCGATCTCCGTGGGTACGGACGGGGCGATCACGTCGTGCGCGTCGTGGTCGAGACGCCGCGCAAGCTCACCAAGCGCCAGCAGGAGCTGCTCGAGGAGTTCGCGAAGAGCTCGGGGCAGGAGGTGCATCCGATGTCGCGGGGCTTCTTCGACAAAGTCAAGGAAATGTTCGGCTGAGGTCGGTCGTTGAGCCCGGCCGGGGTTGTTGATTCCGTTTGAGGGGGGAGTCGCGCCGCTTGCGCGACGTCGGTGAGGTCGCGCTGCTGGAGGAGATCTCGCGGCTCGTGCCGGCGCGTGCGGGGGTGATCGTCGGGCCGGGGGACGATGCGGCGGTGGTTGCGCGATCGTCGCACCCGTTGCTTCTGACGACCGACGCCCTGGTGGAAGGGGTGCACTTCCGGCGGCCCTGGCTTTCGGGGTGGGAGCTCGGGCGGCGGGGGTTCCACGTCGCGGCGAGCGACGTGGCGGCGATGGGAGGGCGAGTGCGGGCGGTGCTGCTCGCGATCGCGGCGCCGCCGACGTGGCCGGCCGCGGAGCTTCGCGGCGTCGTGCGCGGTGTGCGCGCGGCGGCGGCGCGCGCGGGAGGGGCGCTCGCCGGCGGCAATCTCGCCACGGCGCGCGAGCTCTCGCTCACCGTGACCGTCCTCGGCGACGCGCCGGCGCGTCCGGTGCTGCGTAGCGGAGCGCGGATCGGCGACGACGTCTGGGTGACGGGGTCGCTCGGCGGCGCCGCCTTCGGGTTGCGCCTGCTGCTGCGCGCTCGTAGGCTTCCCGCCGGTGAGACCGCACGACGGTGGTGGCGTCGGCCGGTCGCGCGTCTGCGGGCGGGGGAAGCGCTCGCGGCGGCCGGCATCCCGACGGCGATGATGGACCTCAGCGACGGCCTGGCGATCGACGCGGGTCGGCTCGTGCGCGGGAGCGGCCGGCGCGTGGTGATCGAGGCGGAGCGCCTGCCGCTCGCCCGCTGCCTCGCCGGGCTCGCGCCCGCCGCGGCCCGGCGGCTCGCGCTCGTGGGCGGCGAGGACTACGAGCTCCTCTTCACGGCCGCGCCGCGCCAGCGCGCCGCGCTCGCCCGCCTCCACGCCGGCGTCGCGTTCACCCGCATCGGCACGGTCGCCGCCGGCCGCGGTCTCGTGGTCCTCGATGGCGCGGGGCGGCCGCTCGCGCTTCCGCGCGGCGCGGGCCACGAGCACTTCCGGCCGTGAGCGGCCCGCTCGCGCATCTCCCGTCGGCGTCGGAGTGGGCGGTGCTCGCCCCCTTCGGGTTGGCGCTCCTGGTGTGGACGCTCCTCGCCGGTGCCGAGGCGACGCTCGCGGCGGCGCGCGACGTGGCGCGCACCGCCGCGGGTCCGCGCCGGCTCGGCGAGCTCTTCTACGAGCTCCATCGCCACCCGCGCCGGCTCGTGATCTCGCTCGCGCTCGGCCGCGAGCTCGCGCTCGCCGCGGCCGCGGCGCTCGGCGCGTCGCTCGGGTATCGCCACGACGGCCTCCGCGGCGGCGTCGCGGCCGTCGTCGCGACGGCGGTCGCGATCCTCCTGCTGCGCGGCGCGGCGGCGGGCGTCGCCAAGCGGCGGCTCGCGCGCGGCCACGCCACGATCGGTCCGGCGCTCGGGTGGATGCTCGCACCGCTGCGGGGGCTCGCTGCGGCGCTCAAGACGGTCGGCCGCGCGCTCGCCCACGGCTTGCTCGGCGAGGCGCCGTCGGGCGACAACGTCTTCGCGCCCGAGGAGATGGCGGCGCTGAGTCACGAGGGCGAGTCGGAGCTGGTGGACGCCGAGCGCGCGCTCGTGGCGAAAGCGGTCCGGTTCGGGGAGCGCTCGGTGCGGCACGTGTTGACCCCGCGCTGCGACATCGTGTCGGTGCCGGCCGACATCGCGCCCGCCGACGTGCTCGCCGTGATGCGCGAGTCGGGCTTCTCTCGCTTGCCGGTCCATCGCGGCGAGAAGGACGACATCGTCGGCTTCCTCTACGTGAAGGACGTCCTCGGCGTGACCCTCGGCGCCGACGGCATCGGGCCGTTGCTCCGCCAGCCCTACGTGGTGCAGGCCGAGAAGCCGGTCGGCGAACTCTTCCGCGAGTTCCGAGCCCGCAAGGTCCACATCGCGCTCGTCCTCGACGAGTACGGCAGCCTCGTCGGGCTCGTCACGATGGAGGATCTCCTCGCGGAACTCTTCGGCGAGATGCGCGACGAGCTCGATGAGGACGAGGAGCCGGCGATCCGGCGGCGCGGGCCGGGGACGTTCCTGGTGAGCGGCCGCGTCTCGGTCGAGGAGCTGAACGCCCGTCTGAAGCTCGCGCTGCCGCCGTCGGAGGACGGAACGACGATCGCGGGCATGGTGATGGAGCGCATGGGGAGGGTGCCGGAGGTCGGCGAGTCGGTGGAGATGGACGGCTGCCGGCTGACGGTCGAGCGGCTCGACGGTCCGGCCGTCGCGCTGGTGCGCGTGCAGCGATGGTCGTGATCCTCCTCGCGATCGCGCTCGTCGCGCTCGGCTTGCGCGCGATCGCGGCGGGCGGCTCGGCGGCGCTCTATGCGCCGCTTGCTCCACGGACCGCCGCGAGCCTCGAGGCCGGCGCGGCGGTGGCCGCGGTGGTCGCGGCGGGCGCGAGCGGTCTGGCGCTCCTCGTCTCGACCGACGGCATGAGCGTGGTCGCGCTTGCGGTGTTGGCCGTCGCCCCGGTCGCGGTCCTGGTGGCCGACCTCCTGCCGCGCGCTCTCGCGCAAGCGCAGCGCCGCGTGCTGCCCGCGCCGATCCGGACGTTCGCGCATCGCACGCTCGCGCTCGCCTGCACGCCGCTGCGGTGGATCGAATCGGGCGTCGTGGTCGCGACCGGCGGGCGCGGCGATCGCTGGATCCCCACGCTCGGCCAGGTGCTGTCGGATCTCCTGCGCCGCGAGCGTCCCGGCGAGGACGTCACGCTCTCGTCGCCCCAGTTCATCCGCCGCATCTTCCGGTTCCGCGAGACCCGCGTGCGCGAGGTCATGATCCCCCTCATTCACATCTACGCGGTGCGCGACGACGCGCCGATCGAGGAGGCCCTCGCGCTGGCGACGCGCGAGAAGGTCTCGCGCGTGCCGGTCTTCCAGCAGCGCATGTACAACATCATCGGCGTCGTCCACGTCTTCGACCTCCTCGGCGAGACGCGGCTCGGCGAGCCGGTGCGCACCATCATGCGGCCGCCGCTCTACGTGCCCGAGAACCGGCTCGCGCACCAACAGCTCCGCCTCATGCAACGCCGCGGCGTCAATCTGGCGGTCGTCGTCGACGAATACGGCGGAACGGTCGGCATCGTCACCGTCGAGGATCTGCTCGAGGAGATCGTCGGAGAGATCGAGGACGAGTACGACGAGCGCGAGGTCCTCTTCGAGCGTCGGAGCGACGGCGCGGTGCGCGTCGAGGGGGCGATGGAGGTCGACCGGCTGAACGAGATCTTCCCGTGGCTCCTGCCGGCCGGGGACTACGAGACGATCGCGGGCCTCGTGGTCACGCACCTCGGGCGCGTGCCGCGCGCCGGCGTGCGGGTGAAGCTCGCGCGCGTGACGATCGAGGTGACCCGCGCCGACGCGCGCGCGGTGCGCGAGGTGATTGTGCACGCGATCGCCGCGGGTTAGCCTCCGCGCCCGTGACCCGCCTCGCCGCCGAGGGCGCGGCCGCCTTCGCGGCGCGGCTTCCGGGGTTCGCGCGCCAGGCCGCCGCGAGCCGGATCGCGCCGATCGCATGAGCCCCCGCGCGCCACAGCCGCCGCCGGACGCTCCGCGGCCCCGCAAGCGCGCCGCGGCGGCGGGCGGCTGCGCCGCTCCGCTCACGACGGGACGGGCGCGCCGCGTGCTCAAGGTCGGTGGCCTCACGACGTCGGTCGGCGGGAGCTACCTCTGGCAGGCGTTGAAGCGCCCCTTCCAGTCGTCCGAGCGCACGGAGCGCGACCTTCTCGACGCGCACGTCCGGAACGCCGTCCGCATCGTCGAAGGATCGACCGAGCTCAAGGGCGCCTTCATGAAGCTGGTGCAGATGCTGAGCATGCGGAACGACCTTCTGCCGCCAGAGGCGCTCGCGGTGCTCTCGACGGTGCAGTCATCGGTGCCGCCGATGGACGCCGCCGTCATCCGCGAGCAGGTGACGCGCGAGCTCGGCCGGGCGCCCGAGGAGCTCTTCGCCGAGTTCGAGCCGGAGGCGTTCGCGGCGGCGTCGCTCGGCCAGGTGCACCGTGCCCGCCTCCGGAGCGGGGCGGCGGTGGTCGTGAAGATCCAGTATCCGGGCGTCGAGGACACGGTCGTCCAGGACCTCAAGAACATCCGCGTGCTGCTCGCGACGCTCGCGCGCATCGGCCGCGACGTGATGAAGCAGAAGATCGACGCCACCGAGGTCGCGCGCGAGCTGGAAGACCGACTGTGCGAGGAGCTCGACTACGTGAACGAGGCGAAGAACCTGGCGCGTTTCCGCGCGCTCTTCGCCGACGATCCGGAGGTCGTGATCCCGCGGCCGGTTCCGGAGTTCTCGTCGCGCCGGGTGCTGACGATGGAGGCGGTCGACGGCTACCCCCTCGCCGATATCCTGGCGCCGGGGGTCGACCAGAGCCTCAAGGACTGGGTCGCGCTCAAGTATTTCCGGGTGCTCTGGCGGCAGGTGTTCGAGTTCGGCGTCCTCCATACCGATCCCCATCCCGGCAACTACATGGTCACCCACCATCCACGGCTCTGCATGCTCGACCTCGGCAGCGTGCGCGTCTTCGAGGAGCCGATCCGCCGCGCCTATCTCGATCTCGCCGTGGCGTTGCTCGCCGGCGATGCGGCGGGCATGAGCGAGTGCTTCGTGCGCCTCGGCTTCCTCGATCCCGCCGACGATCCGGCCGCGATGATTCGCATCATGCGGATCGTGTTCGAGCCCGCGCTGGTCGACGCGGTGTACGACCCGAAGCAGTACCAGTCCGTCGAGCGCGCGATGGAGGTCGCGCAGATCGCGCTCGAGCACCGCATCTTCAAGGCGCCGGGGCATCGCGTGTTCCTGGTGCGCGCGCTGGTCGGGCTGGAGTCGTACATCCAGCAGCTCGGCACCGTCACGAACTGGCGGCGGGTGTTCGGGGAGAGCGTGGAAGCGGCGCGGACGCGGCAGCGGCGTGCCAGGCCGTCGCGGCGCTGAGCTCCCGCCGGAGCGCCGCCGGGCCGCGCGGCTGGCAGGATTCGTCGGGCGGATGACCTTGCGGCCAGGGCGCGAATGGCCGACTCTCTCGGCATGGCACGGCATTCGGCCGCGCGCCGCATCGTCATGGGCGCCTTTCCGGACGTGCAGATCCTCGACGTGACGGGTCCGCTCGAGGTCTTCGGGTGCGCCTCCCGCCTGCTGGCCGCGCGCCCCGGCGGCGCCGACCCGGCGTACGAGGTCGAGGTGGTCGCCCGGCGCCTATCGCCAACGCTTCCGCGCCACGCTGCACCGATGCTGCGAGAAGGGAGCCCCATGAGGATCGCGATCCCGCCCGAGATGGTCGAGGTCGTGCGGGCCTTCGGGGCGGCGGCGCACGCCGCGGGTCCGGCATGACGACGGCGCGCACGCGGGTCGGCATCCTCGTCTTCCCGGACGTCGAGGTCCTCGACTTCTGCGGACCCTTCGAGGTGTTCTCGGTGACGCGGCTCGACGACGTGCGGCGTCGCCAGGATCCGTCGCCCTTCGAGGTGCGGCTCGTCGCCGAGACACGCGACGTCGTGGTCGCGACGGGCGGATTGCGCGTGCTGCCCGACTGCGCGGTTGCCGAGTGTCCACCGCTCGACGTGCTGGTCGTGCCGGGCGGGTGGGGAACCCGCCGGCTCCTCGAGCATCGGCCGCTCCTCGATTGGATCGCCGCGCGCGGCGGCGCGGCCCCGATGCTCACGTCGGTGTGTACGGGCGCCCTGCTGCTCGGACGGGTCGGGCTGCTCGACGGGCGGCGCGCGACGACGCACTGGCGGTCGCTGGGTCTTCTGCGGACGATCGCGCCGCGGGCGACGGTCGAGGACGGCCTGCACGTGGTCGAGGACGGTCGCGTCGTCACGTCGGCCGGCATCTCGGCCGGTATCGACATGGCGCTCCGGGTGGTGGCGCGCCTCTACGGCGAGCGGGTGGCGCGCGAGACCGCGCGCCACATGGAATACCCGTACCCGGAGGACGTCCGCCGGCGGATCTGAGGTCTCCCGCTCGGGGCGTCCGGGGGATCCGAGGCCTCCCGGTCAGGGCGTCGCGGTGCGCGCCGGCTCCGGGCTGGTCCACGGGACCGGGGCGGCGCCCCCGAAGCCCTCGGGCGCGAGCAGCTCGGGCGGGACCGTTGCCGACTGCGACCAGTGGATCGTCAGGGTCGCCTTCGAGCTGTCGGGGAAGTTCTGGATCTCGATCGTGCCCGGGAACCACTTCTTGCCGATCGACACGTGATTCGAATCCATGCGGAGCTTCACGAGGTTGTTCAGCGTCTTCGCGTAGAATTGCACCTTGAGCGGGATCGTCCGGCCCTTGTCGAAGGTGTAGGCGCGGTACACGTAGGCGGATTCGACTTGCGGGTGTCCGCCCGCGAGCACGACGTCGGTGCTCTCGTCGGCGATCTGCCAGAGCTTGAAGTCGTCGGCCACGAAGCGGCTCAAGTCCTCGTAGCTGATGCCGAAGTCCGCGATCGGCGCGCCGATCGCCTCGGTCTTGATCGTGCCGCCGGAGCGCACCATGACCGTCCGCTCGGCGCCGCGCACGAGCGCTTCGAGCGCCGGCTCCTTCAGCTGGAGATACCAGCGGGCGTCCTTTCCCGGGGCGAAGAAGGCGATCGCGCGGGTCGTTCGCGGGCCCTTGTAGGTCTCCAGCGCGATGGCGATGTCCGCTCGCATCGTGGTCTGCGGCGTGTTCATGTCCTGCGCCCCGAGGAGGAGGAGCCGCAACGACGCGCCGTCGAGCGCGCGAGCGCTCGTCGCGCACACCAGCACGCCCAGGGCGATCCCGACCATCCACGCCGCTCCGACCCTTCCTCGCGCGTTCCGCATGCGTCTCCCCGATCTCCGATGCGGTGGCCGACCGTGCATCGGTTGCGATGGTCTATCGAAGCGCGGTCGGACCTTGTCAAGGCGAGTGAGCGGCACGGGGTCCTCCCACCTCCGGGGGGCCGATCCCCGACACGATGCGGTGCCGGGCCCCGGAGGCGGCACGCCCTGCCGAACACGCGCCGCCGCGCCCGGAGCGTACCGGCCGCCGACGAGCGAGGGCCCGAGCGGCCGACCGGGCATTCCGACGGCCGTCAGCCGGCCGCGGCGGCGGAGAGCGCGCGCGCCGTCGCGGCGGGGTCGGCGGCGTCCAGGATGGCGCGGATGACCGCGACACCGTGCGCACCCGCGCGGCGGACCGTCGGTGCGTTGGCGGCCGTGATGCCGCCGATCGCGATCACGGGACAGCGGACGCGTGCGGCGGCGGCCTCCACGGCGGCGAGTCCGAGCGGCGCGCCGTAGACCTCCTTCGACGGGGTTGCGAACACCGGGCCGAGCACGACGTAGTCGGCGCCCTCGGCGGCGGCGCGCGCGGCTTCCTCGGGCGCATGGGTGGAGCGGCCGATCCATGCCTCCGCTCCGAGCAACCGGCGTGCGGCGGCGATCGAGAACGACGTCGCCGGCAGGTGGACACCGTCGGCTCCCGCCGCGAGCGCGACGTCGATGCGGTCGTTCACGACGAGCGCCGCGCCGTGTGCCCGTGTGAGCGCCCCGAGCGCGCCGGCCGCGGCGAGGAGCGCGCCGCCGCCGGCGCGTCGATCGCGGAGCTGGAGCGCATCGACGCCGGTGGCGAGCGCCGCGGCGAGCGCGTCGCGGCGCGCCACCGCGTCGTCGACGGTGACGATCAGCATCACGCGCGGCGCGCGCGGAGCCGCCGCGCCCGCGGTCATTCGATCAGGCCGGAAAGAGGGCTCGATGCGGTGGCGTAGAGCTTCCGCGCGATGCGCCCCGCCTTGAACGCCTTCCGTCCCGCCTCGACGCCGAGCCGCATGGCTTCGGCCATGAGGAGCGGGTCGGCGGCGCCGGCGATCGCCGTGTTCATGAGGACGGCATCGCAGCCGAGCTCGAGCGCCGCCGCGGCGTCGGATGCGGTGCCGACGCCGGCGTCGACGATCACCGGCACCTTCGCGTGCTCGAGGATGATGCGGAGGTTGTAGGGATTGCGGATGCCGAGCCCCGAGCCGATCGGCGCGGCGAGCGGCATCACGGCGGCGCAGCCCATCTCCTCGAGGCGCTTGCAGGTGACCGGATCGTCGGTGACGTAGGGCAGCACCCGGAAGCCCTCGGCGACGAGCTGCCGCGCGGCGGCGAGCGTCGCGGCGACGTCGGGGAAGAGCGTGCGCTCGTCGCCGATCACCTCGAGTTTCACGAGATCGCCCACGCCGGCATCGCGCGCGAGCCGACAGGTGCGGATCGCGTCCTCCGCGGTGTAGCAACCGGCGGTGTTCGGCAGGATCGTGTAGCGTCCGGGATCGAGGTGATCGAGCAGGTTCGGGGCGTTCGGGTCGGTGATGTTCACCCGTCGCACCGCGACCGTGACGATCTCGGCGCCCGAGATCTCCACGGCCTGGCGGGTCTCCTCGAAGTCCCGGTACTTCCCGGTGCCGACGATGAGGCGCGACGTGTAGCTCCTGCCCGCGAGAACGAACGGATCGTGCACGGAATGCTCCTTGTAGGGTTCAGCCGCCGCCGACGAAGTGGACGATCTCGATCCGATCGCCGGCGGCGAGACGGTGCGCGTCGTAGGTGCCGCGCGTGACGACGTCCTCGTTCACCTCGACGGCGACGCGCGCGGCGGCGATGCCGAGGCGCGCGAGGAGTGCGCCGATCGTCGCGGGCTGCGGCAGCTCGTACGGCTCGCCGTTGACGATGAGGGGTAACGATGACGACATCGTGGTCCGAGCGTGCCACGCCGGCGCGCCGCGCGCAAAATCCGGCGCCGCGAGGAGGAATCCTTTACAACGCGCCGACCCTGGGCTACGAGATCCGCTCTTCGTTTTCCGACTCGCGACGACACTCCAGATGGGACCCGAGCTGCAGGCGAGGCCGACCGTCGCCGAGATCGACGGGCGTGCGCTCGTCGACAACTTCGCCGAGCTCGGGCGCCTTGCGGGGGCGGCCGGAGTGCTGCCGGTGGTGAAGTCCGACGCGTACGGGCACGGGCTGACCCTCGTCGGTCGCCTCTTACGCGACGCGGGCGCGGAGCGCTTCGCGGTCGCGACCGCTGCGGAAGGGCGCGATCTGCGCGCCGCCGGCGTGCAGGGGACGATCGTCGTGCTCGGGGGCGTGTATCCGGCGGACCATACGACCGTCGTCGAGTCGCGCCTGGCGCCGGTCGTCTGGGAGGCCGAGACGCCGCGCGCGCTCGCGGCGGCGGCCCGCGCCGCGGGCCGCGTGGTCTCGCTCCACGTGAAGGTCGACACCGGCATGAGCCGGCTCGGCATCGCGCCCGCCGACGCGACGGCGCTGCTCGCCGGACTCGCGGAGATCGACGGCATCACCGTCGAGGGCCTGCTGACGCACTTCTGCAACGCGGAAAGCGTCGACGGCCCCGAGACCCGCCGCCAGCTGGCGCGCTTCACGGAGCTGGTGCGCGCGCTCGAGGCGGCCCGCCTCAGGCCGCGGTTCGTGCACGCGGCGAACAGCGCGGCGACGCTGGTCGCGCCGGCGGCCCACTTCGACCTCGTGCGTCCCGGGATCGCGCTCTACGGCATCCATCCCTCGCCGGAGCTCCGCGACCGCGTGCGTCTGAGACCCGTGATGCGGTTCGTCACGCGCGTGATCGCGCTCCGCCAGATCGCGGCCGGCGACGCCGTCGGGTACGGCTCCACGTTCGTCGCGCCGCGCCCGAGCGTCATCGCGACGCTCCCGGTCGGGTATGCCGACGGCTACCCGCGCGCGCTCTCGGGCCGCGCGCAGGTGAGCCTGCGCGGCGGCCGGGTCCCGATCGCCGGCCGGGTGTGTATGGATCAGATCATGATCGACGTGACCGACGTGCCGGGCGTCGCCATCGGCGACGAGGTCGAGCTGTGGGGCCGCGACGTGCCGGTCGAGGAGGTCGCGGCGGCGATCGACACGATCCCGTACGAGCTCGTGACCCGCGTCGGCGCCCGTGTCCCGCGGGTCGGGGCCGAGCAATAGGAGGAGGTTCGCATGGCACGCATCGCGCGCGCGCTCGTGAGCGTCAGCGACAAGACCGGATTGGAGGGCCTGGCCCGCGCGCTCGCGGCGGCTGGCGCCGAGATCCTCTCGACCGGGGGCACCGCGAAGGCGCTCGCCGGCTGGGGCATCGCGGTCACCGCGGTCGGCGACTACACCGGCCAGCCCGAGATCCTCGACGGCCGCGTGAAGACACTGCACCCGAAGATCCACGGCGGCATCCTCGGCATCCGCGGCGAGGCGAGCCATCGCGAGCAGATGGCGCACCACGGCATCGGTCCGATCGATCTGGTGGTGGTGAACCTCTACCCGTTCGAGCAGGTGATCGCGCGGCCCCAGACCACGCTCGCCGAGGCGATCGAGCACATCGACATCGGCGGGCCGTCGATGGTGCGGTCGGCGGCGAAGAACCACGCCGACGTGACGGTGCTCACCGATCCGGACGACTACGAGGAGGTCATGGCCGAGATCGCGCGCGCCGGCGAGGTATCGGCGGCGACCAATCGCCGGCTCGCGCAGAAGGCGTTCGCGTTGACGGCGCGCTACGACGCCGCGATTGCCGACTATCTCGCGACGGCGGCGGGCGACGAGCCGTTCGGGCCGAGTGCGCGCCTCGTCGGCGTCAAGGTGCAGGACCTCCGCTACGGCGAGAACCCGCACCAGCGGGCGGCGTTCTATCGCGACGCGGCGCCGCTCGCCGAGCCGTCCGTCACGAGCGCGCGCCAGATCCACGGCAAGGAGCTCTCGTTCAACAATCTCGTGGACGCCAACGCGGCGCTCGAGCTGGTGAAGGAGTTCCGGGTGCCGGCGGCGGTCGCCATCAAGCACATGAACCCCTGCGGCGTCGCCGTCGCGGCCGAGCTGGTCGACGCCTTCAGCAAGGCGCGGGCGTCCGATCCCGTCTCGATTTTCGGCGGCATCGTCGCCGTGAACCGCGTGCTCGACCGCGCCACCGCCGAGGCGATGCAGGACCTCTTCCTCGAAGTGGTGATCGCGCCGCGCGTCGCGCCGGCGGCGATGGAGGTGTTCCGGTCGTCGAAGAAGCTCGCCAACGTCCGCGTGCTCTCGCTCGACATGGACGAGGAGGTCGATCTGTTCGACGCCGCCCGTGAGGCCTGGCGCGGGGCGGCGGGGCGCAGCCGCGACGTGAAGCGCGTCGTCGGCGGCTTCCTCGCCCAGGACCGCGATCTCGCCGAGGTCGACGTCACCAAGTGCGAGGTCGTGACGACGCGCGCGCCGTCGGCCGACGATCTCGCCGCGCTCGATTTCGCCTGGCGCGTCTGCAAGCACGTCAAATCGAACGCGATCGTCGTCACGAGCCGCGACCAGGTGATCGGCGTCGGCGCCGGCCAGATGAGCCGGGTCGACTCGGCGCGGCTCGCGATCATGCGCGCCGGACAGGCCAGGCTGGCGACGGCGAATACGGTCGCCGCGTCGGACGCGTTCTTTCCCTTTCGGGACGGGCTCGACGTCCTCGCGGCGGCGGGCGTCGGCGCCGTCATCCAGCCGGGCGGCAGCGTCCGCGACGGCGAGGTGATCGCCGCCGCGAACGAGCACGGCATGACGATGATCCTGACCGGGCAGCGCCACTTCCGACACTAGGCCATGCGGATCCTGGTGATCGGCGGCGGCGGTCGCGAGCACGCGCTCCTCTGGAAGCTCGCGCAGAGCGCGCGGCAGCCGGAGCTCCTCTGCGCGCCCGGGAACGCCGGCACCGCCGAGCTGGCGGAGACCTGCGCTGTCGCCGCCGACGACGTGGCGGGGCTCCTCGCGCTCGCCGAAGCGCGCGCGGTCGACCTCACGATCGTCGGCCCGGAGCTGCCGCTTACCGCCGGCATCGTCGATGCCTTCGAGGCGAAGGGTCGGCGCATCTTCGGGCCGAATCGCCGCGCCGCAGAGCTCGAGGGCAGCAAGGCGTTCATGAAGGCGCTCCTGGCGCGCCTCGGCGTGCCGACCGCCGCGCACCGGACGTTTCGCGAGCATGCGGACGCGGTGCGGTACCTGGAGACGATCGGCGCGCCGGTCGTGCTCAAGGCCGACGGCCTTGCGGCCGGAAAGGGCGTGCTGGTCTGCGACGACCTCGCGAGCGCACGCGCCGGCCTCGAGGAGATCATGGTCCGGCGCGTCTTCGGCGCCGCCGGCGCGCAGGTCGTCATCGAGGAGTTCCTGCCTGGCGAGGAGCTGTCGTTCATGGCGCTCACCGACGGCGCGACGGTCTTGCCGCTCGCGTCGTCGCAGGATCACAAGCGGGTCGGCGACGGCGACACGGGTCCCAACACCGGCGGCATGGGCGCGTACTCGCCGGCGCCGGTGCTGACGCCCGCGCTCGAGGCCGAGGTGATGGAGACGATCGTGCGCCCGGTCGTCGCCGGCCTCGCCGCCGCCGGGATCGTCTACCGCGGCGTGCTCTACGCGGGTCTCATGATCGCGAACGGGCGGGCGAAGGTGCTCGAGTTCAACGTCCGCTTCGGCGACCCCGAGTGCCAGGTGCTGATGATGCGGCTGCGCTCGGACCTCGTCGACCTCGTCGAGGCCACGATCGCGGGCCGGCTCGCGGGCTGCCGGCCGGAGTGGGATCCGCGGCCCGCGGCCGGGGTCGTGCTGGCGGCGGAGGGCTACCCAGGCGATCCGGCGAAGGGAGATCCGATCGCTGGAGCGGTCGGGCAGCCGGCGTCGATCGAACGGGCGCTCTTCCATGCCGGCACCGCCCGGATCGGCGGCGAGGTGGTCACGAGCGGCGGGCGCGTGCTCACCGCGTGCGCGCTCGGCGCCGACTTCGCGAACGCGATCGCCAACGCCTACGAGGTCGTCGCGGGCGTCGGCTTTCGTGGCATGCACTATCGGAAGGACATCGGTCATCGCGCGCTCGCGCGCGTCGGAGAGGCGAGATGAAGAAGACGACGAACGGGAAGGCGAAGCAGGCGCCGGCGGCGCCGCGGGTCGCGATCCTCATGGGGAGCGACAGCGATTGGGGCGTCATGTCGGCGGCGTCGGATCGGCTCGCGAGCTTCGGGGTGGCGCACGAGGCGCACGTCCTCTCGGCGCACCGCTCGCCCGAGGAAACTGCGCAATTCGCTCGCGATGCCAAGAAGCGGGGTCTCGCCGTCTTCATCTGCGGCGCCGGCGCCGCCGCGCACCTCGCGGGCGCGGTGTCGGCGCAGACGACGCTACCCGTCCTCGGCGTGCCCCTCGACGCCTCTGGGCTCGGTGGGCTCGACGCGCTCCTCGCGACGGTGCAGATGCCCGCCGGCATTCCGGTCGGCACGCTCGCGATCGGCAAGGCCGGCGCCGACAACGCGGCGATCCTCGCAGTCCAGATCCTCGCGCTCTCCGATCCTGACCTTGCGGTCGAGCTCGAGGGCTACAAGGTCGGCCTTGCCGAGGGCGTGGCCGAGAAGGACCGCCGCCTCCAGGAGTCGATCGCCGCCAAGCGCCCGTCTGCGGCCAGGACGATCGCCGGGAAGGCGCGGGAAGCGGACGCCGCCGTGAGCGCACGGCGCGGAGCCCGACCGCGGATCTGAAGGATGCGTCGAGGGATCCGTGCCGCCGTCGATCGTGGATGGATCGCGCGTCGCGGCCGGGAGCCGCGTGCGCCGAGCATCCCGAGAACTTCGGCGCCGCCCGCACTTTCCCGTTGACCCCGCGCCCGGGCGCGCCGTAGTGCAGGGACGGAGGCGGCGAACGTGCGCGTGGTGCTCTGCCTACTCCTCCTGCTGACGACGGCGCGGCCCGTTCGGGCGACGTCGGGAACGCTCGATACGAGCTTCGGGCCAGATCACACCGGCAAGGTCACGACGCTCGTACCCGGACAGGACGCCGCCGACGCGCTGCTCGTCCAGGCCAACGGCAGGATCGTGGTCGGCGGCACCAACAACGCCAACTCGATCCTCGTCCGGTACGACGAGGACGGCACGCTCGACGACGGGTTCGGCGACGGCGGGGTGCTCGGCGCCGCCTTGTTCTCGGCGCCCGCGGGCTCGGTGCGGGCGCTGCTCGAGCTCGGGGACCACACGCTCCTCGGCGCCGCCGGCGCGAACAAATTCGTGGTCGCGCGTTTCGCCGCCGACGGCGACGGCTTCGACCAGGGTGCGGCGTCGTCCGCCAGCACGTTTCGCGCCTTCGGTCTCGCGTTCCTGCCGGATCAGACGACGGTGCTCGCCGGCGAAGGCGGCGTCGCCGGTGAGAAATGCGCCCTCGCACGCTTCGCCAGCAACCTGGCGCTCGACACGACGTTCGGTCCGGGACCGACGCCGACCGGCGTGATCGTGACCAGTCTCGGGAGCTGTCGCGGCCTCGTCCGCAATACGGACGGCACGCTCGTCGTTCCCGTGAACGGCGACGGAACGCAAGACGGATTCGGGATCGCGCGTTTCACCTCCGGCGGCGCGCTCGACTCCGGATTCGGGACGAACGGCGTGACGCTCGCGGTGCGCAATACCTGCACCGCCGCGACCGGAATCGCCCGCCAGCCGAGCGGCAGGTACATCGTGATCGGCGGAACGGGCTCCGGGTCGTGCCCGTTGTCGCCGCTCGCGCTCGTCGCCGCGCGCTTCACGACCGACGGCGCGCTCGACCAGACCTTCGGTCTTCAGGAGAGCGGCTTCCAGGTGTTCGGCGATCCGAACGGGGAGCTCGCGTTCACCGCGAGCGCGGTCGTCATCGACCCGCACGGCAACGTCATCGTCGGCGGCACGGTCGCGGGATCCGAAGACCTCGGCCCCGGCATCGGTCCGTCGGCGTTCTTCCTGATTCGCTACACCGTTGACGGCGGGGTCGATCTCAGCTTCGGCGACGTCGTGCCGGGCATCGTCCTCACGGGCTTCGGAAGCGACACGATCGCCGAGTTGAACGCCCTGGCGCTCCAGTCCGACGGCAAGCTCGTGGCCGCCGGGAGGGTCTGCGCTATTGGACAGTGCTCGTTCGCGGTCACGCGCTACCTGATGAGCGCGCCGGTACCGGTCGCGACCGCGACCGCGACCGGAGGGCCCGGGGCGACACCGACGCCGACGCGGACGTCGACCCGCACGCCGACGCCGACCGCCTCGCGTACGCCGGCGCCGGAAGCGGGCCTGTGCGCCGACTGCCTCGACAACGATTTCGACGGCGCGATCGACCGCGACGATGCCAACTGCGTCGCGCCGGCGAACGGCGGCGGCGCCGGCCTCGCCGGCGACCCCGGAACGGCCGCGTTCAAGTGCCAGAAGGCGCTCGGCAAGGTCGCCGCCAAGTTCGCGCTCGGACGCGTGGGCGCCCTCGGCGGTTGTCTCCTGAAGGCGTTCACCTGCGCGCAGACGGGCGGCGATGCCGGCTGTCTCGGCAAGGCCGGCGCGGCGTGCACCAAGGCCGAAGCCGTGCGGCAGACCGCGGTCGCGAAGCTCACGGCGGACGTCGCGAAGCACTGCGGCGACCCGCCCCTTGCGAGCGGTGCTCTCCGGCTCGTCGCCGCGCTCGGGTTCGCCGCCGAGGAAGCGGGTTGCGCGGAATTCGACGTGGTCTCGCTCGCCGACGCGGCCGCGATCGCGGCCTGCATCGCGAAGCGCCATGCATGCAACGCCGAAGCGCTCGTCGGCGCCGAGATCCCGCGCGCCCGCCAGTTGCTGGCGCTCGCCGGCCACGATCCCGACGTCGAAGCCCCGTGTCTCCCATCGGGCGGCGCGGGTGGCGCGGGCACCGACGTCAAGGCAGTGCTGAAGTGTCAGAAGACCTTGGTCAAGAGCGGAGCGGCCTACGCGGCCGCGCGGCTCAAGGCCGAGCAGAAATGCGTGGACGGCGTGTCCGCATGCGTTCAGCTGAAAGGCAACGAGGGCGGATGTCGCTCCAAGGCCGACGCGAACTGTAGCAAGCTCGCCGACAAGGTCGACGCCGCGGCGATGAAGGCGCGCGGCGCGGTCGCAAAGGCGTGCGCGACGCTCGGGCTCGCGGACCTGATCGACTCGGCCGGCATCGGCTTCGGGTTGCGGGCTGCGGAATGCCCCGGCGGGAGCGGATCCGTGGACGCCATCGCGAGCTGCATGGTCGGCCAGCACGCATGCCGGGTCGATCACCTGCTGCTCGGACAGGCCCCGCGCGGCGTGGAGTTCGGCGCGGTGCCCTGACGGACGCGCGGAGCCGCCGTCCGCGATCGAGCGGGTCGCGGAGGCATCTTCGACGCCGTCGGGAACGTCGTTCTGCGCCCGTCACCGGAGCGTCGGCAGGCTCGGATCCGTTGCCGTCAGGGTGAGGAGTCGGTGGTAGAAGCGGATCATCTCCGCATAGTTCGCCAGCGAGACGCGCTCGTTGGTGCCGTGAAAGCGCGCCAGATCCCCTGGGCGGGCGCGCACCGGGGTGAAGCGATAGACGTCGTCGGCCACGTCGACGAAATGGTGTGCATCCGTGAATCCCACCATCAGACCAGGCGCGACGACCGCGTCGGGGAAGACGTCGCGGATCGCCTGGCGGATGGTCGCGAACGCGGCGCCGTCCGTCCGCGACACCGGAGACGCTTCCCACGAGAGCCCGACGGGGGCGATCGCGACCGACTCGTCCGCGATGGCGCGCCGGGCGTGCTCGATGACGTCGCGCGACCCGTCGCCCGGGAGGAGGCGGAAGTTCGCCTGCGCCGCGGCGTAGCCGGGGAGCGCGCTCTCTTTCTCGCCCGCTCGCACGACCGTCAGCGCCGTCGCGGTGCGCAGCATCGCGCGCGCTCCGGCGCTCGCCTCCATCTGCCGACGCACGAACGGCTCGAAGAGCCAGAGGTTCGCAAGGAAGATGCGGTTCGCGCCGCTCGACTCCGCGGCGAGCGTTTCGAGCATCTCACGTACGACCGAGTTCGAGCGGGACGGCATCGGGTGCTGCTCGAGTCGGCCGAGCGCCGTCGCCAGCGCACCGATCGCGGTCCGGTCCGGCGGCATCGACGAGTGTCCGGGCTCGGCCTGGGTGGAGAGGCCGAGCGTGAGATACCCTTTCTCCGCCACGCCGATCAGGGCGATCGAAGCCTCGAGCCCTTTCATGCCGCCGTGGGACACGAGCAGGCCCTCGTCCAGGACGAAGGCCAGACGCACTCCGCGCGCTTTCAGCAGGGCGGCGATCTCTTTGGCGCCCTGCTGGCCGCCGGCCGTGCCCGTCTCCTCGTCGTGTCCGAAGGCGAGGTAGATGGTGCGTCCGGGCGCGAAACCGCTCTGGGCGAGCCGCTCCACAGCCTCCATGATCGCCATGAGGCTGCCTTTGTCGTCCGATGCCCCGCGACCCCAGATGTGGCCGTCGGCCACCACCCCGGCGAAGGGCGGATGAGTCCAGGTCGCCTCCGTGCCTGGCGCGACGGGCACGACGTCCTGGTGGGCCATCAGCAAGACGGGGCGTGCGCGCGCATCGGCGCCGGCCCACGTGTAGAGGAGGCTGGCTCCGTTCACGACCTCGCGCTTCAGGACCTGATGCGCCTTCGGGTACTGGCGCTCCAGATGGGCATGGAGCTCGTGGAACGTCGCGGCGGGCGCCGGCGAGCGATCGTGTGAGATCGTCGCGATCCGCACGGCACCGGCGAGTCGCTCCGCCGCGGCCGGCATGTCGATGTTCCACGACGGCAGCGCCGCCGCGGCGGGCTGTCGACTCCGCCGGCGCAGGGTGTTGGCGGTCAGGCCGAGTGTCAGCGCCAGCAGCGTCAGGAGGACGCCCCAGGCGAGGCGGCGCCAAACGACCCCGGTCGAGGATGCGACGCGCACGTCAGCGCCGCGCCTTCCCGCGGCGAGCCGGCGCGTCGCTGCAGCATGCGGTACGGACGTCATCGAGCACGGCGCCGAGGACCGCGAACTGCGCCCGGCATCGTACCGACCGTCCTTCTCGTTCCTGGCTCACCAGTCCGGCGGCGACGAGCTCGCGCAGGTGGAAGGTGACGGTCGACGTCGGTCGCCGCATCCCCTGGTGGATCTCGCCGACGGTCATGCCGTCGTGACCGGCACGGACCAGCAGGTAGAAGAGCTGGAGTCGATGCTCGTGACCGAGCGCGGCGAGCTGACGTGCGGTGGCGGCGAAGTCCATGGCGACACTAGATAACTAGACAACTAGTTATGTCAATAGCTCCAACGCACGTGCTTTCCCGATGCCGGCCGGCTCACGCGGTGTAGGTCGTGATCTCGGTCGCCTTGATGGTGACCCAGAGCGCGCCGCCGCGGTCGAGCTCGAGCTCGGCGGCGGCGGCCCGCGTGACCTCGGCAACGAGCGGAAACGGCACCGCCAAGTGAACGCGGACGCGCGTTCCCTCGTCGTCGACCGCGACCACCGAGCCCGAGAAGACGTTCCGCGGACTGCCTTCGGGCCTGGCGCGATGGAGCGCGACGGCGCGCGGGTGGATGACGGCGAACACATCGCCTTGCTCGGTATCCGACACCGTCAGCGTCGGGCCGGCGACGAGCGCGACCGCGTCGCCGTGCGCCCGTCCGCTGAGCCAGTTCACGCCGACGAAATCGGCGACGTAGCGCGAGCGCGGACGCGCCGTGACCTCGAGCGACGCGCCCGCCTGGACGACGCGGCCGTTCTCCACCACCACCAGGCGGTCGGCGAGCGCGAGCGCGTCGATCGGATCGTGAGTCACGAGCATCCGGATGCCGCCGAAGGACGCGAGCTGGCGGCGCAGCTCGCGCCGGACCTCGGCGCGGGTCGCGACGTCGAGCGCCGAGAGCGGCTCGTCGAGCAGGAGGAGGCGCGGCTTCGTGGCGAGCGCCCGTGCCAGGGCGACGCGCTGCGCCTGGCCGCCCGAGAGCGCCGCCGGTCGGGCCTCGGCCAGCGATTCGAGGTCGAGGCGCGCCAGCCACTCATGTGCCCGCTTCCGCGCCACCATGCGCGCGCTCCCCGTGAAGCGGAGCCCCGCCGCGATGTTGTCGAGCACGCTCAGGTGCGGGAAGAGGAGGGCGTCCTGGAAGACGACCCCGAGACAGCGGCGCTCGGGCGGGACCCACGCGCCGGTCGCGGTGTCCTCGTAGACGACGCCGTCGATCGCGACGCGTCCCGCGTCGAGCCTGACGAGCCCCGCGATCGCGCGGAGCAGAGTCGTCTTGCCGGCGCCGCTCGGGCCGAGCACCGCGACGACCTCCCCGCTCGCGATCCGGAGATCGACGTCGAGCGTGAAGCGGTCGCGGCGCACGACGATCGCGGCGTCGAGGCTCACGTGAGGCCTCCGAGCCAGCGGCGCCGGAGGCCCACGAGGACAGCGAGCGACACCGCCAGCAGCACCAGGCTCAGGACGAAGGCCGCTTCGGGCTGGGTCTCGAGCGCGAGGTACACCGCCAGCGGCAACGTCTGCGTGCGGCCCTCGACGTTCCCGGCGAACGTGATGGTCGCGCCGAACTCGCCGAGCGCGCGCGCCCACGCCAGGACGGCGCCGGCCTGCAGCGATGGCTGGACGAGCGGCAGCGTGACGCGGCGGAAGACCGTCCAGCGTGACGCCCCGAGCGTCCGGGCGACCTCCTCGAGCCGATGGTCGGTCGAACGGAGCGCGCCCTCCATCGTCAGCACGAAGAATGGCATCGCGACGAAGGTCTCGGCGAGGGTCGCGCCGGCGACGGTGAATGGCAGCCGGATGCCGAACCAGGCGTCGAGCCACGCGCCCAACATGCCGCGCCGACCGAACACCACCAGCAACGCGACGCCCGCGACGACCGGCGGGAGCACGATCGGCAGGGTGGTCACGGCGCGCAGGAGCCGCTGGCCGGGGAAGGTCGCGCGCGCCTGGACCCAGGCGAGCGGCAGGCCGAAGGCGACGGCGAGCGCGGTCGCCCCGAGGGAGCACATGAGCGACAGGCGGAGTGCGGCGAGTACGGGCGGGGCGGTGAGCTCGCTCCAGAAGGTGGCGAGCGGCGCGCGCCAGAGGAGCCCGACGAACGGCAGCGTGAAGAACGCCGTGCCCACCGCCGCGAGGAGTGCGACGGCGAGCGGCGGACGCTCGCGATGATGCGATGTCAGGGGGGAAGGAATCCGTGCTCTCCCAGGATCGTCGTCCCGGGACGGGATAGCACGAACGCCATGAAAGCCCGCGCTGCCTCGGCGTGCGCCGCCTCGCGGAGGACGGCGATCGGGTACCCGGCGCCGACGGCGTGCGCGTCCGCGAGGTCGACCCCCGTGACCTTGTCGGCGGCGGCTCGCACGTCGGTCGCGTAGACGATGCCGGCGTCGGCTTCGCCGAGGGCGACCTTCGTCACCACCGCCTTGACGTCGGCTTCGCGGCTGCCGGGGGGCGCCGCGAGCTTGGCCTTGCGGAAGGCTTCGAGGGCGTACGCCCCGCACGGCACGGCTTCGCCGCACAGCACCACGACGAGCCCCGGACGGACGAGGTCGGCGAGGCCGGCGACGCGGTGCGGATTGCCCTTGGCGACGGCGATCTGCAGCACGTTGCGCGCGAAGATGCGCGGCGCCTCGGCGACGGCGTCCGCGTCGACGAGCTTCCGCATGTTGGCCTCGTCGGCGGACGCGAACACGTCGGCGGGCGCGCCCTCGCGGATCTGCTGGACGAGCGTCGGCGAGCCGGCGAAGTTGAGCGTGACCGCGGTGGCCGGGTGCGCCGCCTCGAACGCGGTCGCGACGGCGCGGAAGGAGGCGGTCAGCGAGGCGGCGGCGAAGACGACGACCTCGCGCGTCCGCGGCCGGGGCGACGGGTCGGCGGCGTGCGCCCTTCCCGACGCGGTCGCGACGGAGGTCCAGGCGAGCAGCAGCGCGGCGAGGAGGCGGGAGGTCGTGGTCATAGGGTCACCGTGAGCTGCGTGTAGAAGTAGAGCGGGGACGCGTCGACGGCGCCGGGCGCGTCCTTGGCGAACTCGCCCTTGGCGAGATAGGCCCAGCCGAGGTCGAGCGCGATCTGGCTCGGACGGATGTGCCAGCGGACGCGCCCCTCGATCTGATGGCCGAGAAAGGAGCCCGAGTTGCCGGCGGGGTCGCGGAGCCCAGCCGTCGTCCAGGCGTCGCGGTCCGCTTCGAGCCACGCGGGGCGATAGGCCACGAACGCGTCGAGGTCGGAGCGCGGCGCGACCTCGACGCGGAGGCCGGGGCTGTTCAAGTTGCTGCGCGCCAGCGCGCCGTAGAGGCTCGTCGGCCCGAACTCGAACCGGCGGGCGCCGAACAGGGGATCGAAGCGGTTGTCGTCGCCGTCGTTCGGCGACGAGTCGCCGCTCGCGACGTCGTACTGGAGCGCGAGCCGCGGCGTCCACGGCGCGTCGAAGCGGTAGCCCGTCGAGGCGTGGATGGAGAAGGCCAGGTGGTCGAGATCCCGGGTGTCCTTCGCCGCGGTCGTCGCGCGCGACTTGCCGGCCTGCAGCATCGCCTCGAGCTGGAAGTCGAGGCGACCGGTCGCGGGCGGACGGAGGAGGCGGAGGCCCGGCGTCGCGAGGCGGCGGTTCCACGACGGCGCGTCCGGACGGTCTCCCTCCATGATGCCGACCACGTAGGCTTCGAGGCGCGTGTCGGCGTAGAGCGCGGGCGAGGCGTAGAAGATTGCCCACAGCGCCGTCCGGTCGTTCTCCTGGTCGAGCTCGATCTCGTTGTCGTCGAGGCGTGCGGGGTCCGTCGGAAGCCGAACGACGGGCATCGCCGCGAAGCCGCGGATCGCGTGCCGTCCTGGGCTCGTCCATTGCAGGTCGAGCCCCGTGAAGGCGTTGATGGTGTTGCGGAACTCGTTACGGGCGACCAGGCGTCGGCTACCGAGGTCGATGGTCATGCGGCCCGCGGTGAGCGCCAGCTGGTCGCCGGCGCGGAAGGCGCCCGCCTGGCGCCATCCGAGGTAGGCCTGGAGAACCTCGAGCGCGTCGACGCCGGTCGTGTTGAGCGGCGTCTGGTCGTCGGCGTCGACGCGCGAGTCCTCGATCTCGACGCCGACGGAGAGCCGCTGGATGTGGAGCTCGGCGGCGAGGAGCGTCCGCAGGACGGCCGCCGTCTCGTCCTTCCCCGCCGAGCTCGCGCGGAAATCGTTCTGCAGGTGCTCGAAGCGCGACCGGTGCTCGAGCCGAAGCGAGAGCCCATCGGGGCTGGCGAGCAGGCGGTGCAGGAGCCCAGCCGGCGGCGGGGGCGCGATCTGGGCCGGAGCCGGTGACGCTGGCGCCCCCAACGTCCACACGAGCAGGAGGCCGGCGATCGTACGTCCGTGGCTCACGAGCTCTTTTTCCTGGAGCCGGGAAGCTCGATGACGACGTTGGTCGCCTTGACCGCGGCGATCGCCCGCATGCCGGGCTCGAGCCCGAGTTCGTCCGCCGCCTCGCGCGTCATCAGCGAAACGACGCGGTGCGGCCCGGCGTGGATCTCCACCTGGGCGGCCACCTTGTCCTTCACGACCCGCGTGACGATACCGGGGAAGCGATTGCGCGCCGACTGGGCGACGACGACGTCGGCCTCGGGCGCGGCGAGGTTGGCCACGAGGAAGCGGGCGAGCTCGGCGCCGTCGACGACGCGCTGGCCCGCGGCGGTGCGCTTGGTGCGGAGCTTCCCGGCGTCGGCGAGCCGGCGGACGGTGTCCGCGCTGGCGCCGAGGAGCTCCGCCACCTCTCCCATGCGAAACGTCGAAGGGCGTTCAGGCATGGGGGCGTGTACTCGCATTTGCGAGCTACTAAGTCAATTAATCGTGCATATGCTAGGTCGAATACGCTGACAGCTAGGCAAATGCGAGAGGGATGCCCATCAGATCTCGATCTGCGCGCCGAGCTCCACGACCTCGTTGGCGGGGATGCCGAAGAACTCGGTCGGCGAGCGGGCGTTCTTCGCCAGGAACGCGAAGATCACGCGCCGCCAGCGCGGCATGTCGGAGCGGCCGGTCGGGATGAAGGTCTCGCGGCCGAGGAAGTAGCTCGTGCGGCCGCGGTAGATCGCGAGCCCCTGGGAGGCGGCGAGCTTCATGACCTCGGGGACGTTCGGCGTCTCCATGAAGCCGTAGCGCGCGATGACCCGCCAGAACCCGGCGTGCAGCTGCGCCACCTGGACGCGCCGGTCGTCGGGGACGGTCGGCTCGTTGAGCGTGAGGATGGTGAGCAGCACGACCTGCTCGTGCAGCACCTGGTTGTGCTTCAGCTGATGGAGGAGGGCCATCGGCGTGCCCTCCGCGTCCTGCGTCATGAACACCGCCGTGCCCTTCACGCGCGGCGGCGGCTGCAGCTTCAAGCTGGTGAAGAAATCCTCGAACTTGATGCGCACCTTCGAGAGCTCGCGGTAGCGCCAGCGCGCGCCCATGCGCCAGGTGGTCATGATGCTGAACACCCCGAGCGCCGCCACCATCGGGAACCAGCCGCCGTGGAAGATCTTCGCGAGGTTGGCGCCGAAGAAGGCGAGATCGACCGCGAGGAAGAGCGCGACGATGCTTCCCGCGCGCGGGCGCGACCAGCCCCAGTGGCTGCGCGCGACCGCGTAGAACAGGATGGAGGTGACCGCCATCGTACCGGTCACGGCGATACCGTAGGCCGCGGCCAGCTTCGACGAGCTGCCGGCGAACATCACGACCGCGATGCAGGCGAGCGCGAGCGCGCCGTTCGCGCTCGGCACGAAGATCTGGCCCTTGGTGGTCGCCGAGGTGTGGATGATCTGGACGCGCGGGAGGAAGCCGAGCTGCACGGCCTGCTGGGTGAGCGAGAACGCGCCCGAGATCAGCGCCTGGGAGGCGACCACGGTTGCGATCGTCGCGATCAGCACCATCGGATAGAGGAGCATCGACGGCACGAGTTCGTAGAAGGGCCGCGCGGCGGCTGCGCGGCACGCGGCGGCGGCCAGGCCTTCCGGCCCGTCGCAGCTGTGGATCAGGAGCGCGCCCTGGCCGAGGTAGTTGAGGAGCAACGCGGGGAGCACGATCGTGTACCAGGCCACGCGGATCGGCGTGCGGCCGAAGTGACCCATGTCCGCGTAGAGCGCCTCGCCGCCCGTGATGCAGAGCACGACCGCGCCGAGCACGAGGAAGCCGTGGTAGCCGTGCGTGAAGAGGAAGCTCGCCGCGTGGCTCGGATCGAGCGCCAACAGCACGCTGGGCTCGCGCGCGATCCACGGCGCGCCCGCCGCCGCGATGCTGACGAACCAGACGAGGGTCGCCGGGCCGAACACCGCGCCGACGCCCGCGGTGCCCCGGCGTTGCACGAAGAACAGCCCGATCAGGATGATGACGGTGATCGGCACGACGAACGGTTCCAGGCTCGGCGCGCCGACCTCGAGCCCCTCGACCGCGCTCAACACCGAGATCGCCGGCGTGATGACCCCGTCGCCGTAGAGGAGGGCGGCGCCGAAGAGTCCCAGGGTGATCAAGCGCGACCGCGGCTGGTCGGCGGGACGCAGGAGCGCCAGGAGCGCCAGGATGCCGCCCTCGCCGCGGTTGTCGGCGCGCATGATGAACGTCAGGTACTTCACGACGATGACGATCAGCAGCGACCAGACGACGAGCGACAGGATGCCGAGGACGTTCGGGGGCGAGGGGTGCAGGCCGTGCTCGCCGCCGAAGCACTCCTTGATGGAGTAGAGCGGCGACGTGCCGATGTCGCCGTAGACCACGCCGAGAGCGGCGACCCCGAGCACCACGAGGCCCTGTCTGGCGGTGTGCGGAGTGGATCCGTCTTCCGAGGAAGGGTCCGTAGCCGGCGCGGACATGCGAGTCGGGTCGATCTATCGCCTTTCCGCCCCGCCGACAAAGCGGAGCCCGACCCGGCGCCGACCTTGGCCTGACCGGCATGATTCTCTAGATTGCGCGTCGCGCGATGATTCCGACCGCGATCATCCTGGGCGATCCGCGCTCCGGCGCTCGAGGAGCCGCGCCGTGAGGCGGCGCGGCGGGCTGCGCGTCGCGCTCCTCGTTGCGGCGCTCGTCGTCGGGGGGCAGTGGCTGCGGAGCGCGCTCGGCCTGCACCCGTCGGTCGACGCGGTGCGCGCGTGGGCCGCGACGCTCGGGTGGCACGCGCCCGCCGCGTTCTTCGTCCTGGTCGTTCTGCGGCAGCTGATCCTCTTGCCGGCGGTCGTGCTGCTCACGGCGGGGGGCTTCATCTTCGGCGGTCCTCTCGGCACGATGCTCGGCGGCACCGCGATCATCATCTCGGGCGTGGCCAACTTCGGGCTCGCGCGCCGCATCGGCGACACGATGGTCCCGGCCGAATGGCGGGAGCGACTGCGCCATCTGACGTCGCGCGGCGCGGCGCCGGTCGCGCTCTTCACGGGGGCCGCGACCCTTCATCCCGTCGGACCGTTGCTGGCGGCGCACTGGACGGCGGGCTGCTCGACGCTCGCCACCTCGACCTTCCTTGCCGTCATCGTGCCGGCGAGCTACGCGCGGGCGGCGGCCCTCGCCACGTTCGGGTCGACGCTCGGCGAGTGGGGGTCGCCCGAGTCTCTGGCGCTCACGGCGGCGCTGCTGGCGGCCGTGGTCGTGCCGCTCGCCGTGCCGGGCCTTCGTCGTCGGCTCTTCGAGTGGCCGGCGACGCCGACCGATTGATGGCGGCGTCCGAGCTCGACGCGGCGCTCGCGACGCTCCGCCGGGACGGCGCGGTCGTCTACCCGACCGAGACGTTCTACGGCCTCGGGGCGCGCGCCTTCGCGCCCGAGGCGGTCGCCGGGGTGGCGCGGCTCAAGGGCCGCGACGCGGGGAAGCCGATCGCGCTCGTCGTCGCTGACACCGCGATGCTGGCGCGCGTCGTGGCGCGCGTTCCGGGGCCGGCGCGCCGCCTCATCGACGCGTTCTGGCCCGGACCGCTCACGCTGGTGATGCCCGCGCACGCCGATCTGCCGGCGGCGCTCACCGGCGGGAGCGGCATGATCGGTGTCCGCGTGTCGAGTCATCCGATCGCGCGGGCCCTGGTGGCGGCGCTCGGCGAGCCGCTCACCGCGACGAGCGCCAATCCCGGCGGCGCGGCGCCGGCGCTCGACGTCAGAGCGGCGTGGGGCTACTTCGGCGCCGCCGTCGCCTACGTCGACGGCGGCCGCCTTGCTGGCGGCCTCGGATCCACCGTGCTACTCGTCGCCGACGACGCGGCGCGGGTCGTCCGTCGCGGCGCGACGTCGATCGAGGCGCTCCGGCGCGCCCTGGGCGCGACGCCACTCTCGTAATCCTGAAGGAAGGATCCCGTGGCCACTTTTCGACCGTTCCCCGGGCTGCGCTACGACGCCGGCGTCGTCGGCGACCCCGCGGCCGTCACCGCTCCACCCTACGACGTCATCGACGCCGCGCAGCGTGACCGCCTGTACGCGCAGAGCGGCTACAATGTCGTGCGCCTCGACCTCTGCCGCGATCCGGACCCCTACGGCGGGGCCGCCGCGGCCCTCGCCGCCTGGCGCGAGGAGGGCGCGGTCACCGTCGACACGACGCCATCGCTCTATCTCTATGCGCAGAGGTTCCCGCTTCCCGATGGTTCGGCCCGCGAGCGGGTCGGCGTGATCGGCGCGCTCCGGGTGGAGAGCTTCGAGTCCGGAAAGGTGCGGCCGCACGAGCGGACGCTCCAGAAGGCCAAGGACGACCGCTACGCGTTGCTGCAGGCGACCGGCGTGTCGCTCTCGCCGATCTTCGGGCTGGTGTCGGCGCCCGAGCTCGACCTCGCGGCGCTCGTCCCGACGACCCGGCCGCCCGATGTCGACGTGCGCGGCGCGGACGGCTCCCACGACCGCATGTGGCGCCTCGACGACCCGCAGACGATCGCGAAGATCGAGGCCGCCGTCGCGCCGCACGAGGTCTTCATCGCCGACGGTCACCACCGCTACGAGACGGCGCTGCGCTACCGCGACGAGCGGCGCGCGGCCGCCGGCCCCGCGGCGCCGCCGCTCGGCGAAGCGCCGTACGACTACGTGCTCTGCTACCTCACGACCATGGAGCATCCCGGGCTCGTGATCTTCCCGACCCATCGCGTGCTCGCGACGCTCGACCTCGTGCCGGAGGCGCTGTGCGGCGCGCTCGCCGAGCATTTCAGGGTGGAGGAGCTGCCGTGGTCGGCCGACGGCCTCGCGGCCATGCTTCGCCGCCTCGACGCTGCGGCGGCCGACCGGTCGAGCGACGTTGCGCATCTCGGCGTCGCCGCGCGGGGCGCGAAGCAACTCTGGCTCTGCACGGCGCCGACGCGCGCGCTACCGTTCGCGGCGACGGTGCCGCCCGAGCTCCGCGTCCTCGACGTGACGGTGCTGCACCAGATCGTGCTCGCCGGCATCCTGCGGCTGCCGATCGGGGACCGCGGCGGCGCGCCCGGCCTCACCTATACGCAGGACGCGACGCGCGCGCTCGGCCTCGTCGACTGCGGCGAGGCGGCCGCCGCGTTCTTCCTCCCCGCGACGAGCGTCGGTGCGCTCCGCGCGGTGGGCCTCGCCGGACTCACGATGCCCGAGAAGTCGACCTACTTCTTCCCGAAGCTCCTGACCGGGCTCGTCTTCTACCAGCTCGGCGACTGAGGCGCGGCGCCGATGGAGATCACGGCCGAGGCGGTGCGCGCGGGCATGGCGGCGGCCCGCTACGTCACCACGCCGCGGGTCGAGACCGTCGTGTACCTGGCGCTCGTGCTCGAGAAGCCGCTCCTCGTCGAGGGACCCGCGGGCGCCGGCAAGACCGAGCTCGCGAAGGTCGTCGCCGCGATGCTCGGGACCGAGGTCGTCCGCCTGCAGTGCTACGAGGGCCTCGACGCGTCGCACGCGCTCTACGAGTGGAACTACCAGAAGCAGCTGATGCGCTTGCAGGCGGACCGCGAGCACGCGGGCTGGGACGAGCTCAAGGACCACATCTTCTCGCGCGAGTACCTCCTCGAGCGTCCGCTCCTGAAGGCGATCAGCGCGCCGCGGCGGATGGTGCTCCTGATCGACGAGATCGACAAGGCCGACGAGGAGCTCGAGGCGTTCCTCCTCGAGGTGCTGGCCGAGCACCAGGTGACGGTGCCGGAGCTCGGGACGATCGTCGCCCGCGAGCGTCCGGTCGTCGTCCTGACGTCGAACCAGCGGCGCGAGCTCTCGGAGGCGCTCAAGCGGCGCTGCTTGCACCTCTACCTGGACTTCCCGGGCGTCGAGAAGGAGCGCGAGATCCTCGCGCTCAAGGTGCCGGCGCTCGAGGCGCAGCTGCGGACGCGGGTCGCGGAGTTCGTGGCGCGGCTCCGCAAGCTCGGCCTCAAGAAGTCGCCGAGCATCGCCGAGACGCTCGACTGGGCGCGCGCGCTCGTCGCGCTCGGCATCCGCGAGCTCGAGCCGGGTCCCGTGCGTCGGACGCTCGCCGTGCTGTTGAAGCACGAAGAGGACCTCCGCAAGGCGGAGCCCGCGATCGCCGGCGTCGGCAAGTCGTCGGCGGTCGAACGTTGACGAGGATCAGCCGAAGAGCCGCTGCGTCCACGGCACGAGCGAGAACGTCGTGTACGCGGTCAGCGTGAGCGCGAGGCCGAACACGGCGAGGCGGCGTCGCGGGGTCGCGGCGAGCACGAACACGAACGCGACGGCGACCGCCTTCGCCGCCACGAGCGTCGGACCGGCGCCGAAGCGGTCGAATCCCGCGAGCAGGAGAGGGTTCATCTCGCCGTGCTGCTGCCAGCCGACGTACGTGGCCACGCCGTCGAAGAGCTGGAGCGCCAGGTTCAGGGCGACGAGGATCGCGAGAGGGATGCCGCTGCGCACGCGCGTCCAACGAGCAACGCCGGTGCCATCCAGGTGCGCGGAAGTCCTCGGATTCTCCGGGAGATCGGCGCCGCAGCCGTGCACGATCGCGAACGGGCGCCCGTTCCGTCGCAGCAGATGAAGGCGCGGCTCGAAGCCCTCGTGGCGGCGCTTCGCCGCGGCGGCGTCGCCGTCAGCACCGCAGAAGCCATGGATGCCGCGCGGGCGGCTGCCGCGGTCGGGGTCGAGCGGACGGCGCTTCGGGACGCGCTCGCGGCGGCGCTCGTGAAGGACGAACGCGAGCGGACGACCTACGTGGCCGCGTTCGACGCGGTATTTCCCGCACGCGTCGACGCGGTCGGAGAAGGGAGGCGCCGGCGGGTGCGCCGGTCCGGCGCCGCGGGCGGAGGGGGAAGCGCCGGCACGAGCGGTCGCGGCGGCGCGGGCGACTCCGGCGTCGCGACCGCGCCGCGAGGGGCGGGCGAACCGCGCGGCGCCGGCGAGCGCGGCGCCGCGACCGGCGACGGCTCCGCGGACGGCCGCAGCGCCGACGCTCGTGCGCCGGCCGCGGACGGCCGCGAACGGCGAACGCCGTCCGCGCCGGGGTCGGCGGAGCGCGCCGGCGGCGGTCGCGGGCTCGCCCGACCGACGCGCGAGCGCCGGCTCCTCGGACTGCCGTTTCGTGACATGACGCCCGCCGACGTCGAGGCCGCGGCCGAGCTCGCGCGCGCCATCGCGGCCCGCGTCGCGGCGCGCGTCCGGCGCCGCCTTCGTCCACGCCCGACCGGCCGCCTCGACTTCCGGCGCACGATTCGCGCCGCCGTCCCGCGCGGCGGCGTGCCGTTCGAGCGGCGCTGGCGCGGCCGGCGGCCGGGAAAGCCCGCGCTCGTCGCGCTGTGCGATCTCTCCGCGTCCACGGCGACCGCGACCGACGTCTTTCTCGCGATCCTGGCGCCGGCGGCGGCGTACTTCCGCCGCGTCCGCTTCTTCGGTTTCGTGGATCGCCTCGTCGAGATCGAGTTCGCGCAGGGGCAGGTGCGTCCCGCGGCGCCGCTCGACCTCATGGCGCGTTCCGACTTCGGGCGCGTGCTGCGCGACCTCGTCGAGCGCGACGCCGCGGCGCTCACCGCAGACACCGTGCTCCTGATCCTCGGCGACGCGCGCAACAATCGGCGCCCGCCGCGCGCCGACCTGCTCGCGGCGGCACGCGGTCGCGTGCACCACGCGCTCTGGTTGAATCCCGAACCGCACGCGCGCTGGAACACGGGCGACAGCGTCATCGCGAGCTACGCCCGCCACGTCGACGCGGTCGTCGCCTGCGGCACGCTCGCCGACCTCGAGCGTGCGCTCGCGATCGTCGCGGGCTCCCTGTGAGCCACGCGGGCTAGAGCTGTCGGCCGAGCGCGACGAAGAAGAGCTCGAGGAATCGGTAGGTGAGCCCCCACACGACGTGGCGGTCGGGCTGGCCGACGAGGATGCCGGGATAGTGCACGTCGCGCTGTTGCCGCGGCCAGTAGAACGGGATGCGGCGCGCCCGGTCCTCGAGATGCGCCGTCGGAACCCAGAGCACGTCGCGCACCTCGTAGTTCGGCGTCGCCGTGATGCGCCGGTCGAGGTGGTACACGAACGCCGACACCACCAGCGAGTCGAAGCCGGGGGGCGCGCCCTCGACGTCGTCGAGACGCCCTAGCAGCTCGGCGCTCCCGAGGTCGAGGCCGACCTCCTCGAGCGTCTCGCGCTCGGCGGCGTGGCGCGCCGACGCGTCGTCCGGATCGACGCGTCCGCCCGGGAACGCCATGTGCCCCGACCACGGATCGTACGGGTGCTCGGCGCGCTCGATGAAGAGCAGCTCGCTGCCCGCACCGGTGTCGTGCAACACGGCGGCGACCGCCGCGTGCTTCGCGGTGGGCGCGAGGATGCTCGGCGCGTGCGCGCCGAGGCGCCGGCGGATCTCGTCGACGCGGAGCGCGCTCATACGGCAGGGAGCCCTGGATTCGCGCGGCGGAGGGTCCAGCGGGTGTCCGCGTGGCGGGCCTCGCCGTCGGCGTCGACGGGAAGCGCTGCGACGTTGCGGAGCTTCGGCAGCGACGTGTCCATTGGTGACGCGGCAGCGGCATGCTAGGCAAGTCGATCGCATGGGGCAATCACGCGAGGTCGTCGTTGCAGCCGTGGGCGATCTCGCGCCGGGAACGACGCGGAAGTTCCTGTTGCCGACCGCGGGCGAGCCGACCGAGGCCTTCCTGGTGAACGTCGACGGCGCGCTGCACGCGTGGGTGAACCGCTGCCGACACGTCGCGATGACGATGGACTGGGTGGAGGGACGCTTCCTCGACGAGAGCGGCCGCTACGTGGTGTGCGCCACACACGGGGCGCTGTACGAGCCGGACACCGGGAGGTGCGTTTCCGGTCCGCCGTGCGGGCGTTTCCTCGTGCGCGTTCCCCTGCGCGTCGACGGCGACCGCGTGGTCGCGACGGTGCCCGAGGAGCTGTGAGGGCCGGTCACTCCGGCTCGTCGCCGAAGTGGGCGCGGATGATCCGCTGCTTCAGGTACTCGAGGGTGCCGAGGTCTTCGACGATGTCGCCGCCGGTGTCGTAGAAGAAGATCTCGCCGCTCTTGTTGCGTCCG
>JADYZW010000055.1 GCA_020852955.1 Deltaproteobacteria bacterium | reverse complement strand
TCACCGTCGTCTGGCCGTTGCTGATGATCGGCGCCCGGTGCGAGATGCCCGTCCACCCCGTGTCGAGGATGCTGAAGGGCGACGTCGGATCGCCCGCGAACGTCACCTTCGTCGGACACGCGCACTGACACGTCACCGGATTGCACGTGAACGCCGCGCTCGTGTTCGACGCATTCTGACACGAGGTCGCCGGCCCGCCCGCGGGGTCGCAATCCTCGCCCGGATCGACGGCGCCGTTGCCGCAACCACCTGGCGGCGGCGTCGAGGTCGGCGTCGGGGTCGGAACCGCGGCGCACCCCGGATTGGTCGGGTCGAGCAGACACGCCTGATCCTGGATGTACTGGTTCGCGGCTGCCTGCAACGACGCGAGCGCCGCTAGGCCCGAGGTCGTGCACGGCGGCTTGAGCTCGGCCTTGTTCACGCCGTTCTGGAACTTGACGGACACCTTGTCGGTGCAGCCGCCGCTCGCGTTGTCGACGGTGCCGCCCTTGCCGGCCGCCTTCGCGTAGCAGCCCGTGATCCCGGCAACGTACTTGCCGACGAGCTTCTGCTTGGCCGCATCGCACTTGCCGGCGCCCGCGTCCCCGTCACCGACCAGCGTATTGATGTCCGAGCCGAAGCTCGCCGTGTCGGCATCGCGGCCCGCCCCGTCGCCCGTCGTCTCACACGGGGGCTTGCCGTCGAGCTTGCCGAACGCGCTCACGATCTTCCCGCCCGACTTACTCAGACACGCGGGATCGACCGCGACGTTCTTCGACGCCCCTTTCGAGTAGCAGCCGGTGTACGCGGCCGCGCCCTTGCCCTCGGTCTTGACCTTGCCCGACAGACACTTGTTGACGGTGAGTGACGACAGATACGCGTGCGCCGTGGTCCCGAGCGTCAAGAGCCCGACCAGGGCTCCGATCCCGAGGACGGCCTTCCGACCGACGTTCATGACTCTCCTCCTTCGTGGTTGAACGATGCGTGGGTGTTTCCCGATCGGCTCGGCCGTCGGACTCTTCGTGCATCCGGTGCGGACTGGAAGCGTGCTCCGACACGTCGCGGGAAACGCGTGCGGTCGGCGGAAACCGGCGTCTCGAATGTTCACGTCCTCTTCTGCGTCAGGTTTGGGACGCCGCTCTGGAAGCTTCGCAGCACGGCACGAGCGACTCGCACGAGTTATGCGCCCCGCGCGGGATCGGTGTCAAATGATTTTGCGCCGTTTCCGTTGCCCCACACCGCATCGCGTCACGAAGGATGCTGCGGCAGTCGCCACGGCGTCCGCGAGCCGCGCTCACCGGCGGACGGCGGTGAGCTTGCGTTCCAGGGAGACCCGCGCGGCGGCGTCCCCGGGCGTCGGAGGAATCGTCGCCAGGGTCGCGCCAACCCGATCGGCGATATGCCGGAGCGCTCCCGGCGTCGCGGATTCGAGCGCCTGGGTGAGACTCTCGATGGCGGTCGCCGGATCGGACGCGGCGAGCGCGGCGCGCGCCCGCAGCACGTAATCCTCCGGATCGACGCTCGTCGGCAGAACGAGATCCACGAGGGCGAGCGCCGCCACGGCGTCGTCCGGCGCCCCCGCGGCGACGCGCCACGCCGCCCGGAGGCGGAGCGCGTCGCCGTAGACGGCGTCGGCCGCGGAGGTCGCCGCGAGCCGCGGCTCGAGGCCGCGGAGCGCCGCCCACTCGCCGGCCTGCTCGTAGGACCAGCCTTCGATGACCGCCCTAGCCGGATCGACGAACGGGACCGCGAGCGAGCGCACGTCCGCATCACCGGCGACGACGCGCCGGCGCTCCGCGCGCAGCAGCGCAGCCCTCGCCTCGTAGGCCGACGGATCGACGGCCAGGGCCTGCCTGAGGTACCTCCGGCCCTCGTCCGGGCGCTCGGTCGCGAGCGCGACGATGCCGCTCGCCGTCAGGCGTTCGACCGGATCGCCGAGCGCCCGCGCGATCCGGTCCGCCCGCGGAAAATCCCAGTCGGCGAGCAGCCGGCGCACCAGATAGAGCCGGTCGAGGACATCCAGCGCCGCAGGCAACGGATCGAGCGGGCCGAGGATCTCGTCGGCGCCGCGATAGCCGAGCGGGCGCGTCACCCGGATGGTGCGCGTCTCGAGGAGGTTCCGGTCGTCGGTCGTGAGCGGCGCGCCTGCCGCGAGAGCCCGCGCCCCCCCGGTGTCGAGCCCGAAGGCCGCCGCCACGTCCTCCGGCGTCTGGATGCCGGCGCGCGCCAGCTCGCGCGGCGCCGCCGCGATCGCGCGCGCCGCGTTCGCCTCGACCGCGAGCGGCGCCGCCGACGCGAGGAAGAGCGCCGTGCCGCGGAAGAACGGTCGGTACACGCGCACCTCGGGAAAGGCGTCGAGGAGGGTCGCGAGAATCGTCGCGAAGAGCGGCCGGTCGACGAGCTCGAGGTCGATCCACTGCACGAACACGCCGTCTGCTTCCAGATGATCGCGCACCACGCGGAAGAACTCGCGCGTGTAGAGGTGCGACGCGCCCGCCGTCCACGGATGCGAGGGCTGCGAGACGACGATGTCGTAGCGCTTGGTCGTGAGGTTCAAGGCGCCGCGGGCATCGTTGACGTACAGGTGCAAGCCGGCGAGCGCCAACGGATCGACGGCCCGCTCGGCCCGAAAGCGGCGGTTCGCCTCGATCACCCGCGGCTCGATTTCGATCAGGTCCACGTCCGGAAGCGTGCGCGGCAAGGCCTCGAGCGCCGTGCCCGCCCCGAGACCCACGACCAACACGCGCTGCGCGTCCGGACGGGCCGCGAACGGGAGCGCCCCGAGCCAGCGATCGGGGATCGCCCGCCGATAGCGCCGGGGCGGGAGCATCACGCCCTCCGGGAGCCCGTTGGTGCGGAGCTTGTAGACCCCGCCCTCGCGGGCGACGGCGACGCCGGCGCTCCGACCGACCGCGAAGAACTCCGGGGGCGCGGTCTCGCGGCCGACCGAGAGCGGCGACGTGCCGACGAGGGTCCACGGCATGGCCGGCGGGCGCACGAGGAGCGCCAGGAGGCCGCCGAGCGCTGCCGCGCCGATCCACGGCGCGCGCGGCGACGCCCCGAAGGCGACGCACGCCGCCAACGTCAGGTTGAGCGCCGCGGCCGCGGCGACCAGGTCCACGTACCCGAGGAGCGGCATCAGCACGAAGCCCGCCCCGACCGCCCCGAGGATCGCGCCGACCGTGTTCCAGGCGTACACCCGCGCGCTCGTCACCGCGGCTTCCTCGGGCCCGCGCGCGAGCGCCCGCACGGCGAACGGGAACGTCGCGCCGATCGCGAGCGCCGACGGCAACATCGCGAGCCCCGCGAGCGCGACGTTGCCGGGCGCCGTCGGCTCCCGCCCCGCGCCGAGCCTGAGCGCGAGCCCGGGAAGCGCGTCCATGGCGCGAAAGGCCGCCAGGGAGCCGGCGGCGATGCCGAGCTCCGCGAGCGCCAGGCCGCGGAGCGCACGACCCGGCGTCGTCGCGAGCCGTGCCGCCAGCGCGGCGCCGAGCGCGATCCCGGCGAGGAACGTCGCCAGCATGGTCGCGAAGGCATAGGTCGAGCCTCCGAGCACGTGCGCGAGCAGGCGCGTCCACAGCACCTCGTAGGCGAACGAGGTGGCGCCGGACAGCAGGAGGACGACGAGCACGATCCACGCACGGTCCGCCGGCGGCTCCGACCGTACGTCGAAGCTCGCGACCGGACGGTCCGTGCCGCGGGCGGTCGCGGCGGCGAGCACGAAGACGATCGCGTTGGCGGCGGCGCCGATCCAGACCGTCCGCTCGAGCCCGAGACGCGGGAGCAGCGCGAAGGCCGCGGCGATCGCGCCACCCACGGCCCCCACGGTGTTGAGCGCATAGAGCATGCCGATCCTGGCGCCGAGCTCCGCATCGCTCGTGACCGTCGCGCGCGCGAGGAGCGGCAGCGTAGCGCCCATGCACGCCGTCGGCACGAGGAGGATCCCGAAGGCCGCTCCGAGGTGGAACGCCGCGAGCGCCCCCGCTCCCGCCGACGGCGGCGCGTCGCCGCTTCCGAAGAGGGACACGGCGATGGTGGACGCGCCCCGGATCGCGAACGGCACGAGCAGCGCCGCGATCGCGATCGCGAGCTCGAGCACCCCGTAGGCGAGCAGCGGACGCGTGATCCTGGGCGCGAGCCGCGTCGCGACCGCCGCGCCGAACGCAAGCCCGCCCATGTACGCCGCGAGCACGGTGGCGACGGCAAGGTCCGCCGTGCCGAACACGAACGCGAACTGCCGGGTCCAGACGGTCTGGTAGAGCAGCGCCGCGAACCCGGAGAGGACGAAGCAGGCGAGCGTGAGCGCGTACACCCCGGTCACCTCGTGCGGCGCCTGGTCGCGACTCACGGCGGCACGGCTTATACCGCGCCGCCGGAGCGCGGAAGCGCGGGCGGGTTCGCGCCCTGCCGCCTTCCAGGGTAGGACGGCGCGATGCCGCCGCTCCACAGCGTGACCGTCTACGCCGCCTCCGCGCCGGATGCGCCGGCGCGCTTCCGGGGAGTCGCGCGCGCGCTCGGCGCCGGCATCGCGACGCGCGGCTGGCTCCTGGTGTACGGCGGCGCGAGCATCGGGCTCATGGGCGAGGTGGCGGACGCGGCGCTCGCCGCCGGCGGCCGGGTCGAGGGCGTCATCCTCGACACCTTCGCACGGGTCGCCCACGACCGGCTCCACGCGCTCGAGACGGTCGGCGACATGCGGAGCCGCAAGGCCGCGCTCGCGCACCGGGGCGACGCCTTCGTGACGCTGCCCGGCGGCTTCGGCACCCTCGAAGAGCTCTCCGAGATCCTGGTCGAGCGGCAGCTCGGCTTCCACGCGAAGCCGCTCGTGCTCGTGAACGTCGACGGCTTCTGGAACCCCCTGCTCGCGCTCGTCGAGCGGCAGGTCGCCGCCGGCCTCGTCCGCCCGGCGTATCGCGCGCTCCTGACGGTGGTGGCGGACGCGGAGACCGCGCTCGCGGCGCTCGACGCTGCGGTCGCGCGCCCCGCGGCAGCGGGCGCGACCGATCCCGGTACGCTCGCAGGCCGCGGGTAGCCCGATCGCCGGTGACGCGGCGCGCTTGTCGCGCCCGTCCCGTGGGATAGTATCCGCCGCCGATCCGGCGCGGCCGCGTCGGCATTCCCAGAGGAGGTTCCACGTGTACAAGATCGCAGTCATCCCCGGTGACGGCACCGGTCCGGAGGTCACGGCCGAGGCCGTGAAGGTGCTCGCCGCCGCGGCGCAACGCTCGGGGTTCAAGTACGAGACGACGCCGTTCGACTTCGGCGGTGACCGCTACCTCCGCACGAACGAGGTTCTGCCCGAGAGCGCCGTCGGCGATCTCCGCGGCTTCGACGCGATCCTGCTCGGCGCGATCGGGCACCCCGACGTGAAGCCCGGCATCCTCGAGAAGGGCATCCTCTTGCGGCTGCGCTTCGATCTCGACCTCTACGTCAACCTCCGCCCCGTGAAGCTCTACGAAGGCGTCGACACCCCGCTCAAGGACAAGGGTCCCGCCGAAGTGGACTTCGTCGTCGTGCGCGAGAATACCGAGGGCCTCTACGCCGGCGCCGGCGGCTCGCTCAAGCGCGGCACGCCCGACGAGGTGGCCGTGCAGGAGTCGATCAACACCCGCAAGGGCGTCGAGCGCTGCCTGCGCTACGCCTTCGACTACACCCGCACGCGGAACCGCCGGAAGACGCTCACCCTCTGCGGCAAGACCAACGTACTGACGTACGCCTTCGACCTCTGGGAGCGGGCGTTCAACGAAATCGGGCAGGCCGACTACCCGGACGTCACGCGCGACTACGCCCACGTCGACGCGACCTGCATGTGGATGGTGAAGAACCCGGAGTGGTTCGACGTCATCGTCACCGACAACATGTTCGGCGACATCATCACCGATCTCGGCGCGATGATTCAGGGCGGCATGGGCATCGCGGCCGGCGGCAACATCAACCCCGCGGCAGTGTCGATGTTCGAGCCGATCGGCGGCTCGGCGCCGAAGTACACCGGCCAGGGCGTCATCAACCCCATGGCCGCGATCGCGGCCGCGCAGATGCTGCTCTCCCACCTCGGCGAGCACGACGCCGCAGCCCGCGTCGACGCGGCGATCGCGCACGTCGTCGCGAAGAAGCTGAAGTCGATGCAGGCGGGGAAGATGGGCTACTCGACCTCGCAGGTCGGCGATCTGGTCGCCGACGCCGTCGCGTCACTCTGACCGATCGCCCGGTCGCGCTCGGGCCCGCGCCGACCGCGCCCGACGGCGTCACCTCCTACAGCCGGGGGAGGAACGCCCGCGACTACCCAGGCCGCTTCGCGACCCCTATACTCGCGGCGTGTCGTTGCTCGAGCCGCTTTTCGAGGCCCTCAACCGCGCCGACGTGCGCTACGTCGTGGTCGGCGGTGTGGCGACGGTTCTGCAGGGGTTCGCGCGCCTCACCGCCGACGTGGACCTCGTGGTGGATCTGACACCCTCCGAAGCGCGCAAGGCGATCGACGCGCTCGTCGGCCTCGGACTCCGACCCCGCCCGCCGGTCGATCCGGCAGCGTTCGCGGAGCCCGCAGTCCGCCAATCGTGGATACGAGACCAGGGCATGCGGGTCTTCTCGCTCTGGGATCCGAGCCAACCCATGCGCGAGGTCGATCTCTTCGTCGAGCATCCGATCGACTTCGAAGGGCTCTTCGCGCGCGCCGAGACCGTTGCGCTCGACACGACGACCGTCCGTGTCGCTTCCATCCCGGACTTGATCGCACTCAAACGTCTGGCGAATCGCCCCCAGGATGTTGCGGACATCGAGGCGCTGCAGGCGATCCAGCAATCCCGGAAGCCTTCGGATGGGTGACGCGGCTCCTCCCACCAAGCCCCGCGCCGACGACTGGGGATGCGGATGGGAAGCGCACCGCCGCCGCCAGCTGACGTTCGCGCTCGCAGCGACACCCGCCGACCGCTTGCGGTGGCTCGAAGAGATGATGGCGCTCGCTCATCTCTCCGGAGCGCTGCCGCGCCGACGTTCCGACGCGGATCCTTCGCAGCGCCGCGAGCCGTAGCCTGCGGCTTCCTCGCGAGCGTCGGCCCGAACGCGACTCGTCGCCATCGCATCCGATACGCTGAAAAGTGGAGCCGAAGGGAATCGAACCCTCGACCTCTTGAATGCCATTCAAGCGCTCTCCCAACTGAGCTACGGCCCCACGCGGCAGGTCGCCAAGAGGAAGCGAGTGTCTAGCCGGATTTCGGCGTCGCGACAAGGCGAACCGAGCCCACGACGGCCCCCGCAAGCCGCGCTCGCGTCCGGCGGCCCGGGGCAGCTCGGAGAGGGGGCGCGACTCTCACGAGGCGCGCCCCCTCCGTCCGTCGCCGTTTACGGCGCGCCGACGGCCTGGCCGTTGATCGTGACGCGCGACGGACCCGGGAGGCCCGCCACGTTGTTGACGGCCGACGCGCCGGTCGGGCCGACGCAGAAGACCGCGGCGAGCGTCGGATTCGACGTGT
>JADYZW010000054.1 GCA_020852955.1 Deltaproteobacteria bacterium | reverse complement strand
TGGATGAAGGACGTCTATGCCGGGAAGAAGTTCGTCGATGGGGTGGCTGTGAAACCAACGATCAAACCGACACCGCGGAGGCTCGCCGCCTGATCCCTATTTACCCACCAATTGACTTGACCTCCCGACGGCGACGTAGTTGCAGCCGGCAGGCAGGGTGGTGGCGATCGCGCCGACCGAGGACGCGGAGCCGGCGGCGACGCCGGCCGCGTAGGCGTTCGAGGCGGTGTTCTGATTCGCCGCGTTCGCGCTCGCGGCGCCGATCGCGGCGCCCGCGGCGAGACCGATCGCGGCCGCGCTGGCGGTGTTCCAACCGCCGCAGTTGCCGCAGCCGCTTCCGTAGTAGGTGTTGACGACGGTGGGCGGGTGGTACGTCGAGTACGTGCCGCCGTAGTAGGCGCCGCCGTGGTAGCCGTAGGCGGTCGTGCCGGCGGCGGTCGTGCCGTGCCACTCGCCGCCGCCGCCCGAGGCGGAGCCGCCGCGATAGCCCTCGGCGCTCCGCGCAGATAGGACAGCAGATAGGACACTTCAACGAGGTTTTCGCCCCGGCGAGTTGACGGGATCCCCGTTGGACGCGCTGGCACTTCCCACGGGCATGGCCCGGTTGTTCTCACGAACATGACCAGGGGGCCCGAAACCGGGTCGGCTCATAGCATGATCGGCTTTGTGCTGCCGTGTGCCACACGCAGACAAAGCGACGAGTGCGGGCGTTCGCGGTGTCGGGGGCGCGGGATCGAGCCACCAACGGCGCCGGGTCTATGGTTGCTTCTAGCCTTCGGGCCCGGGCCGCGATAACTTCTGCGGCCTATGAAAACTCTCCTCAAGACGCTGCTTCCCGCCGTGCTGATCGTCTCCGTGGCCGCCTGCCAGAACCAAGCGGGCGGGGACAAAGCCGCGAGCGACGGCCAAGCCGCCAAGACCGACGCCAAGGGTAGTGACACAGGCGCCGCGCCCACGCTCGAGATGTACGTGATGTCACAGTGCCCCTACGGGGTGCAGGTGGTGAACGCCGTCGCGCCCGTGAAGCAGCAGCTCGGCGACGCCCTGAACCTCAAGATCGGCTACATCGGCAACGGCGCCGCCGGGAACTTCCAGTCGTTGCACGGGGCGGCCGAGGTGAAGGGCGACATCGCCCAGCTCTGCGCCGCCAAGCAGGCGCCGGGCAAGTACCTCGACCTGATCGTCTGCCAGAACAAGAACCCGCGCGCCGTCGACACCAATTGGAAGGACTGCGCGGGGCAGGCGGGCATGGACGCGGCGGCGCTCGAGGCCTGTGTGAACGGCGACGAGGGGCAGCAGCTCCTCGCGGCGTCGTTCGCCGAGGCGCAGCAGAAGGGGGCGCAGGGCTCGCCCACCATGTTCATCAACGGCAAGCCCTACGACGGCGGCCGCAAGACGCGCGACTTCCTGAAGGCGGCGTGCGACGCGACCACCGGCGACCAGCCCGAGGCCTGCAAGAACATTCCTGTGCCGCCCGTCGTGCACGCGATTTTCTTCTCGGACAAGCGCTGCGCCGAGTGCAACATCGCGCCGCTCGAGCCGCGCATCAAGAACGAGCTCGGCGGTCTCCAGGTGCAGCACCTCGACTACATGAGCGACGAGGGCAAGAAGCTCTACCAGGAGCTCCGCGGCCTCGACCCGAACTTCAAGGTGCTGCCCGCGATCCTCGTCGACGCCGAGGAGGTGGTGAAGGACACCGAGGGCTACACCACGCTCCAGAGCTACATGCAGCCGCTCGGCAAGTGGCGAACGCTCCGCCTCGACGCGAAGTTCGATCCGACCGCCGAGATCTGCGACAACGGCGGCATCGACGACGACGCCGACGGCAAGGCCGACTGCGCCGACGAGCAGTGTACGGACGCCAAGGCGTGCCGCCAGGCGAAGCCGCGCACGCTCGACCTGTTCGTGATGTCACAGTGCCCGTACGGCGCGCAGGCGATGGTCGCGGCCAACGAGGTCGTCCAGCACTTCGGCAAGGACATCACTTTGAACGTGCACTTCATCGGTCAGATGGAGGGCGACACGCTCACGTCGATGCACGGACAGGCCGAGGTCGACGAGGACCTCCGCGAGATCTGCGCCGCGGCGAAGTACCCGAAGAACCACCAGTTCGCGAAGTACCTGGCCTGTCGCAGCAAGGACTACCGCAACCCGACCTGGCAGCCGTGCGCCAAGGAAGCCGGCATGGACGAGAAGGTCATCCAGAAGTGCTTCGACGGCGAGGGCAAGGAGCTCCTCAAGAAGTCGTTCGCCTTCGCCGAGAGCCTGAAGATCGGCGCGAGTCCGACCTTCCTCTCGAACAACCGCCGGGAGTTCAACGCGGTCGACCCGGCGAGCCTGCAGAAGCAGTTCTGCGCCGACAACCCCGACGTGAAGGGGTGCGCGGAGCCCATCGGGGCGAAGCAGGGCTGACCCGGGGCGCGAGTCGAGCCTCAGAGCCCGGAGAGGACGTCGGCGGCGTGGGTCGCGGGTGTCACGTTCTCGAAGGCTTTGCGGACCTTGCCGTCCGGACCGACGAGGTACGAGATCCGGCTCGGCACCGGCTGCAGGCTGACCCACACCGCGCCGACCCGCGTCGCGAGCGTCTTGTCGGTGTCGGAGAGGAGCCGAAACGGGAAGCCTTCCGCCTCGACGAAGGCGGCGTTCGCCGCCGGATCGTCGAACGAGACGCCGAGGATCTCGATGCCGCGCTGCCGGAACTCGGCGAAGCGGTCGCGGAGTCCGCGGCCCTCGGTGGTACATCCGGGCGTCCGCGCTTTCGGGTAGAACCACAGGAGGTAGGTCGTGCCGGCGAGCGATTGCGAGCTGACCAGGGCTCCGGTGTGGTCGCGCAGCGCCCAGGCGGGGAACGGGTCGCCCGGCTTCAGGAGCGGGCTGGCGAGCCCGCTCGCCGGGACGAGGATTCCGAGCGCGACGGCCGCGATGACGGCGCGCGCGTGGGCAACGAGGGCCGGGAGATCGCGGGTCACGAGGCGAACTCCATCTCGCGGACATCGCTCGCCACGCGCAGCGGCGCGGCCGTGGCGCGCTTCACGTCGTCGACGCTGATCCCCGGGGCGATCTCGCGCAGCAAGAAGCCGTCGGCGTCGACGTCGAGATAGGCGAGGTCGGTGACGACGGACTGCACGCAGCCGAGCGCCGTCGCCGGGTACGAGAGCCGTTCGACGAGCTTGGAGCGCCCGCCGCGCTCGCAGTGGTAGCAGAGAGCGATCACGCGGGCGCCGCCCGCGGCGAGATCCATGGCGCCGCCGATGCCGCCGCTGCTGCCTTCGCCGGTCGTCCAGTTGGCGAGGTCGCCGTTCTGGGCCACTTCGAAGGCGCCGAGCACGACGGTGGTGACGCGCCCGGTCCGGGCCATCGCGAACGACACGTTGGAATCGAAGTACGCGGCGCCCGGGAGCTGAGTGATGAACTGGCCGCTCGCGTTGTAGAGGTCGAGGTCTTCCTGGCCCTCGGCGGGGAACGGGCCGTAGCCGAGGATGCCGTTCTCGGAGTGCAGGGTCACGTCGCGGCCGGCGATGAAGTTCGACACCATGGTCGGCAGGCCTATCCCGAGGTTCACGTACTCGCCGTCGCGCAGCAGCGTCGCGGCCTTGAGGGCCATGAGCTCGGGCGGGAGGCCGGTCGCCTCGCCGTCGCGGAGCGCGCGGCCCTCGGTCGCAACCGTGCGCCCGGCGCCCATCAGGATCTGGCGCAGCACGCCGAGATCGAGCTCGAGCGTCGTCTTGACGATGCGGTCGACGAACACCCCGGGCGTCACGATCGCTTCCGGGTCGAGCGCGCCGACGGCCACGATTTCCTTGACCTCGGCGACGGTGGTCGTCGCCGCCGTCGCCATGGCGGGCGCGAAGTTCCGCATGCCGCGGCGATAGGTGAGGTTGCCGGCGCCGTCGGCCCGGTGCGCCTGGAGGAGCGCGAAGTCGCCGCGGATGGCGCGCTCGAAGAGATAGCGGCGCCCGTCGATCTCGCGCTCCTCTTTGCCGTCGGCCGCGACGGTGCCGACGCCGGTCGGCGTGTAGAAGCCCGCCAGGCCCGCGCCGCCGGCGCGAATGCGCTCGATCAAGGTGCCCTGCGGCACCATCTCGAGCTCGATCTCCCCCGCGCGCACCTGCTCCGCGATCGCCGTGGCGATGGCGGGGGAGGCGAGGTAGCTGCACACCAGCCGGCGGATCTGTTTCTTGTCGGCCAGCACGTTGAGCGACGTCGGTCCGCCGGCCGGCGTGTTGCAGACGACGGTCAGGTTCTTCACGCCGCGTTCGGCGAGCGCCAGCAGGCAATCGGTCGGCCAGGCCTGGGGCGGGCCGAAGCTGTGCACCAGCAGCGTCGCCCCGTCGGCGACGTCCGCCACTGCCGCGTGGGCGCTCTCGCAGATCCGTGTCTTGGGCATGTCTCCCTCGGAAGCTCGGGTGGTCCGGTCGTGGCCGCGAGGCAGGTACGACGAATCGGGAGGGCGGCGCAAGAGAGCGGTTTCGCCGAACGCGAGGCTCGGGCCGGTACGCATCCCGCATGGCGTGGGAGCCGGGGAGCGTGGCCGAGAGCGCGGAACCCGGGTGCCCGGAGCATCCCTGCATCGGGCGACTCCAGGACGCCCTCGCGTCGGTTGACGGTGCGCGCCTCGTCGCGGCTCGCGCCGCGCGCTCCGCTCAGGGCGTCTTGTCCTTGAACTGCGCGGCGTCGTTGCGAGCAGCCGGGACGCCGTAGCTCTGCGTCCAGCAGGCGCCCGTCGACGCGTGCAGCTGCGCGACCACGGACGGACTCTGCGCCAGCGGCAGTGCGGGAACCGCGAGCTTGAGGCCGCGCGCTTTCAGCTGAACCCGCGTCTTTCCTGTGACGCCGGGGCGGAGCGTCAGCTGCGTCACACCGTCGGGGGTCGCGTCCTTGTCGGCGTACTTGAAGCTCCCGGCGCCGCCCGCCTTCCAGCACGGCTTCCCGTGGCACGTGCCGGCGCCCGGCACGCGCAGGCGCGCCGCAAGCGACGCCGAGCCGCTCGCCTGGTCGTAGATGCAGAGCTCGTAGCGCGTCGCGCTCGCGAGCGGGTCGCCGAGCTCCGCGTCCGTGGTGGCGCTGCCCTTCTTCCACTGCCAGGAGAGCTGGTTCCCGGCATCGGCGGCGCCTACGAGCGTGCGGTCCTTGATTTGCAGCTGCCCCCCGAGCGCGGTCTTGCAGCCCGCGGCGGGCTCCTCGCCTCCGGCGCAGGTTCCGGTCGTGCAGGCATCGCTCGTCGTGCAGGGGTTCGCGTCGTCGCAGGGCGCGCCGTTCGCCTCGTGCTGGCACGCGGCGTCGCAGCAGTCGCCGCCCGCGGTGCCGCCGTCGTCGCATTGCTCGCCGGAGGTGGCGATGCCGTTGCCGCAGCCGGTCGGGGTGCAATTGGAGTCGCAGCCGTCGCCGTCGACGAGGTCCCCGTCGTCGCAGAGCTCCGGCGGCTCGGTCGTTCCGTTGCCGCAGGTCGTCGCCTCGTCGGCGCCGCAGTCGACGCGCGGGCCGTTCTTGCGAGCGGCGCCGTCGAGATCGACCTCGCCGGGCGCGGGCGTGTATCCCGGGTCGCCCGCGTCGATCGCGGGCGACCCGGCGCCGAGGTGGAAGTCGCCGCTCACGGGCGCCGCGAGAAGCGGGTCCGCGAAGATCGAGCCCGCGTCCTGGCCGGTCCCGGCCCGGTAGGCGGCGAAGCCGACGTACTCGGCCGCATTCCACGAGAAGCGCGCGGCGGCGGCGCCCGCGTCGGCCCACCAGACGTTGTCGTCGAGGGTCGTGTGCACGTTGCCGTACTCGGAGACCAGGAGCTTGTTCTGACCGGTCGCGTAGACGACGTTGCTCCGCACGACGTTGTCCTCGGCGTACTGGATCCAGAGCTCGCCGAAGCCCGCGCCGAGCGTGTCGTTCTTGTAGAGCGTGTTGCCGGTGAAGCTGCAGTCGCGGACGCGCCCGGTGTAGGAGGCGTAGCCCCCGAAGCCGAGGCCCGCCTTGTCGTTGGCGTGGAGGACGTTGTTCCGGACCACGATGCCCGACGTCACCGTGCCGCCGTTCTCGGCGCCGATCTCCATGCCGACGTCGCACTCGGTGACGACGTTGTTCTCGATGACGACGTCGCGCCCCCCGTCGACGTAGATGCCGGCCGCGAAGCCGCCGCCGTAGCTCGAGCGCGCGCGCTCGACCCGGTTCCCGCGGATGACGCCGTTCCGGCAGACCTTCGCCGGGTCGGGCTGGATGTCGGTCTCGCCGCCGATGCAGTCGATGCCGATGTTGTCGACGTCGTGGACATGATTGTCGCTCACGACGAAGCCGTCGACGTTGCCGTTGAGCACGATCGCCTCGCTGGTCGCGGGCTCGCAGTCGTAGACCTCGTTGCCGTCGATCACGAGGTCCGAGACCGGCGCCGGATCGGTCGCGTACACCGTGATGCCCATGGCGTTCTGGCCGCGCATGTCGTGGATGCGGTTGTCGCGGAGCTCGAGGTGCGAGCCCGATCCCAGAATGCGAATGCCCGAGCCGTCGGTCACGCCGAGATTGTTCCGGATCTCGAAGCCGACGACCCTCACGTACGAGCGCGACTCGATGAGGATCATGCTCTGATCGCCCGCGACGCCCATGCCGTCGAGAACGGGCCGCTCGCCCGGCGCGGCCTCGAGCGTGACGAAGCCGTCGACCGCGTTGCCGCTCCGCGGGAAGACGAGGCGCTCGAAGTACGGCGCCGGCTTCTCGTGGACGCGCACCGTGTCGCCGGCCTGCGCGGCGTCGAGCGCCTCCTGGATGACGGTGAAGTCCCCGCCCGACGGCGCCACGGTGTAGACCGTCGCGGCGGCGAGGTGCGGAAGGGCGAGGACGAGGAGACCAGCGGCGGGAAAGCGCAGGGAGCCGGCACGCATGGCGACCACCATACGACGGCGCGTCGCCTCCACGCTACGGGCTACGAGCAACCGTCGCGTCCCAGGGTTCCGTAAGCGCCCTTGGCGATCGCCGCGACCGCGCCGCGCGCGGACGAGGAGCCACGGCGCCACGACCACCGCGACGTGGGACGCCGTCGCCCGCGCGCGCTGGGCCACGAGCGCGGCCACGCCGCAGAGCACGAAGACCCAGATCAGTTCGGACTCGGTCCACGCGGTCACCCCGGCGCTTGCCACGAAGATCGCCCAGAGGAGGCGATCGTCGGCCAGCGTGCTCTTCGCGAGCTTGTAGGCGCTGCGACCGATGATCGCGATGACGGCGGCGCCGATGCCGTAGAAGGCGCCCTGCATCCACGCGAGGCCCCCGTACGCGACGTAGGCGGCCGAGAGCGCGAGCACCATGAGGAAGGAGGGCAGGACGAACGCGACGGCGACCAGCGTCGCGCCGAGCACGCCGTGGTCGAGCCAACCGAGATAGATCGCGAGCTGTGCGGCGAGAGGGCCCGGCGCGAGCTGGGCGAGCGCGAGGCCCTCCTTGTAGTCGGCGAGCGCGATCCATCCCCGCCTCTCGACCAGGTCGCGCTGCATGTAGCCGACGAGCGCGATCGGTCCGCCGAAGCCGGTCGTGCCGAGGCGCAGGAAGTAGGCGACCAGGTCGCGGAGCGAGTACGGCGCGCGCGCGGCCGGAGCCCCCGGGGCGGCCTCCGTCACGCGCGCGCGCCGTTCGCGATGAACCGGCGGGTGCCCAGAGTGGAAGCGGACCGGGCGATGGGGATCTCCGTACGGGCGACCATGACGGACCGGGTGATCGCGGCGGTCCGGCTACGCCGCGCGCTCGAGGACGGTGTCGATCATCGCCTGCACGATGGCGCCGACGTCGCCGTCCTTCGGCGTGAAGACGTGCCGGCAGCCGAGCTCGCGCAAGCGCGACTGATCGTTCTCCGGGATGATGCCGCCCATCACGATCGGGATGTCGCCGCCGCCGGACTCGCGGAGCCCGCGCTGCACCTCGCGGGCGATCCAGAGGTGCGAGCCCGAGAGGCTCGAGATGCCGATGAGGTCGACGTCCTCCTGGATCGCCGTCGCGACGATCATGGCGGGCGTTTGCTTCAAGCCCGTGTAGACGACCTCCATGCCGGCCTCGCGGCACGCGAAGGCGAGGAGCTTCACCGCGTTCACGTGGCCGTCGAGCCCCGACTTGGCGAGAAGCACGCGCATGCGCTTCGGGGCGCGCGGGATGCGGAGCGGGGGCGCGTCCTTGATCTCGGAGCCGAGCGGCGCCTGGTAGCGCGGTCCGAGCGCCGCTTCCAGCGCCTGCGTCCACTCGCCGGTCGTGCCGCCGGCCCGCGCGAGGTCGATCGACGGCGGCACCAGGTTCTCGCCGGCGACCGCCGCGCGCTCGAGGTGCGCGAGCGCGCCGGCGACGGCGCCGGCGTCGCGCGTCGCCTTCCATCGCGTCACGTCGGCGATGCGCTGCGCGATCGTCTCCGGTGTTACGGCGTCTTCGGCGCGCACGCGGGCGCCGCCGCGGAGTGCGCCGACCTCGCCGACGAAGGCGTTCACGCCGACGACGAGCTTCTCCCTGCTCTCGATCTGCTGGCGCCACTTCACGAGCGACGACGTGAGCCGGAGCGCGATCCACGGGATGCAGCCGGCGTAGCCGATCGCCTCCATCTCGGCGATGATCGTGCGGGCCTCGTCCTTGATCTCCCGGGTGGCCTGCTCGATCACCTTCGAGCCCTCGAAGACGTCGGGGTAGTCGGCGATGCCGGTCTCGTACATCAGCACCTGCTGGGTGCGGAGCGCCAGGATCTGCTCGCTCGGATCGGGAAGGCCGAGCGCCTCACGGAAGCCGGGGAGCTGAAGCGCGCCGACCCGCGCCGACGCCGACAGCACGACCGGCAGCGACTGATAGGCGATGCGGATGATGTTCACCTCGGGCTGCTGCTCGGTGAGCGTGAGCGAGCGCACCTGGCAGCCGGCGCGCCACTTGGCCGCGACGCCGTAGCGCTCCCGGCAGAGCTCGGTCCAGAGCTGACTGTAGGCGCGCACCTTGGCGATCTCGGGGACGAGCTCGATGCCGGAGTTGATGAAGAAGCTGACGCGGTCGACCACGCCCGCGAAGGCGTCGGCGGCGAGGGCGGGGCGGATCGCCTCGAGGATCAGGATTGCGTTGCCGATCGCGTAGCCGACCTCCTCGGCGGGCGACGCGCCCGACTCCATGTAGTGGTACCCGCAGCTGTTCATCGGGTTCCAGAGCGGCGTCTCGGCGGCCGCGAACTTGATGAGGTCGGTCGAGAGGCGGAGCGAGACGGTCGGATCGAAGATCGACGTGCCACGCGCGACGAACTCCTTCAAGAGATCGTTCTGGGTCGTGCCGCGGAGCTTCGCCCGGGGCACGCCGTGCTTGTCGGCGACCGCGACGTAGAGCGCGTACAGCCAGACGGCCGTCGCGTTGATCGTCATCGAGGTGTTGATGGCGCCGAGGTCGATCTCCCGGAAGAGGGTCTCCATGTCGCCGACGTGGGAGATCGAGACGCCGGTGCCGCCGACCTCGCCCTCGGACATCGGATGGTCGGCGTCGTAGCCGTTCTGGGTCGGGAGATCGAAGGCGACCGAGAGGCCGCGCTGTCCCTGGGCGAGGTTCTCGCGATAGCGCCGGTTGGACTGCTCGGCGTCGCCGAAGCCGGCGTAGGTGCGAATGATCCAGGGGGTGCGCGTCTCGGACGTGGCCATGGAGAAACCTCCGCGGGGCGGGATTCTGGCGCGGGCTCCGGACCCGCGCAAGCGACCGAGGCGCGATCGGAGTCGGTGGGGCGCGCCGCGCGCGGACGTCGGCGCGGCCGACGCGGCCCTTCAGCGGCGGTTCGGCGCCCCGCGGGCGGCCGGCGCGCCGAGCGCCGCGAGCCGGCGCGCCGCGCGCCGCTCGAGGCGGACGTCGCCGGCGCGCCGCGCGTGCGTGTGCGCGGCGTGGGCGTACGCCTCGGCCGCGTCCGTGTCTGTCGCCACGGCCGACGCGCCGAGCGCGGCCTCGGCGGCGACCCGATGGCCGGCGCGCGCGTAGAGGCCGCGGGGAGCGCCGACGAGCGCCGCCGCCGCGCCGTAGTCCGCCGCGGCGCGGACGGCGTCGCCGCGCGTCCTGGCCGTCCGCGCCGACCGCAGCATCCGGCGCGCTCGCGCGAGCGTCGCGTCGTCGAGGGGCGCGTCCGGCGCCGGCGGTGCGCCGCCGGCGAAGCCGAGGGCGGTGCGATCCGAGGACGGGGCGACGAGCGCGTTCTTCGCCTCCGCGTAGGTCGCGAGCGCGTCGCGGTAGGCGGCGTCGATCGCGTCGAAGGGCGGGGCGCCCGCCGCCGCGAGGACGGTTGCGGCCGTCACGATGGCGAGCGGGCTCGCGACGTCGAAAGGCGCCGCCGCGCTCGCGGCGTCCGCGCCGGCGTTCGCGGCGACGAAGACGGCCGCCCCGGCCGTGAGGAGCGGCCGTGCGCCGGCGAAGAAGTTGCCGACGACGTTGCCGCGCGCGCCGTCGCGGAGCTGCGTGCCGCTCTCGACGTAGCCGCGCACCACGTTGCCGCGTACGTCGGCGAGCGCGCCGCCATCGACCTCCGCGCCGTCGATCGACGGATTCCGACGCAGGTTCTTGTCCCACACGTTGCCGTGCGCCGAGAGGCGGGTGACGCCGTACTTCACGAGCGCGCCGCCGCCGCACCACGTCTTTGCGCAGGGGCCGCCGTTCGCCGCCAGGTAGTTCCACGAGAGCGTCACGTCGGTGACGAGCGCGCCGTCGCCGCCGGTCACGTCGATGCCGCCGTCGCCGCTGTTGGTGACCGAGCAGTGGTCGACCACGACGCGTCCGAACGGTACGCCGCGCTTCGCCGCGATCTGGATCCCGTCGTTCACCGCGTTGCGGATGCGGAGTCCGCGCACGACGACGTTCCCGCGGTGGATCTCGAGGACGCCGCCGCCGGGCCCGAGCCGATCGCCCCAGAGCGTGACGCCGGGGGCGGGCGCGGTGAGGCCGTCGATCGTGGTGTTGCCGGGCACGACGAGCTCGGCCAGGAGCGCGATGTCGCCGCCGACCGCGAAGTCGACGCGGCCGCCGCCGAGCCGTCCGACCGACTCGAGCGCGCTCCGCAGGCTCCCGAGGCCGCTGTCGGCGAGGGACGTGACCGTGAACCGCGCCCGGCCTTCGCCGCCCGTCGCGGCGGCGCCGAAGCCGGTGTAGATTCCGTGCAGCGCCCGCTCGGCGTCGTCGGCGCCCGGCGCGAAGGTGTCGACGACGTGGTCCGTGTCGGCGCCGGTGGCGGCGCCCGCGGGCGGCGCGGCGATCGCCGCGGAGGCGAGGGCGAGCGCGATCCACGACCGCGCGAGCCTGATGCCGAAACGCTCCATCCGGGGAGGCGGGAAGCAACGCAGGTGCCACCCGGCGCCGCCGCGCGGCCGCGGGATCGGCGCCGGGGCGCGGGGGAACGTCCGTCGCGGCGGGTGGCGGCGACGCGAACGCGCCGTCCACGCGCCACGCGAGATGGCATGGCGCGCCGGTCGACGAGACGGTGCCGAGCTTCCTAGACGGCGGGGGCCGTCGCGGTCGGCGTCGTGGGCGGCGGAGGCGGTGGCGTGTAGCTCGACCGCGCGGCGGGAGCCTCCGGCGTCATCTGCGACACCGCGACCAGGGCGCCGCCGATGACCGCCTCGAGCGCCGCCGAGAGCCAGCCCCACAGGCCGGGGCTGCCGTCGATCACGACGCCGTAGACCCGGCCGAGGCAGGCGCCGATCCAGAGGAGCCCGATCATGAGGAGGCGGCCGCGGTTCGTGGCCGGATCCATCCCGCCGAGGATCGTGTAGAAGCCGAGCACCGTGAAGATGCCGCCGTACGTGGCGCGCATCTCCCCGTGCACGTAGGCGAACCGCCCCACGTCCGCGGGATCGACGACGAAGCCGAGCACGTGGCGCATCACGGTCTCCGGGTAGAGCAGCGCGAAGACGCCCATGACCGTGGTGAGCACACCGATGACGATGGTGGTGACGCGAGGGTTCATCAGAACGGCTCCTTCCTTCGCTCCAGGCGGTACGGGCTCCGTCAGCCGGCGCACCGGCTCAGGCGGGCCCCGCGATGGCGGCGAACGAATCGACGTAGCGCCGCTCGACGAGCGCGTCGCCGAAGCGGCCGGTCGCCGCGAGCGCCGCGTGGAGACGCGGCAGGTGGTAGTGGGGCACGCCGGGGTAGAGATGATGCTCCAGATGGTAGCCGACGTGGTGCGGGTTCAAGAAGAATTGCGCGAGCGGGTTCGGCGAGACGACGGTGCGCGCGTTCCTGAGCGGGTCCGCCTTGTCGGGCACCGCTGCGTGCTCGAGGACGCCGCGCGCGCGCAGGATCACCTGGTAGACGACCAGCAGCGGCAGCACCCAGAGCGCCAGGAACGCGGGCCCGAATCCCGCCCACACGAGCCCGCCGATCAGCAGCGCCGCCGCGGCGCGCGTCGCGATCGTCGGCGCGCTCCAGTACCGTAGGAGGTTCCCCTGGCCCGGCGTGAGACGCATGCGCCCAGAGGTCTTGTCGACCGTCACGTAGCCGCGCATCACGAGCGCCGAGACACCGGTCGCGTCGCGGAGGAGCTTCCGGAGGAAGCTCCGGCGGCCGCACGGGAAGGGCGCCGAGAGCGCGAGATCGGGGTCCCGCGCCGTGTGGAGGTACTGGTGATGGCGGAGGTGGACCATCCGGTAGAGGTGCAGGTGGCTCGCGATCGGCTTCGCGCAGAGCCACTGGCCGGCGAAGTCGTTCAGGCCGCGGCGGTCGAAGAGGCGGTAGTGCGCGGCGTCGTGCATCAGGACCGCGAGCGCGTGCTGGCAGCGTCCGACCACGAGCGCCGCCGCGATCCAGAGCGCCCAGTGCCCCGACCAGAGCGCCGCCCAGATGCTGACCGCGACGAGCCCCCACGTTCCGAGGAGCGCCCGGAGCGCATGGCCCGCCGAGAGCTTCTGGAGGGGCCTGAGCACGTCGGGGGCGAGCCGGACGGGCGCGGGCGCCGTCGGCGTCATCGACGTCCCGGGATCGAGCGCGGGGTCGCGCGCCGGGCAGGCCGGCTCTGCCGTGCGGCTGATCATGCCGGGCGCGACTCTAGACCACGCGGGGAGCGAGCGGAAGCCGCGCGCCGGCGCGACACCGGCCGGACCGAGGCAATGCGGCGCGCCGCGCTCAGCGCTTGCCGAGCGCCTGGAGGACGATCGCCACGAAGGGCGTCGCGATGAGGAGCGCGACGATCAGGCGGATGAGCAGCGGCGTCCAGGTGCGGCGGCGATCGGGGACGTCGGCGGTCATGAGGCGCGGCGCTCAGCTCCGCGGCGGCGGCGCGCCGGGCGCCGGCGACGGCGCGCGCATCGCGTAGGCGCGCGTGAGCTCCACCGCGATCGTCACCACCTTCCGCGGCGTTCCGCTCCGCCCCGGCCGCGTGTCGCGGAGGCTCCCCGGCACCTCGCGCGCCCGGCCATAGAGGATCGCCACCGCGCCGTCCTTCCAGGTGGTGAACGAGACCCGCGGGTTCGCCTTCAGATCCTCGCGCCGGACCGTGTGCTCGTAGATCACGAGCGACAGGGTCGCGCCGTCGAGCGTCGAGTGCACCGGCGCGGAGTGCGGCTGGCCGTTCCGGCCGACCGTGGTCATCGCCATGATGCGGGCGTCCTTCCAGAACTCGACGAGCTCCGCCGCCGTCATCTGCCGGCCGGCGTAGGCGATCGAGTCCGCGACTGCCGGCGTCGCCGTGCGGGTGCTGCGGTCGAGGAGCGCTTGCAGCGCGGCGAGCGACATGCGGCGCGCACTATGCCGCGAACGCCGCCGGGAACGCGAGCGGAAGGTCAGGCGTGGTGGGCGACCTGATGATGTGGTCCGGTCACCTCGTCGATGATGCGGCCGTCGCGGAGCGTGATCATGCGGTCGCCGTACGCCGCCGCCCGGAGATCGTGGGTCACGAGCACCACCGTCACCCCCGTCCGTTCGCTCATGCCCTTCACGAGCTCGAGGATGTCCTGCCCCATCTTGGAGTCGAGGTTGCCGGTCGGCTCGTCGGCGAGCAGCACGACGGGGTCGATCACGAGCGCCCGCGCGATCGCGACCCGCTGCATCTCGCCGCCCGACATCTCGCCGGGCCGATGGCGGGCACGATGTCCCATCCCGACGGCGTCCAGCGCTCCGGCCACCCGCGCCGCGATCTCCGCGCGCGGCCGGCGGTCGGCGCGGAGGGGCAGCGCGACGTTCTCGGCCGCCGTCAGCGTCGGCAGCAGGTTGAAGAACTGGAAGATGATGCCGAGCTTCCGGCGGCGGAAGATGGTGAGCTCGTCGTCGGACATCGCCGAGAGCCGCCGGCCGTCGATCGTGATCTCGCCAGCGGTCGGCGTGTCGAGCCCGGCCAGGAGGTTCAGGACCGTGCTCTTCCCCGACCCGCTCGGCCCCGTCAGCGTGAGAAACTCACCCCGAAGAATCCCCAGATCGAGATGGTCGACCGCACGCACGGTTCCCGCCCCCGCCTCGAACACCTTCTCCACGCCATCGAGCCGAATCAGGATCTCGTGCATGCCTCACTCCATCTGCAGCCCGGCCAGGATCGCCCCGCGGGTGATCTGTCGCGCCGGGAAGTAGGCGGCGAGAGCCGCAGCGACGGTGACGGCGATGAGGGTGGTGAGCGCGAGCATTGTGGGAAATACGAAGTGCAGGGACCATCCCATCGTTGCGGGCATCGAATATGCGACCATCAGGTACGCGGCTGGGATCCCCGCGAGGATCCCGAGAGTAGCTCCCGTGATGCCGATCAGGCCTCCCTCGATCATGACGGCGCGACGTATCTGCCGAGCGGAGACGCCGACGCTTCGGAGGATCGAGAGCTCTCGACGCCGATCCAGACTAGCGGCCAAGAGGAACGTCACGACGCCCAAGACCGCGATCGCACACGCCAGGATCTGGAGCGATCCCAGTACACCCAAAAGGTCGCGCACGCGCTTCTCGACGTCGGCTCGGAACTCACTGTTCGTTACGACCGCGACAGTGGGACTGTCCTTTAGTGACACGTTGATCTGACCTCGGAGGGCTTCGAGATCCGTTCCTGGTCTCGGCCAAACTTGGGCGTAGGTGAGGCGATTGTCACGCCAGAGCCGTTGGTAAACGTCGATGTCGATCAAGATGGTTCCGACATCCATCGTGTAATCTCGGACAACCGCCACAATCTGGAAGACGCGTGGATGGGAAGCTGTGGGTAGTGTCAGTTTGTCCTCGATGTCATGGCCATAACGGCGGGCGAAGCTTTCGCTTACGGCAACTCCGCTCCCATCCGCGAGTTTCGCATACGGCTCAGGCAAAGATCGTACGAGTAGGAGAAGCGGCCCATGCGGTCGATTTGCGGGATCGATTGCGACCAGGACGACCGGGGAGCCGTTCATCAAGAATAGTGACTTCTCGTGTCGTTCGACGGACAAGACCTGAGGCAGCGATCGGATACGATCGACCAGCGACGCCTCGAACGATCCGCTCGTCAATCCCGTGCCTGTTCCAATCTTGATGTCGGCGCCGAGCGTGACATCGATCCACTCCCGCAGAGTCGCTTCGATGCTGTGCACTACTGATCCCAGTACGACGACCAAAGCGGCGCCCACCATGATTGCCGACGCGGCTGCTGCGATCCGGAGCGGCTTCCTGGAAAAGAACTCCCACGCGAGACTGGTTGCTAGGTCAGCGCTCGAAGCGAGGGGTCTCAAGGCAAGTGACCAGGCCCAAGCATAGTGGGATGCAAGGAATCCAAAGCCGAGCAGCATCAAGCCATAGCCCAGCATGATCCAGGCTGTGTTCGCTTCGGAAGACGGGATTCGCAGGTCGCTACAAAGGACAGCTGTTCCGAGTACGATAAGGAGCGCACTGTGGGCGAGCAAGCGGCCTGAGGGGGTCTGTGCGGTGGCCCCCATGACGCCCCTCAAGATGCGTGCTGGAGCAGTGCTGGCGGCATCGAGGGCGGGTACAGCGGCTGCGAACACGCACACTGCGCATCCGGCAGTCACAGCGAGCGTCGTGTGCCCGATGGGCAAGAAGACGCTGCCGGGCGCCACGGTGAAGTACATCCCGCTCACCCCCGCGACGGCCGTCGTCAGCGACAAGCGCGCGAGGACGTAGCCCCCAGCTACGCCACCCGCCGCGCCGAGTAGGCCCAGGATCAGGGACTCGAGGATGAACATGCCGGCGATCGATCTGCGCGTGAACCCGAGCGATCGGGTGATCGCGATCTCTCTGCGGCGCTGCTCGACCGAGATCGCGATGGTCTCGTAGATGATGAAGAAGGCCGCGATCATCGTGACGAGACTGGCGAGGGAGAGGGCGACGCGGACGCTGCCGAGCAGGGCGTCCATCTGCTGGCCGCGCGCCTCGGTGCGCTCGACGCGGGCGCGATCGCCGATGGCGGTACGCAGGCGACCGGCGAGCTCGTCGATGTCTGCCGCGGGGTCGCTGTGGACGTAGATCGTCTGGGCGAGTCCGGGACTCAGGAACACGGCCTCGGCGACGGGGAGATCGAGCAGTGCGACGAGGCCCCCGAACAGCTTGGTGGGTCCGACGTCGTCGAGCGTCCCCCGGACGACGTAGTTCCGGATGCCGCTCGGCGTCGCGAGCGGAACGGTGTCGCCGACCTTGACGCCGAGCCGTGCGAGGAGCGGCGCGCCGAGCGCGATCGAGTCGAGGGCATTCACGAAGCCGAACTCGTCGGCGATGTGGACGTGCTCGCGCGGGAACTGCGGGCTGCGCGTGCCGACCATGCTCAGGAGATCGATGCCGAAGGTGCGAATCCGGAGCGAGGGATCGTCCGCCGAGGTCAGGGAACCGTCGACGATGGCGACAGCGCTCTGGACGCCGGGGACGCGCAGGGCGTCCTCGGCGAGGGTGTCGGGAATGCCGGTTTCGGGGCCCGCGATCTGCAGGCGGGCACTGCCGGCGATGGCCTCGAGGCCGGCCTCGAAGCTCTTGATGATGGAATGGTTCAGGGCCCCCATCGCGACCATGCCCTGGACGCCGATGATGACGCCGAGCAGCGTGAGGAGAATGCGGCCGGCGTGGGCGCGGAGGTACGGAAGGCTGACGGTGAAGAGGAGCGCGGTCACGCCGTGAGGTGGATCGCCGCCTGCTCGTAGGGACGGCGGAGCTCCGGTCGACGGTCGTACGGGCGACGGTCGTCGACGAGCCTCCGAGCCCGTGCCGCCATCCGGACGTGCTCCCGCGACGTGGGGGCGACCGCCAGGAATCCGATCGCTGCGCAATGAAGGGCGTCGACGAGTGCGAGCGTCAGGACGGGATCGCGCGCCAGGCTGCCGTCGTCGGCGAGGGCGTGCGCGAGCGCGATGGCTTCCGCCGCGAGGATCGCGTCTGGCGACCATCGTCGTCCGCGGCACAGACGCTCACGGAGCACGCTCCGGTGTTCGTCGACCGTGCGCTCCGCCGCGCGCGCCGCGACCATCGCGGAGAGGCCCGGATGAAGCCAGTCCAGGAGGTGGGCCAGTCGGGGCGGCGTCCAGGCGGCCAAGTCCGGATCCTGCCGGGGGTGGCGGTTCGCGAACGACAGGGCAGGCGGCGGTTCTCGAGAGGAGCGGGAATCGCGCGCGAACGTCGGTGTGGAGACGCGAAGGCCGCGCTGGACGCTCGTGCGCGCCAGCTCGACCAGATGGGCGCACGCGTTCCGCCCCGCGAGCCCCGCGAGCGCTTCGACGGCGCGCGCGAGCCACCACTCCGCGACCGCGCTCGCGGCGGCGACTCCGCCACCCCGGATCACGCGCGTGGCGCAGTCGGCGACGGCGTCTGCGTCGCGGGTGCACCGGATGCGTTCGAGCAGCGGCGCGAGTCGTCGGTCCGGATCGTTCGCCAGCAGGACCGGCAGCGTGAGGACGCCCTCACGGAGATCGGCGCCGTTGGTGCGTCCGAGGTCGACACGGGCGCCGGCGAGATCGAGGACGTCGTCGGCGACCTGGAACGCGACCCCGAATCGTCGGGCGAAGCGCCGCACGGCCGCGCGCGACCGTGGGTTCCCCCCCGCGAGGATCGCGCCGAGATCCGCGGCGAGTTCGAAGAACGCCCCGGTCTTTTCCTGCATGACGGCGAGGCGGGTGCGCGGAGAGACGGCGACGAACGGCAGGGAGAGCTCACGGATCTGTCCCCGGCACGTCGCGAGGAGCGCTCGACGCATCGCCCGGCGGGCGCGGGTTCCGAGGGCGGCCGCGAGCTCGTTCGCAAGGTGGGCGATCGCCGCCCCGGCGTCGGTCGCCGTGCGAGCTCCGTGGGTGCGATGGAGGGTCGCGACTCCGCGCCGGGTCTCGGCGCCGTCCACGAGATCGTCATGGATCAGGGATGCCAGGTGCGCGAGCTCGATGGCGGAACCCGCCCGGATCAGCGGCTCGCCCGCGCCGGCGGGCAGCGGCTCCCGGCAGGCGGCGGCCGCCCACCAGACCAGGCGCGCGCGCAATCGCTTCCCGCCGGCGTCGAGGAGGCGGGCTGCCGGCGCGGCGGTCGGCGAACTCTCGATCGCGGCCCGCATGCTCGCCTCGATCGCGCCGACGAAGTCGTCGACTCCCGTCATCGCGACGCTTTCGACGGGCGCGCCGGCTTCGTCGGAAGCGAGGACTTCGGCGGCGGCGGGTCCTCAGTCGGCTGCCAGGCGAGCAGCGTCGCGCGGCAGTGCTCGAGCCATTTCAGGTGGGCTTCGGCGTGGAACAGGGCCGCGTCGGCCGCGAGCGAGTTCAGCAGACGCTCTTCCGTGTTCACCGGCTCGAGGCTACGGCGATGGACGGTCAGGTGGGTCAAGTGCTCGCGATAGACGTGCTCTTGCCGGGCCACCTGATTCAGCGACGCGTCACGATCCTTTCGGTCGAGGACGAGCAAGCGGATGAAGATCTCGTCGCGGATCGGCTGCGGTTGCTTCGGGGAGCGCCGGAGCCACGTATCGAGCGAGCGGCGTCCCTTCGCCGTGACCGTGTAGACCCAGCGCCCGATGTGGCCGTCGCCCTGATCGAAGCGTCCTTCCACGAGGCCGCGGCGACGCAGATCCTTCAACGTCTGGTAGATCTGTCCGAAGTTCAACGACCAGGCGGGGCCGATCCGGTCCTCGAAGACGCTCTTGAGGCGGTAGCCGTGGAGCTCTTGACCGTCCAAGAGGCCCAGGATCGCGTATCGCAGCAGCATGCAAGTTCCTCCTCGGCCGTGGGCGCCTCGCAGTCGGGGGGCTTCCGAGCGTGCGGATCTTGGGTGGGATGCCCGCTGCGTGTCAACGAAAAGCATCCCGGTGGAACTAGATAGGGCGGATATATGGTCCCGGCCCGGCCCACGGGCGGCGCATGGCGTCTGCTGCGGCGGACGCCGCTCAGCGTCGCTTCCGCTTCCGCCAGCGCCGGAGGCGCGCCGCTCGCGTCATCGGCGGCGCTCCGGCGTCGGCCGGCGCGTGCCGCGACGCGGTCAGATAGCCGATGTACCGGTCGCGCATGATCTCGGTTGCGGCGCTGATCGTCTGCGCGACGATCACGAGCAGGGGGAGCCCGTACGCGCCGAACACGGCGAGGGACGAGCCGACGGCGGTGAGGACGATGCTGCGGTGGAGGAGGAAGCCGATCTCGCCGTCGAGGCCGAGCTTCTCGGGCGGAAGCCCCGAGGCCTGCGCCACCCGGATGCGCTGCGCGAAGCTCGGGATCTGGCAGGCCACCATGAGGCCGAAGGCGCGCGGCAGCCAGCCGCTCGTGACGAGCGTCCACGGGTCCACGTCGGCGCTCAGCACGACCGGCAGCAGCATGAACATCGGCACCGCGAGCGCGAAGGTGAGGATGCCCGCCACGAAGAGGAAGATCCCGAGCACGCCGGCCGAGAAGTGCAGGGCGTCCAGGACGCCGGTCTCGCCGTAGTCGAACTGCTTGGCCCCGAAGTAGGACGCGACGGCGCCGACCACCCAGAGCGTGCTGAGCGCGTCGAGGAAGAGGGCGGCGAGCGCTTCCAGCACCGACCAGCCGAAGACGAAGACGCCGATCACCGGGATGGCGTTGCGGGCGAGGATCGGGACGGCGCGCGGGTCGGTGAGGCGTTGCAGGAAGAGGTCGCGGTCGCTCGACGCCATGCGGGAGCCGTCAGCCGGCGAAGTCCTGCGTCCACCAGCGATGGCCGCGGTCGTCGATCACGCAGCCGACGCCGATCCGCGTGAAGGCGGGCCGCAGGATGTTGGCGCGGTGGCCGGGGCTCCGCATCCACCCCGCCATTACGGCCTCGGGATCGGCGTAGTTGTACGCGACGTTCTCGCCGAGCCGGTCGTCCCGGAGGCCGGCGCGGCGGAGCGCGTGCTCCCACCCGCTGTGCGAGAGGCGCCGCTCGAAGGCCATCCCGGCCGAGCGCGCGGCGGCGATGCGCGCGAGGTTGGCGTCGATGCCGAGGCCGGGGAGCCCGGCGCGGCGGCGCGCTTCGTTCACCCGCGTGACGACGCCGCTCGCGTCGGCGGCGGGGCAGGGGCGCGACGAGACCGCGTCGGCCGCCGTGATCGCGAGCGGGCGTCCGTCCGCGGCGGCGCATCCGGAGGCGACCATCGCGCACGCCAGCACGACGACCCGCCATGCTCGTCGCCGCCGGTGCGGCCGCGCGTCGGGTAGCGTCACGGAGGGGTGGTCGTCTATCAGGTCCGCGAAGGCGCCGGCAAACCACGATCCCCGGAGAGCGGTCCCGGTCGCGGTCGCGCCCCCCGGGATCCCGGGGGGCGTCGCTTGGCCCGTCTCCGGCAATCGCGCATACTCGTGCGGGGCGATGCGGAGGGCGCGTGCGGCGGGCCGCTGGCGGCCGAGACGCGCGTCCGGAGCGATCCCATCTTCCGTGTGCCGCGTGGACGTCATGATCCGGACCGCTTTGCTCGTATGCTGCGTCGTCGTCACCGCGGCCACCTCCGCCGGAGCGGTCGCGATCGTCTGCCCGAGCGGCGCGGTCGGGTGCGGGCCCGTCGTCCAGAACCCCGCCAACGATCCGACCACCATGACGATCCTCTGGTGGACCGACGAGGCCGCCACGGAGGACGACGTCGTCGAATACGGGACCACCACCGCGCTCGGCGGCGCGAAGCAGCAGGGGCAGCCGGCGTGCGAGTTCGGCGACCCCGGAACGTGCCACCGCGTGGACCTCACCGGCCTGACGCCTGGGACCACCTACTACTACCAGCTCCGCACCAACGGCGCGGTCGTGCGGCCCGTGAGCGCCTCGGCCGGCTTCGAGACGCTCCAGGGGCCGGCCGGCGCCGCGAACACGATCAGCTGGGCGATCGTCGGCGACTTCGGCGCCTACGACAGCGGGGCCTGGTGCTACGCGGGCGGCACCTGCCCATCGCAGAAGATCGCCACCCAGGTCGCGGCCAGGAATCCCGATCTCCTGATCACGGTCGGCGACAACGAGTACGGCTCCCCCCAGGGCGTCAACACGGTGACGACCTGGTCGAGCAAGGTCCTCGGCATCTTCCGTGAGACGCTCGAGCGCACTCCGGCGTTCTTCACGATCGGCAACCACGATCTGCGCTACGGCGCGGTCGGCAACGAGCTCGGCGACGCGGATCTGACCGTCTGGCCGTCGACGCCCCAGAAGATGATCTTCGCGGCGCCGACGAACGGGCACACGGGCGGCAACCGCGAAGAGGCGTGGTACTACGTCACCTCCGGCGACGCGCTGTTCGTCGTCGCGAACACGAACTGGGGGCCGACGGGCGCGCAGGACTGGGCGACGGGCGCCGACGAGAAGGCGTGGCTCCGCGACGTCCTCTGCACGAGCAGCGTCACGGCCACGAAGAAATGGAAGTTCCTCTTCCTCCATCACCTGCCGTATTCGTGTGGAAACGGCTGGTGCCAGGCCGGCAGCGCCGGGATCGGCATGGGGTGCGGCGCGGACGCGGACTGCGGGACGGGCGGGGTGTGTCGCCGGAACGCGAGCGGCAGTCACATCCCGACCCGCTTTCGCATCGGGCCGATCGCCGAGGACTGCGGCGTTGACGTCGTCTTCGACGGGCACGAGCACTTCTGGGAGCGGACGCGCTTCATGGACGACTTCGTCGGGTCGTCCGCCACGAGCGATCCGTCCGTGATCGCGCCCGGCATCGACGGGAAGGGCACGTACTACGTGACGTGCGGGGCCGGAGGCGGGCAGCTCGACGGTCAGGCGATCGCGGTCGGTGGGGTACCGACGGACCAGGAGGGCAACGTGTGCCGCTCGGCCGACGAGCAGCCGACGTGGGTGCAGACGGGCTGCGGCTACAACGGGCAGAACGACCTGTGCAGCTACAGCCGAAAGTACTCCTTCGGGTACGTCACGCTCACGGACAACACGACGCTCACGGTCACCGGCGTCGACGAGGACGGGACGGTGTTCGACACCTGGACGTTGACCGACGGAGCCCCGACGCCGACCCCGACCGTGCCGCCGACGCCGACCGTGACGCCGACCCCGACCTCGACCCGCACCGTGACGCCGACCCGCACCGCGACGCCGACCCCGACCCGAACGGCGACGCCGGCTCCGACCCGCACCGCGACGCCGACCCCGACCCGCACCGTGACGCCGACCCCGACCCGCACGGCGACCCCGGCTCCGACCGTGACGCTCGTTCCGACGGCGAGCCCTACGGCGACCTCCGTGCTCGCGCCGACACCGACGCAGACGGCGACCTCGGAGGTGCTCCCGGTTCCGACGGTGACGCCGGGGAACGAGGCGACCGCCTGTCCGGCGCTGGCGATGCTCGGATGTCGCCGCGCGCTCCGGCCGGACGGCGGTGCGCTCACGCTCACCGATCGGACGCCCGACAAGAACGACGGCGTCGCGTGGCGCTGGAGTCGCGGACCCGTGGTGTCGCGGAGCGTTTTCGGGGATCCGCTCGCGACGACGTCGTACCGGCTCTGCGTGTACGACGGAGGCGGGTCGCTCGCGCTCGCCGCTCTCGCGCCGGCGGGCGGCGTCTGCAATCCGCGGACGCACCGCCCGTGCTGGCGCGCCGTGCGCCGCGGATTCTCGTATCGCAACCCCGACCGCGCGGCCGGCGCCGTCCAGGTCCTCGACCTCCGCGAGGGAAGCCGGGAGAACGCGGCGCGCGTGGCGATCCGCGGCCGGGGGCCGCTGCTCGCCATGCCGAACCTCGCCACGCTGGCGCTGCCGCTCACGGTGCAGATGCAGTCGAGCGACGGCGCGTGCTGGGAGGCGGTCTACTCGCCCCCGGCGCGCCGCCATTCCGCGAAGTCGCTGGTGGATCGCGCCGACTGACGCGCCGGCCCGCGAGCGAAGGCGAATGACGAGACGCCGCCGGTTTCCGGCCTGGTGTTCGACCGGCGCGACCACGTCGATCTCGCGACGGTGCGCTGGCGGCGGCCGCGGCGCAAGTGGGCGACGGGGCTGCGGCACGAGATCCGAGCGCCGCGGCGTTTCCGCGCTTGTGGGAGCGCGGCGCGTCCGGCAAGGTGGAGTCTCGATGCGGAACCTCGTCGCCACGCGCCTGTCGAAATCGTGGCGAGCCCGTCGGGCTCGCGCGCGCGCGTCGGCTGGGGGACCCGTTTCGTAGGCGATCGCTTCCGGATCGCTTCTTGGCCCCTCCCGCCGCGCTCGGCCGGAGGGGTTTCGCGTTTCTGGCGCGCACTTCTCGGGTGGACGCGGCGGCAACCCGGAGACGAACGATGCGTGCAGGGACGTTCTCGAGACTCGTGGCGAGCCGATCCGCGGCGCGGACCGCCGAAGCCGCTGCGGTGCCGGCCGGCGACTGGTTCACCGCCGATCTCGCCCGGGTGCTCGGCGCGGCGAGCGTCTGGGGCTCCGCGTTCTCGACGTTCTACCTGCTGCCGAAGTTCCTCGCGCAGGAACTCGGCGCCGGTCCGTCCGAGATCGGGCTCGCCGTCGGGATCTTCCCGATCGCGACCGTCGCCGCGACGCCCTTTGCGGGCTGGGTGGTCGACCGCTTTCCGCGCCGCTACGCGATGGTGGCAGGGGCGGCCGTGATGGCGTTGGCGGCGGCCGGGTTCCTCGGCGTGCGGCGGCTCGGTCCGTTCCTCGACGCGCTGCGCGCGTTGCAGGGGCTGTCGTACGCGCTCGTCGTGACGGCGGTGGGAACGCTCGTCGCCGACGTCGTGCCGCGCGCGCGTCTCAACCAGGCGCTCGGGCTCTCGGGCGCGAGCATGCTCGTGATGAACGCGGTCGCGCCGGCGGCCGCGGAGCCGCTCGCTGCCGCGGCGGGCTGGCCGGCGGTGTTCGCGGCGGCGAGCATCGCCGCGGCGACGGCGACCGTCCTCGCAGCCGGCGTGCGTGAGCCCGCGTGGGCGCGCGCGGCGGGCGCGCGCGGCGGGCTGCGCGCGCTGCTGGCGCAGCCGGTGGCGCGTCACTACGGGCTCGTCGTCGCGCTCTCGGGCGCCGCCTTCGGCGCCGTCTTCACGTTCGAGCCGGCGCACGCGCTGGCGCTCGGGCGCACGCGGGTCGGCGGCTTCTTCATCGCCTACGCGTGCGCCGCGATCGCGGTGCGCGTCGGGCTCGGGAGCCTGCCGGCGCGGCTCGGGTCGTACCGGGTCGCGCGGACGGCCCTCGCGCTCTACGCGCTCGTCGTGCTGGCGCTCGCGGGCGTCGGTGCGGGCGGGCTCGAGCCGCTCGGCGCGCTCTTCGGCCTCGCCCACGGGCTCTTCTATCCGGCGATCAACGCGATCGCGGTGGCGGCCGTGCGCCGGCACGAGCGCGGGCGGATGATCGCCGTCTTTACCGGCGCGTTCTCGGCGGGTCTCGCGGGGGGCTCGACGCTCCTCGGATACGTCGCCGTGTGGGGCGGCTATCCTGCGGTGTTCGTCGTCGCCGCGTGCGGAGCGGCGGTCGCGCTCGTGCTGTTGCGCGTGTCGCCGGCGCTGAGCGCGGCGGGGCGGGCGATGGAGGTCGGCTGACGCGGGAGCGGCGGGCGGCGCGGTGGGACGGTCAGTCCACCGCGCCGCCCGTCGTGGTCTTGAAGATGCCGTCGCCGGCGGTACCGACGTAGATGGTCCGCGGCGCCTGCGGGTCGAGTGCGATCGTCCAGATCTGGCGCCGCGTCTTCGGTTGGATGTCGGTCCACTGTCCGCCCGCGTCGACGGTCTTCGCCAGCGCGCCGCCCGCGGCGCCGGCGTAGATCGTGGCCGGCGCGGCGGGATCGATCGCGAGCGTCGCGATGACCTTGCTCTTGAGGCCGGTCGCCGCGACGCTCCACGACGCGGCGCCGTCGGTGCTCTTGAAGACGCCGAACCCGCTCGAGCCCGCGTAGACGGTGTGCGGAGCTTTCGGATCGACCGCGAGCGTGCGGATCACCAGGTTGAGCAGGCCGGTGTTGCTCTCGCGCCAGGTGGCGCCGCCGTCGGTGCTCTTGAAGATTCCCTTGCCGTTGGTGGCGGCGTAGACGGTTGCGGGCGCGCTCGGGTCGACGGCGAGCGCGCGCACGTCGAGTTCGAGGAGGCCCTGGACGACCGGTGCCCAGGTCGCGCCGCCGTCGGTCGTCTTGAGAATGCCGGAGCGGGGGATCGCGGCGTAGACGGTCTGTGAGCTCGTCGGATCGACGAGGAGCGCGCGCACCGGGACGATCCTGGCCGTCGGTACCTCGAGGATCGTCCAGCTGGCGCCGCCGTCGGTCGACTTCGATACGAGCGCGTTCGCCGAGCCGGCGTAGAGCACGTCGGGAGACCTGGGATCGAGCGTGAGCGCGCGGGTGTCGCGGACCTTGAGGGGCCCGGTGTGCCGCCAGGTGGCGCCGCCGTCGGTGCTCTTGAGGACGCCGTCGGTCGTCGCCGCGTAGAGGATTTTCCCGTCGCGCGGATCGACGACGATCACCCGGATCGCGCCGACGCCCGGCTCGATCCGCGTCCAGGCGCTGCGGGTCGGCGAGGCCGCCGGCTTCGCGGGAGCGCCGGTGGCGGTGGTGGTCGGCGCGCGCTGGCAGCCGAGGGCCGCGAGCGCGACGGCGAGCAGGGCCGGAGCGAGGGGGGACCAACGCGTCATGGCGGATGCGTGTCGCATACTCGCCCCCGATCGTCGAGCCTGGGTCGATTGATCGCGGCGGCGGTCTCGCCTAACGTGGGAGGCCTGCCCACGAGCGAACCCATCAGAAGGAGCGACCCATGAGCGACGAGTGTCCCTTCTGTGACCTGGGCGATCGGGTGCTCGCCGAAAACGAGCTGGCGGTGGCGGTGCGCGACCTCGAGCCCGCGTCACCCGGCCACACCCTGATCATCCCGAAGCGTCACAGCGAGAGTTTCTTCGATCTCACCAGCGCGGAAGTGGCCGCCTGCCATGCGCTCCTGCGCAGCGAGCGCGAGCACCTCGCCAAGCAACACCGCCCCGACGGCTACAACGTCGGCGTGAACGACGGCCCGGCGGCCGGCCAGGCGGTTGGACACGCCTATTTCCATCTGATCCCGCGCTATACCGGGGACCATCCCGACCCGCGCGGCGGGGTGCGGCACGTGATCCCGACCCGCCGCTGATCGCCGGCCCTCGGCTTCCGTTGGACCGGCACATGACGTAGTCCTCCGCGGACGTACGACCCCCACGCCATAGGAGCGACCATGCCCATCGCCAGCAACTCGACCGTGAACCAGCTCGACGGCCTCGATCAGGAGCTCGACACCATCCTCACCTCCTTCGACACCAGCTACGCCTGGAACTACGGGAGCGTGAAGGACGGCCTCCGCGACCTCTACGAGAAGGCGAAGCGGGATCAGTGGAACGGCACCGAGCAGCTCGCGTGGAGCACCGAGGTCGATCCCGAGCACGGCATCCTGCCCGAGATGCTGAACCCGCTGCAGGGGTACGCGCCCTACGATCGCCTGACCGAGCGGGAGAAGAATCGCCTGCGGCACGCGCAGGTGGCGCTCCAGCTCTCGCAGTTCCTGCACGGGGAGCAGGGCGCGCTCATCGTGGCGTCGCAGCTGGTCGGCGCGGTGCCGTGGATCGACGCCAAGTACTACGCCGGCACCCAGACGATGGACGAGGCCCGCCACGTCGAGGTGTTCAGCCGCTACCTGAACGAGAAGCTCGAGTGGCAGTGGCCGATCAACGAGAACCTGAAGGAGCTGCTCGACGCGACCATCAAGGACTCGCGCTGGGACTTCAAGTACCTCGGGATGCAGATCGTCATCGAAGGGCTCGCGATGGCGGCATTCGGCAACCTCTATCAGATCACGTCGGAGCCGCTCCTGAAGGAGCTCGTCCACTACGTGATGCGCGACGAGTCGCGGCACGTCGCGTTCGGCGTGCTCTCGCTCTCCGACTACTACAAGGACATGCCGGCGAACGAGCTCAGGGACCGCGAGGACTTCATCCTCTACGCCTGCGAGCTCTCGCGCGATCGTCTCGTCGGCGACCAGATCGCGCACGCCATGGGCTGGAACCGCGAGGAGGTGCGGCAGCAGGTGCTCGCGTCGAAGCCCTTCATGGACTTCCGGCGGTCGCTCTTCATGCGCATCGTACCCAATCTGAAGCGGCTCGGGCTTCTGAGTCCGCGGGTCCGGGACGCCTTCGACCGCCTCGGCATCCTCGAATTCGAGGACGCGGATCCGGAAGCGCAGGACCGCGCGCTCGGACTCGCCTGAGCCGCGCGCGGGAGGGTCGGCGCGGACGTCGCCGGGCGACGCCGCTCACGCGCTCACGCGCATGGCGGCCGGATCGGCCTCGCCGATCCCCAGCATGACCGCCCGCAGGATGTCGGAGAGCGATCCGTCGTAGTCGATGTCGAGCGGGCGCCCGTAGCGGATGCTCAGATCGCACCCGAGCTTCCGGAGCTTGAGCCCGGTCTTGTCGAAGGCCTCCCGCAGCCCCTCGAGCCGTACGGGGACGACGATCGGACGGAACTCCTTGATGATGCGCGCGCAGCCGATCCGCCCGGGCGCGTCCGGCGTGGTCGTGCCCTGCGGGTAGGTGAGGACCCAGCCGCCGGCCAGGCCGACGCCGATCTTCCGGACGTCTTCGGGGTCCACCGGGCGCTGGACGCTCCGATCGCCTTCCTTCCACGATCGCTTGACGCAGATGGTGCCGTTGTACGCCATGGCGCGTGGCAGCCAGCCTTGCGCTCGCATCGTCTCGAGCGCCGCCACGATGTAGAGGTCGGTGCGCGGCCAGAGCAGGTACGGGCGGCGGAGATAGCTCACCGAGTGGAAGACGACGATCGAGTCCATGTAGTGGGTCAGGTGGTTCGAGACCAGCAGGACACCGCGCGAGGGCAGCTGTTGCAGGACCTCGACGCCCTCGATCCGCAGGCGGTTCAAGACCCGGAGCTGCAGCACGGTGAGATAGCCACCGAGATTGATCATCCCCCAGCGGATCGCCCGCAGCCGTCCGAACGCGTCTCTGAACATGGACGCGCAGCTATAGAGGTGATGCGGACGGAAGGGAAATGGCGGCGGCGGGTTCCGGCGCAGTGATTTGCGTCGCGGAGACCGGGGCGGTAACAACCGCGCCTCGGAGGACACGCATGCGCGCCGTCGTTTGCAGGGAGTTCGGACCACCGGAACGCCTCGTCGTCGAGGAGCTCCCGACCCCGGAGATCACCGACCAGCAGGCCCTGGTCGACGTGAAGGCGTGCGGGGTCAACTTCCCCGACCTGTTGATCATCGAGAACAAATACCAGTTCAAGCCGCCGCTGCCGTTCTCGCCGGGCGGCGAGATCTCGGGCGTCGTGCGCGAGGTCGGCGCCCAGGTGACGACGCTGAAGCCCGGCGACCGCGTCCTCGGCGCGCCCGGCTTCGGCGGATTCGCCGAGGCGATCGCGATCGACGCCCGGCTCTGCGTGCCGATTCCCGACGCGATGCCGTTCGACGTCGCGGCGGCGTTCCTGTTCACCTACGGGACGTCGCATTACGCGCTGAAGGACCGGGCGGCGTTACGGCCGGGCGAGACCCTGCTGGTGCTCGGCGCCGCCGGCGGCGTCGGCCTCGCGGCGGTCGAACTCGGCAAGGCGATGGGCGCGAAGGTGATCGCGGCCGCGTCGTCGGCCGAGAAGCTCCGGGTCTGTCGCGAGCACGGCGCCGACGAGGGCATCGACTATTCCAAGGAGGACCTGAAGGAGCGCATCAAGGCGCTCACCGGCGGCGCCGGCGTCGACGTCGTCTACGATCCGGTCGGCGGCGCCTTCTCGGAGCAGGCCTTCCGCGCGATCGCCTGGGAAGGGCGCTTCCTGGTGATCGGCTTCGCCGCGGGTCCGATTCCGAAGATCCCGCTGAATCTGGTCCTGCTGAAGGGCGCGCAGATCGTCGGCGTCTTCTGGGGCTCGTTCACGATGCGCGAACCCGCGCGGCATCAGGCCAACATTCGCGAGCTTCTGGACTGGTACGCGGCCGGCAAGCTGAAACCCCGCATCTCCGCGGCCTATCCGTTCGCGCGCGTCGCCGAGGCCCTCGGCGACCTGGCGGCCCGGCGCGTGAAGGGAAAGGTCGTCCTGGTGCCGTGAGCGGCGAGTGCGCGGGGAAGATCGCGCTCGTGACCGGCGCGAGCCGGGGCATCGGCGCGGCGATCGCGGAGCGCCTCGCGGCCGCCGGCGCGGCGGTCGCGGCCGTCGCCCGGAGCCTCGACGCGCACCCCCCGACGCTCCCCGGCACGCTGCGCGAGACGGTGGCTCGCATCGCCGACGCCGGGGGACGGGCGGTCGCGATCCAGGGCGACGTGCTCGACGCGGCGTCGCGCGCGCGCGTCGTCGCCGAGGCGCGGGCCGCCCTCGGCCCCATCGACGTTCTCGTCAACAACGCCGCGACGGGGCCGTATCGCGCCTTCGCGGCCTTCACCGCCCGCGACTTCTCCCGCACGTTCGAGTGCAACGTGCGCGCGCCATTCGAGCTCTGCCAGCTCGTGCTCCCCGACATGCGGGCGCGGCGGCGCGGATGGATCGTGAACGTGTCGTCCGCGACCGCCGAGCACCCGGCGGGCCCGCCCTTCATCGACTGGGAGCGCACCGGCGGCCATCTGCTCTACGCGAGCAGCAAGGCGGCGCTGAACCGCTTCACGACCGGGCTCGCGGCGGAGCTCGCGGAGGACGGCATCGCGGTGAACGCGCTCGCGCCGGTCGCCGCCGTACTCACGCCGGGCGTGCGGGCAAAGGGCATCGACCGGTGGCTTCCCGCCTCGATGGTGGAGCCGATCGAGGTCATGGCCGAAGCGGCGCTGGCGCTCGCGTGCTGCGATCCGGCGACGACGACCGGGCGCGTCGCCTACAGCGCGCGGCTGCTCGAGGAACTCGGCCGACCGATGCGCACCCTGCGCGGCGAGGAGCGGTGAGCGCCGCGGTCCAGGACCTGGCGGGGAAGACCGCGCTCGTGAGCGGCGCAGCGCGCGGCATCGGCCGCGCGATCGCCGAGCTCTTGGCCGAGCGCGGCGCGGCGGTCGGCGTCAACGACGTTCTCGCCGAGGTCGAGGCGACCGCGGTCGCGATCCGCGACTCGGGTGGGTTGTCCGAGGCGGCCGTGTTCGACGTCGCGGACGCCGATGCGGTCCGGGAGGGCCTGCGGACGCTGCGGGATCGGCTCGGCCCGATCGACGTGCTGGTGAACTGCGCCGCGATCGTCCACAACGTCGCGCCGCTCGCCGCGATGCCGCCGGCCGACTGGCAGCGTGACCTTGCGGTGAACCTCGGCGGCGCCTTTCACCTGACCCAGGCCGTGCTCGGCGCGATGGCGACGCGCGGCTGGGGGCGCATCGTCAACATCTCCTCGGTCGCGGCGACCGGCGGCTGGCGCCATCAGTCGGGGTACGCGGCGAGCAAGGCCGGCCTCCTCGGGCTCACCGAGACGGTCGCCCTCGAGCACGGGCGCGACGGCATCACGTGCAACGCGGTGCTTCCCGGCCTCGTCGCGACCGAGCTGGTGCAGATGATGCCCGACGATCTCCGGGCGCGAGTCGTGAAGGGCATTCCGGCGAACCGGATCGGGACGATGCGCGAGGTGGCGGAGCTCGTCGCCTTTCTCGCATCCGATCGCGCGGGCTACGTGAACGGCGCGGTCATCCACGTCGACGGCGGCGGCCGGCTGAACACGGGCAGCCTGCGCATCTGAGCGTCGCCGCCGCGCGCCCGCGCGTGGTCAGCGCGGGTCGAAGCGGTACACGTCGCCGTCGATCGACGCGAGGTAGAGCTCGCCCGCCGCGTCTTCGCCGAACGACGACAGGTTCGCGAGCCGCCGTTCGGGGTCGAGCGCCGCGCGCCAGTCCCACACCTCGCGCACGGTTCGCCCGTCCCAGGTCAGGCTGCGGATCATCGCCGTGCAGTAGTCGGCGTAGAAGTAGCGGCCGACGAGGGCGGGGAGGCGCCGGCCGCGGTAGACGTAGCCGCCGGTGATCGAGCAGCCGTCGTCGTGGCCGTACTCGGCGACGGGCGGGGTGAAGCCGCGCTGGTCGCAGGTCGGAGCCCGGAAGCAGTGCAGGCCTTCGACGACGTTCCAGCCGAAGTTCGTCGGGACCGCCGCCGCGCGCATTGCCGGGGAGAGGACGTCGATCTCCTCGAACGCGTGCTGGCCGACGTCGCCGATCCAGAGATCCCCGGTCGCGCGGTCGAAGGCGTAGCGCCACGGGTTGCGGAGGCCGAGGGCGATCGTCCGGGGGTGCGCGTTGGGCGGCCCGTCGACGTCGAGCGCGAGGAGCTTCCCGAGGAGGGCGTCGGCGTTCTGTCCGTTCCCCCGGGGATCGCCGGCGGAGCCGCCATCGCCGAGGCCGACGTAGAGGACTCCGTCGGGTCCGAACGCGAGATGTCCGCCGTTGTGATTGGCGTACGGCTGGTCGACGCGCAGCACCTCCCGCTCGCTCGCCGGATCGGCGCGATCCGGATCGCCGCGGCGGGCGGCGAACCCGAGCACGCGCGTGGCGCCCGTCGGGTCGGTGAGATTCACGAAGAGGCAGCCGTTCTCGGCGAAGCGCGGGTGGAACGCCAGGCCGAGGAGCCCTTGTTCCGAGTGGCGCGCGCCAGCGCTCGGGGAGACCCGCGCCGTGAGGTCGAGGAACGGCTCCGAATCGACGACGCCGTCGCGCACGACGCGGATCGTTCCGGTCTGCTCGGCTACGAAGAGGCGTCCGCCCGCGTCGCCCGGCGCGAACGCGAGCGCGACCGGCTTCGCGAGGCCGGTCGCGATGCGCGTGAGCCGGACGCCGGCCGCGACTTCGGCCGGCGCCGGCACCGCGCGCGGGCTCGCGGCCGCCGGATGGCAGCCCGCGAGCGCGAGGAGCGCCAGCGCGGCGAGCGCATGCGTCGGTCGCATACGTCCGGTGATCGCATGCGGATCCGGCGGCTTCAACGGCCGCCGCGCACGAAGACCAGGACGTACTGATGCGGCAAGAGCGCCGGCTCCTCGACGAGCCGCCAGTCGGCGATACGCATCTCGTCGATCACCTGCGTGCGGGCGAGCTTGTGGGCGGGCGGCGGGCCGATCGGGAGCGCGCCCTGCTTCCAGTCGACGATCGCGATGCGGCCCGCAGGTTTCAGCGCCGCGCCGAGCCGCGCGAGGTAGGCGCGGCGATCGTCGAGGTGATGGTAGGTGTCGACCAGCAGGACGAGGTCGAGCGCGTTCGGCGGCAGGCGCGGATCGTCGAACGAGGCCAGGACCGGCACGATCGTCCGCGTGCGCTCCTCCTCGGCGCGAGCCCGGAGGTGGGCGACCAGGTTGGGCTCGGTGTCGACGGCGAAGACGACGCCGCGCGGTCCGACCGCCGCATCGAGGAAGCGGCTGAAGTAGCCGGTGCCGGCGCCGAGGTCGGCGACCCAGGCGCCGGGCCGGATGCGGAGCGCCGCGACGAGCTCGCGCGGCTTCTGCCACCCGTCGCGGGCGGGATCGTCGAAGACGCGGCGCCACTGGGCGACGTCGGCGAAATCGTGCGCGCTTCCGGGGGTGGCGGCGAACGGCGCGGCGGTCGCGGCCGGCGCGGGAGCGGAGGCGGCCGGGCTCGGGGCGAGGGCGCCGATCGGGGGCGCCAGGGGCTCCGCCGCCGCGTGGCGCGCGAGGCACGCGCAGGCGAGCCACGCCGCGAACGCGCCCCGCCCGGCGCGCGCCGCGCGCGGACCGTGTGGAGGGCGGCTCACGCGAACAGGCGCCGGCTCGCGAGGCGCGCGCCCTCGGCGAGCGCGCGGAGCTTCAGCCACACGACCTCCTCGGCCACCTCGCCGAGCCCGGCCGCGGTCGCGAACCCGCAGTCGGGCGTCGCGAGCACGCGACGCGGATCGCCGACCGCCTCGACGGCGCGCTCGATGCGGTCGGCGACCACCCCGGGGTGCTCGACGTAGTTGGTGGTCGGGTCGACGACGCCGGCGACGAGCAACATCTCGGCCGGCAGCGGGTACTCCCGGAAGCAGCGCCATTCGTGGGCGTGGCGCGGGTTGGCGAGCGAGACGACGAGCGCGCCGACGTTCGCGGAGTAGAGGAGCGGCAGGATCTCGGCGAGCGGCACGTCGTCGTCGTGCGGGGCTTCGTAGTTGCCCCAGCAGACGTGCAGCCGCACGCGCTCCTCGGGGATGTCGCGCAGCGCGCGGTTGAGCGCCGTGACGTTGGTGCCGACGAAGCGCAGGAAATCGGCGAGCGGACGGTCGGCGTAGGAGGTGTGGCGCTCCATGGCCAGGTCGGGCGCGTCGATCTGCAGCACGTAGCCGTGCGCGACGATCGTCCGGTACTCGGTCGCGAGCGCGTCGGCGACCGCGGTCACGTACTCGTCGTAGGTCGGATAGTAGGCGTTCAGCATCGCCGCCGCCACGATGCCGGGCGACGCCGCGGTCATGAAGCATTCGCGAAACGTCGCCGGCTGCTCCGCCGTCGCGCGCGCCAGGAGGGCGCACTCCTCCTCGACGTGGCGGCGCTCGGTGTAGGCGACCGGCCCGATCGCCTGGGGCGCGTTCATCAGGCTCACCATGGTGCGGCCGAAGTCGGGGAGCTTCAGGTGGAGGAAGCTCGGATAGCGGGTGATGTCGCGCATGATCGGCCGCTGGCTCGCGCCCCCGAAGCCGCTCATCCGGTGCTGAACGTAGGAGAGGAAGCTCTCGCGCGGCTGCTCGCCGTCGTTGCCGACGTGGATGCCGGCGGCGAGCTGCTTGGCGACGGCGTCGCGCGTGGCGCGCTCGACGGCCGCCGCGAGCGCGGCGTCGTCGAGGGGCTCGCGACGACTCAGGCGCACCAGCAGGTCGAGGAGCTCGGGCGGACGCGGCAGGCTGCCGGCGTGGGTCGTCAGGATCTCGTCGGCGCTGGCGAGCATCGCGTGACCCTCGCCGTCCGCGTCGACGGTGTCAAGGCCGACCGGCCTGCGCTACGGTGGCGGCGATGTGCGGCCGCTTCACGCGCTCGAGCCCCCCGCAGGCGATCGCCGAGGAGTTCGGCGTCCGGATCGAGACGGTCGCGCCGGCGGAGCCGCGCTTCAACGTGTGCCCGAGCGAGCAGGTGCTCGTCGTCGCGCGGGGGGCGACGTCGGCGGGCGTCGGAACCCCGGCAGCGGGCGTCATGCGCTGGGGGCTCGTGCCGTGGTTCGCGCGCGACCCGAAGGGCGGGCCGCGCGCGATCAACGCCCGCGCCGAGACGATCGCGACGAACCGCACGTTTCGAGACGCGTTCGCGCGCCGGCGCTGCCTCGTCGTGGCGGACGGCTTCTACGAGTGGCGCCGGGACGGCCGCGGGCGCCAACCCTGGTTCATCCGCTTGCGCTCGCGGCGGCCGTTCGGCTTCGCCGGGGTGTGGGAGCGCTGGAGGGCCGCGGAGGGTGCGCCGCTCATCACCTGCGCGATCGTCACGTGCGAGGCCAACGGCGTGGTCGCGCCGATCCACGACCGCATGCCGGTGATCGTTCCTCTCGAGGCGCGCGCGACGTGGATCGCGCGCGGCGCGTCACCGGCCGACCTCGGGGCTCTGCTGCGGCCCTACCCCGAGGACGCGATGGAGGCGTATCCGGTCTCGAAGCTCGTGAACGCGGCGCGCACGGACGGGCCGGGATGCATCCGGCCGTTGTCGCCGTCCGCCGCGGGCGGCGCCATGCAGGTCCGGCGGTGATGCCGGGGGGACCGTTGAAGGGTCCGGGGAGGCCGGCGCGCGCCGGCCTCCCCGGGGGACGTTACTCCGGCAGCACCGGGCAGGTGGTGTCGACGCAGGCGCGGAACGCCTGCCGGCACGCGACGAGCCCCGGCCGTGCTTCCTCGTGCGCGTCGTCGCGGCAGACGAACGCCGTCACCTGCACCGCGTCGACACACTGATCGAAGGCGATCGCCGCGGCCTCGTCGCGCGGCAACGGGAACTGCGTCGCGCAGTCGGCGATGCCGGTCGCGCGCGCGGCGGCGCAGGCCGCGAGATCGGCGTCGAACTCGGCCCGCACCGGGGCCCGGCAGGCGGTGCGTTCGGCGCGACATCCTTCCATGCACTCGTGATCGCGATGGCGGCAGTCGTCCTTCGCGCCCTGGTATTCCTCGCGGCAGGCGGCGCCGCAGGCCTTGGCGGCCGCGTTGGCGTCGCGGATGCACTGCTTCGCGTCGACCGCAGGATCCGCCGGCGCGGGCGCCGGACAGGCCTTGGCGCAGGCGCGGAAGTCCTTGCGGCACTGCTTCAGCAACGGCCGTGCGAGCTCGCGTGCGGCGTCGCGGCACTCGAACGCGTCGACCTGCGCCCGATCGACGCAGACATCGCGGTCGTCGCCGGGGGGGTTCTCGGCACGGCACGTCGCGCGGCGTGCCTCGAGGGTGTCGTTGCACGCGTCGATCGCGGCGTCGAAGCCGCTGTCGAGCCGGCACTGCGACCGGTTGGCGCGACAGACTTCGACGCACGCGTGGTCGCGATTGAGGCAGGCGTCCTTGGCGGTCTGCAGGGCTTCCTTGCAGTCCGCGGCACAATCTTTGGCATCACGCTTGGCTTCCCGCAGGCACGGCCTGGCTCCGGCGGTGGCGAAGGTGGCGCTCCCGACGAGGAGCGCGACGGCGGCGACGAAGAGCGACGAACGGCGCTTCATGGGCATATCCTCCTCCCCTCGAAATGCTTTCCGCTGACCACGTAGTCAAGGTGGAATTTTGCGCCGGGGCGGCGGGAGCCGCTCGAGGAGGCGGCGGGCGACGGCGACGGCTACTCGTCGCGTTGCGTCGGCGCGGGGCCGACGCGTAGCGTGCGTCGCGATGGCGACGCTGACGGCACTCGAAGAGGCGCGAACCGCGGCGCCGCGCGGCCCGGTGGCGGGCGGTCTCGCGCGGCTGGTCGGCGGGAGCCCGGCGATGGAACGGTTGCGCGCGCGGGTGGCGCGGGTCGCGCCGACGGAGGTGCCCGTCCTACTCCAGGGCGAGACCGGTACGGGAAAGGAGCTGCTGGCGCGCGCGATCCACGCCGACGGTCTGCGCCGCCACGGTCCCTTCGTGCCGGTGAACTGCGGCGCGCTGTCGGCCGAGCTCATCGACGCCGAGCTCTTCGGACACGAACGCGGCGCGTTCACGGGAGCGATCGGCCGGCGGCTCGGTCGCGCGGCCGAGGCCGATGGCGGCACGCTCTTCCTCGACGAGATCGGCGAGCTGCCGCCGTCCCTCCAGTGCAAGCTCCTGCGCCTGCTCCAGGAGGGCGAGGCGCAGCGGGTGGGCGCCGATCGGCCGGTCGTCGTCGACGTGCGCGTGGTCGCGGCGACGAACCGCGATCTCCGTGACCTCGTCGAGCGCGGCGCGTTCCGCGCCGACTGCTACTACCGCCTGAGCGGCGTCGTCATCGAGGTGCCGCCGCTCCGCGACCGCGCCGACGACGTGATGGCGCTCGCCGATCGGATCGCGGCGCGGACGGCGCGCGACCTCGGCCGGCCCGGGCTCGCGCTCGACGAGCCCGCCCGCCGGACGCTCGCCGCCTACGCGTGGCCGGGCAACGTGCGCGAGCTCGAGAACGTCGTCCGCGAGGTCGTGCTCTACGCCGACGGCGCGGAGATCGGCGCCGCCGACGTGCGCCTCGCGCTCGCGGCGCGCAGCGCCCGGAGCGTCGGCGGGCCCGGCGCCGCCGAGCTCGTCGCGTGCCTCCGCCGCTGCGGCGGCAACGTGACGCGCGCGGCCCACGAGCTCGGCGTGAGCCGCCCGACGCTCTACAAGCGCCTGCGCGACCGGGGCCTCGAGTGCGCGAGCTTCCGGCCGCCGTCGGCGGCGGGGCGCCGCCGGCTCGACATCGCCGGCTGACGCCGCGCTACTTCAGGCAGCGCAAGCGGAGCTGGTCCGTGTCGCTCCGCGCGCCCGGGGTGAGCGCGCGGCTCCGCAGCACGCGCGTTCCGACTGGGACGACGATCGGCTGCAGCGTCGTGCAGCGATCGAGCGTCGCGAGCGCGGGGCTGAACGCTACGCGGCCGGCGGCGACCGTCGGTGCGGGTGGGACGCCGAGGCCCGCCACCGCCGCGAGCAGCGTCGCCGCGTTCGCGGCGTCGACCGCGTCGCGCGGCCGCTCGACGCTCGGCGCGAGCAGGTAATATTCGTCGAGCGTCGACGGGACGCAGCGTCGGGCGGCGGGGCGCGGGTCGACGTTATTGGCGCAGATCGCGACGTGGAAGACGCAGCGCCCGTTCTTGGTGGCGCTGCCGTCGAAGTCGCAGCGCGGGTCGCCGTCGCGGCAGCTCGCGCGGTAGCTCGGAGCGTAGCGCGTGCCGGGACGGGTGCTCGCGAGCGGCGGGACAGGCTGCACGAGCCACTCGGTGACGCAGTCGGTCCGCGGCGCGCCGCTGCCGGGGATGCACTCGCCGGGCGCGTCGGCGCGGCATGCGGGCGTCGGGGCGAGCTCGAAGGTTGCGGTGAAGACCAGCGTGCCGCCCGTCGATGCGAAGTCCGTGACGGCGACCAGGTACGGCGTTTCCGCGGCGATCGGCAGGGTGACGCCGGCCGCGAGACCGCTCGGGCCGTCGTCGTTGCAGGCGACGCCCGCGAGGCTGCCGCAGGTTCCGGTCCAGGCGGTGAGCACCGTGTCGTAGTCGCTGCCGGCCGTGGAGAGGGTCAGCGTGCCGGCGAGCGGCGAGGCGAGACGGAACCAGACGCTTTTCGACGCCTTCGGATTCGGGGCGGCGAGGCAGCGCGGCGTCGGATCGCCGGCCGCGCTCGTCGCGAGGCGCGTCTCGATCGTGGTCGTGAAGGGGAAGCTCGTGACGTCGGTCGCGGCGCCGCAGGCGTCGTTCGGCGGGGGCAGGGTGACGTTCAGGACCACGTCGACGCCGCTCACCAGGTCGCCCGCGGCGACGGGGATCTCGACGCCGGACGCGGTCGGGTCGTCGGGGGGATTCGTCGCGGCTTCGTCGCCGCCGCTCCACCGCTCCGGCGGACCCGGCAGCGTCGGTGGCGGACTCAGCGGGCCGACGGAGGATCCGCCGGCGAAGAGCGGCGACACGGCTTCGACCTCGATCGTGTAGCGAGCGCCGGGCGTCAGGCCCGCGAGTTCGTAGGCGCCGGCGAGCGCGGCGGCGTCCGGCGCGCTGCTGCCCGGCACGTGGCGTGCGCCCGACACCCAGCCGACCGCGTCGCGCCGCGGATCCTCGACGTTGCGGGCGATCACGAACGCGCCGCGGAAGGGCGCGTCGGTGTCCCCGCGGCGGACCTCGCCCGTGATGGCCGCGGTCGTCGCGGCGAAATCGTCGGCCGGGTAGAGCCCCGAGAGCGACGCCTCGTCGTCGCGGGCGAGCGTCGCCATCTCAGGACCGCTCACGACGAAGGGGAACATCGTTGCGATGGCGTCGTCGCCGGCCGACGCGCCGTCGAACGCCTCGAGGAGGTTGATCTGCGAGTGGTCGAGGTTCACGTAGTGGCCGAGCTCGTGGATCATCACGCCGCGGAAGACGTCGAGGCTCACCTCGGCGTTGCCAGCGCTGGCGACGCCGTCGATGAACTTCCCGTTGAGGACGGCCGAGGCTTCGGTGATCTCGGGCGGAGAGAAGGTGCCGCACTCGGGGCCCGCGAACCCGAGGATGGAGCCCGATGCGCCGGCACCGAAGAGCGCGTCGGTGATCGCGCCGTCGGTGTCGAAGACGATCGGGCTGACGCCGTCGTCGCAGACGCCGACGAACCGGCCGACGTCGGGTGCGCCGACGTCCACCGGCAGCGCGCCGGCGGCGGCGAAGGCGATGTCGGCAGTCGGCACGGCGGCCCAGACCGCGAAGCCGTCCGCGACGAGCTGGCGAGCCGCCGCTTCGTCGAGCACGCCGAGGCCGCCGCGGTCCGAGCTCCACGGGACCGGGCGAATCCGCCATACGAGCGGCGCGCCGTCGTCGGCGACGAAGATCGGGCCCGCGGCGAGGCCGGGCGCCGCCGAGAGCGCGAGCAGCGCCAGCGCGCCGGCGAGAGCGAGTCGTTCGCGCACGCGACCTCAGCGCTCCGCGTCGACGAGCCCGCGCACCCGGGCGAGGAAGGCGTCGAGCGGCAGGGGGGCGGGCGGCGCGGCGGCGGCCTCCGGCGCCGCGAGCGTCCGCGGCGCGGTCGGCGCCGCGAGGTTGTGGTTGCCGACGTCGTTCTCGACGACGGCCGCGTTGTCTCGGCCGCGGACGTGGAAGCACCCCTGGCCGAGGCCGACCGGGCTCGTGAAGCCGAGCGCGCTCTCGGGGCGCACGAAGAGGACGACCGCTTCGCCGACGCGGTAGCGCGGGAGCGCGGGGTGCGGGAGCACGCCGGCGTCGTCCGCGCCGAGGCTCGTTCCGAGCTGCTTCACGGTGACGGCGTCCTCGGCCGGCCCCTTCAAGCGTTCGGTGACGCGAAAGGTCGTCCAGATCGCCGGAAGCCCGTGCGCGTCGCGCCCGGTCGTGACGCGCTCGACCCGCCCCACGAAGATGCGCTCGGCCTGTCCCGTCATCGCCGGCAGATCGACGGGGAGGACCGTCATCGCCGCCGCCGCGCGGGCGAGCGCGGCGAGCGCCATCGCCGCCGGCGCGGCCGCGAAGATCGCGCGCCGAAGGGTCATCGCAGCGCGGCGAGGTCGGCGTTCTTCGGCACGACGACCACGCCGCCCTCGCTCACCGTGAAACGGCGCCGGTCCTCGGCCGGATCGTAGCCGATGGTCATCCTGGGCGGTACGGTGACGCCCTTGTCGATGATCGCCCGCCGGATGCGGGCGTGCCGGCCGACCTCGACGCCGTCGAAGAGGATGGATTCCTGCACGTGGGCGTAGCTGTTCACGCGCACGCGCGGGCTCAGGATCGACCGCTCCACGTGGCCGCCGCTGATGATGCACCCCTCCGACACCATCGAGTCGATCGCGATGCCGCGCCGCTGGCCTTCGGGGTCGGCGAAGACGAACTTCGCCGGCGGGTGCGGATAGTAGGCGGAGAGCGTCGGCCAACGCGGGTTGTAGAGGTTCAGGAGCGGGGTGATCGAGATCAGGTCTTCGGACGTCCGCCAGTACATGTCGATCGTGCCGACGTCGCGCCAGTAGCCGCGTTGGCCGTCGTGCATGTCGGGGATCGTGTTGGCCGAGAAATCGTAGGCGACGACGGTCGCCGAGCTCTCGACCATGCGCGGCAGCACGTCCTTCCCGAAGTCGTGCGAGGAGTCGGTGCGCTCGGCATCGGCGGTCACCGCGCGTACGAGCGCCGCGCAGCCGAAGACGTAGAGGCCCATCGACGCGAGCCGCGTGCCGGTCGCGCCGGCGTCGACGGGCGGCTTCTCGCGGAAGCCGACGATGGCGCCCGCCGCGTTACAGTCGACGATGCCGAACTGGTCCATGTCGGTCGCCGGCACCGGGATCACCGCGACGGTCACGTCGGCGCCGCGCGCGCGATGGAAGTCGAGCATCTGGCAGACGTCCATTTGGTAGATGTGGTCGGCGCCGAAGACGCAGACCTCGCGCGGCTGCTCGTTCTCGAGCACGTCGAGGTTCTGGAAGACGGCGTCGGCGCTGCCGCGGAACCACTGCGGACCGACGTTCATGGACGCCGGGACGGGCGCCACGTAGTGCCCGAGCTGCGGCGCCAGCTGCCATCCGCGCGCCAGGTGCTGCATGAGCGAGCCCGCCTTGTACTGGGTGAGCACGCTGATCTTGGAGATGCCGGAGTTGACGAAGTTGGAGAGGACGAAATCGATGATGCGGTAGCGGCCGCCGAAGGGAACGGCGGGCTTGGCCCGGTCGCGGGTCAGAGGGTAGAGGCGCTTCCCTTCGCCGCCGGCGAGGATCAGCGCGACGACGTCGCTCGAGGTGCTTCTGGCCATGGCGCGGAGTGTACCAGAAGACGTTTCGTCGAATGAACTCCGCGCGACCGCGGTAGCGGGCGCGATCCCGAGCGGCTAAAAGGAAGGAACCATGAATCACCTCGACTTCGTGAGCCGGGTGAACGCCGACTACGTCGAGGAGCAGTACCGGCGCTATCGCGCCGACCCGAGCTCGGTGGACGAGCGCTGGGCGCTGTTCTTCGCCGGGTTCGAGATGGCCGACGCCCGCGCCAACGGCGCGGGCGGGCACGCCGCGCCCGACGAGCGCCCGACGCCGCAGGGGACGCGCGCGCCGGACGTTGAGCCCGTGCTCGGCGTGTTCGGGCTGGTGCGGGCGTACCGCGAGCTCGGCCACCTCATGGCGCATCTGAACCCGTTGGCGCCGCCGCCCGCGATCCATCCGCTCCTCGAGCCGTCCGAGTTCGGCTTCGGTCCGGGCGATCTGGAGCGGGTCGTCGCGTGCGCCGACTTCAACGGCTGCCGGACGGCGGCGCTGCGCGAACTGATCGAGCGCCTGCAGGAGACCTACTGCCGCACCTTCGGCGTCGAGTACCTCCACATCCAGGATCGCGAGCAGCGGCGCTGGCTCGCCGAACGCATGGAGCCGGCGTCGAATCGCCCCGAGCTCTCCGCCGACGAGCGCCGCCGCGTTCTCGACGCGCTCGTGCTCGCGGACGGCTTCGAGCAGTTCCTGCAGCTGCGGTACACGACGGCCAAGCGCTTCTCGCTCGAGGGCGGCGACGCGCTGATCCCGCTCCTCGAGACGCTCGTCGAGGAAGCCGGTGCGCTCGGGGTCGAGGAGATGGTGCTCGGGATGCCGCATCGCGGCCGCCTGAACGTCCTCGCCAACGTCCTCCGGAAGCCCTACGAGATGATCCTCGCCGAGTTCGAGGGGACCTTCCTCGCGAAGGAGGCGACGGGCGACGGCGACGTCAAGTACCACCTCGGCTATTCGCACGACCGCCTGACGCGCGCCGGGCACAAGGTACACCTGTCGCTCAGCGCGAACCCGAGCCACCTAGAAGCCATCGACCCGGTGATCGAAGGAATGGTGCGCGCCAAGCAGAACCACCTCGGCGACGGGGAGCGCGCGCGCGTCGTCTCGGTGCTGATGCACGGCGACGCGGCGTTCACCGGACAGGGGATCGTCGCGGAGACGCTCGGCCTGTCGGAGCTCCACGGCTATCGCACGGGCGGCACCATCCACATCATCGTCAACAACCAGATCGGCTTCACGACGTCGCCCGAGTCGTACCGCTTCACGCCGTACCCGAGCGACGTCTCGAAGATCATCCAGGCGCCTGTGTTCCACGTGAACGGCGACGATCCCGAGGCGGCGGTGCAGGCGGCGCGGCTCGCGATCGCGTTCCGGCAGCGCTTCAAGAAGGATGCCATCATCGACCTCGTCTGCTATCGCCGGCACGGCCACAACGAGCTCGACGATCCGACCTTCACGCAGCCGGTCATGTATCGCGCGATCGCGGAGCATCCGACCCCGCTCGCCCTCTACCGGCAGCGGCTGGTCGGCGACGGCGCGGTGACGGACGCGGACGTCGAGCGCCGGATCAGGGAGTTCCGCGATCTCCTCGACGACGCGCACGCCTACGCGCGCGACTTCATGCCGCGGCAACCCGTCTTCGCCTTCGGCGGGCTCTGGCGCGGCCTCGGTTGGGCGGGCAGCGACTGGACGGCGAAGACCGCGGTGTCGGCCGACGTGCTGCGCGAGGTCGCGGACGCGTTTGTCCGGACGCCGGACGGCTTCCATCCCAATCCGAAACTGATGAAGCTCATGGAGCAGCGCGCGGCCATGGTGCGCGACGGCGCCCGCATCGACTGGGGATGCGCCGAGGCGCTCGCGATCGGCTCGCTCGCGCTCGAGGGCATCCCGGTCCGCATGAGCGGGCAGGACGTCGGCCGCGGCACGTTCAGCCACCGGCACGCCGTGTTCCACGACATCGAGAGCGGAGCTCGCTGGGTGCCGCTCGACAACATCCGACCCGGACAGGGCAAGGTCTTGATTCTCGACAGCATGCTCTCGGAGAACGCCGTGCTCGGCTTCGAGTTCGGCTTCAGCTGGGCTGATCCGCACAAGCTCGTGATCTGGGAAGCGCAGTTCGGCGACTTCGCCAACGGTGCGCAGGTCATCATCGATCAGTTCATCTCGAGCTCCGAGTCGAAATGGCAGCGCATGAGCGGTCTCGTGATGCTCCTCCCGCACGGCATGGAGGGGCAGGGTCCCGAGCACTCCAGCGCGCGGCTCGAGCGCTATCTGCAGCTCTGCGCCGACATGAACATGCAAGTCTGCAACCTGACGACGCCGGCGCAGTACTTCCACGCGCTGCGCCGCCAGATGCACCGCTCGTTCCGGAAGCCGCTCATCATCATGAGTCCGAAGATGCTGCTCCGCTTCAAGACGGCCGTGTCGTCGGCGCGGGACTTCACCGGCGGATCGTTCCAGACGGTGCTCGACGAGCCGGCGGTCGGAGGGGGCGTCGACGTCGGGGTCGCGATCGACCCGCAGAAGGTGACGCGGCTGATCCTCTGCAGCGGCAAGGTCTACTACGCGCTGCTCGCCGGACGGGCCGAACGCGAGATCGACACGACCGCGATCGTCCGCGTGGAGCAGCTGCACCCGTTTCCGCGCCAGGAACTCGGCGCCGTTCTCGCCGGCTATCCGGCGGCGCGGCAGGTGTTCTGGGTGCAGGAGGAGCCGTCCAACATGGGAGCGTGGCATTTCATCTGGAACCAGATGCGTTCGGTGCTGCCGGATACCCATACGCTCTCGTACGTAGGGCGACGGGCGGCCGCGAGTCCGGCGACCGGCTCGTACAAGATCCACCAGCGCGAAGAGGCGGATCTCGTCAACCGGGCATTCGCGCGCTAAGAGCGTAGCCCACGAGGTGCCGGCGCGGGCGCGCGGGCGGGCTCCGTGCGCTGTCGCCGGCGGCGCGTGTGGCGCGGCGCGAAGGACGCCGGCGCGGGCCGGAGCCGGAGCCGGAGCCGGAGAGAGGACACGACGGTATGGCGTTCGAGGTGCGGATTCCGACGCTTGGCGAATCGGTGACCGAAGGGGTCATCGTGCGCTGGGCGAAGCGCGACGGCGAGCGGGTGGAGCGCGACGAGATCCTGCTCGAGCTCGAGACCGACAAGGCGAGCATGGAGATCGCCGCCGAGCAGGGCGGCGTGCTGCGCATCATGAAGGAGGCGGGAGCGACGGTGACGGTCGGCGAGGTCGTCGCGCGGGTCGAGATCGGGCGCGGATCCCCCGCGTCGCCGGACGCGCTCGCGAGGCCGGCGTCGGTCCCGCCGCCGACCGTGACCCCGTCACCGGCCGTGACCCCGTCACCGGCCGTGACCCCGTCTCCGGCCGTGACCCCGTCACCGGCCGTGACTCCGTCTCCGGCGGCGGGTCGGCTTCCGTCGGCCGCCGCGCCCTCGCCGGTCCCGAGCGCGCCTCCCCCCGCCGGAGCGTCGGCGCGACCGGTGGGGCCGCTCAGTCCCGCGGTCCGACATCTGATCGACGAGCACGCGCTCGATCCCGCCGAGATCTCCGCGTCGGGCAAGGGCGGCCGGCTCACCAAGGGCGACGTCCTGGCGCATCTCGAACGTGGCGTCCCGCCGGCGACGCCTCCGACGGCGCCGGCGGGAGACGCCGCGGCCGCGGCGCGCGGTCCGGCGCCCGCACCGGCGGCGAAGGAGGGCGAGGAGGCCGTACCCCTCAGCCGGCTCCGCAAGCGCATCGCCGAGCGGCTCGTCCAGGCGCAGCACACGGCCGCGATCCTCACGACCTTCAACGAGGTGGACCTGAGCGCCGTCATGGCGCTGCGCGCCGCCCACAAGGACCGCTTCCAGAAGGCGCACGGCGTCGGGCTCGGATTCATGTCGTTCTTCGCGCGCGCGTGCATCGCCGCGCTCGGCGAGGTTCCGGCGATCAACGCCGAGATCCGCGGCGACGCCGTGGTCTACAAGCGCTTCGTGCACCTCGGCGTCGCCGTCGGCACCGAGCGCGGGCTCGTCGTGCCGGTCGTGCGGAACGCGCACCGGATGTCCTTCGCGGAGATCGAGCGCGAGATCCTCAGGCTCGCCGGGCTCGCGCGCGACGGCAAGCTCGGCATCGACGATCTCTCGGGAGGCACGTTCACCATCTCGAACGGCGGCGTCTACGGATCGCTGTTGTCGACGCCGATCCTGAACCCGCCGCAAAGCGGCATTCTCGGGATGCACAAGATCGAGAAGCGCGCCGTCGTCGTCGACGATCAGATCGTCGTGCGGCCGATGATGTACCTCGCGCTGTCGTACGATCACCGGCTCGTCGACGGCGAGCAGGCGGTGACGTTCCTCGTACGCGTGAAAGAGCGCCTGGAGGATCCGGCGCGCTTGCTCCTGGAGGTGTGATGGCGGACGAAGCCTACGATCTGATCGTCATCGGCTCGGGTCCGGGCGGGTACGTCGCGGCGATCCGCGCGTCCCAGCTCGGCATGCGCGTCGCCGTCGTCGAGAAGGACCCGACGCTCGGCGGGACGTGCTTGAACGTCGGCTGCATTCCGAGCAAGGCGCTCCTCGATTCGAGCGAGCGCTATCATCAGGCCAAGGACGGTCTCGGCGTTCATGGCATCGGGACGAGCGGCGTCACGCTCGATCTGCCGGCGATGATGGCGCGCAAGGACAAGGTCGTGAAGCTCGGGACCTCCGGCCTCGGCAGCCTCTTCAAGAAGAACAAGATCGAGTGGGTGAAGGGGCGGGGGCGCTTCGCCGATGCCCGGCGCGTGGTGGTCCGCGCCGGCGATCGCGAGCAGACGATCGCCGGCGATCGGATCCTGATCGCGAGCGGCAGCGAGCCGAGCGCGTTGTCGGCCGTGCCGTTCGACGGCGAGCGCGTGGTGAGCTCGACCGAGGCGCTGACGTTGCCGGCGGTGCCGAAGCACCTTCTCGTCATCGGGGGAGGGGCGATCGGTCTCGAACTCGGGTCGGTGTGGCTGCGGCTCGGGGCGAAGGTGACGGTCGTCGAGTTCCTCGATCGCATCGTGTCCACGATGGACCACCAGATGGGCGTCGTGCTGCAGAAGGCCCTCCAGAAACAGGGGATGACGTTCCTGCTCCAGACCGCGGCCGTGAAGGCCGAGCGGAGCGGCGGCGGTATGCGGGTCACGCTCGAATCGAAGGGGCAGGCGTCGGAGGTCGAGGCGGATGTCGTGCTGGTGGCGGTCGGGCGCCGCCCCCATATCGACGGCCTCGGCGCTCGCGAGATCGGCGTCGCGTTCGACGAGCGCAGTCGGATCGTGGTGAACGAGCGCTTCGAAACGAGCGTCGCGGGCGTGTTCGCGATCGGCGACGTCATCGCCGGGCCGATGCTCGCGCACAAGGCGGAGGAGGAGGGCGCGGCCGCGGTCGAGATGATGGCCGGACACGCGGCGCACGTGAACTACGCCGCGATTCCGAACGTCGTCTACACGTGGCCGGAGCTCGCGAGCGTCGGGCTCACGGAGGAGGAGGCGACGCAGCAGGGCATCCCTCTCGCCGTCGGCGCGTGTCCCTTCCAGGCGAACGCCAGGGCCCGGTGCCTCGGCGAGACCACGGGTTCCGTGAAGATGTGCGCCGACGCCCGGACCGATCGGATCGTCGGCGTCCATGTGCTCGGTCCGCACGCCTCCGAGCTCATCGCGGAAGCGGCGATCGCCATGGAGTTCGGCGCCTCCGCGGAGGACATCGCCCGCGCCGTCCATGCCCACCCGACCCTGGCCGAGGCGCTCAAGGAAGCGGCGCTGGCCGTCGGAAAGCGCGCGATCCACCTGTAGGACGCGCGGCCAGCAGCGCCCAAATGGGCGATTTCGCTGGAGCGGGTGTTGGGCGACAATGACTATTGAAATTGATTATCAATGTCCGTAAAACCGTGATCATGATCGTGTGCCTGTGCGCCAACGTCAGCGAGCGCGAGATCATCGAGACCATCGCGGCGGGCGCCACCACCGTGAAGGAGATCGGCCGTCGATGCGGTGCGGGGACCGGGTGTGGCGCCTGCAAGCCGCTCATCCGCGAGTGTCTCGCCCGCTGTCGCGCCGCGGCGGCGATGGAGGCGGCGCCCGCGGTCGGCGCGACGCCGATCGCCGCCGAGCGGGCCTGAGCGCTCTGCGCCGGCGCCGCGCCGCGCGGATGATCCGCGGCCGCGAGCGCTGAAGGCGTCGTGCGGCGCACGGCGGTGTGCTAGCGTGCCGCCACGCCGCACCCGGAGGAGGGATCCATGAAGGGCCACAAGCGAGTCATCGAGTTCCTGAACGACGTCCTGACCAGCGAGCTGACCTCGATCAACCAGTACTTCATCCACGCCAAGATGTGTCGGAACTGGGGGTATCGCGCGCTCGGCGCCCACATCCGGAAGGAGTCGATCGACGAGATGAAGCACGCCGACGACGTCATCGAGCGCATCCTCTATCTGGAGGGCATTCCGAACCTGCAACGCCTCTACAAAGTGAACGTCGGCGAGACGGTGCCGGAGCTGTTGAAGCTCGACCGGCAGCTCGAGGTGGAAGCGGTCGCGCGCCTGAACAAGGGTATCGCGCTGTGCGCCGAGCTCGGCGACAACGGGACCCGGGAGCTCGCGGAACACATCCTCGTGAGCGAGGAGGAGCACCTCGACTGGCTCGAAACCCAGCTGCATCTCGTGGCGACGATCGGCGAAGCGCACTATCTCGCGCAGCAGGTGCGGGAAGACGGCGACTGACCGGGTTACATCAGGCAGCAGGTGACTTCGAGCAGCGCCGGGTAGAGCCGATCCGGATTGGTGCAGCGGACCGCGCCGCCGCGGCGGTCGTCCGCGGGACGAACCTCGACCGGATCGCACGGGGACGGGAAGGGCTGCAGGGAGAAGGCGTTCAGCAGGCGGTACGCGACGACGCCGTTGCGCGCGCCGCGGACGCCGGCGGCGGTCGGGCATTCGATTCCGACCGTCGTTTGGGCCGGCGCGACGGCGTGCATCGTCCCGCATCCGGTCGGGCCCGCCGGGGCCGCCGCTCGGGCGCCGGCGGGCGGCCACAAGGCCGGCGCGCGCAGGCCGTCGCCGCGCTCGAAGAGGTTGAAGACGTAGGTGCCGTCGTTGCTCTGGTCGAGGACGTCGACGCCGCGCTGATCGAGCACGACGTTCCGTTCCAGCACGACGCCGCGCGACTCGGGGTCGAGGCGGAGCCCGGACCCGCCGTTCGCGACGATGCGATTGGCGACGATCCGGCACTGATCGCAATCGCGGAGGTCGAGCGCGGCGCTCCGCGCGCTCGCCGTGTTCGCGAACACCTCCGCTCCGTCGAGGAGGAAGCGCTTGCTCTGCTCGACGCGGATCGCGCCGCCCTCGTCGCTGGCGCGGCCGTTCCGGTGGAAGATGCCGTCGCGTACGCGGACTCCGTCGGTGCCGACGACGAGGAGGCCGACGCCGCAGCTGTCGGCGATCCGGAGGTCGCGCACCTGTACGCGGACGGCGTCGACGACGGCGATGCCGGTCACGAATCCCTGCACGAGACCTGGGCCGAGGATCTGCGCGTCGTCGGCCGTGCCCTCGACGACGATGCCGCTCGGCGCGGCGCCGTCGGCGCAGGCGTGCGCGGACGCGACGGTGTGTCCGTTCAGGTGCAGCACGCTGCGCGGATTCCGCAGCGTGACGGCGACGCCGTCGCAGCGCAGGTCGCGGTCGAGGACGGCCTCCTCCTCGACGACGGTCCCGCAGCGCACGCTCGGCGTCCGCCCCGCGAACGCGGCGGCGATCGTGGCGATTGCGCCGATCACGGCGCCGCAGGCGAGGAGGCCGATCCGCACGGCCGGCATCCTCGCCGGATGAGGGATCACCCGCAACGGGGGCGCAGCGCCGGGTAGTGGGTCAGCACGACCCGGCGCTGCGCCCGATCAGAGGTCGGGGCTCGCCGGCAGGCTCGTAGCGCCCATGAGGTACGTGTCGACGCCGCGGGCGGCCTCGCGGCCTTCCCAGATCGCCCATACGACCAGCGACTGGCCGCGTCGCATGTCGCCGCATGCGAAGACACCGGGGACGCTCGACTGGTAGTCGGCGCCGACGGCGACGTTGCCGCGCTCGTCGAGCGTGACACCGAGCTGCTCGAGCATGCCCGTCCTCTCGGGGCCGACGAAGCCCATGGCCAGCAGCGCGAGATCGCAGTCGAGCTCGAACTCGCTCCCGGGGACCTCGACCATTCGCGGGCGGCCGTTCTCGTCCTGCGTCCATTCCAGATGGACGCCGTGGAGCTTCTTCACGTTGCCGTCGGCATCCCCGCTGAAGCGCTTGGTGTTGATGCTCCAATCGCGGATCACGCCCTCCTCGTGCGACGAGGAGCTTCGGAGGATCATCGGCCAGTGCGGCCAGGGGGCGATCCCCTCGGTGCGCGTTTCTGGCGGTTTGGGCAGGAGCTCGAACTGGTGGACGCTCCTGGCGCCCTGGCGGTTCGAGGTGCCGAGGCAGTCCGAGCCGGTGTCGCCGCCGCCGAGGACCACGACGTTCTTCCCCGTCGCGAGGATCTGATTCGGGACCGCGTCGCCCGCGACCTTCCTGTTCTGCTGCGGCAGGAACTCCATCGCGAAATGGATGCCCTTGAGGTCGCGGCCGGGGATGGGAAGGTCGCGCGCGGCCGTCGCACCGCCCGCCAGGACGACGGCATCGAAGGTCGCGCGCAGATCGGCGACGGACACGTCGACGCCGACGTTGGCGTTGACGTGGAAGACGATGCCTTCGGCGCGCAAGTGCGCGACGCGCCGCTCCACGACGCGCTTCTCGAGCTTGAAGTCGGGAATGCCGTAGGTCAGGAGGCCGCCGATCCGGTCGGCGCGCTCGAACACTTCGACCGTGTGCCCCGCGCGATTCAACTGGGCGGCGACGGCGAGCCCGGCGGGTCCCGAGCCGACGACGGCCACGCGCTTCCCGGTCCGGTGGCTCGGCGGGATCGGCGTCACCCAGCCCGCGTCGAAGGCGTGCTCGATGATCTGCTTCTCGATCTGCTTGATCGTGACCGGGTCGTCGTTGATGCGAAGGACGCACGCTTCCTCGCACGGCGCCGGACATACGCGGCCCGTGAAGTCGGGGAAGTTGTTGGTCGAGTGCAGCCGGTCGATCGCTTCCTTCCACCGTCCCCGGTACACGAGGTCGTTCCAGTCCGGGATGATGTTTCCGAGCGGGCAGCCCTTGTGGCAGAAGGGGATACCGCAATCCATGCAGCGCGCCCCCTGCTGCCGCAGGGTGTCCTCGGGCAACTTGCCCTCGAGCTCCCGCCAATCCTTCAGACGCTCCGCGACGGGCCGGCGGGGCGGCAGCTCGCGTGCGATTTCGAGGAAACCGGTGATCTTTCCCATGGGCGTCAGACCGAGGCGAGGCGCGCGGCCTCGCTGTCGAGGTGGGCTGCGGCGAGCACCTTGCGGTACTCGACCGGCATCACCTTCTTGAACGTGGCCGCCGCCTCGCTCCAGGTCGACAGGATGCGCGCGGCGACGGTGCTTCCGGTGTACTCGTGGTGTCGGCGGATGAGGTCCTTCAGGATCGCGAAGTCCGGCGCCTCCATCGGGTCGAGCTCGACCATGCTCGGGTTGCAGCGCCCGGCGAAGTCGCCGTCGGCGTCGTAGACGTAGGCGACGCCGCCGCTCATGCCAGCCGCGAAGTTGCGGCCGGTCTTGCCGAGGACCACCACCATACCCTTGGTCATGTACTCGCATCCGTGGTCGCCGACGCCCTCGATGACGGCGGTGACGCCGCTGTTGCGGACGGCGAACCGCTCGCCGGCCTGGCCGCGGCAGAAGACCTCGCCGCCGGTCGCGCCATAGAGCGAGACGTTGCCGACGATGATGTTGTCTTCGGCCGCGAACGTCGCGGTGCGGGGCGGGAACACCACGATGCGCCCCCCCGAGATGCCCTTGCCGAAGTAGTCGTTGGCGTCGCCTTCGAGCGTGACGGCGAGGCCGGGCGCCATGAAGGCGCCGAAGCTCTGGCCTGCCGAGCCCGCGAACGCGAGCCGGATCGTTTCGGGCGGCAGGCCCTCGGCGCCGTAGCGGCGCGAGATCTCGGCGGACAGCATCGTGCACACGGTGCGATGGACGTTGCGGATCGCGAAGGTCGCCTCGATCGGCGTACGGTGCTCGAGCGCGGGCTTGCAGACCGCGATCAGCTGGTTGTCGAGCGCGCGCTCGAGGCCGTGGTCCTGCGTGGTGACCGCGTGGATCGCGACCTGCTCCGCGACCTCCGGCCGGTGCAGGATCTCCGTCAAGTCGAGCCCGCGCGCCTTCCAGTGCTCGATCGCGTCGCGGGTCTCGAGCTTGTCGACGCGCCCCACCATCTCCGCGAGGGTGCGGAAGCCGAGCTCCGCCATGATCTCCCGGAGCTCCTCGGCGAGAAAGGTCATGAAGTTCACGACGTGCTCGGGCCGGCCCTCGTACTTCTTGCGAAGGACCGGGTCCTGGGTCGCGATGCCGACCGGGCAGGTGTTGAGGTGGCAGACCCGCATGAGGATGCAGCCCGACGCGACCAGCGCCGACGTCGCGAAGCCGAACTCCTCGGCGCCGAGCAGCGCCGCGACCGCGATGTCCCGCCCGGTCTTCAACTGGCCGTCGGTCTCGACGCGGATGCGGCCGCGCAGGTCGTTCATGACGAGCACCTGCTGGGTTTCGGCGAGGCCGAGCTCCCACGGGATGCCCGCGTGCTTGAGGGAGGTGAGCGGCGACGCGCCCGTCCCGCCGTCGTGGCCGCTGATGAGCACGACGTCGGCCTTGGCCTTCGCGACGCCCGCCGCGACCGTGCCGACGCCCACCTCGGCGACGAGCTTCACGCTGATACGCGCCCGGTCGTTGGCGTTTTTCAGGTCGTGGATCAACTGCGAGAGATCTTCGATCGAGTAGATGTCGTGGTGCGGCGGCGGCGAGATCAGGCCGACGCCCGGCGTCGAGTAGCGGATCTTCGCGATGTACTGGTCGATCTTGTGACCGGGGAGCTGGCCGCCCTCGCCGGGCTTCGCGCCCTGCGCCATCTTGATCTGGATCTCGTCGGCGTTCACCAGGTAGTGGCTCGTGACGCCGAAGCGGCCCGATGCCACCTGCTTGATCGCGCTGCGCCGCGAGTCGCCGTTCGGATCGCGCCGGTAGCGGACGGGATCCTCGCCGCCCTCGCCGGTGTTGGACTTGCCGCCGATCCTGTTCATGGCGATGGCGAGGGTTTCGTGCGCCTCGCGGCTGATCGAGCCGAGCGACATCGCGCCGGTCTTGAAGCGCTTGACGATCTCGCTCGCGGGCTCCACTTCGTCGAGCGGAATCGGTCTGGATGGCCGGAACTTGAGGAGCCCGCGCAACGTACAGAGGTGACGGCTCTCGTCGTTCACGACCGCGGAGTACTGCTTGAAGAGCGGGTAGCTTCCGGCCCGCACCGCGTGCTGCAGCTTCGCGATCGAGTTCGGGTTGTACATGTGGAACTCGCCGCGCCGCCGCCATTGGTACTGGCCGCCGGGGTCCAGCTGGCCGTCGAGCTCGGGCGCGGTCGTGTAGGCGTGCGCGTGCCGCGCCGCGCTCTCCGCCGCGAGGGCGTCGAGGCCGATGCCCTCGATACGCGAGGCGGTGTTCGCGAAGGACGCGTCGATGAGCTCGCGATTGAGGCCGATCGCCTCGAAGATCTGAGCGCCGCGGTAGCTCTGGATGGTCGAGATGCCCATCTTGGTCATCACCTTCAGGATGCCCTTGTTGGCCGCTTTCAGGTAATGCGCCACCGCGTCGTCCCCGCTCACGTTCTTGAGGATGCCGGTGCGGACCATCTCGGTGACGGTCTCGATCGCGAGGTAGGGGTTGATCGCGCCCGCGCCGTAGCCGACCAGCAGCGCGAAATGCTGCACCTCGCGCGGCTCGCCGGACTCGACGACGAGGCCGCAGCGGGTGCGGGTGCCCGCGCGGATGAGATGGTGGTGGACCGACGCCGTCGCGAGCAGGCTCGGGATCGGCGCATGGTCCTCGTCCATGCCGCGGTCGGTGAGCACGAGGATCGTTGCGCCGTTGCTGATCGCGACCTCGGCCTCCCAGCAGAGCACGGACAGGGCCTTCTCGAGCCCGGCGCCGCCGTCGGCGACCCGGTAGAGCATCGGGATCGTGACGGTCCGCAGCGTGCCGCGCTCGAGGCTCTTGATCTTGGCGAGCGCCTCGTTGCCGATGACCGGCTCCTCGAGCTCGAGCTGTCGGCAATGGGCCGGCGTTTCCTCGAAGAGGTTCTCCTCGCGTCCGATCGTCGCCTTGAGCGACATGACGAGATCCTCGCGGATCGGATCGATCGGGGGATTCGTGACCTGGGCGAAGAGCTGCTTGAAGTAGTTGAAGAGAAGCTGCGGCTTGTTCGAGAGCACCGCGAGCGGCGTGTCGGTGCCCATGGAGCCGACCGCCTCCTGGCCGTTGAGGGCCATCGGCGCCATGAGGAACTTCAGGTCCTCGAGGGTGTAGCCGAAGGCCCGCTGGCGGGTGAGGCGCTCCGCATCCCCGTAGGCCGCCGGCGTCGCGGCTGGTGCCGGGAGGTCGTCGAGGCGTGTCAGGTTCTCGTCGAGCCAGCGCTCGTACGGCTGGCGGCGCGCGATCGCCGCCTTGAGTTCCTCGTCGGCGATGATGCGGCCTTGCGCGAGGTCGACGAGGAACATGCGTCCGGGCTGGAGGCGTCCCTTGGCGACGACGTTCTCGGGGGCGATGTCGAGCACGCCAACCTCGGACGCCATGACGACGAGCCCGTCCTTGGTGACGACGTAGCGCGAGGGGCGGAGGCCGTTGCGGTCGAGCACGGCGCCGATGACGGTGCCGTCGCTGAAGGCGATCGACGCGGGGCCGTCCCACGCTTCGGTGAGGCACGCGTGGTAGCGGTAGAAAGCCCGCTTCTCGCGGCTCATGCTCTCGTGCTTCTGCCAGGCCTCCGGGATCATCATCATGACCGCGTGCGCGAGCGGCCGACCGGTGTGAACGAGGAACTCGAGCGCGTTGTCGAACGCCGCCGAGTCGCTGCCGCCCGGCGCGATGATCGGGGAAAGCTTCTCGACGTCCTCGCCGAAGAGCGGTGACGCGAACATGGACTCGCGCGCGTGCATCCAGTTCACGTTGCCGCGCAGCGTGTTGATCTCGCCGTTGTGCGCCACGTAGCGATACGGGTGGGCGCGGTCCCAGGACGGGAAGGTGTTGGTGCTGAAGCGCTGGTGCACGAGGGCGAGCGCGCTCGCGAAGTCCGGGTCGGTCAGGTCGGTGTAGAACTGCGGGATCTGGTTTGGCAGCAGGAGTCCCTTGTAGTTCATCGTGCGGGTCGAGAGGCTCGGGACGTAGAACGACTCCGAATCGCGGAGCCCCGACTCGCGTACGAGACGTTCGACGCGCTTGCGGATCACGTAGAGCTTGCGCTCGAGCGCCGCCTGGTCCGGCGTGGCGCGTCCGCGTTCGACGAAGATCTGGCGGATCTCCGGGAGCGACTTGCGCGCCATGGGGCCACACGTGTCGGCGTCGATGGGCACGCGGCGCCAGCCGAGGAGCCGCTGCCCCTCCTCGCGCACCACCTTCTCGAACATCTCGAGGCACTCGTTGCGCTCGTCGACGCGCTCGGGGAGAAACACCATTCCGGCGCCGTACTCGCCGGGCGGCGGCAGCGCGATGTCGAGCGCGGCGCAGGCCTTCCGGAGGAACGCGTCGGGCATCTGCGTCAGGATGCCGGCGCCGTCGCCCGTCAGCGGATCGCAGCCGCAGGCGCCGCGATGGGTGAGGTTCGCCAGGATCCGCAAGCCCTGCTCGATGATCGCGTGCGACTTCTCGCCCTTCATGTTGACGACGAAGCCGACGCCGCAGGCGTCGTGCTCGTGCATCGGATCGTAGAGGCCCTGGCGTCCGGGGGGTCGCGTCGGCTGCATGGTTCCTCCTAGTGCACGCCCTTCAGGTGCAGGGCCTTCTCCGGGCTTCGCCGACTCCGCCGGGGTGCGGGCGTCGGCTCGACGACCGGGATCTGGCTGCGCTCGGTGTGCGTCGAGAGGACGACCATCGTCTCGGTGCGAACGACGCCTTCGATCGCCCGGATGCGGCTGATGAGTTCCTCGAGGGACGACGTGTTGCGCGTCTTGGCCTTGAGAATCATCGTGTGGATGCCGGTTACGTGGTGGCATTCGAGCACGTCGTCGAGCGATTCGATCTCGCGCTCGAAGCGGTCGATCGCGTGCGGGTGTCCGGTCGAGACGCCGATGAACGCGGTGATGTCCTTGCCGAGGCGCCGCGCGTCCACGACCGCCCGATAGGCGGTGATGATTCCGCCGTCCTCGAGCTTCTTTACCCGCTCCAGCACCGACGGCGCCGACAAGCCGACGCGCTCCCCGATCTTGGCGAGCGGGAGGCGGCAGTTCTCCTGCATGAGGGTGAGGATCTGGCGGTCGATGTCGTCGAGGTCAGGATGCTCTTCGCCTAATTTCATGAGGTGTTGCCTCCTGTCGGCCGAACGGACGTATAGGTAGATTGCGATTCTGTCAAGTTTCATTAGGTTCCGGGCGTACGGCGCGATGCCCGTGGTTCGCCGGGTCCATCGCCCGGGGCGCCCGGCGGGCGGCGCGGCTCGCCTCCCGTCGGGCGCGCCGCTACAGTCCGCGCGGAAAGGAGCCCCGCGTGATCCTCACCCATGACGTGATCCTCCACGAGATCGCCGAAGGACGGCTCGTCATCGACCCCTTCGAGCCGGATCAGGTCGGTCCCGCGTCGGTCGACCTCCACCTCGGCGACGAGATCCGCGTCATGCAGGGCGGGCCCCCCGTGATCGACCTCGACGACGACGCGGACTACCGGACCGTGACGCAGGTGCGCCCCCTCATGGAGCCGTACGCGCTGCAGCCGGGCGAGACCATTCACGGGATCACGCGCGAGCGCATCCGCCTGCCCCCCGACGTCGGCGGCTGGCTCGAAGGGCGCAGCCGCTACGCGCGGCTCGGGCTCATGATCCACGTGACGTCGGGGTTCGTGGCGCCTGGCGTCGACAACCGGCAGGTGCTCGAGATGTCGAACGTCGCGGGACGTCCGCTACGGATCCGCGCCGGGATTCGCCTCTGTCAGATCGTGCTGCAACGCGCCGAGGGATCGGCGGTCTACGCCGGGCGGTTCGCGGACCAGCTGCGCCTCTGAGGCGCACGCGACGGAGCGGTGGGCGTCGCGGCGGCGCCCGCCGCTCCGGGGTGGACGCCGCGCGCGGATCGGCGACTACTTCGGCGGCATCCGCAGCGCGCCGTCGAGGCGGATGGTTTCGCCGTTCAGCATCGCGTTCTCGATGATGTGCTTCGCGAGCGCCGCGAACTCGGCCGGCCGGCCGAGGCGGGACGGAAACGGGATGCCGGCGCCGAGCGCGTCGCGATGCTCTTGCGGGAGGAGCGCCAACATCGGCGTGTCGAAGGTGCCCGGCGCGATGGTGCACACGCGGATGCCGAGGGAGGCCAGGTCGCGCGCGATCGGCAGGGTCATGCCGACGACGCCGCCCTTCGACGCCGAGTAGGCGGCCTGGCCGATCTGGCCGTCGAAGGCCGCGACCGAGGCGGTGTTGATGATGACGCCGCGCTCCTTCTCCTCGTTCGGCTCGTTGGTCGCCATCGCCGCGGCGGCCAGCCGGAGCGTGTTGAACGTCCCGAGCAGGTTCACCTTCAGCACCATGTGGAACATGTCGAGCGCGTGCGGACCGTGCTTGCTGATCGTGCGGACGGCGATGCCGACGCCGGCGCAGTTCACGCAGACGTTGACCTTGCCGAACGCCGTGACCGTCTTGTCGACGGCGGCCTTCACTTCCTCCTCCGACGTGACGTCGGCCGACACGAAGATCGCCTGCTTCGCGCCGATCTCCGCGGCGAGCTTCTCGCCCGGAGACTGGGGTCGGTCGAGGATGGCGGCGCGGCCGCCGCCAGCCACGAGCGTGCGAACCGTCGCCTCGCCGAGGCCGGACGCACCTCCGGTCACGATCGCCGCTACGCTGTCGAGCTTCATGGATTCCTCCTGCGCTGATGGGTGAGTTGGCGGGCGACCCTAGCGGATCGACGGAGCCTCCGCCACGGGGCGGCGCCCGACGGCCCGCCTCAGGTCGACGCCGGCAAGGCGGCGAACCAGGCGAGGATCGCCGGGTTCTCACGGCGGGGATACGCGTGGGAGAGGTCGGGAATCTCGCGATAGACGAGACGCGCGCCGGCCGCGGCGAGCGTCTCGCGCGTCCGGCGCGCCAGCGCGACGGGAAAGAGGAAGTCCTCCGCGCCGTGTACGAGATAGATCGGAACGCCGCGGGCCCGCTCGAGGTTGCCGTTCGCGACGTTCGCCGGATGGAGGACGCCGCAGCACGGGGCGAGCGCGCGGAACACGTCCGGGTGCGCGAGACCGTAGACCAGCGTGAACGTGCCGCCGTCCGAGAGGCCCGTGAGCAGGATGCGATCCTCCGCGACGTGGTAGCGACCGCGCATCCACGCGAGGATCTCGAGCAGGCCGAGCTCGTCGATGGCGCCCCAGGTCGCGCCGCCGGCCGTCGGCGCGACCAGGAGATGGCCCGCGCGCTTCGCGTCGCGCACCCAGGTCCAGAGGAAGTCGCGGCCGTTCCCGGAGCCTCCGTGCAGCGCGACGACCAGGGGCCACGGCCGGCGCTCGTCGTACGCTTCCGGGACGTAGACCGCGAAGCCGCCGTGGTGCCCGCCCGCCGACACGCGCGTGAGCGCCGTCCGCCGCGCCGGGTTCGCCGACGGCGGGGCCGCGTCCGGCGCCGGTGGGACGTCCGGCGACCAGTAGTCGCGGAACGGGGGCAGCAGGGACCGGATCGGGTAGAGCCGCTCCTGGGCCCGGGCGTGGTGATGGAGCGCGGTGAGGATCCGGGGAAGGCGCTCGCTCGGCGGTGCGCTCGGAACGCCGCCGAAGAGGGCGGCGCACTCGCGAGCGTGCGCGAGCGCGGCGGTGAAGACGCGGTCGAAGGGCGCGAGCGCGGCCGGCGCCGGCGCGGCGGCCAGCACCTCCGTCGCCGCCGCGAGCGGCGCCGCGAAGCGGGCGGCGATCGCGGTCGCCAGCCCGGTGGATCGGTCGGGCGCGAGGCGTTCGGCGGCGTCGTCCATCGCCGTCAGCAGCTCCGCCGCGACGGCGCTCGCCGCGAGCACCGCGCGCAGATACGCGAGCTCGCCGTCCGGCCGCGCGTCGGCGACGGTCATCGGCGGCTCCTCGTGCGGCTCGACGGGCGGCGCGATGCGTCCATGGAGGACACTGGCGTCCGCCGCGCCGGCAAGTCAACGCGCCCCGGTTGCCTCGCGCCCGGCGATCTGCGAGTGCCGGCCCATGGCGGGAGCCCCGCATCTCCTCATGCTGCTGCGGCACGCGATCGCGGAGGATCGCAGCGATACCGGCCGCGATCAGGATCGTCGATTGACCGGCGAAGGGAAGCGCAAGCTTCGGGACGTGGTCGCGGGCATGCGGGCGCTCGAGCTGCCGGTGGAGCGCGTGGTGTCGAGTCCGCTGCGCCGCGCGCGCGAGACCGCCGAGATCGTCGCCGAGGGCTACGGGCTCGATGGAGACGTCGACGTGTCGTGCGCGCTCGAGCCGGGCGCCGGACCCGACGCCGCGCTCGCCGCGCTCGCCGGCGTCGGCCGTCCGAGCGGCGTCGTGCTGGTCGGGCACGAGCCGGATCTTGCCGCGCTCGCGTCGACGCTTCTCGCCGGCACGCCGGGGCTCGTTCGCATGGGGTTCCGCAAGGCCGGGCTCGCCGGCATCGTGGTCGCGACGCTGCCGCCGCGCTCCGCGGGCACGCTCGAGTTCTTCCTGACCCCCGGACAGCTGCGCCGCATCGGCGGCGCCTGAGCGCGGCACGCCGCGGAGCGGCGCCTGGTGTGCGGCGCCGTGGCACGACACAAGGGATAGCGCTTGCGGCGGCGGAGGCGGGCGTGCGTCCCGGACGCCGTGCGGTGCGCCGTGCCACTTTCCGCAGGAGTCGCTTGGAACCTTGCGTGGGCGCGCGCGCGTGCGCTAGGTTGCGCCACCCCCCGGAGAAAGTGGCGTTTCGCGCTTGCGGCGAGTTGTCATTACCGGCCTCGGTTGCCTCACTCCGTGCGGCATCGGCGTCGAAGAGACCTGGGATGCGGTCGTCCACGGGCGTTCGGGGACCAAGCCGATCACCGCGTTCGACGCGCGCGCATGTCACAGCCGGGTCGCCGGCGAGATTCCCGACTTCCGCGCCGACGACTTTCTCGCGCGCCGCGAGGTGCAGGCCTTCTCGCGCTGCCTCCATTTCGGCTTCGCCGCCGCGCGCATGGCGTGGGAGGATGCGCGCGTCGGGGACGCGCTCGACCGCGATCGCGTCGGGGTGTGCCTCGGGAGCGCGGTCGGCGCGATCAGTCGGAACATCAGCGACGGGCTCACGTTCGACGAGCGGGGCATCGAGCGCGTGCACCCGATGTGTCCGCTCCAGTACCCGGGGAGCCTGCCCGCCGAGGTCGCGATCGCGCTCGGGCTGCGCGGGCCGACGTACGCGATCTCGACGGCCTGCACGGCCGGCGCGGACGCGGCGGGCCTCGCGCTCGGCCTCATCGCGGGCGGGGTGCTCGACGCCGCGATCGTCGGCGGGAGCGACGCGCCGATCTTCCCGCTGCTCTTCCACTCGTTCGATCGTTTGCAGGTCGTGTCGCGCTTGAACGATCCGCCGGCGCGGGCGTCGCGTCCGTTCTCGCGCGATCGCTCGGGGTTCGTGCTGTCGGAGGGGGCGGGCGCCGTAGTGCTCGAGGCGGAGGAGGTCGCCCGCGAGCGGGGAGCGCGCGTCTACGCGGAGCTCGCCGGGTTCGGCGCGAACTCCGACGCGCATCATCACCTGCACCCGGCGCCGGACGGCCGACAAGGTGCGCGCGCGGTCGAGCAGGCGCTGCGGCACGCCGGTGTCCGTCCCGCCGAGATCGACTACGTCAACGCGCACGGGACCGGCACCGCCAAGAACGACGCCGTCGAGACGTCGATCTTGAAGCAGGCCTTGGGAGAGCACGCCTATCGGATCCCCGTGAGCTCGTCGAAGTCGATGCTGGGCCACATGATCGGCGCCGCCGCCGCGGTCGAGCTCATCCTCTCGACGTTGAGCATCCACGCGGGCGTCGTGCCACCCACCATCAACGTCGTCGAGCCGGATCCCGAGTGCGACCTCGACTACGTGACCGAGGGCGCCCGCGCCCTCGCGCCACGCGTGGTCCTCTCGACGTCGTTCGGATTCGGATCCAGAAACGCGGCCCTCGTGGTGCGGCGGTACGAGGCGGGAGGAGATCGTCGTGGACAGCCTGAGTCGTAAGGTCCGAGGCATCATCGCCGTCGAGCTCCAGCACGAGGTGGAGAGGGTCGTCCCCACCGCGCGGCTGCGGCAGGATCTCGGCATGGATTCCGTGGCCGCGCTCAACATCCTCTTCGCGGCCGAGGAGACGTTCGGCATCGAGGCCATCGACGTGACGGAGCTCGCGCCCGTCTCGACCGTCGCCGACGTCGAGGCGTTGGTGCGTCAGTACGTCGACCTCTCCCGAGCGAGCTGAGATCGTCCCGTGGCGAGTCCTGCGAGCCCGCTCCGTCAGCCGGCGCGTCTGCGCGAGCGCGGCGTGCCGTCGACGTTCCGCATCGGGGGCGCCGAGACCGTCCTGGCGCGCGCGGTGCTCGCGTACCTGCGTCTCGTCGCGCGTTCCGTGTCCTGGAGCTGGGTGGATCGCGGCGGGCGGCCCCTCGACGGTGGCGACGTCGATCCGCGCTTGGCGGCCATGCGCCGCCGCGAGACGCCGGCGCTCCTGAGCTACTACATCGCCGATGCGCTCGGCGTTGCGACCCTCGCGCTCGTGCACGACGGCTTCCTGCGATGGATGCGGGAGCTGCGCTGCATCGTCGACGATACGCTGGCCGGACGCGCGAGTGCCGCGATCATCGGCAGCCTCGGGGGCCGCTTCACGGTGCTCCCGCCGTCCGGCGCTCCGGAGCGGATGCACGGCGTGTACGAGGTGATCCGCGCTGGCGACGGCTGCGCGTTCCCCGTCGATGGCGGCGGCCCGTATCGGGAGGTCGGCACGGGCGTCGTGGCGCTGGCGGCATCGCTCGGGGCGACCATCGTTCCGATGGCCGCGGCGCTGTCGCCCGCGCTGAGCTTCGCGCCGCAGTCGCGCGTGCGCGTCCCGGTGCCGAAGGGCCGGCTGGTCGTCGCGATGGGAGACGAGCTGCGCATCGGACGCGCCGCCGATCGCCGCGCGGTCGCCGCCGAGTTGAAGGGCACGATCGACGCGTTGTCCGCCGTCGCTCGCGCCGCGGCTCGTTCGGGCTGATTCCGATCGGCCGCGCGTGTGAAGTGACATGCGACTTGGGCGCGGCCCTGACGATTCCGCATTGAGCGGAGCGCTCGGCGCCGTATACCTTGGGTCGGGGGGGTGTGGAGCAGCGCATGGGTCTCGACGCGTCGACGGCAGCCCTGAATCTACGTCACCGATACATCGAGGGCCTCTTGACGCGGGCGGTCGGCGCGCTCGTCTTCGCGTCGTTCTTCGCCGTCGCCGCCTATTTCAACGTCGGACTCGCGTGGGGCCAGAGCGCGCCCGTGGTCGTGATTCTCTCGCTCATGGCGCTGATCAACATTCCCTACTGGCTCCTCGGTCGGCGGACGGGCTTCGCGCTGTCGTACTTCTATCTGCACTGGGCATTCGACCTCGTCGCGATCACCGCCAGCATCTACTTCCTCGGCGGCATCGACGTGCCGCTCGTGCAGTTCACCTACATGACCATCATCCTCACCGCGGCGATCTTCGTGTCGCAGCGGGCATCGTTTCGGTTGGCGACGGGTGCGACCATCGCGTACGGCCTGCTCGGTCTCGCGGAGATCCAGGGGTGGCTGCCGCAGCGGGCCGGCATTTGGCACCATCATTACGCGCCCACGCTCCGGATCTTCATCGTCGGCATTTCGGGCGTCACGTTCTTCGTCTTCGCCTATCTCGCGGGGACCCTCTCGGAGCTCCTGCGGCGCGCGAACGAGGAGCTGGCGACCACCAAGGGCATCGTCGAAGAGCAAAATCGGTCGCTCGAGCAGCGCGTGCGCGAGCGGACGCGAGAGCTGGAGTCGCGGACGCTCGAGTTGCAGGAGCGCACGGCGGAGCTCGAGGAGCTCGTGCACATCGTGACCCACGATCTGCAAAACGTCGCGGTGGCGAGCACGGAAACGATTCGTAAGCTGCGCGAGGTCGACGGCGCGAGCTTCTCGCCGCGCGGCCAGCGTTACGTGGAACGGGTCCAGCGCGATTGTCGCTTGATGGCGACGATGCTGCGCAATCTCCTCGAGGTCGTGACCCAGTCGGAGGTCGCGGAACGGCGGGAACTCGTGCACGTGCAAGCCGTCGTTCAGGAGGCCGTCGAGCGCGCGCATGCCGCCGTCGAGAGCAAGCGGATCGACGTCCGGATCGGGGACCTGCCGCCGCTGCTGGCGGAGGAGCAGAAGCTGTACCACGTGTTCGAGAACCTCGTGTCGAACGCGTGCAAGTACGTGGGCGACAAGCCGAACCCGACCGTCGAGGTCGGCGGCTTCGTGACGGACGGCGCCATCGAGTACGTGGTGCGCGACAACGGAGTCGGGATCGAGCCGTCCCAGATGGGCCGGATCTTTCAGCTGTATCACCGCGCGCCCAATCAGACGGTGGCCGGCGTCGAACAGCAGGGGCACGGTATCGGCCTCGCCGTGGTGAAACGCATCGTGCAGCGCTACGGCGGGCGGATCTGGGTGGAGTCCGTGCTGGGGGAAGGCGCGACCTTCCGGTTGAGCTTTCCGCGTGAGATGGAACATATCGCAGAGGAAGTGAGGGATAGCGCATGAGCCAGGCAGCCTTGCTCGTGGAAGACAACAGCTCGCATGCCGAGCTGATCGCCGACGAACTGGAGCTGGCCCTCGAGGGGTGGACGCTCGATCAGGTGCCGACGTTGGCGGAGGCGCGCGCGAAGATCGCGAGCCGGACGTACGATCTCTTCGTCTTCGACTTCCGGTTGCCGGACGGCGACGGCATCGAGCTCCTCCGGGAGGTCCGCGCGCGGGGCATCGTCACGCCGACGATCTTCGTGACGACGGCGTCGTCCGCGAAGCTCGCGGTCGACGCCATGAAGCTCGGCGCGGACGACTATCTCGTGAAGGAGGAGGGATATCTGGCCGTCCTGCCGTACCTGGTGCAGGAGGTGCTCAAGCGCCGCCAACTCGCGTCGGAGCGGCAGCTCCTCGAAGAACGCCTTCAGCGGGCCGAACGCGCGGCGACGCTGGGCTATCTCGCGTCCGGCCTCGCGCACCACATCAACAATCCGCTGGCGACCATTCGGACGTTTCTTCAGCTGCTGCCGAGCAATATCGAGGACGCCGAGTTCCGCACGAAGTATCTCGAGATGGCGCTCGCCGAGAGCGAGCGCATTCGGGATCTCGTGAAGGACATCATGCGCGCCGCGACGGTTCCGCAGCAGGGGCACGAGGTGCGGCGGCTGGACGAGCTGATCGCCCACGCCGAGAACGGCGTGGCGGGCGAGATGCAGAAGCGCGCCATCGTGCTCAAGCAGCGCATCGACGCCGCCTTGCCCGCCGTGCGGGTGCACGGCGAGGCGGCGACGTGCCTCCTGCTGACGTTGCTGCAGAACGCGGTGCGATTCTCCCCGGAGGGATCGGAGATCGAGATCGCGGCGCACCGGGACGCGGCTTCGCAGCGCGTCGTGGTCGAGGTGCGGGACCGCGGCGCCGGTGTGCCGACCGAGAACCGCGACAAGATCTTCGAGCCGTTCTTCACGACGGCGGTCGATGGCCTGGGGATGGGACTGTTCGTCGCCTCGCGGATCGCCGATCTCCAAGACATCGAGCTGCAGTTGATGCCGACCCCGGCGCACGGCGGCGCCGTGTTCCGGGTGGGTTTCAAGGAAGAGGTCGCGGAGGCCGGCGAGCAGGCGCCGATCGCCGCGGCGGTCTAGACCATGCCGCGTGATGCGCGGGAGGTGCGGCGCCTTGAGGGCGCCGCGGTCGCCGTGTAGCGTCCGCGAGCGGTGAAAGAGCGAGAGACGCCCATGAGCAAAGCGGCGCTGGTCGTCGAGGACAACGGCTCGCATGCCGTGCTCATCAGCGACGAGCTGGCCGTGGTGCTCGCCGCCTGGACGCTGGACGTGGTCGGTACGATGGCGGAGGCGCGACGGCGCATGGCGTCGCGCCGCTACGATCTGTACGTCCTGGACTATTGGCTTCCGGACGGCGACGGCCTGGAGCTGCTGCGCGAGATCCGTTCTTCGGGGATGCGGGCGCCGACGCTCGTCGTGACGACGGCGACGTCGGCGAAGGTCGCCGTCGAGGCGATGAAGCTCGGCGCGGACGACTATATCGTCAAGGAAGAGGGATATCTCGCGACCCTGCCGTACGCGATCTCCGAGGTGCTCGATCGCTATCGGCTGGCGGACGAGCGGCGGGTGCTCGAAGACCGGTTGCTCCGCGCCGAGCGGGCGGCGACGCTCGGGTACCTCGCCTCGGGATTGGCCCATCACATCAACAATCCCCTCGCGACGATCCGGACCTTCCTGCAGCTGGTGCCGACGCACTTCGGCGATCCGGAGTTCCGCGAGCGATACCTCGCGATGGCGGTGGCGGACGCCGAACGGATTCGGAACCTCGTCCTCGACATCATCCGCGCCGCGACGGTGCCGCCGGAAGGCCGTGACACCCATCGCTTCGACGAGATCCTGGGCATCGCGGAAGAGGGGGTGGCCGACGAGCTCAAGGCGAAGGGGCTCGTCTGTCGCCGGCGACTGCCGCCGGTGCTGCCGGAGATCCGGGTGCATCGCGAGGCCGCCGCCTGTCTGTTCCAGACCCTGCTCCAGAACGCGGTGCGCTTCTCTCCGGAAGGAGCCGAGATCGAGGTCGAGGCGGTGCACGACGCCTCTGCGAACCGACTGGTCGCCACCGTGCGGGACCGCGGTCCGGGTGTTCCGCCGGAGCATCGGGCGCGGATCTTCGAGCCGTTCTTCACGACCGCCGTGCATGGGCTCGGCATGGGCCTGTTCGTCGCCGCCCGGATCGCCGACCTTCAGAACATCGAGCTGTCGCTCGTGCCCGAGGCCTCAGGCGCGACGTTCCGGGTAGCGCTGCCCCTCGCCTAGGGCGCCGGCGGATCGGTCGATCGGCGCGGTCGAGGCTTCTCGCCCGAAGAGGAACGCGGGTCGCGCGAGGAGCGCGAGCGCCGGGAGCAGCGTGATCGCTCCCAGGCTGGAAACGACCATCGCGAGCGCGACGAGCGCCCCGAGCTCGATGTGGAACACGAATCCGGAAACGCAGAGGACGAGATAGCCGCCCGCGATGGCCGACGACACGTAGACGATCGCCTTTCCCGACGATTGCATGGTGCTCGCGAGCGCCAGGGCGTGCGTGCGGCTCGTGGCGAGCTCCTCGCGGAAGCGGAACAGGAAGTACACGGCGTAGTCCGAGCCGATGCCGACCGCCATCGCGGCGATCGGGGAGGTGATGACGTCGAGCGGGATGCCGACGAGCCCCATCACGCCGAAGTTGACCAGGACGGCCAACGCCAGCGGCATGGCCACCATCAGGCCGCCGATCGCGGAGCGAAGAACGAGCCCCGACACCAGAATGATGATCGCGCCGATCTGCGCCATGTTGAGCACCTTGCCGCGGACCATCGCCTCCGTGAGCGCGGCGCTGGAAGCGATCGTTCCCGAGTAGCGCACCGTGAAATCCGGCGGGAAGGTGCGCGCGACCTCGGCGCGGACTCGTTCGAGCAGATGCTCCCCGTACTCGGTCGAGTCGTTCCGCAGGAAGACGCGCACGGCGGCGCGTCGATGTTCCACGTCGATCTGGCTGTTCAGGTCCTCCGGCTCGCCGGACATCGAGTACAGGAACAGGTACTGGCCGATCAGGTCGGCGGACGGCGGAACGGTCACGCCGCCGGCCGGGGCGCCGGTCATCGCGCGGTGCATCTCGCTCAGGTAGTCGACGATCGAGAGGGTCTTGCCGACGTCCCGATCGCGCTCGACGAAACGCTGGAGGTCCGCGATCGCCGTCAACGCCGCCGGATCGTGAAGGGCGCCGTCCCGCGGTCCTTCGACCAGGAATACGAGGGTGTTCGTACCGCTGAAGGCGCGTCCGAGGATATCGTCCGCGACGCGAACCGGGTGCGAGCGCGGGAACTGGCGCTTGAACGTCGTGTCGACGTGGATCCGCAGGGCGCCGGCCAGGGCGACCACCACGACGATCCCGGAGGTCGCCACGATGGCGCCGGGATGCCCGGCGACGAACGTCGCGAGCCGGCCGAGCGCCCAGGAGATGGCGCGACCGCTGCGCGCTTCGCGCGCGATCTCGTCGCGCTTCGGCGCCGGCAGCAGCGCGCGCAGCGCCGGCGTGAGGGTCAACTCGATCACCAGCGTCGCGAGGATGCCGAAGCCCGCGAGGAGCCCGAAGTTGCGGATCACGGCCGTCCGGAAGGCGATCAGCGAGAAGAACGACAGAGCGGCGATCGTGCCGGCGGTGAGCATGACCGGGCCCACGCGCGCGACGGCGACGCGGACGGCGACGTGGGCGTCGCGGTAGCGCTCGAACTCCTCGTAGTACCGCTTGAGGATCTGCACGGCGTGCCCCGCCGCGACGGCGAGGATGAGAATCGGCGTCGTCGTGTTGAACGGATCCAGGGGAATGCGCAGAAAACCCATCAAGCCGAGGCTCCAGACGACCGCCAGGATGGCGGTCAGCACGGGCAGCACCATCCCCTGCACGGTTCGAAAAGCCTCGTAATGGAGCAGGGCGATCATGAGGAGCGCGATCGGGAACAGCACGACGGTGCGCTCGGTGATGCGCGCGAGGCCCGCGTTCAGCGCCACCGTGCCTCCGAGGTATACGTCGAACGTTCCGTCGTTCTCCTCGGCGACGATCTGCGACACCCGTTGCTCGACCTCCGGGTAGCCGGGAAGCTCCGAGCTCAATTTGAAGTTCGCGATGATGGCCGTTGCGGTGTCGTCCGCGGACACGACGGTGCCGACGTAGAAGGGGTTGGCATGGATCCGGCGCCGCACCTCGGCGACGGCCGCGGGTGTGGCGGGCGCCGCTTCGAGGGCCTGCCGGACCAGCATGGACTCGCCGTCGCCCTCGATCGCTTTGACGAGCGGCGAGGCGAGGCTGAGATAGGTCGAACGAATCAGGCCGTGCACGTCGCCGATACGGCGTGTGATGCGCTGGACCTTCGCGAGGAACGCCGGGGTGTAGATGTTCCCGTCCTTCGGGAACAGCCCGACCACGATCAGGTTCTTCTCCCCGAACGTCCGCTCCAGCGTCTTCAGCGCCCGGATGTAGGGGTGGTCTTGCGGCAGGTTCGCGTCCGGATCGATCTCGACGTGTAGCGCCGGGAGCTGTGACGCCCAGAAGGCCGTCGCGGCGAGCATCGCCAGGACGACGAGGAGGCGATGGCGGACGATCCAGCCGATGTAGCGCTCGAACGCGCTCATTCGCCCCCCGCCATGCGCGGCCATTTGGCCGCGCCGTCGCGCGCCGGTCAAGGATGCTCCGCGTCGTGCATGGCGTCGGCGCCGCCGCGGTGCTACGCGGGCGCACGACGGCGTCGGCGAGGGATCGGGAAGCCGGCGGCGCGAGGAGGGAGGATGCGCCGGATGCTCGTGCTCATGATGATCCTCGGGTCGATCGCGCTCGCGGCGGTCGCGCAGGCGGGCTTCGGTCCCGAGGTCACGGCGGCCCTGCAGTCGTCGAAGGAGATCTACGTCGCGACCAGGCGCGCCGACGGCACGATCGGCAAGGTCGTGCCGGTATGGTTCATGTACGACGGCGACGCGATCTACTTCACGACGCTTCCGACGACCTACAAGGCGAAGCGCATCACGAAGGGGAGCCCGCTCTACGTCTGGGTCGGAAGCGCCGACGGGCCGCACTTCGTCGGTCCGGCGGAAGTGCTTCGCGATCCCGAGCTCGCCGCCCGCATGGCGCCGGTCTACGCGCGGAAGTACTGGATCGCGTGGCTCGGCCTCTTCAAGCCGAACGCGGAGCGGGTGCGAGGCGGCAAGACGGTGATCGTCAAGGTGCGGCCACCGGCCTGACGCTGGCCCCCGCGGCGGGGCCGAGGACGGAGGGGCGCGGCGGGGTCGCGGTGGCGGCGGCCGCCACGACGGCGGCGGGGAGAGGCGGTGCGATCTCCATGGGCGGGCTCTAGCTGGCGCTCGGCGCGAACGGACGCGACTGGCGTCGGCGTCGCTGGCAGGGCGGGGCGTCTGTCGATACAACGACCGGATGCTCACGATCGCGAACCTCACCAAGGCCTTCCGGGGACAGCGGATCCTCGACGGGGTGAACTGGTTCGCGCCCGAGCGCGCCTGCATCGGCCTCACCGGGATGAACGGCGCGGGGAAGTCGACCCTGCTCAGGATGATCGCCGGCCAGATGGAGCCCGACGGCGGCGAGATCGTGCTCCCCAAGGGCGCGAGCGTCGGCTATCTGCCGCAGGAGGTGATCGGCGTCTCCGGCCGGACCGTCATGACGGAGGCGCTCGACGCCTTCGCGGACCAGCACGCGCTCGAGGACGAGTGCCGCCGCCTCGAAGACGCCTTGGCGCGAGCCCCGACGACCGGCCCCGAGCACGACGCGTTGATGACCGCGTATCACGACGTGCGCGACCGCTTCGACGCGTCGGCCCGCTACGACCTCGAGGCCGAAACCGAGCGCGTGCTGAACGGCCTCGGCTTCCGCACCGAAGACTTCACCCGCGACGTCGGCACCTTCAGCGGCGGGTGGCAGATGCGGATCGCGCTCGCGAAGCTCCTCCTCCGGCGTCCGCGTGTGCTCCTCCTCGACGAGCCGACCAATCACCTCGACCTCGAGGCGCGGACCTGGCTCGAGGAGTTCCTGGCGTCGTGCGAGTCGCTCGTCATCCTCGTCGCGCACGATCGCTACTTCCTCGACGTCTGCGTGGACCGCATCACCGAGGTCTCGCGCGGCCGCCTCACCGACTACACGTGCAACTACACGCGCTACCTGGAGCAGCGCGAGGAGCGCCGCGCGCAGGAGGCCGCCGCTTACGCCGAGCAGCGCGAGGAGATCGAGCGCGTCGAAGCGTTCATCCGGCGCTTCCGCTACCAGGCATCGAAGGCGACCCAGGTGCAGAGTCGCGTGAAGCAGCTCGAGAAGATGGAGCGGCTCGCGCCGCCCGAAGGGCACGAGCGACGGGTGACGATCCGCCTGCCGGCGCCTCCCCGCAGCGGCCGCATCGTCGTCGGCGTGGAGGGGGCGGTGAAGCGCTACGGCGACGTCGAGGTGTACGGCGGCGTCGACGTGGCCATCGAGCGCGGCACCAAGGTCGCGCTCGTCGGTCCGAACGGGGCCGGGAAATCGACGCTCCTCAAGATGCTGGCGGGCGTCGAGGCGCTCACCGAGGGGAAGCGCACGGCGGGCCACAACGTGCGGCTCGCGTACTTCGCGCAGGATCAGTCGGCGGTCCTCGACCCGACGAAGACCGTGCTCGAGGAGATGATGGCGGTGACGCCCGTCGAGATGGTGCCGCGAGTACGCGACCTCCTCGGCGCCTTCCTCTTCAGCGGCGACGCCGCCGACAAGCCGGTGCGCGTGCTCTCCGGCGGCGAGCGGAACCGGCTGGCGCTGGCGAAGCTCCTCATCGAGCCGGCCAACTGCCTCCTCCTCGACGAGCCGACGAACCACCTCGATCTCACCGCCAAGGAGGTGCTGCTCGAGGCGCTCCTGGCGTACGAGGGAACCGTCGTGCTGGTCGCGCACGATCGCTACATCCTCGACCACCTGCCGGGCGAGATCCTGGAGGTCGGACACGGCGAGGCCGTCCGCCATCTCGGAAACTACGAGGACTACCTTACGCGCAAGGCGGGCGGGGTGGTGGTGACGACGACGAGGCCGAGGACGCTCGCTCCCACGACGATGCCGGCGGCGGGCGCGGACGGCGCGGACGCCGCCCCGACGCGCGAATCCGAGCGCGCGGCCCGTGACGCCGAGCGCAAGGCGGCGCGCGCGGCGGAGAAGCGCGCCAAGGAGGCGGCGAGCGTCGAGAGCTCGATCGCGACGAAGGAGGCGGAGCTCGCCGAGCTCTCGCAGGTGATGAACGACCCCGACTTTTACCAGACGCATCCGAACCCGCAGGCGGCGTTCTCGACGTACGCCCGCCTCAAGCGCGAGGTCGAAGGCCTGTACGAGAAGCTCGAGCGGCTGAGCGCGTGAGCCGTCAGCCGGGCGGCGGTCCGTAGAACGCGTCGGCGGTCGGGACGCGGACGAGGAAGTCCTCCCAGTCGGGCATCGTCGGCAGGGCGATCACGAGGGAGCCCTGGACGTGATTGCCCTCGGGATGCCACCACGGGAGAGGGCGCGAGCGCCAGTCGTTCCGCCGCGGGAAGGAGACGTGGCTGTAGTAGTTGAGGAGCCGAACGGCGAAGCGCTCGCCCTTGTGCCGATGGCGCTCGCGATCCCAGCGGGTCCAGGCGCGGTCCGCGAAGATGCCGCGCAGGAACTCGCGCGGGCCGCCCTCGAGCTCCGGGCGGTAGATGTTGTGGGGGCTCGCGCGCCAGTGCACGCGCACCGCGTCGATGGCGCCGCGCGCCCAGAGCGCGTGGAGCTCGAGCGCGTGCTGCGGAACGCCGTCGACGGTGAACCAGGCGTCGTAGTCGGGGTCGAGCACGAGCCACTTCCCGACGTGGCTCGACCACACCTCGACGACGACATGGCTGTCGTGCGGCGTGAAGCGGAGTTCGACCCGGCGGGCGCGGCCGCCGAGGGCCGTCACGGCCTGGACGAGCAGCGGAGCGATGGTGCCGCAGAGGTACCCGTCGTCCGCGCCGCGGCGGGCGAGGAGCGCTGCGCCATCGAACGCCTGGGCATCGGGCGCGGCGCGATTCGGACGATGAGGGAAGCGGTCCCGCGTCCAGTGCATGAGGCGCACCCAGCGCTCGAAGTCGTTGTCCGCGTCGCGGACGAGGGTGTCGAGGTCGTACCGCTCGCGCAACTCGCGCAGGGCTTCGGGGCGCTCGAACACGAAGCCCTGCCAGGCCTCGGAGGCGGGGCGCGCACGCAGGCCGACCACGCGTTGCCCGATCGGGATCAGGAAACGGAACGCCAGGCGCTCGAGGCGGAGCCGAGGGTACTGCGCGCGCGCCGCCGAGATCGCGAACGCGACGACGAGCGCGGCGGCCGCGGCGAGGACGTAGAAGAGCGTACGCACGAGGACGGGCGGCCCCCTATACACCGGCCGCGCCGCGGGCGGCCAGCCGGGAGGCGCGCGGCGCCGCGCGTGCGGCGCCGACCCGCGGCGCCGCGACTCAGCCCGGCAGGGGACGGCCTTCGTGCCGCCCCGGGCCGTTCGCGCCCGTATGCGGACGGCTCGCCGCCCCGGGATGGGGTACGCGGCGACCGGAGGCGCGCCAGCCACGCCGCCCCGTGTCCTCGACCCGAATGCTTGCCAGCCTGGCCGCGCGGAGCCAGTGCTCGAGCTCCTCGCGGTCGTGGAAATGCGTGATCGGCGTGGAGAGGCGGTCGTGGACCCCGGCGACGCGGGCCATCCAGCCGTGGGCGACGTAGTCGCTGAGCGGCATCCGCTCGACGACGCGGCCGAGCCCGAGCCGGCGCAGGACACGGAGCGGCTCCCAGTAGAGGGCCGACAGCACGGCGGCCACCACCGCCGACGCGCGCAGCCGCGCGGATCCCGAGAGCGAGCGCGTGACGGTGTGGAGCGCGCGCATGTGCGACAACCGGTACGTGAAGCTCATGCCGCGATAGCCGTAGACCCAGATCGCGATGAGGCCGCCGTCCGGGCGGGCGAACTCGACGAGCGCGCGAAAGCCCGCGGCCGGGTCCGGCATGTGGTGCAGCACGCCGAACGACCAGACGACGTCGAAGGTGGCGTCGCGGAGCGGGCGCTCGTGGACGTTGGCCTGGATGATATGGCAGTTCGGCCGGCTGCCGAGGTTGCGATACGCCACCTCGACGCCGCCGGAGAGATCGACGCCCACGACCTCGGCGCCGTGCTCGGCGGCAACCAGGAGGTGCCGTCCGAACCCGCAGCCGACGTCGAGGATGCGCCGCCCGCGGAGCTGGTCGAGTGTGAGGGCATCGCCGAGGTTGCGTCGCAGGTTGCGGCGCCACTGCGCGGCGAGCGCGGGCCCGGGGAGGTCGAGATCGAGCCGCTGGCGCGTGAAGCTCTCGAGGGTATCGGCGAGCGGATCGTCGTTCGCCGCGCGCGCGCCGAGAAACTGCGGATACGTCGCGAAGAACTGCGGGTGCCGTTCCCGGACGCGCACGAGGAGCGCGGGCCCGAGGAGACGCGGTACGCCCGCGACGACGGGATACGCCGCGGCGCACGCGCTGCAGGCGAGGGCTCCCTCGAGGATCTCGGGCTCGCCGCCGTGGGCGGAGGCGGCCTCGCGGTAGACATCCAAGGTGAAGCGCTCGCGACAGCGCGGGCAGACGATCAGCCCGAGGAGGGAGCGATGCACGGGACAGGCGGTATGGAGATTCGCCGGGGCAGTCAAGGCGTGCGCGCTCGAATGCGGCCGCGGCGCGGAGGAGCGACCGCGTGCCTGGCGCCGCTGCGCGATCGCGGCGGCGACGGCGGCCGGCTCCGCTCCCGCGCAGGTGCGCTGGCGTTCCCTACGGGAAGGGGCGGGGATGTCCGTAACGTGCGTGCTACCGGGCGCGCGTGCCGGCGGCGAGCGCCGTCGCGAGCGCCGCGCCGCTCGCCGCGTGCGCGAGGCACGCGTCGACGAGGTCGGCGATCTGGCGCGCGGCCGCCGCCGGCGCGACACCGCCGTCGTGGATGTTCGAGATCAACGTGCGGTCGGGCTCCGTCGACGCGCGGGTCGGTCGATGGATGACGTACGCCGAGAGGCTCGCCGCGGTCGCGAGACCGGGCCGCTCGCCGACGATCGCGCAGCACACCTCGGGGCGGAGCACGTGTCCGATCTCGTCCTGGATGCGCACGCGGCCGTGGCGGACGAACAGCGGCGTGCCGAGCCGCCGGCGCCGCTTGCCGAGCTCGCGCACGAGGACGCGCAGCAGCGTGCCCGCGTGCGCGACGACGGCCGCCGACGAGAGCCCGTCGATGACGATCAGCTGCACCTCCGGGCGCTTCCGGCAGCGCGCGAGGCGGGCGCGGGCGCTCGGAGCGAGCGTACGTCCGAGGCCGGGCTCGCGGAGGTACGTGGCCCGCGACCCGGCTGCGGTCGCGAGCTCGACGAGCCCGAGCTTCTTCACCGTCGCGGGCGGGACCTCCATGAAGACGGCGTCGCGCGCGCGGCCGTGGTCGGCGAGGAAGCGGAGGTAGGAGGCGGTCGGGAGTCGCGGGCCGCTGCGCCCGACGGCGAGGCGCGCTGGGGTCTTCGCGAGCAGGCGCGCGAGGGCGGGCGAGGGGGCGCTCATGCGAGGAACACCGCGGGGTCCCCGGCGCGTCCGGTGAGGCGTCCGTCCGCCATCAGCCCGCGCGCGACGAGCCAGGCCTCGAACTCGGGCGCCGGACGCAGGCCGAGCAGCTGCCGCAGCGTCGCGCCGTCGTGGAAGCTGGTGCACTGGTAGCTCAACATCACGTCGTCACCGGCGGGGACGCCCATGAAGTAGTTGCAGCCGGCGGTCGCGAGCAGCGTGGCGAGGGTGTCGCAGTCGTTCTGATCGGCCTCGGCGTGATTGGTGTAGCAGGCGTCGGCGCCGAGCGGGACGCCGAGCAGCTTGCCCATGAAGTGGTCCTCGAGCCCCGCGCGAACGATCTGGCGCCCGTCCGCCAGATACTCCGGTCCGATGAACCCGACGACCGTGTTCACGAGGAACGGATCGTAGCGGCGCGCGAGGCCGTAGCAGCGCGCTTCGAGGGTCACCTGGTCGGCGCCGCCGTGGGCGCCGGCCGAGAGCTCCGATCCTTGTCCGGTCTCGAAGTACATGAGCTGCGTCGGGCTCACCCGGCCGTCGCGCGCGCGGAGCGTCGAGCGCTCGCGGATCATCGCGCGCGCTTCATCGAGCATGGCGACGGAGGTCCCGAAGCTCGCCACGGCGGCCTCGGTGCCAGCGAGGCTCTGGAAGATGATGTCCATCGGCGCGCCGCGTTCGAGCGCGCGCATCTGCGTCGCGACGTGGGCGAGGACGCAGTTCTGCGTCGGGACGCCGAGCCGCGCGATGACGTCGCGGGTGAGCTCGAGGAGCCGCGTGACGTTCGGCACGTCGTCGATGCACGGGTTGATGCCGATCAACGCGTCGCCGGCGCCGTAGGCGAGCCCCTCGTAGATCGACGCCGTGATCCCGTCGGGATCGTCGCTCGGGTGATTGGGCTGGAGCCGGGTGCTCAACCGGCCTGGCAGGCCGACCGTCGTGCGCGCCCGCGTGACGAACGGCAGGCGCCGCGCGGCGTAGATCAGGTCGAGATTCGAGCAGAGCTTCGCGACGCCGGCCGCCATCTCGGCCGTGAGACCGCGGCTCACGCGCCGCATCGCGTCCGTCGTCGTGTCGTCGGCGAGGAGCCAGTCGCGTAGCTCGCCGACGCTCCACCCCCGGATCTCGCGATGCACGGCCTCGTCGACGCCCGCGTCGATGACGCGACTCACCTCGTCTTCGTCGAGCGGCGCCACCGGATGGGCGCGCAGGTCGCCGAGGGTGAGCTCCGCGAGGACGAGCTTCGCGGCGGCGCGCTCCTCGTGCGAGCGCGCGGCGATGCCGGCGCGCTCGTCGCCGGCCTTGGGCTCGTTCGCGCGCGCGAGGACGTCGCGGACGGAGCCGAACCGGTGGCTCCGGCCGTGCACGCGCACCGCGAGTCGCATGCGCGGGTTTACCGCACGCCGAACGGCGAGTCGAGGCGCCGGCGCGCTACGGCGCGGCGGCGCCCGCCGCCGCGCCGGCCGCCTCGAGCAGCGCCGGGGCGTCGGCCCACGCGCGCGCGCTCCCGCGGACGTCGCGCACGAGGACGCGGCCGTCGCGGCCGAGGACGAACGTCGCGGGGATCGCGGCGGGCGTGCCGTCCGGCGCCGGGGCGGCGAGCCCGAGGCCGTCGATCAGCCCGGCGTCGTCGATCAGGACGAAGAACGGCACGCGGTGGTCGTGGACGAACGCGAGGCTGCGCGGGGTCGCCTGCGCGGCCGGGACGACGATCGCGACGCGCACGTCGCGGCGCGTGCGGATCGCGTCGGCGAGATCGAGAAGATGCGCCTTGGTGGGCGGCGACCAGTCGAGCGTGGGGACGACGACCACCATCCCGATGCTTCCCGCGAGCCGGTCGCGGTCGACGGTGACGCCGCTCACGTCGCGCAGCGAGAACGCGGGGAACGTGGCGCCGACCGCGGGGCCGGCGTCGGGGCGTTCGTCGCGCGCGGCGAGCTCGGGTCCGTAGCAGCCGCCGATCCGGAGCGTGACGCCGAGGAGGTAGACGCAGAGGAGCGTGATGCCGATGCGGCCCGCCAAGGCGGGGGGGCGGCGTGCGACCTCGGCGCTCATGCTCGGGGTGGGGGCACGCGCGGCGGGCGGAGCCAGACGAAGCCGAGCGCGAGCGCGAGGAACGCGGCCGCCTCGAGGCGCAGGAGGTCGTCCATGCGCCGGTACTCCCCGGAGTACCAGGCGAGGAGGCGCAGGATCGCGCCGAGGACGAGGCCGACGGTGGTCGCGGTCGCGACGCCCGGGTGCAGCGTCGGAGCGCGGACCACTGCGGCCAGCGCGACGGCCCAGGCGATCAGCGCCGAGCCGGCGACGCCGAGGAGGTAGTAGCCCCGGACGTCGGTGTCGAAGAGGGGGCGCGCGAACACCTGGAACAGCGCGCGATCCATGAACCCGCACACGAAGGCGAAGCCGACGAGGAAGAAGCAGCCCGCAGTCACCGCGGCGAGAACACGATACGCGAGATGCCGGGGCATGGGCGGCGCGTCTCCTCGCAGAGGGGGTGCGGCCTGTCAACGGGGCCGTTCGCGCGCGTGGCGCGTCGGCACGGCGCCGTGTAGGGAGGTCGTCGGCGTCGCTCCGGCGCCAAGGAGGGCGACGTGCGCGGCGAACGACGATGCGAGCGAGGGTGCCTCACCGGGGAGAGTCTCATCGAGACCGTCGACGGTCCGGTCGCGATCGGCGGCCTCGCCGGGAAATCGGTCACGGTCATGACGCGGCTGCCGAACGGGCGGATCGGCTTCCGCCTCTTTTCGGAGATCGCGGTCGCCGCGACGGCGGTGCCGATCCTGCGCGTCACCTTCGACAACTCCCGGTCGGTGGAGGTCGATCACGGCCACGTCTTCTACGCGCGCGACGGCGCCGAGCGTCCGGTCGGGTCGCTCGCGCCCGGTGACCTGCTCGACACGAGCGCGTACTACCCGGAGGGCTACGTCTTCCGCTGCAAGGACGGGACCTCCCGGATCTCGGCCGGCGCCGTCGCGGTCGCGACGGTCGAGCCCGCCGGCGTCGCCGACGTCTTCGGCGGGATCGTCCACGAGACGGGGTCGTACTTCCTGACGGCCGGCGTCCGCTGCAAGGCGTAGCCGGGACGCGATCGCTCAGGGGTGGCAGGGCGGGACGGCGGCCTTCGCCGCCGGCGCGAGGTCGGTCGCGGGCACGGACGTCCTGCCGGTGCGCGCGGCGCGGCCGGTCGCGTTCCAGAGCGCGCTCGGCGCGACCCGCGTGATCGTGACGTCCCGTGACCGGCCGTCGGTCAGGATGACCAACGCCACCGAAGCGTCGATCGGACCGCGCAGGCGCCGTGCCGCGTCGCCGATGGACATGTCCTCCGTCGGGGCGTCTTCGATCTCGAGGATGCGGTCGCCGGCTCGGATGCCGGCGGTTGCGGCCGGGCCGTCGGGGACGACGCGATCCACGACGAGATCCAGGCCGCCGCTCGCGCTCGCGCGGCGATCGAGCGACATGCCGATGATCCCGATGGCGTTTCCGCTCCCGCGCGCTTGCGGGGCCGGGCAGACCCGGACGGACGGCTGCAGGGCGCTCGAACAAGCCGCGCCACCGAGCGCGAGCACGACGACCAAGGCCAGATGACTCCGCATCGCTCGTCTCCCTCTCGGGCTGCATGGCCGGCGGGAAGGCTCCCGACGACCGCGTGTCGTCCGCGCCGGCGCGCGCGTCGAGCGCCGGCCGGGCCCTTATAGGAAGATTCCCCCCCGGTTGGCGAGCAGGGCCCGGAGGCTCTCCGCGACCGCGTCGCGGATGCGGCCGGTGAGCTCCGCGACGCGGGCGTCCTCGGAGCGCCCGTCCGGGGGCGGCGGCGGAATCGGCGTGCCGAAACGCATCGCCCACTTGGTGGGCAACGGCAGGGCGCCGGCGACGCCGCACAGCGGAAAGGTCGGGGTGACGGGGATCCACGGAATGCCGACGAGACGTCCCGCTCGATAGAGGCGGGCGACGACCGGATAGGCCTCCTCGGCGCCGACGATCGCGACCGGCACGACGGGGCTTCCGGTGCGGATGCTGAGCCGGGCCGCGCCCGACTTGAATGGCCGCAGCCGATAACGGTCCGTGCACCGCTTCTCGACGCCCGCGAGGCCCTCGGGAAACAAGCCGACCAGCTCCTCGCGCCGCAGCAGCCGCTCCGCGTTCGACAGCGAGGCCGTGACGCCTCCGAGGCGGCGATAGACGCCGCCGACGAAGGGAAGGGCGTCGACGAACTTGTCGTACAGTACGCGCAAGCGGCGTCCCGCGTGCAGCTCGAGCGCGGTCGCCATCATGAACGCGTCGGCGGGGACGGCTCCCGAGTGGTTCGCGACGACGAGCGCCCGGCCGGGAGGGAGCCGTTCGAGTCCGCTCACCTCCGTGCGCCAGTACGCCGCGAACATGAAGCGGAGCACGGGCAGAGCGCGCGCGCGCAACGCGAGGTCGATCCCGAAGGGATCCGGACCGGCGTCGATCGGAGCCTCGGCCGCGGTGGGGGCAGGCGGCGCCGCGCTCGGGGCGGCGCCGTCCCCGATCGGCCGCGTCACGACCGTGACCTCGTGCGCCGCGAGGTCGGCGAGCGTCGCAACGAGCGCCGCGGCGGCCGCGTCGGCGACGTAGCGCAGCTCGACCGTCACCGGCACCCGACGGCGGAGGCGGAGCGCCAGCGACTCGCGGCGCACCCGGGCGATGGCCGACTCGTCGAGCTCGGCGACGAAGGTCAGCGCCGGGTCGTCGCCGACGTCGGGGTAGATGCTCGCGGCGAGGAGGCCGGGCGGGCGCCGCGCCGGCGTGCGCGCCGCCGCGGCCGTCGTGCCGCGGCCGGCCGGCTGGGGCTCGGAGCGAGTGAGCATGCGACCTCCCCATGGTCCGCGCCGCCTTCCGCCTTGTCAACGCGGTTTCGCGTCCGAGCTCCGAGCTTGCGTCGCCGTCCGACCGTCGATATTGCGAAGCGCCGTTCCGACTGCGTCGGCGCTGTGAAATCGTGACGAACCCTCAGGCCCGACGTCCCGTCTTGTTCGTGTTGCCGACGCTCGGCGGCGGCGCGGCACGGGTCGTGATCACGCTGTTGCGACACCTCGACCGGACGCGGTTCGAGCCGCATCTCGTGGTCTTCTACACCTTCTACGGGTTCTGGTTCCGCTCCGAGGTGCCCGAGGACGTCGTCATGCACGTCCTCGACGCGAAGCGTGCGCGCAATGCCATGCCGAAGCTCGTGCGCATCCTGTGGCAGGTGCGTCCGGCCGTGGTGGTTGCGACCCAGGGCTACGTCAATTTCCTGCTGTTGCTCGCCCGCCCCCTGTTGCCGGCCTGCGCGCTCGTGATCCGCGAGGTCATCGGCGAACGGTACATGGAGCACAATCGCTATCGGGATCTGCTGTACCGATGGTATCTCCGCATGGTGCGCGGCGCGGATCGCATCGTCACCCAGACCGCGGCGGTCGCCGAGCGGCTCAGCGCGGAGATCGCTCCGCGTCCGGGGCAGGTCGAGTGCATCCACAACCCGGTCGACGCGGAGCGGCTGGCGGCCGCGGCGGCATGCGCGCCGTCGCCCTTCACGCGGCGGGGACCCCACGTGCTCGCCATGGGCCGGCTCACCCATCAGAAGGGATTCGATCTCCTGCTCGAAGCGCTCGCCCGGGTGCGCGCGGCGGGCGTGCCGGCGCGCCTCACGATCGTCGGCGTCGGCGAGCTCGAGGCCGACCTCGCGGCGCGGGCGGCGGCGCTCGGCCTCGCGGACGCGGTCGATCTGGTCGGGTTCCAGGAGCATCCGGAGCGCTTCTTCGCGCACGCGGACGTGTTCGCGCTGTCGTCGCGCTACGAGGGCATGCCGAACGTGGCGCTCGAAGCGCTGGCGTGCGGCCTGCCGGTCGTCGCCTTCGACTGCCCGCACGGCGTCCGCGAGATCGTGCGCGACGGCGTGAACGGGCGGCTGCTGCCGACGGAGGACGTCGGCGCGTTGACGGCGGCGCTGCTCGACCTGCTGCGCGATCGGGCGACCCTCGCGCGCCTGCGCGCCGCGGCGGCCGGCTCGATCCGGTCCTTCACCGCGCCCGTCGTGAGCGCGCGCTGGAACGCCATCTTCGCCGAGCTGACGGGATCCTGAGGGCCTCGGCCATGTGCGGCATCTGCGGCATCGTCGATTTCCGCGAGGGCCGGCCGATCGCGCCGGAGCTCGTGACGCGCATGCGCGACGCGATGGTCAACCGCGGGCCCGACGACGCCGGCACCACGATCCTCCCGCATGCCGCCCTCGGGCACCGCCGGCTGAGCATCATCGACCTGTCGCCGCGCGGCCGCCAGCCGATGAGCAACGAGGACGGCTCGGTATGGCTCGTCTTCAACGGCGAGATCTACGACTTCGAGGCGCTGCGCGCCACCCTCGCGGCCGCCGGCCATCGCTTCTCGAGCGACGCCGATTCCGACGTCCTGGTGCACGGATACGAGGAGTGGGGCATCCACGGCCTCCTCGACCGCATCAACGGCATGTTCGCCTTCGCGCTCTGGGACGCGCCCCGGCGAACCCTCCACCTCGCCCGCGACCGGCTCGGGAAGAAGCCGCTCTTCTACGGGTGGCACGACGGGCGCTTCCTCTTCGCGTCGGAGCTGAAGGCGCTCTGGACCGTCGATCGCGGCGGCTGGCGCGTGCGGCCGGACTCCGTCGCCCGCTTCCTCTACTGGACCTATCTGCCGGGTCGCGAAACGATCTACGCCGACGCCTACCAGCTCCTGCCGGGACACGTGCTGACGGTGACGCCCGAGGGCCAGCGCGAGGAGCGCTACTGGCGCCTGTCGTTCGCTCGGAAGCTGCGGGCGTCGGAGGCGGAGCTCGTCGCCGACGCGGATCGCGTGGTGTCGGCGGCGGTGCGGCGGCGACTCCGAAGCGACGTGCCGCTCGGCGCGTTCCTGAGCGGCGGCGTCGACAGCGGCCTCGTGGTGAGCTGCATGGCGGAGAGCGCGGGCCGGACCGTGCGCACGTTTTCCATGGGCACCGCGGATGCGGCGCACGACGAGCGCGGCCACGCGCGCCGGGTCGCGGAGCACTGCCGCACCGCGCATACCGAGTTCGAGGTCACGGCGGACGCGTGGGGGCTCCTGCCGCGGCTGGTGTGGGAGTTCGGGCAGCCCTTCGGCGACGAGGCCTGCATTCCGACCTACTACGTGGCGCACGCCGCGCGGCGGCACGTGACCGTCGCGCTCACGGGCGACGGCGGCGACGAGTCCTTCGCGGGCTACAGCCAGCATCTCGGGCGGTATCTTGGAGCGGCGGTCGGACGTGTCGCGCCACAGGCGCTCCTCGATCGCTGGCGCCGGTCGCACACGGCGCTCCTCGACGCGGGCGACCGGGGATGGCGCGGGTCGGCCGCGCGCTTCCTGCGCTACGCGCAGACCGATCCGCTCGTGAACTGGGCGGGCGCGACGACGTGGTCGCTGCACCACCTTCCGGCGCTCTGGTCGGCGCCCCATCGCGGGCTCGCCGACCGCGACGTGCTGCTCGGCTACGCCCTCGAGACGGCGGCCGACTTCGACGGCGACTCGGCGCTCGACCGGGCGTTGCACCACGATCTCACCGTGCTCTTGCCCTTCGGCTACAACCCGAAGGTGGACGTGGCGACGATGATGAGCAGCCTCGAGGCGCGGTGCCCCTTCCAGGACCGCGAGGTCGTGGAGTGGGCGGCGACCGTCCCCGCCCGGGAGAAGCTGAAGCCCTGGGAAGCGAAGGCGCTCTTGAAAAAGGTCGCGGCGCGGCGTCTGCCGCGCGACGTGGTCTACCGGCCGAAGCACGGCTTCTCGATTCCGCACGACGCGTGGTTCCGCGGCGCGTGGAGCGCGCCGGCGCACGCGATCATCTTCTCGGAGGCGGCGCGGAGCCGCGGGCTCTTCGATTTCGACTACCTGGATCGCCTGTGGCGCGCCCACGCGTCCGGCGCGGCGCGCCACGGCACGCGCTTCTGGTTGCTGCTGTGGCTCGAGCTCTGGTTCCGGACCTTCGTCGACGGGACCTTCGGCCCGGAGCAGGCGATGCCGGCGCTCGCGGTGGGGTGAGCGAGCGGCCATGCGCATCTGCTACATCGTCCACTCGCAGAGCCACTTCGCGTCACCCTACATCGACCACTTCGCGCGCCTGGGGCACGAGATCCACCTCATCAGCTTCACGCGCGATCCGCTGCCGAACGCAGTCAACCACCATCCGCTGCCACACGACTGCGATCCGACGAAGAGCCCGGCCGCCTACGTGCGCGCGATTCCGCGGGTGCGGCGTCTCGTGCGTGCCATCGCGCCCGACCTGGTCCACGCGCACTTCCTCACGAGCAACGGGCTGGTGGCGGCCGCGAGCGGATTCCGTCCCCTCGTGGTGAGCGCTCGGGGCAGCGATGTGCACAATTCGCTGCGCTCGCGCGGGCGCCACGCGCTCATTCGGTGGGTCGTGAAGCGGGCGGATCTCGTGAACCCGGTGTCGGTCGAGCTGGCCGCGAAGATCGCGGCGCTCGGCGTGCCGGCGGAGAGGATCCTCTGCCTCTCGCAGGGGATCGACGCCAAGCGCTTCGCGCTGCCGCGTGCGCCGCGTCGTGCGGACGGCGTCGTGCGGATCGTCTGTACGCGAAAGCTGCATCGCCCGTATCAACCGGCGACCATCGTCGCGGCGCTCGCGCGCCTGGCCGCGGCCGGTCTCGGGTTCGAGATGACGTTCGCCGCCGACGGTCGCGATGCGACGGCGCTCCGCGCGGAGGTCGCCGCGCGCGGTCTCGCGCGCTGCGTGCGCTTTCTCGGCGGCTATCGGCCCGAGGCGCTCCCCGGGATCCTCGCCGCGTCCGACGTCTACGTGTCGGCGTCGCTCTGGGACGGCACCAGTCCCGCGCTTCTCGAAGCCATGGCGGCGGGCGTGTATCCCGTGGTCACGGACTGTCCGGCGAACCGGGAATGGCTCGGCGGGGTGGGGGACGGCGTGCTCTTCCCGCCCGACGACGTCGACGCGCTCGCGGCGGGGCTCGAGCGCGCGCTGCGCTCGCCGGAAGCGTGGCCGCGGGCAGCCGAGCGCAACCGCGCGCTGGTGCGGCGGCGCGCCGATCGCGATACGAACCTCGACGTGCTCGGGGCGCACTACGAACGGCTCGTGGCCGGGGCCGGCTGCGGACGCGGACGGGGGCGCGGCGCCCGCGGCGGCGAGGCGTCGGCCGCGCCGCCGCGCGGCGCGTGGTGAGCGCGATGGCGGGGGTGGCCGACGCGCTGCGCGCCGTCGCCGCGCGCGCGGTGAGCGCCGTCGGCGCGTATCGTCCTCTCGAGGACGTCGTCGGACGCGTGCGCGGCGGCTTCGTACTGGCCTACCACAACCTGCCCGCGGCGCGCTTCGTCAGCCAGATCGCGGGGCTCGCGCCGAGCCGCCCGGTCGCGCTCGGAGAGCTCGTGGAGCGGCACGCGCGCGGGGCGTCGACGCGCGGACTCTTCGCGATCACGTTCGACGACGGGGTCGGCGAGACCGTGCGCGAGATCGCCGCGGCGGCGACGGCGCATCAGTGGCCGGTCACGTTCTACCTGCCGACCGGCTATCTCGAGGCTCCCGGCGGCCTGCCGTTCCAGTGGTTGCGGGCGATCGAGCGGCACGCGCCGCCCGTCGTGATCGAGGCGGCCGGCGAGACCATCGATTTCCGGCCGCCGGGTGCGATCCGCGCGTTCGCGCGAGCGACGACGAAGATCATGTACACTCGGCCGTGGGCGGAGTACGGCCCGCGGCTCCGCGCGCTCGCCGACGCGCTCGTCGGAGGCGGTCTCGTGCCGGCCGAGGCGCTCGCGCCGCCGCCCGCGATCACCTGGCCCGAGGTCGAGGCGCTCGCGCGCGCGGGAGTCGCGGCCTTCGAGAGCCACGGCGTCACGCACACGGCCGTCGCGGCGCTCAGCGACGACGAGCTCGAGCGCGAGCTCGTCGAAAGCCGCCGTCTGATCGCCGAGCACACCGGTCGCGAGTGCCGGCACTTCTGCTACCCTTACGGCGGCGCGGCGAGCATCGGCGCCGCCGCGCCGCCGCGGGTCGCTCGCCACTACCGCTCCGCGACGACGATGGCGCGGGGACGCCTCGGACGGCGCGCGCTCGAGCTACTGCCGCGCGTGCCCGTGTATCCGCACGACGACGACGCGCTCGTCCGGCTCAAGGTGCTGACGGCATAGCGTACGCCGATTGACGGACCACCTGTGGCCGATGCTAGTGGTCGCGGCGTGGGCGACGAGCTGCGGCGACAGGCGGACGACGTCCTGCGCTACTACGCCGACCTCGACCGGCGCGTCGCGACGGCGGGCCTGGATGGCATCGTGGAGTTGCTCACCGTCTCGCAGCAGGTCGCGAGCGCGCTGCAGGTCGTCGAGCCGCCGGAGATCGGCCGGGCCGTGCGGGAGCTGCGCGGTCTGCTCGAACGTCTCGTGCGAATCGACTCCGAGTTGCAGGGGGCGCGGGCGCTCAAGGCCCGGATCGGTGGCGACGAGACGCCGCGCGCGATCGAGTCGAAGCGGGGCTGACGCTCCCGATGGGCTGCAAGGGAGATTTGGCGTTCGTGCGAGTTTGCACGAGCCGATGCGTGATGAGCATATGCCAACAGACTGAAATCACTCTGGAATCAACTCCAACGTGCCATAAGAATGGCACTGGAATTGCTTTCCCCGGGGCGGAAGGAGTCCACTGGCGTGACGCAGGAAATCCGCGAACTCATCGACCGCATCCTCTCCTCCTATGACGAGATCGACGCCCGCTTCACGTCCGCCGGAGGTCTCGGCAGCATCCTGAGCCTTTACGAGCAGGTGCGTCGCGAACTCGAGCGGGTGTCCTTCCAGGAGCTCGATCGCATGACGGGCGAGATCAAGAACGTGATCGAAGCGCTCCTCACGATCGACTACGAGCTCCGCAAGGTCCAGAATCTGAAGCTCGTCTTCGAGTCCCGGGGCAACCAGGGGAGCCAGTAGCTCCTTTCTGGCGGAAGGACGGTCGGCCGGCGCATTCCCGCCCGACCGGCAACCCCCGTGCGGCATCGTTGCGACGGGTCCGGATCGAACTGTGATGCGGCATCTCGTCGAAATCGCGAAAAGTTTGCGCGGTTGTCGCAGAATTTCACGGGTTGAAAGCCCCCAGGCGCGCAAGTAGACTCGCCCCGTCGCGCCGGCTCTTGCAAAGCCGCATGCGATCCAGATTGGCGCACTTTCACGCATGACCGCCCATCGCGATCGATCACAGACGCTCGTGCCGCGGGATGCCGTGCCGCCGCGCCCGGAGACGCGGACCGAGCACGGGAATCTGGTGGTCGTGCAAGAGCGCGTCCTCGCCGACATCGCGCACGAGCTCGGGAACTTCTTCCACAAGCTCTATTACTGGTCCGATTTCATCAAGACCGACAACGAGACGGCGAAGAAGGCGGACTCGACCGCGGGCCACATGCTCGAGCGCACGATCGCCAACCTCGAGGAGTTCCTGAAGGTCGCGCTCGAATATTTCCACCCGATCACGTTGAACTTCACGAAGGTGCCGGTCGGCGAGCTGCTCGACGGCTTCCTGGTGCACCTGGGATCGCACCTGAACGGCAACGCGATCGAGGTCCGACGCGACGCGATCGATCCGCCGGCGACCATCCTCGTCGACCCGACGCGCATCTCGCAAGCGTTCCGCATCGCGCTCCACCACGTGCACGAGGACCTGAAGCTCGGCGGCGCGCTCACGGTGACGCTCGGGACGGCGAAGCGGCGGGACTTCGACGGCCTCGAGATGCGGCTCGACGTCGAGCCGACCATGCCCGCGTCGCCGCTCTTCCGCGGCGCGGAGGCCGGGGTGGAGTGGGCGGTGGCGCAGAAGCTGATCGAGCTGCACGGCGGCGAGATCGTCGAACGCTATGAGGCCAACGGCCGCAAGGCGGTGACGATCTTCCTGCCACTCTACGTCTAGGAATCCGGGAGCATCGCACCTATGGACACGCGTATTCTCATCGTCGACGACGACCCCCTGATCTGCCGACAGCTCGAGGATCTGTACACCTCGCAGCAGTACCTCGTGAGCAGCGCGGGCAACGCGTCCGAGGCGTTGCGCCTCCTCGGCGAGCACGACTTCTCGCTGGCGGTCGTCGATCTCCGCATTCCGGGCACCGACGGGATCGGCCTCACGCGCGAGATCAAGGAGCACTGGCCCGATCTCGACGTGATCATGATCACGGGCTACGCCAGCATCAAGGGCGCCGTCGAGGCCATCAAGCAGGGCGCCAGTGACTACATCACCAAGCCGTTTCAGAAGGAGGAGATCCTCCTCGCGACCGAGAAGGTGCTCGAGAAGCGCCGCCTGCTCGACGAGATCAACTATCTGCGCAATCAGCTCTCGAATCGCTACTCCTTCGCCAACATCGTGAGCCGCAATCGCGTGATGCACGAGATCTTCGAGTCGATCGAGGTGCTCGCGCAAAACGACGCGACGGTGCTGATCACCGGCGAGTCGGGCACCGGCAAGGAGCTCGTCGCGCGCGCCGTGCACTTCCAGGGCAAGCGCAAGTCGGGGCGATTCGTCGCGATCAACTGCGCGGCGTTCCCCGACACGCTTCTCGAGAGCGAGCTTTTCGGCTACGAGCGCGGCGCGTTCACGGGCGCGGTGCACGATCGTGTCGGCAAGATCGAGCTCTCGAGCGGCGGTACGCTCTTCCTCGACGAAATCGAGAGCATCACGCTCAACATGCAGCTGAAGCTCCTGCGTGTCCTGGAAGAGCGCGAGGTCGAGCGGCTCGGCGGCAACCGCAAGGTCAAGGTCAACATGCGGGTCATCGCGGCGACCAACGTCGAGCTCACCGAGCTCGTGGCGGACGGGCGCATGCGCGAGGACTTCTTCTACCGCATCAACGTCGTGCCGATTCGCATCCCGCCGCTGCGCGACCGTATCGAGGACATCCCGCTCCTGGTGAGCGAGTTCCTCCGCAACAGCGAGATGGCCCGGGAGCGCGGCATCACCCGCGTGTCGAACAAGGCGCTGTCGGAGCTGATGGGCTTCCACTGGCCGGGCAACGTGCGCGAGCTCGGCAACGTGCTCGAGCGCGCGATCCTGCGGACGACCGGTCCCGTGATCCGCGAGGTCGATCTGCCGGGCGCCGGGAAGCGCAAGGACGTCGAGTCGCTGCGCCGCACGTACGACTACGAGGTGCCGCTGAAGGAGTATCTGCGGCGCGCGGAGAAGGACTATCTCAGCCACGTGCTGAAGAAGAATCGCGGCAGCATCAACCTGAGCGCGAAGCACGCGCTGGTCGACGCGGCGACGCTGCATCGCAAGATGAAGCTGCACACGC
>JADYZW010000053.1 GCA_020852955.1 Deltaproteobacteria bacterium | reverse complement strand
TGTTGGCGGACCTGACGAAGCGCGGAAAAATGGACCGCACGTCGATCACGCTTTTGGCGGCCGAGCTTTGGGCACCGGCTTCTTCTTGAGCGCCTGTTCCGCTTCCCGCAGGCGGTAGCTGTCACCTTCGATGGCGATGAGGTCGGCGTGGTGGATCAGGCGATCGATGAGGGCGACGGCCGAGGTGGCGTTCGGGAAGATGGTCTGCCAGTCACGAAACGCCAGATTGGTGGTGAGGACGAGGCTCCGCTTCTCGTGCCGGCGACTGACGACTTGAAAGAGCAAGTCGGCGTTGCGGCTGTCGTAGGAGAGGTAGCCGATCTCGTCGACGATCAAGACGGTGGTGCGGGAGCCGTAGTGGCGCAGGCGGCGATCGAGGGCGCGCGCCGAGTCCTGCCCGGCGAGGTCGAGCAGGAGTTGCGAGGCGGTGACGAAGTGGACGGAGTGCCCGGCGAGGACGGCGTGATGGCCGATGTTCTGGGCGATCATGGTCTTGCCGAGGCCCTGCGGCGCGACGAGGACGACGTTGCGGGCCTGGGCGATGAAATCGAGGCGGAGCGCGGACTCGACGGCCTCGCGGTCGATCTTCTGCGGCCACGCCCAATCGAAGTCTGCCATCGGCTTAAAGCGCCCGAGGCGGGCGCGCGCGAGGCGGCGTTCGAGACCGCGGCGGGCCCGTTCATCGGTCTCCAGCTGGACGACGTGTTCCAGGATCTGGGTGGCGCTCCAGCGGTGCGTGGTGACGCGGGCAATGAGGTCGTCGAGCTGCGTGGCGGTGGTGCGCAGGCCCAGCGCCGCGAGGAGCTCAGCGAGGGAGGTCTTCGTCGTCGTCATGCGGGGTCTCCGGTCGGGTCGTAAGCGTGTCGTAGGTGGCGAGGGCGTGCGGGGTGACGTGCAGCTCGCGGACGCGCGGATCGTCGGGCAGCACGACCGCGAGTGGCGGTGGGGTGCGGCGAGCGCGGGCCCGTTGATCGAGCACGTGCGCGACGGCCGCGGCGCTGACGGCGCCGCGCGCCAGCGTTTCGGTGAGTGCCGCGTCGAGTGCCGGCGCGCCGAAGCGGTCCGCGAGATCCAGCAGGCGGCGGGTTTCGGCGAGCAGCGGATGGCCGCGCCGCGCCAGCGCGTCGAGGAAGGCGGCGGCGTGGGGACAGAGACTGCGGAGCCGATCGCGGCCGCGCAGCTCGTGGGCCGCGCGCTTCACGGCGGCGAGCGCGGCGAGGTGCGCCGGGTCTTCGACGACATGGCGATGCTCGTAGGAGCGGGCATGCCGCGCGAGCTCGGTCACGCCCTCGACGATCCGCACCATGTGTTCGTCGGCGACGAGCGTGAGCGGGCGGCCGACGGCCGCGTGCGGGATCGAGTAGTCGTTGCCGTCGAAGCGGATGTAGGGCGTCTTGCCCGACGCCACCGGGCGCACGAGCGTGCAGGGAAACGGATGCTGCGGGAGCGGGAGCAGCCGGGGCCGTTCCTCGGCGAGCGCGTCGGCGACCAGCCGGCGTTCGGGATCGCCTGGCACGAGACGGCGATGCGCGGTGTCGACGATCCACGCGGCCAGCTGCCGATTCAAGTCGGCGACATCGGCAAAGCGCCGCGCCGCGAAGAAGGCGTGGCGGAGGTACTGAATCGTCCGCTCGACCTTGCCCTTCTCGTTGCCGCGGTACGGGGCGCACGGCTTCGGAGCAAAATGGTAGTGGCCCGCCAGCTCGAGGAGCCGCGGGTGGTAGCGGACGTGGTCGCCCATCCGTTCGAGGACGACGCTCTTCAAATTGTCGTAGAGCAGCGTCCTGGGCACGCCACCGAGCGCCGTGAAGGCCGCGACGTGGCCGCGCAGGAAACTCTCGAGCGACTGATCGAGTGCGAAGCGGGCGTAGACGGCGCGCGACCACGAGAGGACGAGCACGAAACAGACGAGCGGCCGGCGCGCGTGGCCGACGGTGACCGTGCCGAAGTGCCCCCAGTCGACCTGGCCCTGTTCGCCGGGGAGCGTCTGCAGGCGCAGGAAGGCCTCGGCCCGGCGGGGCCGCACCGTGCGCACGTACCGGCGGACGGCGAGCACGCCGCCCGGGTACCCGCGGCCCTGGAGCATCGCGTGCAGCCGCGTCGCCCGCAGCCGCGGGTGACGTTCGAGGACGTCGGCGAGGAAGGGCTTGTACGGATCGAGCAGGGACGACGGCACGCGCCGCACCGTCGCGCCGACGAGCTGCGCGCGGTTGAGCGCGCGTACGACCGTCGTGTGGTGGATGCCGAGTTCGCTCGCAATCGTGCCGACCCGCCAGTGCTCGGCGTAGTAGAGCCGCCGGATGCGGACCGTGACCTCGTCGGCGATGGTCATCGCGTCGCGCGCCGCCCCAGTATCCGGCGGAGATCGGCAAAGTCGCCGAAGACGTGCCGCGCGGGCTCGACCGGAATGGCGTCATGGCGGACGCAGACGACCGCGACGGCGTCGGGTCGGGTCATCCACTCGAGCGCAGCGAGCCAACGTGACGTGGCGCAGAAAGCGCCCCGGCCGACCGCAGCCACGGCAACGCGGCACGGCCGATCCGTCCACAGCGTGAGCGCCTCGGCCAAGGCCAGCGCGGCGTGGGGATGGTGCGGCGCGTGGGGGAGCCGCGCTTTCAGCAGCGGAATCGGCCCGTCGTGGACCAAGATCCGCGTCGTCAGCGATCCGGGGGCGATCGCCATCGCGAGCGGCGGGGACATCATCGGACACCTCCTTCTGCGCGACGACGTCGTGCCGGACCTCGGGCGCGGCACCGTCCATGCCCGATCGTGCCCCCACCGCGGGAGCGTGATGCGTCACTTTTTCACGCCGCCGGCGCCGGTAGCGGTGCTGGCGCGCAGCGTGGGCGCGCCGTCCCCGCGGCGAATCCTGGTAGCGCGCCCCGGCCGCGCGGAGCGTGCCCCGCCGCATCGCCCGCGCGCAGTCGCGGCCGCAATACCACTGCCCCCGATCGCAGCGGCTGCAGAGAAACACCACCTGCCCACACGCGCCCCGCGCACACACCACGTACCGCAGCGATTCCACGTGTCCCCGGGCGCCAACCGCGCGCACCGTGGACGCCCGCACCCATTCGTGCGATCGAGGGATACGGCCGTGACGCGCGTCCCCGTGCGTTGCGCCCAGAGGGCTCGGAGTGCCTGCTCCGGGCCCTCGCCTTGCACCGTGTCAGCGAGCGCGCGCTTTACCCGAGGACGTGAGGGGCCTCAACCACGCGCGCACCCGGTACCGTCCTCGAGCTCGTGTCTAAATTTCTGCGCTTCTCGAAGATCGCCAACA
>JADYZW010000052.1 GCA_020852955.1 Deltaproteobacteria bacterium | reverse complement strand
ATCCCGAGCGTCGTCTACGGCCTCTGGGGCATCTTCGTGCTCGTGCCGTGGGTGCGCGCCACCGTCACGCCGTGGCTCGCCGACACCCTCGGCTTCCTGCCGTTCTTCCAGGGACCGAGCTACGGCGTCGGCATGTTGACCGCGTCGATGATCCTCGCCGTGATGATCGTGCCCTACATCACGTCGGTCGCGCTCGAAGTGTTCCAGACGGTCCCGGTCGCGCAGCGCGAGGGCGCCCTCGCCCTCGGCGCCACGCGCTGGGAGATGATCCGCCTGGCCGTCCTTCCCTACGGCCGCGTCGGCGTGATCGGCGCGGTCATGCTCGGACTCGGGCGCGCGCTCGGCGAGACCATGGCCGTCACCATGGTGATCGGCAACCGGCCGGAGATCTCGCTCTCGTTCTTTGCGCCGGCGAGCACGATGGCGAGCGTCATCGCGAACGAGTTCTCGGAGGCGTCCTCGGAGCTCTACGTGCAGGTTCTGGTCGAGATCGGGCTCGTGCTCCTGGTCGTGACCATGCTGGTGAACGTCCTCGCGCGTCTTCTCGTCTGGCGGGTCGGCGACGCCGCCAGCGGAGCCGGACACTGAGATGACGCTCCGTTCCCGCCGTATCGTCGACCGCCTCGCCTCCGTCATGGCCGGCGTGTGCACCGTCGTCCTCTTGGTGCCGTTGGCCCTCATCCTCGGGTACCTCCTTGCCCGGGGTGCGAGCGCGCTCAACCTCGAGTTCTTCACGCACCTCCCCGCGCCGGTCGGCGAGTCCGGCGGCGGCATGGCGAACGCGATCGTCGGAAGCCTCACGCTCGTCGCGCTCGCGGTCGTCATCGGCCTGCCGATCGGGGTGCTGACGGGCGTCTACCTCGCCGAGCACGGCCGAACGCCGCTCGGCTCGACCGTCCGCTTCTGCGCCGACGTCCTGAACGGCGTGCCCTCGATCGTGATCGGCATCTACGCCTACACGCTCGTCGTGCTGCCGATGAAGGGCTTCTCGGCCTACGCAGGAGGGATCGCGCTCGCGGTGATCACGCTGCCGGTCGTCGCGCGGACGACCGAGGAGATGATCCGCCTCGTGCCGACCTCGCTCCGCGAAGCGTCGCTGGCTCTCGGTGTCCCGATGTGGCGAACCACCGTCTCGGTGGTCCTCCGTACGGCGCGCGGCGGTATCCTCACCGGGACGATGCTCGCGATCGCGCGCGTGGCCGGCGAGACCGCGCCACTCATCTTCACGGCGTTCGGCAATCAGTATTGGCAGAGTGGGCTCCGTGGGCCGATCGCTTCTCTGCCCGTCCAGATCTACACCTACGCGATTTCCCCCTTCGACGACTGGCATCGGCAGGCCTGGGCCGGCGCGCTCGTCCTCATGACGCTGATCGCAACGACGAGCCTCTCGGTGCGGTTCCTCACTCGCGGGAAGACCGCGCACGGTCGATGACCGAGACGACGCCCAACAAGCTCGAGGTCGCCGGGCTGCGCGCTTGGTTCGGGACGACCCGGGCGCTCCACGACATCGACCTCGTGCTCCCCGAACGCCGCGTGACGGCGATCATCGGCCCCTCGGGCTGCGGCAAGTCGACGTTCATCCGCTGCCTGAACCGCATGCACGAGACGGTGCCGGCCGCGCGCGTCGAGGGCCGTGTGATGCTCGACGGGGCGGACATCTACGCCCCCGGCGTCGACCCGGTCTCGATCCGCGGCCGCGTCGGCATGGTCTTCCAGCGCCCCAATCCCTTCCCGACCATGTCGATCTTCGAGAACGTGGCCGCCGGCCTCCGCCTGAACGGGATCCGCCCGAGCCGTGACGACCTGGCCGGCATCGTCGAGCAGAGCCTCCGCCAGGCCGCGCTCTGGGACGAGGTGAAGGACGGCCTCCATGCCTCGGGCGTCAGCATCTCGGGCGGCCAGCAGCAGCGGCTCTGCATCGCCCGCACGCTCGCGGTCGCCCCCGAGGTCGTCCTCATGGACGAGCCCTGCTCCGCGCTCGACCCCATCGCCACGACCAAGATCGAAGCGTTGATCCACGAGCTCCGCGAGAAGTACACCATCGTCATCGTGACCCACAGCATGCAGCAAGCCGCACGGGTTTCGGACGTCACCGCCTTCATGTACCTCGGGCGGCTGGTCGAGTTCGGACCGACCCAGAAGCTCTTCACGACGCCGGAAAGGAAGGAGACCGAGGACTACATCACCGGTCGCTTCGGGTGAACGCACGATGGCCGCACACACCGACCGCCAATACGAAGAAGAGCTGACCGACCTCCGCCAGAGCATCCTGTCGATGGGCGGGCTCGTCGAGAAGCAGATCGCGAAGGCCATCGAGGCCCTCGTCCAGCGCGATCGCGCGCTCGCCGAAACCACGATCGAGAAGGACGCGGAGGTGAACGCGCTCGACGTCGCCATCGACGCCCTGTGCCTCCGCCTCCTGGCGCTCCGGCAACCCGCCGGCCGCGATCTCCGCTTCATCACCACCGCGCTCAAGATCACCACCGACCTCGAGCGCATCGGCGACCGTGCCGTCAGCATCAGCGAGCGCGCGATCGAGCTCGCCGCCGAGCCGCCGCTGAAGCCCTACATCGACATCCCTCGGATGGCCGACATCTCGCTCGGCATGCTCCGCCAGAGCCTCGACGCCTTCGTACGCGAAGACCCCGACATGGCGCTCGCCGTCTGCCGCAGCGACGACGAGGTCGACAAGCTGAACGGGCAGATCTTTCGCGAGCTGCTCTCGTACATGATCGAAGACCCGCATACGATCACGCGCGCCATGCGCATCCTGTTCGTGTCGAAGTACCTCGAGCGGATCGCGGACCACGCGACGAACATCGCGGAGATGGTCGTCTTCATGGTCAAGGGCCAGAGCATCCGGCACACGTCGGTGCCGCCCTCGGTCTAGAAGAGTCGCACCGGGGTCGCTGCTCGGCGGGTGCGGGGTGCCGGTTTGGCGCCTCAGTAGATCCTCGACTCCGCACCGTTCAAGGGCACCTTGCGCAGGGCCGCGTAGCGGATCTGACGAGGCGCCAAACCGGCACCCCGCACCCGCCCAGCATCGACACTGCGCGATCTTCAAAACCACGATGACGTCATCCCCGAGCGCGCGGATGCTCGATGGCATCTTCGGTGTTTTCAGATTGCGCTGCGGCGGTGGCGTGTGGGGTGGGAGGGCGCTTCGCGGGCTCGTCAGATGTGCTACGCGGCCCTGCGCAAAGTGCTCTTGAACGGCCCGGAGTCGAGCATCTGCTGAGCCCGCGAAGCGCCCTCCCACCCCACACGGCAGTGACGATGCGCGCAGTCTGGAAACGACGTGCACGCCGCCGCGGGCTCAGCGCTTGAAGATCGTCCCCGTCGGTATCGGGATGGAGTCCCGCCTTCTCGCGGATCTCCTGCGGAATCGTCACCTGACCCTTGCTGGTGATGCGCATCGTCGGAACTCCCAGTAATACTCAGCAAACGTAAGAGTCTTACGGACTCCATACCTGGGGCGACTGGCAGCCGCTATCGGGCGATCCGCCCGCAGCCCGGCCGACACTCACGCGGCGTCGCCTGGCGCGTGCACCGGCGCGCGGATCGCGGGTGCCAGGAGCACGATGCCCGGCCTCGCCTCCCGGCCCGCCAGGACGACGGCGCATCCCGCCGCGAGCGCGCGCGCCGCGAAGCGGGGCGTGCGGCGGACGGGGAACCCGGCGAGGAAGGCGTACCCCGCGCGCGGCAAGGCGGCGGCCCGGAGTCCGAGCACACGCTCGGCGCGCAGGCGCTGCGGCCCGTAGAACTCCACGAAGCGTCCAACGCGCAGGAACACGAGCCCGCCATGGGGCACCGACCACAGGAGTCGAACGTACGCCTGGCGGAAGCTCTCGCCGGCGCGCGGCCACCACCCTGCCCAGCGTGGCGCGGCACGCCAGCCATCGAGTT
>JADYZW010000051.1 GCA_020852955.1 Deltaproteobacteria bacterium | reverse complement strand
TCGCTCTACGACCCGTCGATCGCGAGCTTCGAAGCGGGCGGCGTCTACAACCAGGCCGACGCGGAGGGCTTCATCCGCCTCTCCGCGCTCCGGCTCCGCATCCAGGCGCTCGTCGCGGCGCGAGGAAGGTGACGCCCATGCCCGCCAAGAAGTCGAAGCCCTGGGAGGGGCGCTTCGCCACCGCGACGGCGCCGATCGTCGAGGAGTTCACCGCGTCGATCCACGTGGACAAGCGCCTGGCGCCCTACGACATCGCGGGCTCGCTCGCGCACTGCCACATGCTGGCCGCGTGCGGCATCATCCCCGCCGCGGACGGCAAGAAGATCGCGCGCGGCCTCGCCGAGATCGAGAAGGAGATCGCCGACGGCGAGTTCGTCTACACGCAGAGCGACGAGGACATCCACATGGCGATCGAGCGCCGCCTGATCGAGAAGATCGGCCCGGCGGGCGGGCGCCTGCACACCGCGCGCAGCCGGAACGACCAGGTTGCGCTCGATCTCCGGCTCTTCGTGCGCGCCGAGATCGGCAGCATCCTGAAGAGCATTACCGCCTTCCAGAAGGCGCTCGTGGCGCTCGCCCGCAAACACCAGAAGGTGGTGATGCCGGGCTACACCCACCTCCAGCACGCGCAGCCGGTGTTGTTCGCGCACCACCTCCTCGCCTACCACGAGCAGCTCGAACGCGACGGCGAGCGCTTCGCCGACTGCCGCCGGCGCGCCGACGTGCTGCCGCTCGGCGCCGGCGCGCTCGCGGGCACGACCTTCCCCATCGACCCCGAGCAGGTGGCGCGCGAGCTGCGCTTCGCCAAGGTCGCGGCCAACAGTCTGGACGCGGTCTCCGAGCGCGACTTCATCGTGGAGTTCCTGGCCGCCGGCGCGATCACCGCGACCCACCTCTCGCGGCTCGCCGAGGAGCTCGTGCTCTGGTCGTCGAGCGAGTTCGGCTTCGTCGCTCTGCCCGACGACTTCGCAACCGGCAGCTCGATCATGCCGCAGAAGAAGAACCCCGACGTCGCCGAGCTGGTGCGGGGCAAAACGGGGCGCGTCTACGGCAACCTCGTCGCGATGCTGACGATCATGAAGGCGCTGCCGCTCTCGTACAATCGCGATCTCCAGGAGGACAAGCCGCCCCTCTTCGACACGGTCGACACCGTCAAGGGCTGCCTCGCGGTACTGACCGCGCTCCTGCCCCGCCTCACCGTGAACGCCGACCGCATGCAGGCGGCGACGGCCGAGGGCTATCTCCTCGCCACCGACGTCGCCGACTACCTCGTCACCAAGGGCGTGCCCTTCCGCGAGGCGCACCACATCGTCGGGCGCGCGGTGCGCCGGTGCCTCGCCGAGAACCGGCCGCTCGAGAGCTTGAGCATCCGCGAGTGGCAGGAGCTCTCGAAGCACTTCGGGGCGGACGTCCGCGAGTGGCTGTCGCAGGAGGCCGCGCTCGCCCGCCGGGCCGCGGGCGGCGGCACGGCGCCGGCGAACGTCGCGCGGCGGCTCCGGGGGCTCTGATGGCGGGGCGTGCGGCGGCCCTGACGATCCTCGCGCTCGCCTGCGCGCTTCCGGCCTGCGGGCGGAAGACGCTGCCGAGGCCGCCGCAGCTGGTCGCGCCGCGCGCCGTCCAGGAGCTCTCGCTCGCCACCCAGTCCGACGGCATTCTGGTGCGCTGGTCGCGGCCGACCGAGTACGTCGACGGCAGCGAGATGGAAGACCTCGGCGGCTTCGTCGTCGAGCGCAACCGCTACAACTCGGACTTCGAGGAGGTCGCGCGGGTGCCCGTGACCGACCGCGGCCGCTTCCAGAAGGCGAAGCGCTTCGACTACGTGGACACCAGGCTGCTCTCGGGCGCGACCTACCACTATCGGATCGTCGCCTACACGACCGACGGCTACTACAGCGTCCCCTCCGGCGCGGCCGAGATCACCTGGAGCCCGCCGGGCTCGACGCCGGCCGACGCTCCCACGCCCGCGGCCGAGCCCTGATCACGACCCGAGGATCCGCATGTTCGACTACCGCTCCGACGACCTCCATTGCGAAGACGTGCCGCTCGCGCGCATCGCCGCCGAGGTCGGCACGCCGACCTACGTCTACAGCCTGGCGGATCTCCGCGCGGCGTATCGCGCCTACGACCGGGCGCTCGCGGCCGTGCCGCACGTCGTCTGCTACGCCATCAAGGCGAACGACACGCTGGCGGTGATCCGCGCCTTCGCCCGCGAGGGCAGCGGCTTCGACATCGTGTCGGGCGGCGAGCTCGCGCGCGCGCTCCGCGCCGGCGCCGACCCGCAACGCATCGTGTTCGCGGGCGTCGGCAAACAGGTCGACGAGATGGAGGCCGCGCTGCGCGCCGGCATCCTGATGTTCAACGTCGAGTCGCCGGCGGAACTGGAGGCGCTGGCGGCGGTCGCCGGGCGGCTCGGAATGCGCGCGCCGATCGCGATCCGCGTGAATCCCGACGTGGACCCGCGGACGCACCCGTACATCTCGACCGGCATGAAGAAGAGCAAGTTCGGCGTCGCCATCGACGCGGCGCTCGAGCTCTACGCCAAGGCGGCCACCCTGCCCGCCCTCGAGATCGTCGGCGTCGATTGCCACATCGGCTCGCAGCTGACGTCGATCTCGCCCTTCGTCGACGCCTGGGCTCGCGTCCGCGTCCTCGTCGGCGATCTACGCGCGCGCGGCCACCGCATCCGCTACGTCGACCTCGGCGGCGGCCTCGGCATCGCGTACGGCGACGAGACGCCGCCGACCCACGCCGCGTACGGGCGGGCGATCGCCGACGCCGCCGGCGATCTCGACGTGACGGTGCTCGTCGAGCCCGGACGCTCGCTCGTCGGCAACGCCGGCGCGCTGCTCGCCAGAGTCGTCTACTTGAAGGCCGGCGCGGCCAAGCGCTTCGTGGTCGTCGACGCCGCCATGAACGACCTCATCCGGCCCTCGCTCTACGAGGCCTTCCACGACATCCGCCCGGTGAAGCGCGCCGCTGGCGGCGACGCACACCCGGTCGACGTCGTCGGGCCCATCTGCGAGAGCGGCGACTTCCTCGCCCAGGACCGCCCGCTGCCGCCGGTCGCCGCCGGCGACTTGCTGGCGGTGATGAGCGCGGGAGCGTATGGTTTCGTGATGGCGTCGAACTACAACGCGCGCCCGCGGCCCGCGAGCGTCCTCGTCGACGGCGCGCGCTTCGACGTCGTGCGCGCCCGCGAGACCATCGACGACCTCATGCGCGGCGAGACCATCCCGGCGAGCCTGGAGTAGCCGGTGGGCGACGTCGTCCGCATGACCAAGATGCACGGGATCGGCAACGACTACCTGTACGTCGATTGCCGGGACCGCGACGTCGTCGCCGACCCGCCCCGCCTCGCGCGCGCCGTCGCCCGCCGCCACCACGGTATCGGCTCCGACGGGCTCATCCTCCTACGGCCCTCCGAGAAGGCCGACTGCCGCATGGAGATGTACAACGCCGACGGCAGCCGCGGGGAGATGTGCGGCAACGGCATCCGCTGCGTCGCCGTGTACGCCTTCGACCGTGGCCTCGCGAGGAACCCGATGCGGATCGCGACCGACGACGGCGTGAAGACGATCACGGTCACGGTCGGCGCCGACGGGCGGCCGACGGGCGCCACCGTCGACATGGGCGTTCCCGTGCTCGACGGCCCGCGCATCCCGGTCGCGCACGAGGGGCGCGTGATCGACCAGCCGCTCGAGGTCGCGGGCACGACATGGCACGTCACCTGCGTCTCGATGGGCAACCCGCACTGCGTGGTGTTCGTGCCCGAGGTCGCGTCGCTCGACCTCGCGAAGATCGGCCCCCGGTTCGAGCACCACCCGTTCTTTCCGCGGCGCGTGAACACGGAATTCGTCGCCGTCCGGTCGCGGACGGTCCTCGATTTCCGCGTCTGGGAGCGCGGCTCCGGCGAGACGATGGCCTGCGGCACCGGCGCGTGCGCGGCGCTCGTCGCCGGCGTGCTCACCGGGCGGACCGACCGACGCGCCACCATCCACCTCCGCGGCGGCGACCTCGAGATCGAGTGGCGGGCCGCGGACGCGCCGGTCGCGGGCGGCAGCGTCTTCATGACAGGCGCCGCGGCCGAGGTCTTCACCGCCGACGTCGAGCTCGATCGGCTCTACGCCGCGACCGGCGTCTGAGCGCAACCCCGGAGACGAATCGAACCATGACCACACGCACGACGCGTTTCGGCGGCTCCATGGTCGCCCTCGCCACGCCCTTCACCGCCGGGGCCATCGACTGGAAGGCGTTCGCCGCGATGATCGAACGGCAGATCGCCGGCGGCTCGTCGGCGCTCGTGCCCTGCGGGTCGAGCGGGGAAGCCGCGACGCTCACGCACGAGGAGCACAGCGAGGTGGTGCGCTTCGTCGTCGAGCAGGCGCGCGCTCGCATCCCGGTCATCGCGGGCACCGGCTCGAACGCGACCGCCGAGGCGGTGCGGCTCACGCGCGAGGCGAAGAAGGCCGGCGCCGCCGCGGCGTTGATGATCTCGCCCTACTACAACCGCCCGACGCAGGAGGGCTTGAAGCTCCACTATCTCCGCGTCGCCGACGAGGCCGATCTGCCGATCATCCTCTACAACATCCCCGGCCGGACCGGCCGGGCGATCGAGGCCGCGACGGTGGCGGAGCTCGCGACGCACCCGAACATCATCGGCCTCAAGGAGTCGGACCAGCTCGATCATACCCTCGACGTCCTCCACGCCGTTCCGGCGGACTTCGAGATCTACGCCGGCGACGACTCGACGACGCTCACCGTCATCGCCAACGGCGGCGCCGGCGTGATCACCACGATCGGGAACCTCGTACCGCGCGAGATGGCCGACCTCGCGGCGGCGGCGCTCGCGGGCGACTTCGCGAAGGCGCGCGCGCTCCAGCGCCGTCTCTTCCCGCTCATGCGCGCGGCCTTCACCGAGGTCAATCCGATCCCGTTGAAGCACGGGCTGGCGCTCCTTGGTCTCTGCCGCGACGAGCTGCGGCTCCCGCTGGTGCCGATGACGCACGCCGGACGCCGCGCCGAGCTCGCCGCGGCGCTGCGCGGCCTGGGAGCGCTGGCGTGACGCCGATCGTCGTCTGCGGGGCCGCCGGACGCATGGGTCGGCTCCTCGTGCGCCTCGTGCTCGAGGAGCCGGGCGCGACCCTCGCGAGCGCGGTCGAGGCGCCGGGCCATCCCGCGGTCGGCCGCGACGCGGGCGAGCTCGCGGGCGTCGCGGCGGCGGGCGTCACCGTGGGCGACGCCTACGCACCGCGGAAGGACAGCGTGACGCTCGACTTCACCGCTCCGGCAGCGGCCTTGAAGCATCTCGCGGTCGCCGCCGACGCCGGCGCCGCGATCGTCGTCGGGACGACGGGCTTCACGCTCGACGAGCGGGTGCGCGCGCAAACCCTCGCCGCCCACACCCGCGCGGTCATCGCACCCAACATGAGCGTCGGCGTCGCGGTGCTGGAGCGTCTGATCGAGCAGGCGGTGTCGGCGCTCGGGCCCTCGTTCGACGTCGAGGTCGTCGAGATCCACCACAAGCTGAAGCGCGACGCGCCGAGCGGCACCGCGCTCCGCCTCGCCGAAGTCGCGGCGGCCGCGCAAGGCCGGCCGCTCGCCGGCCGCGGCGTCTTCGGGCGCGACGGCGAGCCCGGACCGCGCAAGGACGAGGAGCTCGGCGTGCTCGCGGTCCGCGGCGGCGACGTCGTCGGCGACCACACGGTCTATTTCCTCGGCGCGGGCGAACGCCTCGAGCTCGCGCACCGCGCGCAGAGCCGCGAGTGCCTGGCGCGTGGGGGGCTGCGGGCGGCGCTCTGGCTCGCCCGTCAGCCGAAGGGCGTGTACGGCATGCGCGACGTGCTCGGGCTCTGACGCTCGGGTCACCGCGCGCCACCCGACCGGCTTCACCGCGCGCCGGACGATTCGCGAGCCGACGTTCGCCTCGACACCTCGGGGAGAACGCGACGTCCCCGGGCCGACGCGCTGCGCCCGCATCTCCGGGCCGGCGTCGGCGCCGTTGCCGCCCTCTGGCCGTAGCTCCGCCGCCCCGTTAGTCCTTCCCGCCCATGAGCGATTCCGTGTTCGTGCTCGACGGCGACCTCGTCCTCCCCACGGACCTCGCGCGCGGTCCGTGGACTCCCGACGCGCAGCACGGCGGCGCGCCCGCTGCGCTCCTCGCCCGGACGATCGAGCGGCTCGAGGGCGGCAACGCCATGATCGTGGTGCGAGTCACCGTGGAGCTGCTGCGTCCGGTCCCGATCGCGCCGCTGCGGCTCGCGGCGCGGCTCACACGGCCCGGGAAGAAGGCGCAGCTCGTCGAGGCGACGCTCGTCGTCGCCGCGACGAGCGTCGAGGTCGCACGCGCGCGCGGGCTCCGCCTCCGGCGCGGACACGTGCCGCTGCCCGAAGGCGCGGCGCCGAGCGGCCGGCCGCCGGCGCCGAGCCGCGGCGCGGCCAGCCTGCCGCCGTGGGCCGGACAGATCCGGTACGAGGGGTTCCATTCCGGCGCCGTCGAGATGCGCTTCGTCGCCGGCACGTTCGCGGCGCCGGGACCGGCGACCGCCTGGATCCGCCTCCGCGTGCCGCTGGTCGCCGGCGAGGCGGCCTCGCCGCTCGCGCGGGTCGCCGCCGCCGCCGACTTCGGCAACGGCATCAGCTGGGTGCTGAACCGCCGCGACGGGTATCGCTTCATCAATCCCGACCTCACGATCTCCCTGCACCGCCATCCCGCCGGCGAGTGGGTCGCGCTCGAGTCGACGACGCTCCCGGAGCCGCTCGGCGTCGGCCTCGCCGAGAGTCGGCTCTACGACGAGCACGGCCCCCTCGGCCGCTCGGTGCAGAGCCTGCTGCTCGAGCGCGACTGAGCACCGCCCCGTCCGGGTGGCGCCGGCCGCGGCGCGCCGCCTTATACGAATCGCAGAGCGCCTTGTGCTCGCGGGAGTGTTCGGCTAAGTAGCGGCTCCTCGATCGGCTTTGCGTGTCTGCTGGAGGATCCTGGCGGCGCGCTGTCGTCACGAAGGGGAGCGAGACGGTGCCCGTAAGTATCCTTCCTGCCGAGAGAATTCGGAAGCTTCCACCGTATCTCTTCGCCGAGATCGACCGCATGAAGAAGGAGGTCGCGGCGCGCGGCGTCGACCTCATCAGCCTCGGCATCGGCGACCCGGACAGCCCGACGTTTCCCCACATCGTCGCGGCGCTGCAGGAAGCCGCGACCCGTCCGGCGAACCACCGTTACCCGGACTACGAGGGCATGCCGAGCTTCCGCGACGCCGCCGCGAGCTATCTCGAGAAGCGCTTCGCGGTGACGGTCGATCCCGCAACCGAGATCGTGTCCCTGATCGGCTCCAAGGAAGGCATCGCGAACATGGCGGTCGCCTTCGTCGATCCCGGCGACATCGTTCTCGTCCCCGATCCCGGCTACCCGGTGTACGCGATCGGAACGCAATTCAACGGCGGCACCGTCTACCCGATGCCGCTCCGCGCCGAGCACGGCTTCCTCCCCGACCTGCGGGCGATCCCGGAGGAGGTCGCGAAGCGCGCGAAGCTCTTGTGGATCGGCTACCCGAACAACCCGACGGGCGCCCTCGCCTCGCGCGAGTTCTTCGCGGACGTCGTCGCCTTCGCCGATCGCCATAGCATCATCGTCGCCCACGACAACGCCTATTCGGAGATCTACTTCGACGAGCCGCCGCCGAGCTTCCTCGCGACGCCCGGCGCGCGCGACCTCGCCATCGAGTTCCACTCGCTCTCGAAGACCTACAACATGACCGGCTGGCGCGTCGGCTTCGCCGCCGGCAACCGCGCCCTCGTCGCGGGCCTCGGCAAGGTCAAGACCAACGTCGACTCCGGCATCTTCCAGGCGGTCCAGGAGGCCGGCATCGCGGCGCTCGGCGGCGACCAGACGCCGGTCGCGAAGATGCGCGATCTCTATCGCGAGCGGCGCGACATGATCCTGCCGGCCCTGAAGAGCCTCGGCCTCGAGGCGCAGCCCATGCGCGGCACCTTCTACGTGTGGGTAGCCTGCCCGCGCGGCTTCACGTCGACGAGCCTCGTCGCCAAGCTCCTGCAGGACGTCGGCGTCGTCGCGACGCCGGGCAGCGGATTCGGGGCCGCCGGCGAAGGCTACATCCGCTTCAGTCTGACGGTGGCGACGCCACGGCTCGCGGAAGCCGTGGAACGGTTGAAGACACTCAAACTCTGAGACGCCCCGGCTCCGGCCGGACGCGAGGGACACGACAGCGACGATGGCGCAGCGGGTCTACGTAGGTCTCGGCTCCAATCTCGGAGATCGCAAAGCGAACCTCCGCGAGGCCGAGGAGCGCCTCGCCGAGCTGCCGGACACGCGCATCGTGAAGGCGTCGTCGCTCTACGAGAGCGAGCCGCACGGCAACGCCAAAACGTGGTTCATCAACAGCGTCCTCGAAATCGAGACCGAGCTCGCGCCCGAGGCGTTCCTGAAGCAGGCGCTCGCGATCGAGAAGGCCATGGGCCGCAAGCGCGTCGCCGGCAAGCGCTGGGGCTCGCGCATCATCGACATCGACCTCCTCCTGATCGACAACCAGACCGTCAACAAGAAGAACCTCAAGATCCCGCATCCCGAAATGCACAAGCGGCGCTTCGTGTTGATGCCGCTCGCGGAGCTCGCGCCGCACGTCACCCATCCCCACGTCGGCGCGTCCATGTCCGAGCTGCTCGGCGGACTCAAGGACCCTAAGAAGGTGATGTTGACTCGTCCGTAACGGCGGTGGCGGCGTCGGTCACCGCCTTCGGCCCGGACGACGCCCCCTGCGCGAGCTGCAGCACCCGTCGGAGCGGCGAGATCGCCGCCGCGAGCGAGCTCTCGACGAGGAGGTCGAGGACACGCTGCGGCCGCCATTCGACACCGTTCTGCAGCCCCGCGAGCTGCTCGCGCAGCCTGTCCATGAGGCCGTGGCGGTGCTGGAGGAGCGCGTCCTCGCTGGCGGCCGCGGCCGGATCCGTCGGCATCTGATCGCGGAGGGTTCGCGCCAGGACCTCGACCTTGCCGCGCAGCAGCGCGAGCTGGACGTCGAACCCGTTGGCGGCGGTCCGCATGAGATTGCGGAGGCGTTCCTCGACGTCGGCCGCGAGCCGACGGTGATCGCCGTCGAGCCGGTCGACGACGCCCTTGAGCGCGTCGAGCTCGACGCCGAGCCGCCGGTCGACCTCGTGCTCGCCCGCGCTCCGCGCCGCGTCGACGACGTCGAGCCGGACGGCGAGCGCCGCTTGCTCCCGCCGCGCGTCCGCGAGCGCCGCGAACGCCTCCTCGCGCACCGCAGCGATCCGGCGATCGCATTCCGCCTCGCGCGCATCGAGGCGCCCGTCGGCGGCGCGGCCCGCGGCCTGCGCGCGCCGCACGAGCTTGACCGCCACCCGCCGCGCCCCGGCGACGCGCGCCATGAGCCGCACCAGCTGGCGCTCCTGCGCTCCCTGACGGGCGCCGATCGCCTCGCGGAGCTCGCCCGCCGCCGCCTCCCCGCGGGCGAAGCGCGCGTCGATCGTCTCGCGCAGGGCGGCGAGCTCGGTCGCGCTCCGCTGCGCCGTCTCGAGCGCCTCGTCACAGGTCGCCCGCGTCGCCGCCTCGGCCGCGCCGAGCCGGCCGAGCTCGTCCCGATCGCGATCCGCCGCCGCGAGCGCGGCCGCGACGTCGCTCCGGACCGCGCCCATCGTCCGCTCGCCCCGCTCCAGACGCGCGTCGAGCTCCCCGGCGACCCGACCGCCCTCCTCCGCGCCGCGGCGCAGCGCCTCCACCGCGCCGCCGAGCCGCTCGACCGCCGTGCTCGCGTCGTCGGCCCGGCGCCTGAGGTCCGCCTCGCGCTCCCGCCCGGCGACGGCCTCGGCCGCGACCGCGTCCACGCGCTGCGCGACCGTCTCGAGACGCTCCGCGAAGGTCGCGTCGGCCCCGCCCTGCGCGGCGACGCCGCGCGCGATCGTCGCCAGCTCCTCCCGGAGCCGCCGCGTCGCCACGCCGACCTCCCCCTCGATGCGCCGCGCGGCGTCCTCGACGTCCGCCAGGCGCCGCGCCTCATCCGCCCGGCGCTCGTCCTGCGCCGCGGCGTCCTGCCGGATCGCCGCGAGCTCGCGCGCCACGCGCTCGGTCGCCGCGAGCGTCTCGCCCTGCAACGCCTCTTCGAGGGTGGCCGTCGCCGTGCGGAGCTCCGCGACCTCGACGCCCATCTCGCGCAGGCGTCGCTCGCACTCCTCGTCCCCTCCCTCCGCGGCGTCGCGCGCGGCGGCCGCCGCCTGCACGGCCGATGTGAGCGCGGCATGCTCGCCCTGGATCTGGTCGAGCGTGCGCACCATCGCGGCGAAGCCGGCAGGCGGCAGGGCTCCGGCCGTGGCCCGAGCGTTGGCGAGCGCCTCCTCCGCGATCGCCGCCGCGCGCGCGGCGTCGGCGCGGAGCTCGGCGAAGCGCCGGTCGTGCGCCTCACGGTGATCGGCGAGCAGCGCGCGGATCTCGTCGAGCGCCGCCGGATCCGCCCCCCGAGCCTCGGCCGCCGCCGGAGGAGCGCTCTGGCGGGTCTCCACCGCCTCCGTGCGCGCGGCGAGCTCCGCGATCCGCGTCGCGACCTCGTCGAGGCGGCGCGCCAGCGCGTCGATGCGCGCGTCGCTCTCCGCCACCACGCCGCGCAACGCGTCGCGCTCGGCGGTGAGATCGGCGAGCGCCGCGGCGATCTCGAGGCCCGGCTCGGCGGCGAAGGACGCCGCGGAGGCGACCGCCTCCACGCCGGCGGGCGGCGCCGCGCCGCGCATCGTATCGGGCGGCGGCGGCCCGCCGACCGCCTGGCTGCCGTAGGTCCGCTCGAGGATGCGCTTCACGCGCGCGAGCAGCCCCTCCCGGCGGAACGGCTTCACCATGTAGTCGTCGGCGCCGACGCCGAAGCCGCGCGCGACGTCGTCCTCGCTGTCGTGGGCGGTCAGCATGAGGACCGGCACGAAGGCCGTCCGCATCTCCGAGCGCAGGCGGCGGCACACCTCGAACCCGTCCATGCCGGGCATCGAGATGTCGAGGATCACGAGGTCGGGACGCTCCCGTCCCGCGAGCTCCAGCGCCTGCGGACCGTCCTCCGCGGTCACGACCGCGAGCCCGAGATCGGAGTGCTCGAGCGTGTGCCGGACGACGTCGCGAATGGTCGCCGTGTCGTCGACGACGAGGGCCTTGAAGCTCCGCCGCGCCGCGGGCGCCTCGACGGCGGCGAGCGCGTCGGCCCCGGAGGAGGCGCCGCAGTACGGGCACCGCACCCACTCGGGGTTCAACGGCTTGGCGCACCCGCCGCACGACGCGCGCAGGACCTTGCTGCAGTGCGGACAGACGCTGTAGTCCTCCGCGATCTCCTTGCGGCACCCGGGGCACTGCGTGTCGCCGGCGTCGGCGATCTGCACGACCCGCTGCACCTCATCCACGCTGGTGACGCCGGCGCGGATCTTCTCGACCGCGTCCTCCAGGATCGAGTGCGCGCCTTCGCTGCGCGCCTGCTGGCGCACCATGCTCTCGCCGGCCCCGGCCTCGATCAGCTTCGTGATCGCGGCGGTCATCGGCAACATCTCGTAGACGCCGAGGCGCGAGCGATAGCCCTGGTGCCGGCACTGGGCGCAGCCGGCCGCCTGCTTCACGGTGGCGCCGTCGTCGAGATGGAGCTGGCGACGCGTCTCCGGATCGGGCTCCAGCGGCTTCGCGCACGACGGACAGAGCTGCCGCACGAGGCGCTGCGCGACCACCAGGTGCAACGCCGACGCGATCGCGTAGGGCTCGAGGCCGAGGTCGAGGAGCCGGGTCACCGCCCCCGCGGCGTCGTTCGTGTGGACGGTGCTCAGCACCAGGTGCCCCGTGTTCGCGGCCTGGAACGCGATGTGCGCGGTCTCCTTGTCGCGGATCTCGCCGAGCAGGATGACGTCGGGATCCTGGCGCAGCACGGACCGCAGCACGCTGCCGAAGGTCAGGCCCTGCTTCTCGTTGACCTCGACCTGATTGATGCCCTTGAGCTGGTACTCGATCGGGTTCTCGATCGTGACGATGTTGGTCTTCGGCGAGAAGATTTCGCGCAGGAGCGCGTAGAGGGTGGTCGTCTTGCCGCTGCCGGTCGGGCCGGTGATGAGGATCATGCCCTGCGGCTTCTTCGCGGCCTCGCGCATGAGCTTCAGATCGCCGGCCGCGAAGCCGAGGCGATCGAGCGCCTTCACGGCCTGGCTCGCGTCGAGGATGCGGAGCGTGATCTTCTCCCCGTGCTGGGCCGGCAGGCTCGACACCCGCATGTCGACGGTCTTGTCGAGGTAGCGGACCTGGATGCGGCCGTCCTGGGGCAAGCGGCGCTCGGTGATGTCGAGCTTCGCCATCACCTTGAGGCGCGCGACCAGCGGGTTCTGGATCCACTTCGGGAAGCGGAAGGCCTCCTCGAGGATGCCGTCGACGCGGTAGCGCACCAGCACCGAGTCGCCCTCGGGCTCGACGTGGATGTCGCTCGCCCGCGACTTGATGCCTTCGATCAGCATCTTGTCGGCGAGCTTGATGACCGGCGGCAGTTCGGCGTCGGCGGCGATCATCCGGAGGTCGTCGCCTTCGTCGCTGAGCTCGTTCACGACCAGGGACTCGCTCGCGGGCACGAGCTGGAGAAACTGCTCGAGGGATTCCTGCAGGCGATAGGTGTGGGCGAGCGCGTCCTTCACCTCGACGTAGGTCGCGACGACCGCCTGGACACGCTTGCCGGTCGCGAACTCCACGGCTTTCAAGCCGTCGAGATCGAGCGGGTTCGCGGTCACGACCTCGATCGTGCGCGCGTCGAGGCCAATCGGCACGACTTCGTACCGGGTCGCGATCGCCTCCTTGAGCTCGCGCGTCACGTTGGCGTCGAGCGGATAGGTGGTGAGGTCGACGATGCGGAGGCGCAGCGTGTCGGCGAGGAGCAGCGCCAGATCCTTCTGACCGATCTTCCCCTCGCGCTCGAGCACCTCGTGGACGGACGCGCCGTCCGCGACGAGGCTTTCGACGTGCGCGGCGTCCTCCAGCGTGAGCCGGCCCTGGCGCGCGAGGAAGCGCAGGAGCGCACGCGTACCGGCTGAACGTTCGGGCGTACTCATCGCAGTGACATTCTCGGCCACTTTGCACGGCGCCTTGAGACCTGCGCACGGTCAGAATCTTGACCCGCCGGGCCGCCGCGCCCGCAATCTTGACCCTCCGGAGGCTGCGGCCTAACATGCCGGGCGCCGGTCGGGAGCGTCCGCGCTCGCGACGGCGCACCGAACCCTCGATGCCGCTGCCGCGCATCTACTTCGAGAAGCTTCTCGAGAACTCCCCCGACATCGTCGTCGCCGTCGACCGGCAGGGCGCAATCGTCTTCTACAACGACGGCGCGCGCCAGACCCTCGGCTACACGTCCGAGGAGGTGCTCGGGAAGCCGGTCCAGCTGCTCTACCGGACCCGGGATCGCGCCCGCGACGTCATGCGGGCCATGCGGGGCCCCGACGCCGGCCCCACGGGGACGGTCAAGAACTACGAGACCGTGTTCGTGGCCAAGGACGGCGCCGAGATCCCGGTGGCGATCTCGGGCGCGATCACCCGCGACGAGTCGGGCGCCGAGGTCGGCTCGATCGGATTCGCCAAGGACCTCCGACAGATCCGCCAGCGCGACCGGCTGGTCACCCTCGGCGAGCTCGCCGTGAGCCTGGCGCACGAAATCAACAACCCGCTCGAGGTCATCACCAACACGATGGAGCTGCTCGAGGCGTTCGTGCGCCGGACGGCGACCGACGAGCAGATGGTGGTCGAGGTCGAACGCTTCGAGGCGGTGCAGCGCGAGGTCGCGAAGATCCACGCGATCGTCGGCCGCGTCCAGGAGCTGGCCGCGGGCGACGAGTACGAGACGCGGCCGTACCTGCCCGGCACGCTCATGACCGATCTCCGCCAGACGCCCGCGGCGCCCCCCGTCCCGCCGACGGCCGCCAACGGCGGCGCGCCGTCGATCGCCGGGCTGAGGATCCTGGTCGTCGACGACGATCTCGGCGTCTGTCAGTCGCTCGCCGAGCTCCTGCGTCATCAGGGCTGCGCGGCGGTGATCGCCACCTCCGCCCTCGACGCGCTCCGGATCGCGACCTGCCAGCGCTTCGATCTCGTCGTGAGCGACGTCGTGATGCCCGACATGGACGGGTACGATCTCTACATGGAGCTCAAGGATCGCGCGCCGCGCCTGCCGGTCATCCTGATGACCGGCTATCTCTACGACCACGACCACGTCATCAAGCGCAGCAAGCTCGCCGGGCTCGCGACGGGCGTCCTCTACAAGAAGCCGATCGACCTCGAACGCCTGAAGCGCATCATCCACACCCACTGCTTTTCGAAGGAGCCGCATGTCGGCGAACGCCGCGAGCCCGGACGGAACCCGGCGCTACCGTGACCGGTTCGCCGGCCGGCTGCCGGCGGCGCATTTCCGGACGGGTCCCGGCGATCTGACCGTTGCCTCGCTCGGGATCGGGACGTACCTCGGTCCCCTCGACGACGCGACCGACGCGCTCTACGTCGACGCGATCCGCACCGCGCTCGCTCGCGGCGCGAACGTCGTCGATACCGCGTCGAACTACCGGGCCCAGCGCAGCGAGCGCGCCGTCGGCCGGGCACTGGCCGCGGCGATCGCCGACGGCAGCGTGGCGCGCGACGAGGTGCTGGTGTGCAGCAAGGCGGGATACCTCCCGTTCGACGGCAGCTACCCGGCCGAACCGGCGCGCTGGCTCCACGAAGCCTACGTTGCTCCCGGGGTCGTTCCCGCCGACGAGCTGGTCGGCGGCCACACGCTCGCACCCGCGTACCTGCGCCACCAGATCGACCGCAGCCGCGCCAACCTGCAGGTCGATCGGATCGACGTGTACTACCTCCACAACCCCGAGAGTCAGCTCGCGACCGTCCCGCGCGCCGAGGTGCGCACCCGAATCGGGGCGGCCTTCCGCGTGCTCGAGGAGGCCGTCGCGGCGGGTGCGATCGGCTGCTACGGCGTCGCCACCTGGAACGCGCTCCGCGCCGCGCCCGACGCGCGCGACCACCTCGCCCTCGCCGACCTCGTCGCACTCGCCACGAGCGCCGCCGGCCGCGACCACCACTTCCGGGTCGTGCAGCTGCCCTGCAGCCTCGCGATGACCGAGGCGCTCACGTCGCGCAACCAGCCGGTCGGCGACCGCCTCGGCTCGCTGGTCGAGGCCGCGGACCACCATGGCCTGATGGTCGTCGCGAGCGCGAGCCTCCTCCAGGGGAAGCTCGTGGGTCCACTGCCGTCCGTACTCGCCCAGGCCATGGAGGGCTGCCGGACCGATCCCCAACGCGCGCTCCAGTTCGTGCGCTCGACGCCGGGCATCGCCACCGCGCTCGTCGGCATGCGGCATCGCGCTCACGTCGAGGAGAACCTCACGCTCGCCGCCCTCGCCCCGGCGAGCCGCGACGCCTATCTGCGTCTCTTCACCGACGCGACCGCGCACTGAGCCGCCCGAACATCTCGCGTAGCGTCTCGGTATGGTTTCCCACGGCCGCGCGACCGGAAGCGGTGGCAGCAGGCGGGCGGGTCGGGATCGCTCCGGGGAGCCGCACCTCGCTTGACCGCAGGGCGGTCAGGCTCCCGCGGGCTTCGTGCGCTGGGTGTCGGCGACCCGGCGACCGTAGAAGCGATCCCGGACCCACCCGCCGGCGACACCGATCCATGGACCGCTCGCGACCGACGCGTGGTCGGCGACCAGGTCGTGCCGCGGGGTGACGCTCCGTCGCCGCCTCTGCTATAGACGGAGCGCATGGAGATCCGGCAGACGACGCCGCCCGACGCCTACGACACCCTGCGGCGCGACCCGAACGCCGTCTACCTCGACGTCCGCACTCCCGAAGAGTTCGCGGCGGGGCACCCCGAGGGCGCCATCAACGTCCCGGTCGTCTTCTTCCGGGGCGGCAGCTCGACGCCGAACCCGGATTTCGTGGATGCGGTGCAGCGCGCGGTGGCACGCGACACGCCGCTGCTCGTCGGCTGCCAGGCAGGCGGCCGGTCGCAGCGCGGCGCCGAGATCCTCGCCGCCGCGGGCTATACCGACGTCACCAACGTCCACGGCGGCTTCGGCGGCGCGCGCGACGAGACCGGCCGCGTGGTCACTCCCGGCTGGCGCGACGCCGGCCTCCCGGTCGCGACGGGCGCCGCGGCGAAGCGCTAGCCGGGGGTCCGCGCGTGGCGATCCGCATCACCAAGGTCTACACGCGCACCGGCGACAAGGGCGAGACGGCCCTCGTCGGCGGACGGCGCGTCCCCAAGGACGATCCGCGGATCGAGAGCTACGGGACGATCGACGAGCTCAACGCCGTGCTCGGCATCGTCCGTGCCTGCAACGACGCCGCGACGCCGTTCACCGCGACCAAGCGGCTCGACCAGATCCTGCGTCAGATCCAGAACGAGCTCTTCGACCTCGGCAGCGAGCTCGCCACGCCGCCCGAGGCGGCCTGGGAGGGCATGATCCGCATCGGCCCCGCGCAGATCGAAGTGCTCGAGCGGACGATCGACGAGTGCCAGGCCGAGCTCGCGCCGCTCAAGTCCTTCATCCTGCCCGGCGGCGGCACGATCGCCGCGTTCCTGCACCAGGCACGCACCGTCTGCCGCCGCGCCGAGCGCGACATCCTGCGGCTCATGAAGCGCGAGCCGGTCGGCGAGGCAGCGCTCGGCTACGTGAACCGTCTCTCCGACCTCCTGTTCGTGCTCGCGCGTTGGATGTCGCACCAGCTCGGCGAGCCTGAATACCTCTGGGAGAAGGGGCTCACGCTGCCCGCCGGCAAACCGCCGAAACGTTCCGCCGAAAGGAAGCCATGAGCGCGCCCCTCCTCTATCTCCGTCAGCTCGAGATCGGGCCGATGCAGAACTACGTGTACCTGGTCGGCGACCCGGAGACGCGCGAGGCGGCGGTCGTCGACGGCGCCTGGGAGATCGACGCGATCATCGACGCCGCCGCGGCCGACGGCTACACGATCACCAAGGCTCTCGTCACGCACTTCCACCCCGATCACCTCGGCGGCCGCTTCATGGGCATGAGCGTGACCGGCGCGACGGAGCTCGTCGGCCGGCTCGGGGTCAAGGCGTACATCCACAAGCGCGAGGCCGGGTACGTCGGGCGCGTCTCCGATCTCTCCGCGTCGGACGTGGTGGCGGTCGACGCGGGGGACACCGTCCAGGTGGGCACGATCCCGCTCACGTTCGTGCACACGCCCGGACACACCCCGGGCTCGCAGTGCTTCCTGGTCGACGGCAACCTCATCTCCGGCGACACGCTCTTCATCGGAAGCTGCGGCCGCACCGACCTCCCCGGCAGCGACCCCGCCCAGCTCTACGAGAGCCTGCACACGCTCCGGAAGCTCCCCGACGACACGGTGCTCTACCCCGGCCACAACTACGCCGACCGGCCGACCTCGACGATCGGCCAGGAGAAGCGCCGCAACCTCTTCATGCGCTTCGACTCGCTTCAAGAGTTTCTGGGCTTCGTCGGCCGCTGAGCGTACGCGGCGGGGCCGGCGGGCAGGCGGGTCCGGGAGGGCGTCGGGGCGCGGCGGCGCGCTTGCGGCAGCGCCGGGACGTCGAGTAAGTTCCGCCGACTTTTCCGTCAGGAGACGCCATCCATGAGCGAGAAACGCGACCTCTACGAGATCGGCCAGATCCCCCCCGTCGGCCACGTCCCGGCCGAGATGTACGCCCAGGTCATCCGCCCCGACCGCTTCGGCGAGCCGACCAAGGCGTTCCGGGTCGAGAAGGTTCCGGTCCCCGAGATCGCGCCCGACGAGGTGCTCGTCTGCGTGATGGCCGCCGGCGTGAACTACAACAACGTCTGGGCCGCCCTCGGCATCCCGATCGACGTGGTGAAAGTGCACGCCAAGAGCGGCGACGCCACCGGCTTCCACATCGGCGGCAGCGACGCGTCGGGCATCGTCTACAAGGTCGGCGCCGACGTAACGCACGTGAAGGTCGGCGACGAGGTCGTCATCCACTGCGGCGTCTGGGACCGCAACGACAAGGTCGTGCGGGCCGGTGTCGATCCGATGTTCGCCTCGAGCTTCCAGATCTGGGGCTACGAGACCAACTGGGGGAGCTTCGCGCAGTTCACCAAGGTGCAGGCGCACCAGTGTCTGCCGAAAGCCACCCACCTCACCTGGGAGGCCGCCGCCGCCTACATGCTGGTCGGCGCGACCGCCTACCGCATGCTGATGGCCTGGCCGCCGCACACGGTGCGCCAGGACGACGTCGTCCTCGTCTGGGGCGGCTCGGGCGGCCTCGGCAGCATGGCGATCCAGATCGCGAAGGCGCAGGGCGGCATTCCGATCGCGGTCGTGTCCGGCGAGGACAAGTTCGCCTTCTGCGAGAAGCTCGGCGCCAAGGGCTGCATCAACCGCAAGAAGTTCGAGCACTGGGGCATGCTGCCGCACTGGAAGGACACCGCCGCCTACGACAAGTGGGCGGCGGGAGCGCGCGCCTTCGGGAAGGCGCTCTGGGACGTGCTCGGCGAGCGCCGGAGCCCGCGCATCGTCTTCGAGCACCCCGGCGAGGACACCGTGCCGACGTCGATCTTCGTCTGCGACACGGGCGGCATGGTCGTCATCTGCGCCGGCACGACCGGCTACAACGCCGTCGTCGACCTCCGGTACCTCTGGATGCGGCAGAAGCGCTTCCAGGGCTCGCACTTCGCGAACGACGATCAGGCGAAGGGCCTGAACGACCTCGTGCTCGCGAGCAAGGTCGATCCGTGCCTCGGCGAGACCTTCACCTTCGACCAGATCCCGCACGCGCATCAGTTGATGTACGAGAACAAGCACCCGGCGGGGAACATGGCATGCCTGGTCGGCGCGCCGAAGCGGGGCACGAAGGATCTCCCGCTGTAGCGAGGTGGTTCGTGGGACTCGGCCTCACGACCACGGCCCGGGGAGCCACCGCGGCACCCTCCGGCAGTACTCGTCGAACGCCGCGCCGAAGGTCGCCCGCAGCACGGGCTCCTCGTAGCGCACCACACGCACGTGAAAGGCCGCCGCGAGACCGAGCGCCCACAGCGCGATGACCCGCGACCCGAAGGCCAGCGCCTCGCCGGCCAGCACCGTGAGGACGCCGACGTACATCGGGTTGCGCACGAGCCGGTAGAGCCCGCGCCGCACCAGCACCGTCGGAGGATCGACGGGAGCGAGCGTGCCGCGCCCGACGCGCGCGAAATCGACCACGCACCAGCCGACCACGATCGCCCCGACGGCGGCGAGGAGCGTCCCGAACGCGCGGCCCGCGAACGGCGCCGCGCCCGCGCCGCCCATCCGCACCAGCAGCCACGGGACGAGGACGGTCGCCGCCCCCGGGAGCGCAACGACCGCGAGCAGGGCGCGCAGGGCGAGCACGGCGCCCCAACGCATCACCCTCTCCCGCGGCGTGCAAGAGCCGGCGGGGGCGCATGCCTCGGGAAGACACGCGACGCCCTGCCGAGGAGTTGCTGGAGCGTGAGCGATCCTCCGCGCCGGAGACCCACCCTGGCGCCGGGCGCGGCGAGGCCGGGATCCGCTGACGGCCTCGCCTATTCGTCCTCGGCCGGGTCCGGCCCGTTCGGGTCGGAGTCGACGGGCCAGTTCGGCCGGAGCTGGCGGAGGCGCATCGCCATCGCGGCGACGCGCGCCGCGTGCGCGGGATCGTCCGCGACGTTGCCGAGCTCGTACGGATCGGCGGCGAGGTCGTAGAGCTCGCGCTCGAAGGCCGTCGCCGGATCGCCCGGCGCGACCGGGATCTCGGTGTACTTCCACTGCGCCTCGCGAACGAGCGCCCACGGGTGGCTCCCCGGCCACGCCTCGGCGAGGAAGTCGGCGCGCCACGTGCCCGCGGGCTGCGTGCCGTCGAGGATCCGCACGAGGCTCACGCCGTCCTCCGCGATCGGCACTCCGACGCCGGCGAGCTCCGCGAAAGTCGGTGCGAGATCGATGTTGAGGGCGAAGCGGGTCTCGACCCGTGCGAGCGGCGCGAGCTTCGGGTAGCGCACCAGCATCGGGGCGCGGATCGACTCCTCGTAGGGCTGGTTTTTGCCGCGCAGCCGGTGCTCACCCCAGAGCCACCCGTTGTCGGCGAGAAACACGACGAGCGTGTCGTCGGCGACGCCGAGCGTCCGGAGGTGCTCCATGATCCCGGTGATGCCGCCGCTCGGAACGCCGCCGATCGCCTCATCGACCGCTTGCAGCATCTCGAGCTGGTCGATGCGGATCTGGTCGAGCTCGCCGGCGTCCTCGAGCGGCTGGCCCTGCAGCCAGGTCGGCTTGTCGGAGACGTCGGCCTCGTTCCAGCTCGGCGGGCGCCACGGCGCGGCGCCCTGGAAGAGCCCATCGTGGCGCGGCGCCGGGATCTGCGGCAGGTGCGGCGCCTTGAAGGCGAGATACAGGAAGAACGGGTCGCCGGCGCCGACGCTCGCGCTGATGAACGCCTTCGCTTTCTCGCGCAGCACGTCGGTCGAGTAGTCCGCGGGCGCGCTGCCGTACGGCACCTCGGCGTAGCCGCCGAGGCCGTCGGGCTCGATCATCACGTAGTCGTAGAAGGCGACGTTCTTCATGCCGCGCCACTCGGTCCAGCCCGGCGGCACGTAGGGCGGGTCGCCGTCCTGCCAGAGCTCCGCGTAGCCGTTCAGGTACTTGCCGATCAGGCTCGTGCGGTAGCCCGCCCCCTGGAGCCAGGTCGCGATCGTCGACGCGTCGGCGAAGTCGTCGGCGCCGCCGTTGTCGCCGCCGTTCTTGTAGACGCCGGTCCGGTGCGCGTACTGGCCGGAGAGGATGCTCGCGCGGCTCGGACAGCAGAGCGGCGTCGTCACGAACGCCGCGCGGAAGTCGAGACCGCTCGCGGCGAGCTCGGCGCGCGTCCGCGCCATCACGTCGGTCGCGCCGCCCGGCGCGTGCACCGGGCCCGTGGTGTCCCAGCGCTGGTCGTCGGTCAGGATGAACAGGATGTTCGGGCGGAGCGGCTGCGGGTTCGGCCCCCAGCGGTCCACCCACACGCCGAGCAGCGTGACCAGACAGTCGCGGAGCGCGGCCGCGGCGACCGGCGCCCCCGGGGTCGCGGGCGCGGCGGCGGCGCACTGGGGACCGACCGAGGGCACGAGCATGGTGCTCGGATCCTGCAGCACCTGGACGAGACAATGGGTCGGCAGCGTGTCGAGCTGCTTCCGCGCCCGCGCCTCGGCGGCGACCGGATCCTTGGCGTTCACGAGGTCCTTCAGCTTCGACCCGACGTAGCTCGCGACCGCGGTCCCGACCTTCTTCTGGCAGCGTAGCTGGTCGCGCAGGCCGCGGCGGTCGACGACCGCCGCCGCGGGCGGATGATTCGCCCCGTAGGCGATGGCGACCGCGTCCTCGACGAGCGTCCCGGCGCACGCGGGCGGCGCCGTCGAGCGGCAGCTCGCGAGCGGGCCGGAGCGCAGGCGCTTGTCGGCGCAGCGCATCCCCTGGTTGAGCGTGCGGCGCACGAGGCCGGCATCTTGGCTCGTCGCGCAGCCCGCCTCGGCGGACGACGCGGCCGCGAGTGCGAAGAACGCACCCCCGAGAAGGGCTCGGCGCCCGAGAGACCCGACGGCACGCGCGACTCGCATGGGAACCTCCGTCTCCGTGGAACGCCCAGGTCGTACGCGCGCGCAGCGTCCGAGGCAAGAAGAATCCGCTTGCCTCGCGGCCCCACCGTCGAGTAGGCCGACCGGACGACCCGCCCCATGGAGGTTCCCATGCGCCGCCGCGCCCGCCCGTTCGTCCTCGCGCCGCTCGCCGCCCTGCTCGCCGCCGCGCCGCTCCGCGCCGACGAGCAGGTCATCGCCCCCGGCACCGGCCTGCAGAGCTCGATCGTCGCCGACACCGGCGCCGACGGCATCTGCACCACGACCGCTGCGACCGGCGACATCCAGGCCGCCCCGGTCGGCGGCGCCACGCCGCATCGCAACGAGATCCGCTGCGGCGCGAACAAGGTGGTCGAGAGCGCCGCCGCGGGCGACGACGTCCAGCTGATCGCGCTCGGCGCCACCTGCCAGAACGCGAATCGCGTGGCCGTCGACACCGGACCGAACGGCGTCCCCGAGACCGCGCTCGGCGGCGACGACACCTACCCGAGCGGCATCGCGCTCGGCGTGGCGCCCGCCAACACGCCGTGCGTGATCGCCGGCGCCGACGGCGTCGCGCAGACGCTCGCGCCCGCCGGGGACGACGTGCAACTCCTCCCGGCCGGCACGGCCGCCCCGAACACCGACGTCGTGCGGTGCGGCCCGAACCTCGTCGCCGACACCACCGCCAACAACTTCGGCGCCGGCGACGACGTGCAGCTCGTGCCCGTCGGAAACGCCTGCACGGCGAGCCAGGCGGTCGTCGACGCCGGCGCCGACGGCATCGCGGCGACCCGCGCCGAGGGCCCCGACTTCCTCGTCAGGGTCGCGAAGTCCGCCAAGGTGAACGTCAAGAGCGGCGACGCGACCGGCGGCAAGACGATCAAGCTCGAGGTCTCGAACGTCGAGTTCGGTCCGGCCGCGCCGCTCTCGCGCACCTACACGCTCACCACCAGCGACAACTCCTGCGGCGGCGGCGCGGTCACGCAGCTCGACGCCGACGCGGCCACCCCCGGCCTGCAGGCGACCGCCAGCGTCCCGATCGGGGGCAAGATCAAGGCGACCGTCGTCGTGAGCGTGAAGCTCCAGGACGTGATCTCGGTCTCGACCAGGATCCCCTTCCGCTGCACCTTCGACGTGCACGCGGTCGCGCTCGACACCGCCCCCGACGTCGACGACGCGCAGAACCCCGAGAACAACACGACGACGGTCGACCTCGAGGTCTTCGATCGCAACGACCTCTAACCAACCCCCCGGGGCCGCGCGGCCCCGGGCCATCCCCTCCGGAGGACGCACGATGACACGGCCGCCGACGACCGAAGTGCTCCAGGTCGCCTACCGCACGATGCGCACGATCCGCAGCTTCGAAGAGGCGCTGGTCGCGCTCGTGACCCAGGGCCGTCTCGGCGGCTTTCTCCACACCTACGTCGGCCAGGAAGCGATCGCGGCCGCCGTCTGCGCGCACCTCGGGGAGCACGACCACGTCGCGTCCACGCACCGCGGCCACGGCCACTGCATCGCCAAGGGCGTCGACGTGCGCGGCATGATGGCCGAGCTGTTCGGACGCCGCACCGGTACGTGCGGCGGCCGCGGCGGCTCGATGCACATCGCCGATCTCGGGAAGGGCATGCTCGGCGCCAACGGCATCGTCGGCGCGGGGATTCCGCTCGCGACCGGAGCGGCGCTCACGGCCAAGCTCAAGCGGACCGGAGGCGTCGCCGTCGCGTTCTTCGGTGACGGCGCGTCGAACCAGGGGGCGTTCCACGAATCCCTCAACATGGCCGCCAACTGGTCGCTGCCGGCCGTCTACGTCTGCGAGAACAACGGCTGGGGGGAGTTCACGCCGACGGCGTTCGTGGTGCCCGTCAAGGACATCGCCGAGCGGGCGCGCGCCTACGCGATGCACGCCCTGATCGCCGACGGCATGGACTTCTTCGACGTCTACGCGCAGGCGGGCGAGGCCATCGCCCGCGCGCGCGGCGGCGCGGGGCCGAGCCTCCTCGAGTGCAAGACCTACCGCTTCCTGGGCCACTACGTCGGGGATCCGCTCGTCTATCGCGCCAAGCACGAGGCCGACGACTGGATCCGGCACCGCGATCCGCTGCGGCTCTTCGAGGCGCGCGTCACGCGGGAGGGGCTCCTGACCGAGAGCAACCTGCGGGCGATCGACGTGGACGTCGCAGCGCTCGTCGCCGACGCCGTGGCCCGCGCCCAGGACGCGCCCTTCCCGGATGCCGGCGAGCTCCTGCACGGGGTGTTCGCCACGAGCGACGCGGAGGGGGCGCGATGAGCGCCGCGAGCCTGCCGGCGGGCGAGCCGCGCGCGATCCCGACCGCGTTCGCGATCGCCGAGGCCCTGCGCATCGCGATGGCGAGCGATCCGGACGTCATCCTGATGGGAGAGGACGTCGCCGGCGGCGGCCTGCGACCCGAGGGCACCGAGGAGATCGGCGGCATCATGAGCGTCACGCGCGGCCTGGTCGGCCAGTTTCCCGACCGGGTGCTCGACACCCCCATCAGCGAAATGGGCATCCTCGGAGCCGCGGTCGGCGCGGCGGTGACGGGGCTGCGTCCGGTGATCGAGCTGATGTTCATCGACTTCCTCGGGACGTGCCTCGACCCACTGCTGAACCAGGCCTCCAAGTTCCGCTACATGTTCGGCGGCAAAGCCCGCGTCCCGCTCACGGTGCGCACCGTGACGGGCGCCGGCCTCCAGGCCGCGGCCCAGCACTCGCAGTCGCTCTACTGGATGACCGCGGGCATTCCCGGCCTGAAGACGGTGATCCCCTCCAACGCCGCCGACGCGAAGGGCCTGCTCCTCGCCGCCATCCGCTGCGACGATCCCGTCGTCTTCTGCGAGCCGAAGGGCATCCTGTTCGTCGCGAGCGACGTCCCCGAGGGCGACTACGAGGTGCCGATCGGGCGGGCGAAGGTGGTGCGGCGCGGCAGCGACGTCTCGCTCGTCGGGATGGGCGCGACGGTCGGCATGGCGCTCGCGGCGGCGGCCGACCTCGAGCGCGACGGCGTCAGCGCCGAGGTGCTCGACCTGCGCTCGCTCGCGCCGCTCGACGAGGACGCGATCCTCGAAACCCTCGGACGCACCGGGCGCCTGGTCGTGGTGGACGAGGCGACGCCCCGCTGCTCGATCGCGAGCGACGTCGCCGCGCTCTGCGTGGACCGGGGCTTCGACCTCCTGAACGCGCCGGTCCGGCGCGTGACGGCGGCGATGTGTCCCGTGCCCTTCACGCGCGTGCTCGAGGAAGCCTACATGCCGTCGCCCGCGCGCATCGTCGAGGCCGCGCGCGCGCTGCTGTAGCCATGGCGACCCCCATCGCGATGCCGAAGCTCGGCATGACGATGCAGGAAGGCACCGTCGTCGAGTGGCCGCGCGCCGTCGGCGCCGCGGTCGAGAAGGGCGACATCGTCGTCGTCATCGAGACCGAGAAGACGCAGGTCGACGTCGAGGCCACCGCCTCGGGCGTACTGCGCCACCTCTACGTCGCGGCGGGCGAGACCGCTCCGTGCGGGACGCTGCTCGGAGCCTTGACGGCCACGGGAACCGAGCCGTTCGACGCGGACGCGTTCCGGCGGGAGCACGAGCGGGCGGGCGCCGGCGCGGCGCCGCCGGCGGGCGCGGCGGCGCCGGGCGACGCGGGGACGCCCCGGCGCGCGGGCGCGCAGCGCGCGGGGTCCGGCCGCGACCCGGCGCGCACGGACCCCGGCCGCGACCAGGGGTCCGATCCCGACCCGGCGCGCATGGACGCGGCGCCCGTCACGCCCGCCGCCCGCGCGCTGGCGCGCGGCCTCGGCATCACGCTCGCGGACATCGCCGGCACCGGCCCCGGCGGCCGCGTCACGAAGGAGGACGTCGCGGCGTTCGCCGCGCGTCGCGAACGGCTCGTCGCCGTGCGCGACGGCGTGATGCTGGAGGTGCTGCGTGAAGGCGACGGCGATCCGGTGGTGTTCCTTCCGGGCTTCGGCGTCGGTGCGGCGAGCTTCGCGCCGCAGCTCCACGCGGTCGCGTGCGCCGGGACGTTCCGGGCGCTCGCCCTCCACCCGCGCGGCATCGGCGCGTCGGACGCCCCCGCCGCCGAGGCCTACGCGATCGCCGAGGGGGCCGGGGACGCGGCGGCGCTCCTGGCGACTCTCGGCGCGCGCGCGCACGTCGTCGGCGCGAGCCTCGGGGCGGCGATCGCCCTCGAGCTCGCGCTGCGCGTCCCGGATCGCGTCCGCTCGCTCACGCTCGTGACGCCGTTCCTCCACGCCGGCCCGCGCCTGCGCTCGGTCGCCGCCGGCTGGTGCGCCGTCGCGCGCCACGGCGGCGTCGAGACGCTGTCGCGGACGCTCTTGCCGTGGCTCTTCTCGGAGCGGGCGCTCGCCGACGACGCCGGGCGCGAGCGCATGCGCCGGGGCCTCGCCGCCGCGCTCTCCGTCGCGCCGCCGGACACCCTCGATCGCTGGGCCGCGGGGATGGCGGCATGGCCCGGACCGCCGAGCGCCGAGCTCCGCGGGCTCCAGGTCCCGACGCTGGTCATCGCCGCCGGCGCCGACCTCCTGACCCCGCACGGAGACGCGCTCGCCCGGGCGATTCCCCGGGCGACCGTCCGCGTGCTCGCCGACGTCGGCCACGCGGCGGCGAGCGAGGCGAGCGACGCCGTGAACGAAGCGCTCCTCGCCCACCTCGCCCGCCATTGAACCCCGGGAGCGAATGCGCCCGCCGCCCGGTGAGCCTCCGGGTCGCGCGCCGTCAGCCGAGCAGGTTCCGCGCGATGACCTTGAGCTCGAGGATCGGCTTCACCCCCTCGAAGATCGGCAGCACGGTCGCGTCGACGACGTAGCGCGAGATCGGGAACTCCTCGGCGTAGCCCCAGCCGCCGTGCAACTGCTGGCCCTCCTGCGTCACCCAGACGGCGACGTCGGAGGCGAAGAGCTTCGCCATCGCGGGCTCGAGCGCGATCGACTCGTTCTCGTCCATCAGGCGCGCCGCCGTATACGTGAGCTGACGGGCCGCCGCGATGTGCGCCGCCATGCGGCCGAGCTTGTACTGCGTGAGGCCGTAGTGGCCGATCGGCTTCCCGAATTGCTTGCGATCGTTGGCGTACTCGCAGGTGCGCTGGAGCGCCGCCTGCGCGAGGCCGGTCGCGCGGCCGCCGGTCTGGAGCCGGCCGGCCGCGAAGCCCGCCATCTGGAGATAGAACCCCTTGCCGACGCCGCCCGCCTCGCCGACCAGGTTCTCGCCCGGTACGAAGAACTGGTCGAACATCAGCGTGAACGAGTGCATGCCGCGGTAGCCCGGCGTGGCGTCGGCCTTGCCGGTGAGGAAGCCGCCCGCCGGCTGCTTCATCTCGAACGCGTGTCCGGGAAACGTGTCCTTCGGCACGATGAAGAGCGAGAGGCCCTTGGCGCCGAGCGTCGGATCGGGATCGGTGCGCGCGAGGAGCGCCAGCACGTTGGCGCGGCCCGCGAAGGTGCACCACGCCTTGGCGCCGTTCACGACCCAACCCTGCTTGCCGTCGCGCTCGACCGGCTCGGCACGACACGTGATCGAGGCGACGTCGGAGCCGGTGTCGGGCTCCGTCACCGAGACACCGACCATGACCTTCCCGGCGGCGATCGGCGGCAGCCAGTGCGACTTCTGGCGGTCGGTGCCGCCCTTCACGAGCGCCTTGGTGAGGATCTCGGGCCGCGTGATCAAGCTGCCTGCGGCCGCGAGCGACACGGCCGAGAGTTCCTCGGTCGTGATGATCATCGCGAGGTTCCCCATGCCGCCGCCGCCGTAGGCTTCGGGCACGGCCATGCCGAAGTAGCCGAGCTCCGCCATCTTGGCGATGAGCGCGTCGGGCACGAGGTCGTCGTGGCGGTGGATGTGCTCGGCGAGCGGCGCCACCTCGGTAGTGGCGAACTGCCGGACGGCGTCGCGGGTCATCGCGGAGAGCTCGTCGACCGGGCTGTTGTTGACGCCGCGACTCTCGAGCTGCCGGCGCCCGATCGCGGTCACGCGCGCGTCGGCCATGCCGGCGCGGATCGCGGCCCGCACGGCCGGCGTCGCGAGCGTCGCGTCGACGAACGCCGGGTCGAGGCCGAGGTCGCCGGCGTGCGCGTCGAGCTGCCCCGCGGCCTTGCTCGCGATCTCGGCCGCGAAGAGGAGCGCCATGTCGTCGACGTGCGGCTCGGCCCGGCCCTCCCCGGCCGCGTATCCGGCGAGGCACTTCACGGCGCGCACCTCGGTCGCGAAGTAGGCGACGCGCTCGGCCTGGGGCTGGTGGGCGTCGATGTCTTTCCCTTGGCTCGTGCGGGCGGCGCCCGTGGCGACGACGGTTTCGAGGGTGCGGTCGAGGGCCGCGAGCAGGGTCGCGGTCGCCTCGCCGGTGCTGGCCGGCCGGCTGCTCATCTGGAGGTCTCCTCTCGGATCGACTTCACGGCGGGACGCGCGCCTTCTTATCATCGGGAATCGCACCCGCAACTCGCCGGACGGCGCGCGCGGCGCCCCGCCACACGCGTCCCGCCTCGTTGACGCCGCCGCCATCGGCGCGTACAGTCGCGCGGCTTTTTCGCCGGCGCCGCACCACCACTCACATCCGAAGGGGAGCGATCCAAATGGAGATTCGTCGCGTTGCCGTGATCGGAAGCGGTCAGATGGGCACGGGCATGGCGCAGGTGACGGCGCGCGCCGGCCTCGACACCATCCTCATGAAGATGACCGAGGGCCCGGTCGAGGCGGGCAAGCAGAAGATCGCCAAAGCCCTGCAGCGCGACGTCGAGAAGCAGCGCATGACCGAGGACGAGCTGAAAGCGACCCTCGGCCGCCTCACCTGCACCAACAAGATCCACGACCTCGGCGAGTGCGACCTCGTCATCGAGTCGGTGATCGAGGATCTCGACGAGAAGCGCCGCCTCTTCGGCCGGTTGGAAGACGTCGTGAAGGAGAACGCGATCTTCGCGACCAACACGTCGACCCTGTCGGTGACCGCGCTCGCCGAGGCGACCAAGCGGCCGACGCGCGTGATCGGCCTCCACTTCTTCAACCCCGCCCCGGTCATGAAGCTGGTCGAGATCGTGCCGACGCTCCGCACCGACCCCGAGGTGCTGAAGGCGGCGCAGGAGTTCACCGCCACGGTGAAGAAGACGGGCGTCACCATCCGCGACTTCACGGGCTTCGTCGTGAACCGCCTCCTCACGCCTTACATGGTCGACGCGATCCGCACCGTACAGGAGGGGCTCGCCTCGATCGCCGCGATCGACTCCGCGATGCAGCTCGGCGCGAACCACCCGATGGGCCCGCTCGCGCTCGCCGACTTCATCGGCCTCGACATCGTCTTCCACATGTCGAACAACCTCTACGACGAGTACCGCGAGGCGCGCTTCACCCCGCCGCCGCTCCTGAAGCGCCTGGTGCTCGCGGGCTGGCTCGGCCGCAAGAGCGGCAAAGGCTTCTACGACTACGCGACGACGCCGCCGACCCCGAACGACTTCCTGGTCTCGAGCGTCGCCTGAGGGAGAGCGTTCCGATGCTTTCCAACGCGAGCGTCAGCGATGCTGTCTAAGATCCACCACGTCGGGGTGAGCCCGAGCTGGCGAGGGGGAGATCGACGGTGATGACGGCAGGAAGGAGGTAGCGGTGCTCTCGAAGATCCACCACGTCGGGGTCGTCGTCCGCGACCTCGAGCAGGCGTACGGCTTCTGGCGCGACGTGCTCGGGCTCCCCGTGATGGTCGTGAAGACGGTCGTCGATCAGGACGTGACCGCGGCGCTGCTCAAGGTCGGCGAGAGCGAGATCGAGCTCCTCCAGCCGCTTTCCGATCGGAGCGGTATCGGGAAGTTCCTCGCCAAGCGCGGCGAGGGACTGCACCACCTCTGCTTCGAGACCGACGACGTCGACGCCGAGCTCGCCGCCACGAAGGCGAAGGGCATCCGGGTGATCGACGAGAAGCCGCGGCTCGGGCTCGCCGGCATGATCTGTTTCCTCCATCCGGCGGCGACCCGCGGCGTGCTGGTCGAGTACGCGCAACCGCTCGCGGAGGAACGGCACTGATGGAGACGCGCCGGATCGACCACGTCGTGGTCGTCACCCCGGACGCCGAGGGCGCGGCCGCCACCTTCCGCCGCCACTTCGAGCTCGCTCCGTCGGCGCCGGTCGTGGGCTCTCCCGCGCTCCGGATCGGCGGCGCCCGCATCGCCTTCGCGCACCCGGCGGACGGCTCCGCGCTCGCCGCGATCCTCGCCAGGAGCGGCGAGGGTATGGCCGAGATCTGCCTGGAGGTCGGTAGTCTCCCGGAAGCCGAGGCGTCGCTGCGCACGGCCGGCATCGGCTTCACCGTCGAGGCCAAGGGAGCGGCGCGCGCCCTGGCGGTGGACCCGGGAGCCGCGCATGGCGTGCGCCTCACGCTGATCGAGGGGCGAGCGGCGTAGCGGCGACACGCGCGCGTCCGGGGCGTCGGATTTGTAGCGCCCGTCTTCGCGGCGCGCGTGGTCCGGGATTAGGAAGCACTTGGAGGTTCCCAGGCACGCGGCGTGGCACGTGGGTTGCTGTTCGACGCGAGGGTTCAGAGCATGCCGATCGCCTTCTCCACCTGGAAGCCGATGCTCCCGGCGCTGATCGCCGAGGCGCCGAGCTGCCCCGGCGTCTACGAGCTCGCCAATCTGGTGCGGACGGTCGTCTTCATCGGCGCCGCGACCGAGCACCTCGGCGAGTCGCTCGCGGCGCATCTGAACGTTCCGCCGACCCTCCACGCGCACTTCGGGCGGCTCTACTTCCGGGTGGCTCCTCTCGACGCGCCCGAGGAGGCGCAGCAGGCCCTCGTCGAGGAGTTCCGCGCGAGCCATGCCGGCGCCTTCCCGGCGGCGCAGATGACGCAGCCCCCGTCCCCGATCGCCCCGCGCCGCCACCTCAAAGCCGTCGTCTGATCCCGTCGGGACGCGCCCGGCGACGGGCGCTCGGGAAACCGGACCGCCGCGCGACGTCACTCCGCGCGCAGCACGTAGAGGCGGTCGGTGTACGCCCACCACGTCGGCACCGCGACGGTGCGGAGCACCCGGTACCCCGGGAGCGGCGCGTTCGCGATCACCCACGGCAGGCCGTCCGCCCTGGCGGTCACGTGCGGCACGTCGAGCTCCGGAGTCTTCCCCGCCGGCAGCCGCTCGGGATGGGCGTAGAGCCGCCAGCCGTTCTCGGCGTAGCCGGCATCGAGCGCGAGCTCCGGAACGCCCGCGGCGCGGAGCTCGGCCGCCGTCGCCCCGACCGCGCGCGCGTAGGCGAGCATGTCGCGGGTGCCGGTCACGTCGGCGAGCGCCACGAGCGCGAACGCCGCCGCGGCGAGACCGCGGCGCCACGGCGCGACCGGGGCCGTCGTGTCGCCGAGCGCCAGCACCGCGCCCGCCATGACCAGCGGCAGGTAGTAGCGGTCGTAGAAGAACCAGAGCACGAAGCAGAGTCCGAACGACGCGAGGCCGAAGCCGCCGACGCACGCCCACTCCGCCCGCCGGAGCCGCCCTCCCGGCCGGAGCGCGGCGGCGACGCGAGCGAGCAGGATCGCGGCGGCGGCGAGCCCGAGCGCGGTCGCGACGAGCGTCGCCGCGGCCCGCGCCGGGTCGCGCGGCGGCGCGCCCTGGAGGAGCGGCCGCGCCGCCCCGAGCTCCTCGAACGTCGCCGTGTGCGCAAACTTCACCGCCGACACGGAAGCCTCGGCGAACGGCGAGACCGCGACCGCCGCCGCGATCAGGCCGAGCGCGCCGAGCCACGCCCCCCGCCGCGGCGGCGGCCCGAACGCGACGAGCAGCGGGAGCACCGCGAGCCCGACGTGGGCGAGCATGCTGAGCGCCGCCTCCGCGTACACCGCCGGCGCCACGAGGAGCACGAAGGCGAGCCGCATCACGCGGTACTGAACGCCACCATCGCCCGCCCACGGGAAGAGCCGCGTGAGCGCCACCGACACGACCGCCATGACGGCGACCGTCGCGGTCGCGTAGAGCGCGGCGCGGAAGCGGAGCGCGGCGCGGTCGAGCGCGAGCGCGCCGACGAAGAGCCCGGCCGGGAGGACGATCGCGACCGGCCGCACGAAGAACGCGACCACCGCGAGCGCGAGGCCGGCGAGCATCACCGGCTCACGCTCGCGCCGGAGGCCGACGACCAGCGCCCAGAGCGCGAGCCACGAGAGCGCGACGAACGGCACGTCGGTCATGAAGCTGAAGGCGAGGACGAACCCGACGGGGTGGAGCGCGAAGGCGACCACGCCGACGAACGCGACGGCGGTGCGCACGCCGAGCGCGCGCAGCGTCCCGTAGGCGCCGAGCGTTCCCGCGAGCCAGAGCGCGAGCGTCGAGAGCCGGAGCGTCGTAAACGAGAACCCGCCGACCCGGGCGAAGAGGGCTCCCCACCAGAGGTGCACCGGAGGAAACGTCGAGCTCCACGGCGACACGCGAAGCGGCAGGCCGCGCAGCAGCTCCTCGACGGAGATGGCGTAGCACCAGTCGTCGAGGATCGGCACGTCGGCGCGCGGACCGACGAGCGCCACGGCCGCAGCCCACCCGGCGGCGATCGCCACGACCGCCCATACGTCGCCCCGGTGCACGCGGCCAGAGAGCACCCGCGCCCGCGGAGGGCAAGCGCGGCCGGCGTCATGGCGGCGCGCGCCCTTCGATGACAGAACGACGGCCGTGTCCGACGCCGCCTCGATCTGGAGCCCGCCGCGCGCGCGCCTGACGCTCGGGCTCGTGCTCGTCGTCGTCGCAACCGCGTTCGAGGCGCTCGCCGTCGCCACCGTCCTCCCGGCGACCACGGCCGAGCTCGACGGGCTCGCCTGGTACGGATGGACATTCAGCGCCTTCATGCTCGCGAACCTGGTCGGCATCACCGTCGGCGGCGGCGCGGCCGACCGCGGCGGGCCGGCGCGGCCCTTCGTCGCGGGCACGGTCCTGTTCGCGGGCGGGCTCGTGGTGAGCGGGCTCGCGCCCGCGATGCCGCTGCTCGTCGCCGGCCGGGCGTCTCAGGGCTTCGGCGGCGGGCTCCTCTCGGCGGTCGCGTACGCGTCGATCGCGCGTGGCTACGCGACCGCTCTCCAGCCCCGCATGCTGGCGACGCTCTCGAGCGCCTGGGTCGTGCCCGGCCTCGTCGGCCCGGCGCTGGCGGGCATCGTCGCCGAGCACCTCGGGTGGCGCTGGGTCTTCCTCGGTCTCGCGCCGCTCCCGGCGCTGGCGGCCGCGCTCGTCGCGCCCGCGCTCAGCGCCGGCACCGCCGGCGGACCGACGCGCGCGGGCGACCAGACGGGTGCAGCGCGCTCCGCCCCGGGCCCGCGGGACGCGGCCGGCGGCGGTCCGCATACCGACGCCGCGGCGATCGCGGGCGGCGCGACGCGGACGCGCCTGGCGCTCCAGCTCGCGGGCGGATCGGCGATCGCCCTCGCGGGCCTCGGCGGCCAGGGCGCATTCCACGGCGGCGCTTCCGTCGCGGCGACGATGGTCGCGGGCGGCCTCGCGGTCTTCACGGGCGGCCTCGCCGCGGTCGCCGCGCTCAGCCGCCTCCTCCCGCCCGGCACGCTCGTCGCGCGGCCCGGGCTCCCGGCCGCGGTCGCGACGATGGCCCTCATGAACTTCGCGTTCTTCGGCGCCGAGGCTTTCGTGCCGCTCGCGATCGTCGGCGTGCGCGGCGCCGGCATCATGCTGAACGGCATGACGCTCAGCGCCGCCGCCCTCACCTGGGCCGCCGGAGCGTGGCTGCAGGTCCGCCTCGCCGGCCGCGCACCGCGCGCGCGCGTCATCGTCGGCGGCCTCGGCATCCTCGGCGCCGGGCTCGCCGGCGTCGCGACGCTGCTCGTGCCGGGCGTTCCGCCATGGACGGCCGTCGCCGCGTGGGCCGTCGCCGGGCTCGGCATGGGCCTCGCCTTCACCACCTGCTCGGCCGCGATCCTCGCCTCCGCGCCGGCGGGCGAGGAAGGCGCCGCGTCGGCCGCGCTCCAGCTCGCGCAGGTGCTCGGCGCCGCGCTCGCGACCGGTCTCGGCGGCGCGATCGTGGCGACGCCCTTCGCGGGAGTTCCACCCGCACGCGGCATCGCGCTGGTGGACTCGGTCATGCTCGCCGTGCTGGCAGCGGCGATGGGTACGGCGCGCGGCATCGGGGAACGAGGGGGTTCAGGCGCGGCGGAACGCACGGCGCCCCACCGCCTGTGACGTCGTGCGCCACGCCCTCGAAGCGCGCGCTCGGCGCCGACGCGTCAGTACTGCCGGTAGCGCCGCTGCGCGTGCCGGCGCCGCATCGCGAGCGCCCGCTGCCGCTCCTCCGGCGAGACCCGCGGCGCGGACGCGCCGAGGCGCGCGCCGAGGGCATCGAACGCGACCTTCTCGACCGTCACCGTCGGCGCCTCGGACGGCGCCGCCGTGTAGGTCCAGCGGAACGTCATGAAGCCGGCCGGCACGCCCGTGGTGTCGAGCCAGTTGGCGACGCCGGGATCGCGGTGGGCGATCACGTAGCGCGCCTGCCGCCCCGTCGCCCGAGCGCCGGCGTCGTCCGGGCTCCACACGGTCTGGTGCCCGTTCAGGCTGCTCTGGTGGTTCGCGTAGTCGAGCGACTCGCCCCAGAGGTTCGCGAGGTGGAACCCCTGATAGAGCGGCGGCGTAGGCACCCGCACGTCGACGACGAGCGCCTCGTCGGGGGCGAGCTCGTACACGCCGCCGGCGTAGACGTTGGTGCTCTGGCCGCCGCCGGTCGCCAGCGTCGCGGCGTTCGGGGCATTGAAGTCGTTCCGCGGCATGAAGCGCTTGCCGTCGCCGTTCATGTCGGCGTGGGTCTCGAGCACCACGGCGTAGAACTCGTTCCAGAACTTCATCTGGTTCTCGACGATCGCCGCCATGCGCCGGAGCTCGGCGGCGGCGCGCTCGGCATCGAGCGGGGGCGGCGGCTCGGCCGCCGCCGGATCGAGGGGCTCGATCGCGATCTCCAGCGCCTCCTCGCGCTCCCAGTCGTGGAAGAGCTCGCGGAGCGTGAGGTGCCGCGCGGTGTGCACGACGGTCTCGCGACGTCCGTCCGGCGCCTTCACCGTACGGGCGCGGCGGGTAGCGATGAAGTTCCCGCGGTAGCCCGCGGGACGCTCGGGCGCGAGCAGGATCTCGAACCCGCCGTCGGCAGCCACGATCAGCTCCGACGAGTCGAGCGTGCCGGTGCCGACCCGTGTCCCGGGCCGGAGTTCGGCGATCGTGCCGCTGTCGCCGGCATAGGCGGTCGCGGCCTCGAAGATGACGTACTGCGGGGCGCGCCGTCCGGCGCCGGTCGCCGGCCCGCCGGCAGCAGCGGCGCGCCAGTGGGCGGTGTCGGCGGCGCGCCCGCGGATCCGGTACGCCCGCGCCCCGTCGATCTCCGCGTTCAGGTAGAGCGCGTCGGCGTTGTCGATCGTCGAACGGCTGATCGGATGGATGGCGCGGCGCAAATGGGGCCGCGCCGGATCGGCGTGGAACGCGCGCTCGACGGCGCCGTGCACCCAGCCGAGGAGATAGCGGTAGCCTTCGGCGAGGACGCGCTCGCTCGGCGGCGGCGCGTGCAGCGCGGGATCGTCGATCGCCGCCCGCGCCCGCCCGAGCGCGGCGAGGAGATCGTCCCAGGCGGCGCCCAGCCGCCGGGCGGCGGTGTCGGCGGTAAGCTCGGGGCGCTCCCCGGCCGGAGGTTCGGCGCGGCGCGCGTCCTCGGCGCCCCGGTCCTGGTCGCTCACGTCGTTCCTCCCTTCCCCGTGCGGCCCTCGTCGTCCGGCGCGCGGCCGGCGTCCCAGCCGAACGCCGTGTAGAGATCCGCCAGCTCCGCGCGGATGGCGTCGGGATCGAGGCCGAACTCCTCGAGCGAGTAGCGGTGCTCGGCGCGCGCCTCCGAGCCGTGCGCGCCGGCCGCGGGCGCGCCGACGGGTACGGGCGCACCAGGCTCGGCGTGCCGCGGCGCGCGCTCGACCTCCGGCGCGGGCGACGGGAGGTCGAGCCGGCGGTACACCTCGCGCACCACGTCCGCCGGGTCGCGCACGAGGTCGCGATAGTCGACGATCGCGTGCGGCGTCGCGGGATGGCGCCGCAGCACCTCGAGCGGATGGCGGTAGGTGTGGAACGACTGCTCGGCGAGGAGGCGCAGCGAGCGCCGCGTCCGCTCGGCGCTCCAGCGCCGCCGCCCCCAGCCGGTCTGCATGAGCTTCAGGAGGCTCGGGATGGTCGCGCCCGGATCGCGCACGCAGACGACGATGCGGGCGTCGGGAAACGCCTCGATCAAACTCGCGACCCGCCCCGAGAAGATCGGGTTCTTGCTGAGATGGATCCGGTCGGGACCGTTCACGTAGAGCTGCCGCCGCACGCACTCGGCGTAGAAGCGCATCAGGCGGCGGCGCTTCGCGGCCGGCAGCTCGTCGACGTGATAGAAGTCGAGCTCGCCCATGTAGGGCAGGAGCACGATCCAGTACCCCGACGCGCACGAGTACGTGAGCAGGAAATCGTCCTCCTCCGGCATCGTGAGGCTCATGGGATGGATGTGCCGCATGGGGCCGAAGGTCCGCTCCTCCCACGCCGCGACCCGGCGCGCGACCCGGCCGCCGAGCCGTCGATCGAGCGCCGCGAGCGCGCGCACGGCCTTCTTCTGGAGGAGCGAGGGAAAGAAGAGCTCCCAGTAGAGGAAGACGCTGAAGCGCTCCCGATCCTCGCTCATCAGGCGATGGAGGAGCGTCGTGCCGCTGCGCGCGTGGCCGACGATGAAGACCGGCGTCCGGATGGCCACGCGGCGGAGCCCGGGGAAGATCACGCCGTCGAGGAAGAAACAGACGGCGTGGACGATCGCGACGAGGGGTACGGTCACGAGCAGACGCACGAGCAGCTTCCGGCGTGTCCGCGTATGCGGCTCGCGCCACGCGAGCACGATCATCCGTCGCCAGGTCGCGAAATCGAAATAGAAACGCATGGTGGGGTCACGCTTGTAGCACGAGTCGCGCGATGGGCGGACACTCCCCCACCGCATCGCGCCCGGCCGGAGGGATCACGGCTCGTCTGGATAGACGATCGCGATCTCGTCGACCGTCTTCACGAAATCCTTTCCGCGCCGGTCTGAACGGCGGTCGCCAAGGGCACGGCGTCTCACCGAGATCCTCGCCATGGGAGATCCGATTGTAGTGTCCAGCCCTAGGCAAATCGTCCGCAGGCCCGGCGGAGGTCGTCGGGCAGGCCAGGCTATCGGGCGAGGGCGCGGGGAGCTGGCCGGGCGTCCGCCGCGGCGACGCTGCCGGCGCCATCGGCCCCCGCCGCCGCCGGCAGGTCCGGGATCAGAAGCTCGACGACGGTTCCCCCGGTCACACCGGGCGTCACGCGACACTCGCCGCGGAGCAGCGCGAGGCATGCGCGTACGAGGCTCAAGCCGAGGCCGAGCCCCTCGTGGCGGCGCGCATGGCTGTCGTCGCCCTGGCGGAAGAGCTCGAAGATCCGTCCGAGCTGCGCCGGGGCGATGCCGATGCCGGTGTCGGCGACGCGGAGGCGGCAGCCGCGCCCGCCGGGCGCGCGCGCCGCCGCGATCCGGACCTCGCCCCGCTCCGTGAACTTGAAGGCGTTGCCGACGACGTGGAAGAGCACCCGCCGCAGCAATGCGGCATCGGTCCGCACGGTCGCCGCGTCGGGGGCGATGTCGACGACCAGCGCCGGCGCGTCGGGCGCGCCGTGGCGCGGCATCGCCTCGGCGACCTCGCGTACGACGGCGGCGAGGTCGATCGCGGCGGGCGCCGGCGTGATGCGCACCGTCTCGGCATCGACGAAGAAGAGCATGTCCTCGACGAGCTGGTGGAGGTGTCTCCCGTTCGACGTGATGCGGTCGAGGTACTCGCCCTGCTGCCGGTTGACGGGGCCGACGGCCTCCTCGCGCAGCAGCGACCCGAAGCCGAGGATCACCGCGAGCGGGGTCCGGAGCTCGTGGGACATGAGGGCGAGAAACGTGTTCTTGGCGCGGTTCGAACGGATGAGCGAACTCGCGAGGTCGCCGATGCGCTCGGACTGGGCGCGCAGCGTCTCCTCCTGGCGCTCGACCCGGCCGCGGGTCGTCCCGAGCTCGGCCTCGAGGCCCGCCCGGATCGCCCCCATCGACAGCCGCATGTGCGCGAGCGTCACGACCTGCGCGATGATGTCGCCGACGAGCTCGAGCGCGCGCTGGCTCACGAGGTCCCAGCAGAGCGGCGCGAGTTGGAGGCACAGCACCGCGCCGACGCGCTCGCCGCCGAGCGTGAGCGGAAAGCCGACGACCGAGCCGCGGAGCTCGCTCGGGAGCGGCCGTCGCTCCCCGACGCCGTCGCCGCCCCAGCGCAAGAGGACTCCGGCCTGCACGACGTCGGCCGCGAGCGCCTGCACCGCGGCCGGCAGCGGCTCCGCCACGCCGTCGAAGCGCTCGCTCTGGCTGAAGCTCCCGACGACGGTCGGCGTCTCCGAGGGCCGGCAGGCGACCACGACGACGCGCTCGTGTCCGAGCCCGAGGACGAGCGTCCGCGCGAGCTCGGTCGCGAGCTCCTCGAACGACGAGACCTGGTGGCCGAGCCGGGTGAGGTCGCGGATCAGCGCGAGGTGCGTGAGGAGCGTGTCGTACTGCTCCTGAGCGTCGCCGACGGCTTCGCGGAAGACCTGGCTCATCGTCGTCAATCCGCTCCGTAGAACACGCGGAGGTCGTCCTTCTGCCCCTGGAGCTCGGCCGCGATCTCGACGCAGGTTCCGAACGAGAGCCCGCCGAGGCCGTCGAGCGACGCTTCGGCCTCGGGTGCGAGCCCTCCCTGCTCCAGGTCGGTCCATTGCACCAGCCGGTTGGCGAGGTTCACCACCACCGACGTCCCGAGCGGCGTGTCGGGACCGATCTCGTCGTGATGGTCGCGGCACGCGTCGACGATCATCGCCGGGAGCTGCCACGACGCGCCGAGCCAGGCGCCCGCCCGCGCGTGGTCGACCCCAAAGGCGTCCCGCTCGCGGACGACGAGTGGCGTGTCCCCGCCGACGGTCGCGACCGCATCGTAGACCGCCGTGAAGTGGATGCGGAGCACGACCTTGCCGATGTCGTGGAGGAGCCCCGCGGTGAAGGCCTCCTCGGGATCGGTCGCCCGGGTGCGCTGCGCGATCAGGCGCGCCGCCGCGCCGACCAGCGCCGAGTGCTCCCAGAGCGCCGCGAGGCTCGGGCCCCCGCGCGCCGCCATCGTCTCCCAGATCTTGATGCCGAGGGCCAGGTTCTTGACCGTCGAGAAGCCGAGCATCATCACCGCCCGCGAGAGCGAGCTCACCTCGCGGGCGCAGCCGAAGAAGCCGCTGTTGGCGAGGCGCAGGACGCGGCCCGCGAGCGCCTGGTCGCGCTGCATCAGGTCGACGAGATCCTTGGCGGAGGCGCGCTCGCCGTCGACGACCCTCAGGATGCGGAGCAACAGCACTGGGATCGTCGGAACGTCCTTCGAGTTGACGATCTCCGCGCGCAGCCGCGCCAGATCGTGCGCCTCCTTCGTGACCATGCGCGCCTCCCCGCGGTGCTATCGGATGCCGCGCCGGAGAACTTGAGCCGGGGAGAGATCCGTCATTCCGCGGCGTTGCGGACCCGGAGGCCGTCGCGTATGAGCCTCCCGTGGAGCGGCTGCTCATCACGGGGATCGCCGGCGGTCAGGGGCGCCTGGTCGCCAAGCGCCTCTCCGACCAGTTCGCGGTGAGCGGCGTGGATCGCGCCCCGTGGGAAGGCCATCCGGACTACATCACGGTCCACACGATGGACCTGCGCAAGAAGAAGTTCGAGGACATCTTCCGGCGCGAGCGCCCCTCGGCGGTCGTCCACCTCGCCTTCGTCCGCCACTTCCGCGCGGATCCGATGGTGCGGCACGAGATCAACGTCGTCGGCACCAAGCGTCTGCTCGAGTGCTGCGCCGCCTACGGCGTGAAGCGGCTGGTCGTCCTATCGAGCTCGTACGTCTACGGCGCCCTCCCCGAGAGCCCGTACTACATGGACGAGGACACGACGCTGAACGTGAGCCGGCACTATCCCGACATCCGCGACCTCGCGGAGGTCGATACGCTCTGCAGCACGTTCCTCTGGAAGTACCCCGAGATCGCGACCGCCATCCTGCGTCCAGTGCCAACGCTCGGCTACTACGTGCACAGCGCGATCGGCGCGTACCTCAAGCTGCGCTGGGTACCGACCATCATGGGCTTCAACCCGATGGTGCAGTTCATCCACGAGGAGGACCTGGCCGAGGCGATCGGTCGCACGATCGAGCTCGGCCTCCGCGGCATCTTCAACGTCACGGGGCCCGGCGCGGTGCCGCTCAAGGTTGCCATCCGCGAGACCGGCGGCACCGCCGTGCCGCTCCTCGAGCCGATCGCGCGCACCGCGATCGACGGCCTCTTCCGCCTCGGCCTCTACCACTTGCCGCCCGGCGCGCTCGACTTCGTGAAGTACCCCTGCACGATCGACGGCCGCCGCTTTCGCGAGGCGACGCAGTTCCAGCCGCTCTTCACCCTCGAAGAGATCTTCGGCAGCGTGAGGCACTGAACGCCGATGGCCAAGTCGCCCTCGCCGACGTCCCCGCCCGAGCGTCCGGTCCGCCGCCGCGCCCGACCGAGAGCGGTGGTCGGCACCGGAGGCATCCTGCTGCATGATGCTCCCGCAACAGACATGGACGTTCCGACAGGCGACCTCACGAGCTCCGACGCGATCGACCTGGCCGACTCGTTCGGCGCGCTGTCCGACCTCGTGGGCGGCATGCTGGACAGCGTCTCGCCATCGCTGATCCGCGAGCTGAACCACGAGATCCGCGATCGGCTGCGCCGTTCGCCGATCCGCGTGAACAGCTACGGCTACGATCCGTGGGGCTACAACCCCGACGTCGCGCGCCGCACGCTGCTCCTCTTCGCGCTCCTCTACCGCTACTACTTCCGCGTCCGGACGACGGGGCTCGAGCACCTGCCGAAGGGCCGCCTGCTCGTCATCCCGAACCACGCGGGGCAGATCGCGCTCGACGCGGCGATGATCAGCGTCGCGACCGTGCTGGAAGCGGACCCGCCGCGACCGCTTCGCGGTATGGGGGAGTACTGGCTCCCGACGCTTCCCTTCTTCAACGTGTTCATGGCGCGCGTCGGGGGCGTCGTCGGGACGCCGAAGAACGCTCGCGACATCCTGGAGCACGGCGAGGCGGTGATCGCATTCCCCGAAGGCGTGCGCGGCATGAACAAGACCTTCGCCGAGCGCTATCAGCTGCAGGAGTTCGGCTACGGCTTCATGCGGCTCGCCCTCGAGACCCAGACGCCGATCGTGCCCGTCGCGGTCGTCGGCTCGGAGGAGCAGGCGATCTCGATCGCGAACGTCCAGCCGCTCGCCGATCTCCTCGGCATGCCGGCCTTTCCGGTCCTCCTCAACTATTTCCCGCTGCCGGTGCGCTACCACATCGCGTTCGGCAAGCCGATGGAGTTCCGCGGCAACGCCAACGACGAGGACGAGGTCATCGGCAAGAAGGTCGAGCAGGTGAAGGACCGGATCCACGACATGATCCAAGCGGGCCTGCGCCGGCGGTCGAGCTGGTTCTGGTGACCGGGGGCACGAGCCTCCGGTTCCGAGGGGGGACGTGATGGCGCGGAAGCAGAAGCGGGTCTTCATCCTCGGGGGCGGCGCGGCGCTCGGCGCTCACCACGTCGGCGCGCTGCGACTCCTCGAGGAGCAGGGCATCAAGCCCGACGCGATCGTCGGGAGCTCGATCGGCGTCATCAACGCCTGCTGCTACGTCTCGGGAGGGGTGGCGCAGCTCGAGGAGGCGTGGAACGGTTTCTACTCGCTCCCGCGCATCTTCTCGCCGAGCCTGAAAGACAACCCGGTCTTCGGGTACTCGCTCTTCTCGATGGATCGCCTGCAGAACGCGATCGAAGAGCACATCGACTTTCCGAAGATCTTCGAGAGCCGGATCGAGCTCGAGTTCATCCTGCTGAACCTGTCGCGCGGCCGCGGCGAGGTCTACTCGAAGCGCGACTGCGAGAGCTGGCGCGACCTCCGCACGCTGTCGCGCGCGGGCTACGCGATCCCGCTCCTCTTTCCGCCGGTCAAGTTCCGGAACGACTGGTTCGTCGACGGCGGCTTCGCGTGGAACATCCCCCTCGAGCACGCGCTCGGCCTCGGCGCAACCGAGATCTACCTGCTCGCGCCGATCGCGAGCCAGCTGCCCTACCAGGGGCGCTTCCGCGGCATCGTCGACTTCGTGCAGCGCTTCAGCGACGTCATGTGGCGGACGATCGGCAACATGGGCTACCTCTACGCGCGCATGGAGAACGGCCGGCTGCACGACGTGCCGGTCACCGTCATCGAGCCCGGCGAGCAGTACAGCGGCTTCGGCCCCTTCCACGTGTTCAACGCCTACCCGCGGAAGAACCGCGACCTGATGGAGGCCGGCTACCGCGACGCGAAGCGCGTGATGGCCGCCCGCAAGCGCATGGAGCAGCAGCACGCCGCGCGCGTCGCGGCCGAGCGGTCGCGTGCCACCGCCGAGACCGAGCCCGCCGCCGCTCAGGCGAGCGGCAAGGTCATCGCGATCCGCCCGAGCGAGTCTGCCGTCAAGAGCTGACGGGAGCGCCGTTCCATCGTCGCGCGCTTCGCATCGCCTCTTGCGAGGTCGGTGCGACCCGGAGGACGGACGGCCGTGCTCGCTCCGCTCCGGCCCTTGCACCAGCGCACGACCGCCATGCCCGCCCCCGAAGGACAATCCTCGCGATATTCCAGCCACCTGAACCCTCGACGCCCTGTGCGACGTGGCACATCGCTTGCTGATTCGATCCCCCATGACGTTCGGCGAACCCCTGGCCTCCGGCGGCTCCTTCCTGACCGGCACCACCGTCCGCGACTGCTTCACCTACGAGGACCTCGGCCCCGAGGACGCGGAAGTCGCGCGCGTCGCCGAGGAGTTCGTGCGGCGCGAGGTCCTGCCGCACGTGGACGCGATCGAAGCGCAGGCGCCGGGCGTCATGCGCGCGCTCCTCGAGAAGGCCGGCGAGCTCGGCCTGCTCATGTTCGACATTCCGGCGCACCACGGCGGCCTCGGCGTCAGCAAGGCGGCGTCAACGCTGGTCGGCGAGCGCGCCTTCAAGCTCGCATCGTTCGCGGTCGCCTGGGGCGCGCACACCGGCATCGGCACCCTGCCCCTTCTCTTCTACGGAACCGCCGAGCAGAAGGCGCGCTATCTCCCGCGCCTCATGTCGGGCGAGCTGATCGCCGCCTACGCGCTCACCGAGCCGGGCTCGGGCAGCGACGCGCTCGGCGCCAAGACGAAGGCGGTGCGGCTCCCGAACGGCGACTTCATGCTCACCGGCGTGAAGCAGTTCATCACGAACGGCGGCTTCGCCGACCTCTTCACGGTCTTCGCCAAGATCGACGGCGAGAAGTTCAGCGCCTTCCTCGTCGAGCGCGCGTATCCGGGCGTCTCGACGGGCGCCGAAGAGCACAAGCTCGGCATCCGGGGATCGTCGACCTGCCAGCTCATCCTCGAGGACGTCGTCGTGCCCGCCGCGAACCTGCTCGGCGAGGAGGGCCTCGGCCACCGCATCGCCTTCAACATCTTGAACGTCGGCCGCTTGAAGCTCGGCGCGGCGGCGCTCGGCGGCGCACGCGAGTGCCTCGAGTACGCGGTGAAGTACGCGAGCGACCGCAAGCAATTCCAGGCGCCGCTCGTCGAGTTCGGCGCCGTGCAGCGCAAGATCGCCGACATGGCCGTCCGCATCTACGTCGCCGACGCCGCGAGCTACCGCACGGCGGGCCTGATCGACCGCCGCATCGCCGCGATCGATCCCACGGCCGACGACCACGATCGCCGGGTCATCCAGGCGATCGAGGAGTACACGATCGAGCAGTCGATCGTGAAGGTGTTCGGCACCGAGACCCTGGACTTCGTCGTCGACGAGGCGCTGCAGATGCTCGGCGGCTACGGCTTCGTCGCCGATTACCCGCTCGAGCGCCACTACCGCGATTCGCGCATCAATCGCATCTTCGAGGGCACGAACGAGATCAACCGGCTCCTCATCCCGGCGACCATGATGAAGCGCGTGATGACGCAGGGCCTGCCCATGCTGGAGTTCCTGCGCGAGGTCGAGGCCGACCTCGCCAGCGGCACCGGCCACCACCCGCCGGTCGATCACACGCTCTTCCACGAAGTGCACGCAGCGAACCAGGCGAAGCGCCTCGTTGCCTACACGACGAAGCTGCTCCTGCAGCGCGAGCCGGCCGAGATCGGCCGCAAGCAGATGCATCTCGAGCGCTTCGCCGACATGATCATCGACCTCTACGCGATGGAGAGCGCGGTCGTCCGGACGCAGAAGCTCATCCGCCGGCGTGGCGAGGACAAGGCGAAGCTCGAGCAGGACATGGTCGCCGTGTTCGTCGCCGACGCGACCGAACGGCTGGCGTCGAACGCCCGCACCCTCTTCGCGAACGACACCGACGGCCCCGAGCTCGACGCGCACCTGGCCACGATCGCGCGCTTCACGGCGTTCGTCCCCAGGGGCCTGCTCGACGCGCGCGTCCGGATCGCGGAGCAGGTGGTCGCGGCCGGCGGCGTCCTCGCCTGACGGGGACCGACGCCTGGGGCGCCCGCGCGCGCGACGCCGATGCTCAGCCGAACGTCTTCGCGTAGTCGACCGTGAGCCAGCGCTCCGGCGTCAGCTCGACCAGCACCGCGTCCGCCTGCTCCGCCGCCGCCGCGGCGAGATACCGCTCCCCCATCGCCTCGCCGAGGTAGCGGATCGCCATGGCGCGGACGTCGCGCTCGACGTCGGGGGCGCCGGCGATCCGCACGGGACCCTCGACGCTCGCGTACTTGTACGGCGGCGTCTCGGTCTGCACGACGAGCGTCAGCCGGCCGCTCGCGCGCATGAGGGCCGCCTTCCTCGACCCGCCCCCGGTGACGAACCGCACCACGCCTCCGGGCGTATAGCCGTACCAGATCGGCACCGAGAGCGGTCCGCGTCCCGGCCGGCTCACGCTGATCACTCCGACCCGGGTCTCGGCCAGGAACGCCTCGCGTTCGGCCTGCGTCATCGTGGTCTCGCTCATCGTCCGCGTCCTCCGTTCGCCGCGCATAGCAAGCGCGCCGCGCTCGCGCGAGTCCGGCGCGCAGGCCGTCTCGCGTTCGGAGAATCCATGTGTTAGCTCGTCGCGCGGCAGCGCCATCCCACCGAGGAGGTCCGCTCGATGCAGGTCGTCCACGAACGCGTCACCGTCCCCGTCGGCCCCCTGTCGATGCCCGCCTACCTGGCGCGGCCGACGGCTCCCGGCGTCTACCCCGCCGTCCTCGTCTTCATGGAGATCTTCGGAGTGAACCACCACATCCGGAGCGTGGCGGACCGCATCGCCGCCGAAGGCTACGTGGCGCTCGCGCTCGACGTCTTCCACCGGACAGCGCCCGGCATCGAGCTCAAGTACGACGCGGACGGCCTGGCGCGCGGCATCGAGCTCATGAGCAAGGTGACGACGACCGAGGCCATGGCCGACGTCGCCGGCGCGCTCGCCTACCTCGCGAAGCGTCCGGAGGTCGGCGGCCGCGGCGCGGGTGCGATGGGCTTCTGCTTCGGCGGCCATCTCGCCTATCTCTCCGCGTGCGAGCAGCCGATCGCCGCGGCGGCGAGCTTCTACGGCGGCGGCATCGCGGTCGGGAGCCCGGGCAACGACGGGCCGCCGACCATCGCCCGCACCCCGAAGATCCGGGCGCGCATGCTGTGCCTCTTCGGCGAGAACGACGGCTACATCCCCAAGGAGCACGTCGTGGCGATCCGGGACGCCTTGGCCGCGGCGAACGTCCGCCACGAGGTCGTCGTGTACCCGCAGGTCGGTCACGGCTTCTTCTGCGACGAGCGCGCCGACTACGACGCCGCATCGGCCGACGACGCCTGGGCGCGGGTAACCGCGCTCTTCCGTTCGGAGCTCGCCTAGCCGCCGCGCGTCCCGTCTCCCGGCGCGCGCCCGGTCGCGGGCCGCGCCGAGCAACTGCCGCAGAGGAGCCTCCCGACCGTGAGCACGCCGCGCATCGCCAGCCGCATCCGCACGAACACCCCGGAGTTCCTGGAGAACGCCGCCGCCATGCGGGCGGCGGTCGACGAACTCGCACGGCACCTCGCGAAGGCGCGCGAAGGCGGCGGGCCCGAGGCGCGCGCCCGCCACACCGAGCGCGGCAAGCTCACGGCGCGCGATCGCGTCGACGGCCTCCTCGATCCGGGGACGGCATTCCTCGAGCTCTCGCCGCTCGCGGCGCACGGCATGTACGACGGCGGCGCGCCGGGCGCGAGCATGATCACGGGCGTCGGCGCGATCCACGGCCGGCCGGCCGTGATCGTCGCCAACGACGCCACCGTGAAGGGCGGCACCTACTACCCGATCACCGTCAAGAAGCACCTCCGGGCGCAGGAGGTGGCGCTCGACAACCGCCTGCCCTGCGTCTACCTCGTCGACTCCGGCGGCGCGTTCCTGCCGCTCCAGGCGGAGGTCTTTCCGGACCGCGAGCACTTCGGCCGCATCTTCTACAATCAGGCGCGCATGTCGGCGGCCGGGATCCCGCAGGTCGCGGTCGTCATGGGCTCGTGCACCGCGGGCGGCGCCTACGTCCCGGCGATGAGCGACGAGGTCGTGATCGTCGAGAACCAGGGCACGATCTTCCTCGGCGGCCCGCCGCTCGTGAAGGCCGCCACCGGCGAAGAGGTCACCGCCGAGGATCTCGGCGGCGGCGACGTCCACACCCGCATCTCGGGCGTCTCGGACCATCTCGCGACCGACGATCGCCACGCGCTCGCGCTCGCGCGCGACCTCTTCACGACGCTGCCGACGGCGTCGCCGCTGCCGGTGGCCCGCGAGACGCCCGAGGACCCAGCCTACGATCCCGCCGAGATCTACGGCATCGTGCCGCAGGATCCGCGCAAGCAGTACGACGTCCGCGAGCTGATCGCGCGCCTCGTCGACGGCAGCCGCTTCCACGAGTTCAAGGCGCGCTACGCCCCGACGGTCGTCACGGGCTTCGCGCACCTGCACGGCTATCCCGTCGGTATCGTCGGCAACAACGGCGCCCTCTTCTCCGAGTCGGCGCTCAAGGCGGCGCACTTCGTCGAGCTCTGCTGCGCGCGCCGAGTGCCGCTCCTCTTCCTCCAGAACATCACCGGCTTCATGGTCGGCAAGAAATACGAGCACGGCGGCATCGCGAAGGACGGCGCGAAGATGGTGAACGCCGTCGCCAACGCGCGCGTCCCGAAGCTGACGGTCGTCGTCGGCAACTCCTACGGCGCCGGCAACTACGGCATGTGCGGCCGCGCCTACTCGCCCCGCTTCCTCTTCATGTGGCCGCAGAGCCGCATCTCGGTGATGGGAGGAGAGCAGGCGGCCTCGACCCTGTTGACGGTGAAGCTCCAACAGCTCGCCGCCAAGCGGCAGACCATGAGCGCGGACGAGCAGCGGAAGTTCCAGGCGCCGATCCTCGCCAAGTACGACGAGGAAGGTAGCGCCTACTACTCGACGGCCCGCCTCTGGGACGACGGCATCCTCGACCCGGCGGAGACCCGCGACGCGCTCGGCCTCGCGCTCGCGGCGGCGCTCTGCGCGCCCATCGAGGAGACGCGGTTCGGCGTGTTCCGCATGTGACGCGGCCGCGGCGCCCCCCTGGCGCATTGCCACCCGCGGTGGCGTCGGCGCGCGCGCGGGAGGACGTCGCGACGGACTCGAATCCGATGGAGCGGCGGACGCTCTTGGGCGCGATGGCGACGGCGGGCTGCGCGCTCGCCGCGGGATGCGCGGGCGTAGCGACCCGGGCGCGGGTCGAAGGCGCGGGCGCGCCGGCGCTCGACCCGGTGGAGACCCTGATGCGCGCGCACGGGGTCCTCGACCGCCTGCTGCTCGTCTCCGACGAGGTCGTGCACCGCATCAACGGACGTCGTCCCGCGCCGACCTCGGAGCCGGGGAGCGCCGCCGATCTCGTGCGGCGCTTCGTCGAGGACCATCACGAGCGGCTCGCAGAGGATCACGTCTTCCCCTGATTCGAACGCGCGGGCCGGCTGATCGAGCCCGTAGCGGCGCTGCGGCTGCAGCACGGGCGAGGACGGATCTTGACGAACGACGTGCTCCGCCTCGCGGGCGCCGGCGACAAGAGCGGCCGCACGCGCCTCCGCGATGCGCTCCGGCGCTTCGGCCGCATGCACCGGCCGCACGAGGCGCGCGAGGACGCGGTGCTGCTCCCGGCCTTTCGTCGGCTCGTACCCGCTCCCGACTACGAGGCGCGCGGCGTGCTCTTCGAGGACGCGAGGCGGCGCCGGTTCGGCGGCCGCGAGTTCGAGGGCGTCGTCGAGGAGGTCGCGGCGATCGAGCGCGCGCTCGGCATCCACGACCTCGGCCGGTTCACGCCGCCGTGAGAGCCGCCCGCGCTGGGAGTCCCCGCGCGCCGGATCCGTGACACAAATGCCATAGGGCCCGGCGGGTGCACTTTTTCGTTTGCGGCGGATCGCCCCTGGTGTAGGGGTGAGCGACGGTCCTCGAGCGCGTGCGGGGCACCGCGTCCCCCGCACGCAGTAAGGAGGGAACGATGGCCACCACGGTTTACGACGTGCTGCGACGCAAGGGCTCCGGCGTCATCGCGGTGAGCCCCGAGAGCACGGTGTTCGACGCGCTCCACACGCTTGCCGAGAACAACATCGGCGCCGTCATCGTGCTCGACGGCCCCCGCCTCGTCGGCATCCTGTCCGAGCGCGACTACGCGCGCCAGGTGATCCTCAAGGGCAAGGCATCGAAGGACACGCCGGTTCGCGAGATCATGACCACCCCGGTCGTCTGCGTGGATCCCGAGCAGACGATCGAGGAGTGCATGGCGCTCATGACCGACAAACGTTTCCGACATCTTCCCGTGATCACCGACGACCGCCTGCTCGGCGTGCTGTCGATCGGCGACGTCGTGAAGGCGCTGCTCGACGAGCAGGCGTTTCGGATCGAGCAGCTGGAGATGTACATCGCCAGCGGCGGCTGACGCGCCGGTCGCCAACCACCGGCTGGGGGCACCTCGTGCGTGCGGACGCCGATCGCGCGCCCCGCCCCGACCTTTCTACTCGATGTGGACGAGCGTCCAGTCGGTGACGGCGTCGTCGACGGTGACTTCGACGGTGTCGCCGAGGCGGCGGCCGATCAGGGCGCGGCCGACCGGGGAGGTGGGGGTGATGACGGAGAGGTAGCCGTCGCCGCCGGGACCGGCGAGTTCCAGGCCGGCGCCCGCGGGGGCGAGGAAGAGCGTGCGCCCTTCGGCGCCGTCCTCGACCTCGACGATGGCGCCGAGCGCCACCGGTGATCGCGACGAGAAGCGCGGCGGACGGAAACGCTCGAGGAGGCCGAGTTCGCTCACCGCGCGCTCGAGGCGCGCGCGGTGACCGCGGGCGAGGCCGGCGTTCTCCTGCATCACCCGGGCGTCCTCTCGCCGCTCGGCGGGCGTCGCCCCTTCGCGCGCCTCCGTGGCGGCGGCCTCCATCGCGACGCGCGCCGCCCGCGCGGTCTCCCGGAGCCGCGCCGCCAGCTGCTCGATGAGCCAGCTCTTGTCGATCACGCGCGGTCGGTCACGAGGCGCTCCGCGCCGTGTCGTCGGCGCGCGCGCCGCCGAGCACCGCGTCGCCGAGGCGGCGCACCCAGCGCTCGACGATCGCGACGAAGCCCTGGGGGTCTTCGAGCTGCGGCACGTGGCCGACGTTCTCCAGGATCTCGAGGGTCCAATCGCCGCGGCGCGCCGCGAGCGCGCGGGCGGCGGCGACGGGTACGAGCCGGTCGTGCGTCCCGTGCACGAGGAGCGCCGGCGCCCTGATGCCGTCGATCATGCGGTCGAAGGCGCCGCGGCGAAGCACCGCGAGCACGATCGAACGCGCGGCGGAAAGGAACGCGGCGTTGCCGCCCGCGGTCCTGGTGCGCTCCTGCGAGAGCGCGATCGTCGCCGCGACGACGTCGGGATCGACGCGACCCGCGTCGACGCAGCAGAAGTCGAGCATCTGCCGCACCGAGCCCTCCGACCCGAGCAGGAGCTTCCGGCCGCTCATCAGAAGCTCGCCGACGCCGGGAAGGCAGTAGCCCGCGAACATCGCCGCCACTCCGAGATCGAAGAAGCCGCCGGGCGCCGCCGGAAGCGCGGGATTGACCAGCACGAGGCCCGAGACCGCCCCGGGCGTCTCCGCGGCGGCCATGAGCGAGATGAGGCCGCCCATCGAGTTGCCCACCAGGATCGACGCGTCGCCCATCACGCGCTCGACGAAGCGCGTGAGGAGCGCGCGATTGGCGTGGATCGACGCGGAGTCGCCTTCGGTGGGCGTCCGGCCGAAGCCCGGCAGGTCGATCGCGACCACGCGCGCGCCGCGGGCGAGCCCGCCGCCGACCGACATCCAGTTCACGTGGGCGCCGCCGAGGCCGTGCACGAGCACCATCGGCGGGCCATCGCCCCCGTAGTCGACATAGTGCACCGGCACTCCGAGCTCGATCACCCGCGACGTCGGCGCCGCCGCCCGCAGGATCTGCGGCCCGGCCTCCTCCGCGCGCAGGAGCTCCAGACGACGCCGGCGGTTCGGATCGGCGAAGCGTGCGTGGAACGAAACGCGGGCGCCGCGAATGATGCCGTGGCGGCGCTCGGTGTCGAGGGCGTTCGCGCCCATGAGCTCGCGCTCGACCCGGCTCGGCTCGAGCGGAACGACCGAGGTGCCGCTCGCGCGGACCCGCGCCATCTCGCGCCGGAGCACCAGGCGGCAGAACGCGCGCAGCGGACCATCGGCGGTCGGCCGAAACACGTCGAATCCCGCGGACATCGGCGAGCTCACGAGCACGAGGTCGAGGCGCTCGTCGGCGAGGAGGTCGAGGTTCGTCGGCGAGCAGACGCCGCCGTCGACGTAGCGCACGCCGTCGATCTCGACCGGACGATAGTAGCCGGGGATCGCGCACGACGCCGCAACGGCCTGCGCGATCGTCGCCGGCGGCGAACCGGCGCGCCCGAACGTCACGCGCGCGCCGTCGCCGAGACGAACGGCGTTGATCCAGAGCCTCCCGAGCGGCCAGCGGTCGCCGAAGAGCCGTGCGATGCCCCCCACCAGATGGTCGGTCGCGATCCGGCCGTTCGGGAGCGCCGCCGCGACGAGCGACCCGATCCGCGCCTCCCAGGGGCGCCAGAGCGCGCGCTTGAGGTACGCGACGTCGGCCGCGTCGAGGAGCGTCGACCAGGTCCACGGCTCGCGCGCCGGCGGCGGCATCGGACGGCCGAGCACCGCCGCGACCTTCCGACCCTCCTCGGAGAGCGCCTCGCCGAGCGCCCGCGCCGCAAGGTCGCGCGCCGCGAGCCCCCCGCGCAGCATGGCCGCGACGATTGCTCCGGCCGAGGTACCGACGATGACGTCGGCGGTGCGGGGATCCCAACCCGTCGCCTCCTCGAGCGCCGTCAGGACGCCGACGTGGAAGGCATGACCGGTGGCGCCGCCCGCGCCGAGAACGAGACCGATGCGCGCCATTCCTGGTCAGGTACATGCCTGAGCGGCTGCTGACCGGCAAGCTCCCGTCGCGCGTTCGCGGACTTGCGAAAGATCGGGAGGTCGGCTTCCCCGTCCTGAGAAATAGCGTACGCCAAGCATCCGTCATCCCGAGATGTGCGAAAAGGCATGGCATTTGCTTGTCGCTCGCAGCCCATGTCTTTCCTTCGTCTCGGGGTCTTCGCGGCCGCAGCGAGCGCCGTCGCCGTCGCGGCGCTCGGCCCGCCGCCGCCGGCCGCGGCGCAGGACGTCGCGCGCGGCGCAGCCCACTACCAGCTTTGCGCCGCCTGTCACGGCGACCAGGGCGCCGGCAGCGAGCCGCGGGGGGCGCCCGCCATCGCCGGCCTCCCCGGCTGGTACGTCGACGCGCAGCTGAGGAAGTTCCGCAGCGGCCAGCGCGGCTACGCCCCCGACGACGAGACCGGCCTGCAGATGCGACCGATGGCGACGGCGCTCCGCACCGACGAGGACGTCGCGAGCGTCGCCGCGTACGTCGCGCGCCTGCCGCCCGCCGCGCCGGCCCCGACGCTCGCGGGCGACGCGACCCGCGGCCAGGCGCTCTTCGCGCCCTGCTCCGCGTGCCACGGCCCCGACGGCGGCGGCAACGAGGCACTCAAGGGCCCGCGCCTCGCCGGTCAGCCCGATTGGTACCTGCTGGCGCAGCTCGTCAAGTTCAAGAGCGGCGCGCGCGGCGCGCACAAGGACGACGCGACGGGCGCGCAGATGCGCGCCATGGCGAGCACGCTCGTCGACGAGCGAGCGATGCTCGACGTCGTCGCCTACGTCCGCACGCTCCGTGCCGGGGAGGGCGCCAGATGAACGACGATGTCTACTTCGCATCGAAGGTCGTCCGGGGATTCTGGATCACGCTGGTCGCCTGCGGCCTCTACGCGCTGGCCGCCTGGATGCTGACCCGCTGAGCGGCGAGGAGCGCCCATGCTCGAATGGTTGATACCCGCCGCGTCCACCTCGGCCGAAGAGATCGACTGGCTCTTCACCCTCATCTTCTACACCGTCGGCTTCTGGTTCCTCGTCGCGCAGGGCATCTTCTTCGGTTTCATCCTCAAGTTCCGGCGTCGGCCGGGCGTGCGGAGCCAGTACATCGCCGGCGAGAGCACGGACGAGAAGCGCTGGATCTCCTGGCCCCACTACGTGGTGATCGCGTGCGACGTCGTGCTGATTGCGGGGGCCATCGCCGTCTGGCGCGACGTGAAGCAGATCATCCCGACGCCCGACGAGACGATCCGCGTCGTCGCCCAGCAATGGGCCTGGACCTTCGTACACCCGGGACCCGACCACCGGCTCGACACGCCGGACGACGTCGTCACCGTGAACGAACTCCACGTCCGGAACGACGCGACCTACGTCTTCGAGCTCTCGTCACGGGACGTCGTTCACAGCTTCTCGGTCCCGGTCTTCCGCCTGAAGCAGGACGCCGTCCCCGGCCGCGTCATCACCGGCTGGTTCCGACCCACCCGCACCGGCACGTTCGACATCGCCTGCGCCGAGATGTGCGGGATCGGGCACGCCCTCATGCCCGCGGTGCTGCACGTCGAGTCGGCGGAGGCGCACGCGGCGTGGCTCGGCGACCGCACGACCGTCGCCGCCGCCTCCTCGGAGAGCCGCTCATGAGCCTGCCCGCCACCGCGCACGACGTCGGCCTCTCGCACGAGGCCCGAAGCTTCTGGAGCCGCTACGTCTTCTCGACCGATCACAAGGTGATCGGCCTGCAGTACATGTTCACCGGCATGGTCATGGCGCTGATCGGCGGCTTCATGGCGTACGTCTTCCGCATGCAGCTCGCCTTTCCCGACCAGGTCGTCCCGCTCTACGGGCTCGTCACGGCGCGCGAGTACAACGCCCTCGTCACGAACCACGGCTCGATCATGATCTTCTGGGTCGCGATGCCGGTCTTGATCGCGGGGCTCGGGAACTTCCTCATTCCGCTCATGATCGGCTGCGACGACATGGTGTTCCCGCGCCTGAACCGACTCTCGTACCAGATCTTCTTCGTGAGCGCGGTGATCCTCCTGCTCTCGCTGGCGGCGCCGGGCGGCGGCTTCGGCGGCGCCTGGACGGCGTATCCGCCGCTCTCGGCGAGCGCCCAGTACAACCACACCCCGTGGGGCGCGCCGCTCTGGCTGCTCGCAGTCGCGCTCGAGTTCGTGGCGTTCCTCCTCGGCGGCATCAATTTCACCGTGACCGTCATGAACGCGCGCGCGCCCGGCATGACGGCGATGCGCATCCCGATCGTCGTCTGGATGATCGTGATCGCGAGCCTCGTGTTCATGGCGTCGGTCGGACCGCTCGTCGCGGGCGCGGTGATGCTGCTCCTCGATCAGGTCGTCGGCACGCGATTCTACGACCCGAAGGCGGGCGGCGACCCGCTCCTCTGGCAGCACCTCTTCTGGTTCTTCGGCCACCCGGAGGTGTACGTCGTCCTGCTGCCCGCGACCGGCGTCGTCGCCGAGATCATCACCGTCTTCGCGCGCAAGAAGCTCTTCGCCTACAAGACGATCCTGGGCACGTCGATCGCGACCGGCATCATCAGCTTCTTCGTGTGGGCGCACCACCAGTTCGTCGCCGGGATCGATCCGCGCATGGCGCACCTCTTCACCATCACCACGCTCCTCATCTCGATCCCGCTCGCCGAGATGATGTTCGCCTTCATCGCGACGCTCTACGGGGGCTCGATCGAGCTCGCGACGCCGATGCTGTGGGCGCTCGCCTTCATCGCCGAGTTCCTGATCGGCGGCGTGACCGGAATCTTCCTCGGCGCCAACGCCACCGACATCTATTTCCACGATACCTACTTCGTCGTCGCGCACTTCCACTACACGTTCTTCCCGATCGCCATCATCGCGACCTTCGCCGCCATCACGTACTGGTTCCCGAAGATGTTCGGCCGCCGCCTGAACGAGACGCTCGGGCAATGGCACTTCTGGGGTACGATCGTCTCTTTCAACGCGATCTTCATCCCGCTGTTCCTGACGGGCGCGGCGGGCCAGCACCGCCGGATCTATTCCTACGAGAGCTTCCCGCAGCTCTCGACGCCGTGGCTGAACCAGCTCGCCGTGCTCGCCACGGTGGCGTTGATCGTGCTGCTGATCTTCCAGGTGATCTTCCTCGCCAACTTCTTCTGGAGCATGCGGCGCGGCGAGCCGGTGGGTGCGAACCCCTGGAACGCCAACACGCTCGAGTGGTCGGCGCCCTCCCCGCCCCCGCACGGCAACTTCGCGACCATGCCGACGGTCTATCGCGGCCCCTACGAGTACGGCGTCCCCGATCGCGAGCTCGACTACTGGCCGCAGCACGTCCCGAGCTGAGAGGAGCGCACCCGCGCATGAGCCACGCCGCCGACCTCCACGCCGCTCACGTCCCGATCGCCACCCGCCGGAGCGCCACCGGCATCCCGACCGCCCGCCTCGCCGTCTGGTGGGTCCTCGCCTCCGAGATCGTCATCTTCGGCGGGCTGATCGGCAGCTACGTGATGCTGCGCCTGCACCACCCGCACTGGGCCGAGGAGGCGGCGCACACGAACACCCTCGCCGGCGCCTTCAACACCTTCGTGCTCCTGACCTCGAGTCTCGCCGCCGTGCTCGCGCACCAGGCCGCCGAAGCCCACGACGGTCCGCGCGCCGCGCGCTTCCTCGGCGGCACGATTCTCGGCGGCCTCGTCTTCCTCCTGGTGAAGGGGTTCGAATGGTCGAACGAGATCGCGCACGGCTTCACGATCTTCCGCGACGTCTTCTGGTCGTACTACTACGTCGCGTGCGGCCTCCACGGCCTGCACGTGATCGCCGGCATGGTGATCATGGCGATCGTCGCCGCCGACGCCCGCCGGGGCCGGAACCTCCATCGCGTCGAGCTGATCGGGATCTACTGGCACTTCGTCGATGCGGTCTGGATCTTCCTCTTTCCGCTCTTCTACATCGCCAAGTGAGGACCGCGACGCCATGAGCAGCCACGATCACGCCGCGACCACCCCCGGACACCCGTCCTACGTCCGCATCTATCTCGTGCTGCTGGCGCTGCTGGGCGTCAGCCTGCTCGGTCCGACCCTCGAAATCCCGCTCGTGACGCTGATCACCGCCTTCGGAATCGCCGTCGTGAAGGCGACGATGGTCGCCGCGTACTTCATGCACCTCAACATCGAGGAACGGTACGTCTGGTACATCCTCCTCCTGATGCTCGGCTTCATGCTGGTGATGTTCGCCGGCATCGCGCCCGACGTGATGCTCCCCGCGGGTCAGAACTGGCTCCATCTGCCCATCGAGCCGCCGGCGCCTCCGGCGCACCCTTGAGCCCCCATGCGATCGAGCGCCGTCCTGACCGCCGCTCCCGCCCGCTCGGGGATCGCCCGCGCGCCGCGCATCCGCACGGCGGTCCTCGGCATGCTGATCTTCGTCGGCGCCGAGGTCATGTTCTTCGCGGGACTCGTGAGCGCCTTCGTGATCGCGCGCAGCCACGCGCTCGGCTGGCCGCCGCCCGGTCAACCGCGCCTCCCCATCGCAGCGACGGCGCTCAACACGCTCGTGCTGCTCGCGAGCGGCGGCGTCCTCCTGAGCGCCGGACGCGCGGCGGCGACCGCGTTCGGACGGCGACGCGCGCTCCGACGGCTCACGGCGGCGGTGACGCTCGGCGCGCTCTTCGTGGCGATCCAGGGCGTCGAATGGGCGCGCCTGCTCGCCTTCGGGCTCACGATGCGCTCGAGTCAGTACGGCTCGTTCTTCTACCTGATCGTCGGCGTGCACGCCGCGCACGCCGTCGCGGCGATCGCGGCGCTACTGCACGCCCGCACGCGCCTGGCGCTCGGGACGCTGTCGGCCGACGCCTTCGCGGCCGTGCGCGTGCTCTGGTACTTCGTCGTCGGCGTCTGGCCCGCGCTCTACGTCGTGGTGTACCTGGCATGAGCGGCGGCGGCTGGCGCCGGCGCCGGGTCGGATCGCTCGTCGTGGCGACCGGCCTCGCGATGCTCGGCGCGAGCGCGACCGCGGTCGCCTGCCCCGTCTGCTTCGTCGCCGACGAGCGCGCGCGCCAGAGCTTCCTCGCCACGGCGGTCGGCCTCTCGGCCCTGCCCTTTCTCCTCTTCGCCGGGATCGCGTACTGGTTGCGGCGCGAACTCGCGCGCACGGCGCCGCGCGCCGGACCCGCCGCGGACGACGACGCGTCCGTCCGTTGACCGTTCGCCGCGCGCGGGGCTGGCGCGGAACGGCCCGGATCGGCTACAGCCGCGGCCATGACCGACGGGCTGAGGACCTATCGCGACGCGGTCGTCCTCATGACGGGCGGCGGCTCGGGCATCGGGCGGGCACTGGCGACGGCGCTCGCGGCACGCGGCGCCCTCGTCGTGGCGACCGACCGCCACGAGGAGAGCGCCGTCGAGACCGCCGGGGCGATCGCGTCCCGCGGCGGACGCGCCGAGGCGCGCGCGCTCGACGTCCGCGACGCCGACGCCGTGGCGGCGCTCGTCGACGACGTGTTCACCCGGCACGGCCGCCTCGACTATCTCTTCAACAACGCCGGCATCGGCGTCGGCGGCGAGGTGCTCGACTGCTCCCTCGCCGATTGGCGGTACACCGTCGAGGTCAACCTGATGGGCGTCGTACACGGCATCCAGGCCGCCTACCCCCGCATGGCGCGGCAGGGCTTCGGCCACATCGTCAGCACGGCGTCGATCGCTGGCCTCATGCCCGCCCCGATCACGACGGCCTACGCGGCGACCAAGCACGCGGTGGTCGGGCTCACCCGTTCGCTGCGGATCGAGGCGGCCCCGCGCGGCGTCCGCGTGAGCGCCCTCTGCCCCGGAGTCATCCGGACGCCGATCTTGTCGGGCGGACGGTACGGTGCGGTCAGGCTTCGCGTGCCGATGGAGCGGCAGCTCGCGACCTGGGAGCGGCTCCGACCGATGGATCCGGCGCGCTTCGCCGAGCGCGCGCTCGATCAGGTCGCGGCGAACCGCGAGCGGATCATCGTGCCGTCGTGGTGGAAGCTCGTGTGGTGGCTCGACCTCCTCGTCCCCTCCCTCGGGTCGCGGCTCGCCACGCTCGGGTTCCGCGAGATGAAGCGCGGCCTCGGGCCCGCCGACTGACCTCCGTCATTGATCTACGCGCAGCGCCGGCGAAGGCTCGCCGCTCACGACGTCGATCCCGGGAGGAAGGTCCATGACACGTTGGTGGCTGGCAGTCGCTGCGATGCTGACCGTGACGGTCTCGGCCGAGGCCGGCCCCCTCGCGCCCTCCAAGCCGAGCGACATCCGGGTGCTCAAGCTTGGCGAGCCGTGCGCCGCCCTCGGCACCTTCGCGCTCGACACGCGCGTGCATGGCGACGGCACCACGTCGCCGTTCGCCATACCCGACAAACAGGCGCTCGTGCTCGACTCCATCGCCTGGGCGGTGACCGGCATCTCGACGCTCGGCGGCCTCTGCTCGATCACGCTCCGCGTCGACACGGAGACGATCTGGCAGGACGTCGTCACGCAGGCGAACCCGTCGGGAGCATGCGGCGCGGTGACGACGCTCCCGCCGCTCGTGATCCCGGCCGGGAAGAGGGTCTGCATCGGCGTCGGCGCGGGCGGCAACGTCAGCGTCGGCGGCACGCGCGTCCACGGCTTCCTCACCAAGAACAGGTAGCCCGGTCGGCGGCCGCCCGCGGTCCTTCGGTTCGCCGACCTCGGAGGCGCGCGCGGGGCGCCGGTCGAGCGCTCGGCGCGGCCGGCGCTCTCAGGCGCGGTGGCGGTGGTAGTGGTCCAGGAACTTCGCGATCCTCCCGATCGCTTCCGTGAGGTCGTCGGCGTTCGGAAGGAACACGATGCGGACGTGGTCGGGCTTCGGCCAGTTGAACCCGGAGCCCTGCACCACCAGCACCTTCTGCTCTTCGAGCAGTTCGAGGATGAAGGCCTGGTCGTCGTCGATCGGGTAGCGCCGGAGATCGAGCTTCGGGAAGAGGTAGAGCGCGGCCTTCGGCTTCATGCAGCTGACACCCGGGATCGACGTGAGCAGATCGTGCGCCAGATCGCGCTGCTTGCCGAGCCGGCCCGTCGGCAGCACGAGGTCGCCGATGCTCTGGTAGCCGCCGAGAGCGGTCTGGATCGCGTACTGCGACGGCACGTTCGCGCAGAGCCGCATGGACGACAGGATATTCAGGCCGTCGATGTAGTCCTGGGCGTGCGACCGGTCCCCCGAGAGGATCATCCAGCCGGCGCGATAGCCGCAGGCTCGATAGTTCTTCGAAAGTCCGTTGAAGGTGAGCGTCAGCACGTCCTCGGCGAGCGACGCGATCGAGGTGTGGGTAGCGCCGTCGTAGAGCACCTTGTCGTAGATCTCGTCGGCGAGGACGACGAGGTGGTGCTGGCGGGCGAGCTCGACGATCGCGCGCAGGAGGTCGTCGGGATAGAGCGCGCCGGTCGGGTTGTTGGGGTTGATGACGACGATGGCGCGCGTGGCGGGCGTGATCTTGGCGCGGATGTCGTCGAGGTCGGGGAGCCAGCCCGCCCCCTCGTCGCAGAGATAGTGGCGCGCCGTGCCGCCGGCGAGGCTCACCGACGCGGTCCAGAGCGGGTAGTCCGGCGCCGGGACGAGCACCTCGTCGCCGTTGTTCAGGAGCGCCTGCATGCTGATGCCGATCAGCTCGGACACGCCGTTCCCGATGTAGATATCCTCGATGCCGACGCCCGCGATGCGCTTCTGCTGCGAATAGTGCATCACCGCCTTGCGCGCGGCGAAGAGCCCCTTCGAGTCGCAGTAGCCGGCGGCGTTCGGCAGGTTGCGGATGACGTCCTGCACGAGTTCTTCCGGCGCGTCGAAGCCGAACGGCTGCGGATTGCCGATGTTGAGCTTGATGATGCGCTGTCCCTCGTCCTCCATCTGCTTGGCGCGCGCGAGGACCGGCCCCCGGATGTCGTAGCAGACGTTGGCGAGCTTGGCCGACTTCTGCAGCGGGCGGCGCGCCACGGGCGGCTTCGGGTGCGACACGACGAGCTTCGGCATGGGGCTACCCTATGCCATCCGCCGCGCTCGGGACAGAGGAATCCGGCGGCCGACGGTCAGGCCGCGGAGGTCGCGGGAGCCCGCTCCGCGGCCTCGCGGCGGAGCCGTTGCTCCCCGATCGCCGCCGTCAGCGCCTCGAGGGTGATCGGCTTCGCCAGGAAGTCGTCCATCCCGGCGGTGAGGCAGCGCTCGCGCTGCCCTTCGAGGGCGTGGGCCGTGAGCGCCACGATCGCCACCCGGCTCCCCGCGGTCGCGCCGCTCGCTTCGAGCCGGCGGATCGTCCGCGCCGCTTCGAGGCCGTCCATGCCGGGCATCTGCACGTCCATGAACACGACGTCGTAGGACCGGGCCTGCACCGCCGCGACCGCTTCCCGTCCGCCCGGAACCACATCGACCGCGCACTCGAGCCGTTCCAGCATCTGACGGATCACGTTCCGATTGACGGCATTGTCCTCCGCGACGAGGACCCCGAGCGTGCGCGCGTGCGAGAGCCCCGCGACGCCGCCCGCCACCGCGCGCGGCACGCGGCCCTCGAGCACCGCCGTCAGCGTCTCCTCGAGCGCCCCGCGGCAGATCGGCTTCGTCACGGCGACGTCGAAGCCGAGCTGGCGTGCGGCCTCGGCGCCGCCACGCAGCGCTCCCATCGACGAGAGCAGAACGAGCGGCAGGTCGGCGAGCGCGGCGTCGGCGCGAATGCGCGCCGCGACCTGCGTGCCGTCCATAGCGGGCATCTGCATGTCGAGCAGCACGAGCCCGAACGGCTCGCCGGCGACGCCGGCCGCGAGCAGGCGGAGCGCCGTCGGACCGTCGGCGGCTTCCTCGGGGCGGCAGCCCCACGAGCGGAGGTGCTGGCAGGCGATGCGACGATTGGTCGCGTTGTCGTCGACGACGAGCGCGCGCAGCCCCGCAAGCGCCGCCGACGGGCCGACGCCGCGCGCCGCGGCGCTCTGGCGTTCGAGCGTGAGCTCCACGGTGAACGTGCTTCCGACGCCGGGCGCGCTCGTAACGACGAGCCGTCCCTCCATCAGCTCGACGAGCTGGCGGCAGATCGTGAGGCCGAGGCCGGTGCCGCCGTAGCGGCGCGTCGTGCTGCCGTCGACCTGCGTGAAGCTCTCGAAGATCGCCTGCTGGCGATCCTCCGGGATACCGATGCCGGTGTCGCGCACGTGCAGCGCGAGGCCGACCCACTGCCCGCGCTCCGAGCGCAGCTCCGCCTCGACCACCACCTCGCCCCGCTCGGTGAACTTGACGGCGTTGCCGACCAGGTTCGAGAGGACCTGCCGGATGCGCCCGGGATCGCCGATCACGTGCTCGGGAAAGTCCGCCGGGATCACGGCGCCGATCTCGAGCCCCTGCTCGTGGGCCTGCTGCGCGAAGAGGGTGGTCACCTCCTCGAGGAGCTGGCGCAGGTTCATCGGCACGAGCTCGATCGCGAGCTTGCCCGCTTCGATCTTCGAGAAATCGAGCACGTCGTTCACGACCGCGAGCAGCGCGTTGTTGCACCGGCGGATGGTGTGCGCCAGCTCGCGCTGCTCGGCGTCGAGCGCGGTCTCGAGCAGGATGTCGGTCATGCCGATGATGCCGTTCATCGGCGTGCGGATCTCGTGGCTCATGTTGGCGAGGAACTCGGCCTTGACGCGCGCCGAGCCGAGCGCCTGGTCGCGGGTCGCGGCGAGCTCTTCGGCTTGCGCGCGGAGCCGCGCGGCGTGGTCCTCGGCCAGGGCCCGCGCGCGATCGAGATCGCCCATGTAGCGTTCGAGCGCGCTTCGCGCCTGGCACCGCTCGACGGCGATCCCGGCGAGGTGCGTGGCGAGCTCGATCATCTCGCACTCCGAGGCCAGCGGCCCTCGCGGCGTCCGGTAGTACATCGCCAGCGTCCCGAGCAGGCGACCGTCGGCGGCGAAGATCGGGTCCGACCAGCAGGCCGCGACGCCGGACTCCGCGGCGAGCGGCCGCACGCGCACCATGCGCGAATCGGTCGCCACGTTCTCGACCACGACCCGTTTCCGCCAGAACGCCGCGGCGCCGCACGAGCCCGCGCCGGGATCGATCGGCCAGGCCGCCGTCGCCGCCACGATCTGGGCGGGAACCCCCCGCGACGCGGCGTGACGCAGCTCGTTCGCGTCCGCGTCGACGAGGAGCAGCGCGCACATCATGTCCGGCGACTGCTCCTCGAGAACGTGCAGGACCTCGTCGAGCACCTGCGGCAGCGGCGCGTCGCGCGCCACCATCTCCAGCACGTGCTTCTGCCCGGCCTGGAGCATCTCGATCCCCTTACGCGCCAGGCGTTGCGCGTCGAGCGAGCCGGCGGCGTAGATCGAGACCACGAAGATGGTGCCGACGGTGAGCACGAGGTTCGACGAGTGCGCCCAGAGCGACGGGTCGTGGGCGAGCTGCACCGCGACCGCCGCGGCGCCCGCGAGCACCACCGCCACCTGCGCTTGCACCCCCCACGGGAAGACGATCGCGACGCCCAGCGCCAGGGCGCCGGCCACGTGCAGCGTCATCATGCTCTCGCCGGTGGCGAGGTCGATCGCGGCGGTCACGACGCAGCTGAGCGCCGCGCAGAGGACCGCCATCCGGCGCACCGCTCGCCAGCTTCCCCCGCGCAGGAACGTCATGAGCCCGAGCATCGCCAGGACGTAGGCCGCGACCCCCGCGAGGCGCACCGGCAGGACCAACGGCTTCGTGACCCGTCCGAACGCGGCATCGAGTGCGACGCCGGTGAGGATGCCGACGGCGGCGAGCGCCATCACCGCGAGCGAGCGGCGCACGACGAGCGGCGTGCTCTCCTGGTCGACGGCGGCTCGGATGCTGGCGTGGTACGCCTGGCGCACTCTCGTCTCCTCCCGGGGCCGCGGGCGCGCCGGATCGTGCGCGAGGCGCCTCCTCGGCGCGCTCCCGCCTCAGAGGAGAGAGCCCGAGCAAGTGCTGTGCCCCCGTGCGGGCCGCCAATCCCGCGGAGAACTTCATTTCGTCCCTCCGGGCCGAGTGGTACTTTTTTGACGGTCGGCCGGTGTACGCCGGTGGTGGCGGCGGGCGGCGGCGGTGGCGAGCGATCCGGTCGAGGCGCCGCGGTGGGCTCAGGCCGGCGCGGCGCGCAGGTCGGCCACCACGTCCGCCCAGTGCGTCGGGTCGGGCGCGCGGTTGTTGGTGAGGCTCACGGCGTCCGCGAGATCCGCGAGGCGCGCCCGCAGCCGCCCCGCGACCTCGCGCCGGGGCGCCACGACCGCGATCGCATCGAGCAGCGCGTCGTCGACGAGCGCCGTCATGTCGTCCCACCGGCCCTCCTTCGAGAGCCGGTTCAGCTCCGGGTGGAGCGCGTCGTAGCCCTCGCACGCGAGCGTCGGCCGATACGCCGGCGTCGATCCGTAGAACGCGAGCTGCTTCTTGACGGCGCGGCGGATGGGGACGAGGTCCTCCTCGCGCTCGGCGGTGACCACGATCGTCGCGCACACGACGTCGACGTCGGCGCGCCGACGCCCCGCGCGCGCGAGGCCGCGCCCGAGCGCCGGGAGCACGTGCGCGACGAGCGAACGGCGGGTCGCGAACGGATGCGCGATGAATCCGTCCGCGACCTCCCCGGCCGCCTCGATCATGCGCGGCCCGACGCCCCCGAGGTAGATCGGCGGCGGACCGAACGGGTTCGGTCCCGGGTCGAACGCGGGGATCATCAGCGTGTGATGGTAGAACGCCCCCTCGAAGCGCAGCGGTCTGCGTCCCTCCCATGCCGCCCAGATCGCGCGGATCCCCCGGACCAGCTCGCGCATGCGCTCGACCGGACGCGACCACGCCGCGCCGAAGCGCCGCTCGACGTGCGGCCGCACCTGGGTGCCGAGCCCGAGGAGGAAGCGCCCGCCGGAGAGCGCCTGCAGATCCCAGCCGAGGTTCGCGAGCGTCATCGGGTTGCGCGCGAAGGCGATCGCGACCGCAGTGCCGAGCCGGAGGCGCGTCGTGTGCTCGGCGGCGACGGCGAGCGGCAGGAACGGGTCGTGCTTGGCCTCGAAGCTGAAGGCGCCGTCGTACCCCGCTCGCTCGAGCGCGGGAAACGTCGCCCGGGCGTCCCGCGGATCCTCGAGCGGCGCCGTCGTGTAGACGCGCATGCGCTAGCGCAGGAGCAGCGTCGCGAGCCCGAGGCACAGGCCCATGCTGGCCACGTCGGTCGTCGTCGCGTCGCTCATCGCATCCGCCTCCCTCGGCCGGCGGTTCTAGCCCGCACGGCGCACGAGGTCGATCACGGGTGCGCGCGGGATCGCGCGCGTATGCTAAGACATCGCCCGCCCGCATGGCGCCGCCGCGTCCGCATCGTCCCGTGCCCCGCCTCGCGCTCGCGGGCGCCGCCCTCGTCGCGATCCGGCCGGCGCTCTGGTTCGCGCGGACGCTCGCGGACGTGCCGCGGACGATCGTGCTCGCCGCCGCGCTGCCCGCGCTCCTCTACGTGCTCGCCGTACGATGGATCGATCGCGGCGAGCGCGAGCCGCTCCCGGCGCTCGCCGCGGCGGTCGTCGCCGGCGCCGTGGTGGCGGCGTGGCTCTCGCACGCCGCGAACGCCCGGCTCCTCGAATGGGCCGCCACCGTCGCGAGCGGGGCCGAGGCGCGTCGGCTCGCGGCGGCATTCGGCGCACCCCTCGTCGAGGAGCTCGCCAAGGCGCTCGCGTTGCTGCTCGTCGTCGCGCTCGTCCGCGACCGCTTCGCCGGCGCGCTCGACGGCATCGTCTATGGCGCGCTCGTCGGCATCGGCTTCGCGTTCACCGAGAACGTCGTCTACCTGACCTTCGCCGTCCTCCAGGGCGGCCCCGCGGGCCTCCTGCGCGGTGTGTACGTCCGCGCGCTCCTCGGCGGCGGCAACCACGCCGCCTTCACCGCGACGACCGGCGCGGCGCTCGGCTGGGCGCTCCGGCGATCGCCTCCCGGCGGCCCGTGGCTCGTGCCCGCCCTCGGCCTCGCCTTCGCGATGCTGCAGCACGTCATATGGAACGCGGTCGCGGCGAGCGCCATCCAGGGCGTCCTCTGCGGCTCCGAGCTCGCGGGCGGGCCGTGCCGGCCGGTTCCGACCGACACCAGCCTCTTCGTCGTGGTCCCGGCGCTCACCCTGATCTTCGTCGCCCCCGGACTCGTGGCGCTCGGCGCGATCGCGTTCCTGGCGGCGCGCTCGGAAAAGTCGGCCTGAGGCGTTTCGGGTCTCGACCACGGCGTGATCGCATGTCATTCCTCTTGCTCCCCACCCCCACCCCCTTCCTTGAGGAGCGTGCGCGCATGCCACTCAACCTGATCCTGATGGGCCCCCCCGGCGCCGGCAAAGGCACGCAGGCGTCGCGGCTCGCCGCGCGCCTCCGCGTCCCGGCGATCTCGACCGGCGAGATGCTGCGCGAGGAGGTGAAGCGCGGCTCCGTGCTCGGCCGCGAGGCCAAGGGCGCGATGGACCGCGGCGCCCTCGTTCCCGACGCGCTCATCGTCGCGATCATCGAGGCCCGGCTGCAGCGCGAGGACTGCGCGCGCGGCTTCATCCTCGACGGCTTCCCGCGCACCGTCACGCAAGCCGAGGCCCTCGACCGCGCCCTCCAGCGCTTCGGCTGGTCGCTGCACCGCGTCGGCAGCCTGAACGTCCCGAGCGACGAGGTCGTGCGCCGATTGAGCGGCCGGCGGACGTGCCGCGACTGCGGTGCGCCGTATCACGTCGAGCTCGAGCCGCCGCGCAGGGACGACACCTGCGACGCCTGCGGCGGCGCGCTCCTGCAGCGCGACGACGACCACGAGTCCGTGATCGCCGCGCGCCTCGAGGTCTACGCCCGCGACACCGCGCCCCTCCTCGACTACTATCGCGACCGCGGCCTCCTCGCCGAGATCGACGGCCGCGGCAAGCACGACGACGTGCTGGCCGCCCTCCTCGCCCGCCTGAACCTCCAGACCTCCGGCCCGACGCTCGCGGCGTCCTGAGCCCGGGAGCGACGGCGCATGTCAGACGTCCTGCACGCGGCCGCCCTCACAACGCTCGCCGACGCGATCCGGAACGGCCGCCTCCGGGCCCGCGACGTGCTGGAGCACCACCTCGCGCGCCTCGCGCGCCTCGACCCGCCGCTCGGGACGTTCGTGTTCCTGGACGCCGACGGCGCGCGCGCCGCGGCCGACGCCGTCGACGCGCGCGTCCGGCGCGGCGACGACCCCGGTCCGCTCGCGGGCGTGCCCTTCGGCGTGAAGGAGCTGGAGGACGTCGCCGGCTGGCCGCATCCACGCGGCGCCCGCGTCTTCGCCGATGCGATCGCGACCACGACGTCGACGCACGTGAGCCGCCTCCGCGCCGCCGGCGCAGTACCGGTCGGCCTCACCGCCTCGCCCGAGATGGGCGCCGCGTCCTTCACCGCCTCCCTGCTGCACGGCGTCTGCCGCAACCCCTGGAACCCGGCGCGCACGCCGGGCGGGTCGAGCGGCGGGTCGGCCGCGGCCGTCGCAGCCGGCCTCGTACCCTTCGCGACCGGCTCCGATTCCGGCGGCTCGCTCCGGATCCCGGCGGCCTTCACCGGGCTCGTCGGCTTCAAGGGCACCTACGGCCGCGTGCCGCGCGGTCCGCGCTACGTCGGCTTCCCGAACGTGCGCAGCTACGGCGTGCTCACCCGGAGCGTCGCCGACACCGCGCGCGTCCTCGACAGCGTCGTCGGGCCCGACGAGCACGACCCCCTGTCGTTACCGCACCCGGGGCTCTCCTACGAGCGCGCGCTCGCCGCGCTGGACCTGCGCGGCACGCGCGTCGCGTGGACCGCCGACCTCGGCTTCGGCGCCTGCGAACCCGCGGTGGCCCGTGTCGCGCGCGCTGCCGCCGACGGCCTCGTCGCCGCGACCGGCATGGTCGCGACCGATGCGCGCGTCGAGCTCGCCGACCCCGAGGAAGCGTGGCGCGTCCTCATGGCGCCGGACCTGCTCGAACTCTACGCGCCCTTCCTGCCCGCACGCGCCGCCGACGTGAACCCGACGCTGCAGTTCCTCGTCGCGATGGCCGCCGGCCTCGGCATGCGCGACCTCGCGCGCGCGGCGCTGGTCCGCGACGCGCTCGTGCAGTCGCTCGCCGAGCTCTTCGAGCGGGTCGACCTCGTCCTCCTGCCGACGACGCCGATTCCCGCCTTCGCCGCCGAGGGGCCGCCGCCGCCCACGATCGCCGGACGCGCGGTGAGCCCGCTCGCGACGGTCGCCCAGACCTATGTCTTCAACCTGAGCGGCCACCCCGCCGTCTCGGTCCCGGCGGGCGCGGTCGACGGCGCGCCGATCGGACTCCAGATCGTCGCGCGCCGCCACGACGACTTGCGCGTGCTCGCCGCCGCACGCGCGCTCGAACGGGAGCGTCCGTGGCCGCTCCTCGCTCCCGAGTGACGCCGAACGGCGGCCGCGGCATGCGCCGCCGCGCCGGCCACGCAACGCCCGTGCCGGAGAGCGGGACGCGCGCCGTCGACGCGCGCGCCCGCGCCGCTACTTCGCGCCGCCCTTCTTCATCACCTCGACGTCGATCGTGACCGCGATCTCGTCGCCGACGAGCACGCCACCGCCGTCGAGCGCCTTGTTGAAGACGATCCCGAAGTCGCGGCGGTTGAGCTTCGTCGCCGCCTGCGCGCCGATGCGGGTGTTGCCCCAGGGATCCTTGACCGGCGGCGTGACGTTGGTCACGTCGAGCACCACCGGCTTGGTCACGCCGTGGAGCGTGAGGTTCCCCGTGAGCTTCCAGCCCTCGCCCGCCTTCTCGACCTTCGTGGACGTGAAACCGATGGTCGGGAACTTGGCGGTGTCGAGGAACTCCGGGCCGCGCAGGTGCTCGTCGCGCTTCGCGTTCCGCGTGTCGATCGACGCGGCGTCGATGGTCGCCTCGACGGTCGTGGCGGTCGGCTGCCCGGGGTCGCCGGTCGCCGTGCCGGAGACCTTGGTGAACTCGCCGCGCACGTTGCTGATCATCATGTGGCGGACCGAGAACTGCACGGAAGCGTGGGCACCGTCGATCTCATAGGTATCGGCGGCGCGGGCGGTGAGCGGAGCCACGAGCCCCGCGGCGAAAACGGCGGCAACGACCAGCGTACGGTGCGACATGCGAAGCCTCCTCGGAACGCGAAGTCCGGCGCTTCTATCGTGAAGCGCCGGACGAGTCAGCCCCCGCGGACGCCGGCGCTGGCGCCCGTTCGGACCCCGCCCCGGCGAGTTCGCGGCGAACCGCGGGCGGCACCCCGGGGTGGGCGAGCGCGCGCGCGACGGCCTCGGCCGCGACCGGGGCGTCGGCGAAGCGCGCGGCGCGCGCCAGCGCGACGAGCGCGGCCGGCGGCGTGGCGACGTCGACCCGCCCGAGCGCGACGCGTACGAGGTCGGCCGCTTCCGGCGCGGACCCGATGTCGCCGAACGCGCACGCGAGCCGGGCCGCGAGCTCCGCGTCGATCGCGAGATCCGGCACCGCCGCGTGGAGATCGCGCCAGTGGTCGAGCGCCCCTTCCTCGTCGCGCGCGAGGAGCTCGGCGCGGATCACCCGCACCAGGATCGGCGTCGCCTCGCGCGCCCGGCCGAGCGTCTTCGCGAGGTCCCAATAGGCGAGCGCGGCGTCGTGATCGGCCGGCGTCCGCACGACGTGCGCCGCGAGGAGCCGCCACGCCTCGTCGCGACGGTCGCGGGCGAGCGCCCGCTCGACGCGGCGGAGCACGGCGTGATCGCCCCCGGCGCCCGTCTCGGACGCGAGCACGCGCTCGAGCCCGAGCGCCTGCACGACGCCGGCGACCACGACGCCGGCGAGGAACCCGTAGACATGCACCCAGTGCGCGACCCCGCCCCCGCCCGTGCCGGGAGCGACCGCGTCCATCACCCACGCCCACCCGAGCTCCCCGGCGCTCCAGACGGGCAGCACGACCCACGCCGGCACCGTGAAGCGCCGGACGACGAAGCCCCAGAGCCAGAGGATGCGGATGCGGGTCTGCGGATGGCGGACGAGCATCGCCCCGAGGACGCCCGCGACCGCGCCGGACGCTCCGACCAGCGGGATCGCGAGGTCGGGGTACTGCTGGACGAAAAGGAAGGCCGATCCGACCCCGACCAGCAGATAGAAAAGCGCGAAGAAGGGCCGCCCCCAGACGTCCTCGATCAACGGCGCCGACAGGTAGAGGAACAGCATGTTGAAGGCCAGGTGCAAGAAGTCGCCGTGCACGAAGAGGTGGGTGAGATAGCGCGCCGGCGCGGCCTCGCTCGGAATGAGGCCCTGGCGCCCGGCCGGTCCGTCGCGCAGCGCCGTGAGCCACGCTGCGGTGAGCTCGTCGAGCTTCGCCTGGCGCACGTCCTGGAGCGGCGTCGCCTCGTCGTCCGCCTCGAGATGCGCGCGCAGCTCGGCCTGCACCTCGGGCTCCTCGGCGTCGATCGCGTACTCGATCCAGCGGCGCAGAAGCGGATGGGCCCGAAGCTCCGGGTGCTCGAACCAATAGCCGGCCGCCGCCTCGAAGCGCTCGCCGATCAGCTCGGCATCGGCCGCCGGGCCGCGCCGCCCGACCGCGAAGACGACCACGCAGACGGCCATGATCGCGAAGGTGACGATCGGCCACCGCCGCAGGCCGTCGACGTCGTGTCCGACCGGGATGAGCATCGGGTCGCGCCCGGGTCGTCTATCGACAGGATCGCATCCGTTCTGAACCCCCGGATTGGCACGCGAATACGCACGGCAGGTGCCGCGATCCGCTCAGCCGATGCCGTGGAGCTCGTCCTTGTAGCCGCGCTCGAGCAGCATCTTCACCGCGTCCTTCAACGGGCGGCCGCGGTGCAGGACCTCGTAGACGTTCTCGGTGATGGGCATCTCGACGCCGAGCTTCCGCGCGAGCGCCGTCGCCGCCGCCGAGGTCGAGTAGCCCTCGGCGACCGAGCGCTGGCTCGCCAGGTAGGCCTTCGGCTCGACGCCGAGCGCGAGCTGCTTCCCGAGCGTGCGGTTGCGCGAGAGGTCGCCGGCGCAGGTGAGCACGAGGTCGCCGACGCCGGAGAGGCCGAGGAACGTGAGCGGATTGGCGCCGAGCGCGACCCCGAGCCGCGTCATCTCCGCGAGCCCGCGCGTGATGACGGCGGCGCGCGCGTTGTCGCCGAAGCCGAGGCCGTCGCAGGCGCCGGTCGCGACCGCGAGCACGTTTTTGATGGCGCCGCCGACCTGCACCCCCGTCGGATCGGCGCTCGCGTAGCTGCGGAAGTTCGGCGCGTGGACCAGACCCTGGACCGCGTGCGCCGCACCGATGTCCTCGGAGGCGACCACGACGTTGGTCGGCAGGCCGCGCGCCACCTCCTTCGCGAAGCTCGGGCCGGACAGGAAGACGAGCCGCTCCTCGATCTCGGGCGCCGCCTCGATCACGACCTCCGACATGAGCTTCAAGCTGCCTTCCTCGATGCCCTTGGTCGCGACGACGAGAATCGTCCCACCGGCCAGCATCGGCGCCACCTTCGTGACGACCGAACGCAGATGCGACGAGGGCGGCACCAGGATCACGACCTCGGCCCCCGCGACGGCGGCGCCGACGTCGGCGGTCGCATCGAGGCTCTCCGGCAGCGGCAGCCCCGGCAGGTAGATCGAGTTCACGTGCCGCGTCCGGATCTCCTCGGCGACGTCGGGCTCGAGCGCCCACAGCGTCACCGCGTGCCCGAGCCGCGCCGCGTGCGCGGCGAGCGCCGTTCCCCAGGCCCCCGAGCCGACGATCGCGAACTTCGCCATGCCGCCCCCTAACACACTCCACGCCGAGCCGTCATACCCGCCCCGGAGCGGCAGCATCTCGGCGCGATCCCCACACCGCAGCGCCGCCGAAAGGCCGGAAGCGGAGGCAGCGGGCGGCCCGCCCGCCGGCGACGCCGGCCGAAAGACCGCTCGCGCCAGCGCGCGACGCCGGTCGTGCCACGAACCGGAGCGCGACCCGTCGGGCGTCGTCGCGCGGGGCCCACGTCCGTGATACGGCCCCTCGCGCCATGGCCTCCCGCGTCCTCTTCTTCGTCTTCGCCACCGTGCTCTTCGATATGGTGGGCTTCGGAATCGTCATCCCCCTCCTGCCCTTCTACGTCCGGTCGATGGGCGGATCGGCCGAGGTCCTGGGCCTCCTGCTCGGCACGTTCGCGCTCATGCAGACGGTCGCGACGCCGCTCCTCGGCCGCCTCTCCGACCGCTTCGGCCGCCGTCCGATCATCCTCGCGAGCCTGTTCGGCAACGGCGTCGCGATGCTCGTCTTCGCGGTCGCGGCCGAGCGGGAATGGCTGCTCCTGCTGTTCCTGTCGCGCATCCTCGCCGGCGCGACTGCCGGCAACCTCGCCGCCTGCCAGGCCGCGGTCGCCGACGTCACGTCCGGACCCGAACGCGCCGCCGGGATGGGCCGCATCGGCGCCGGCATCGGGCTCGGGCTCGTCATCGGCCCCGTGCTCGGCAGCGCGATCAGCGGTCTCCATCCGAACGCGCCCCCGCTCGCGGCCGCGTTCCTCGCGTTCGCCGACCTGGCGGGCGTGTACTTCCTCATGCCCGAAACGCGGGAGGCGGTCCCGGACGGCGCGGCCGGGAGTCCGCCGCACCGCTCGCTGCGGCGCGTCCTCACCGAGGTGCCGATCCTGGCCGTCATGGCGATCTACTTCCTGACGTTCATCTGCATGACGAACGTGCAGGTGTCGCTGGCGCTCCTCGCCGACGCCCGCCTCGGATGGACGGCGACCGAGGCGGGCCACCTCTTCGGCCTCTACGGCTTGATGGCGCTCCTCGTGCAGGGCGGCGCGATCGGCAAGATCTCGCGGCGGTTCCCGGCCGTGAACGTGCTCGCCGGCGGCACCGTCGCGATCGGCCTCGGCATGGCCGCGATCGGCGCGGCCCATTCCCCGGGGCTGCTGGTCACCGGCGTCGCGCTCGCCGGCCTCGGCGCCGGCCTCACGAATCCGATGCTCGCGAGCCTCGCGTCGCAACACGCGGGTGCCGCCCAGCAGGGCGCGATCCTCGGCCTCGCGCAGTCGGCGGGCAGCGCCGCGCGCACCGTCGGACCGGTGTGGAGCGGCTTCCTTTTCACGCGGCTCGGCGCCGCAGCGCCGTTCGCGTCGGGATTCGCCGCCGCCGCGCTCTCGCTCGCGGTCGCCATGCTGCTGCGCCGGCGGACGCTCGCCGTCCGCTCCGTAACAGAGGACGCCGTGGCGGCGCCGTCGTGAGCGACGCGCGGCTCGCCTGGGAGGGCGGCACCGTCGCGGCCGCGTGGCACGGCGAACCGGGCGATACGCTCCTCGCCCTCACCCACGGCGCGGGCGGTACGTACGACACGCCCTCGCTGGTCGCCTACGCGGAGGCGATGGCCGGGCGCGGCCTGCAGGTCGTGCGCTTCAACCTGCCCTACGTCGAGGCCGGCAAGAAGACGCCCGGACCGCAGGCGCGCGACGAGCGCTGCTGGCGCGACGTCGCGCTCGGCCTCCGTCCGCACGCGAGGCGCCTGCTGCTCGGCGGCCGTTCGTACGGCGGCCGCATGGCCACGCACGTCGTCGCCGACGGCCTCGCCTGCGAAGGGCTCGTCCTTCTCGCCTACCCGTGGCATCCGCCCGGGAAACCCGAGCGCCCGCGGACCGCGCACCTCGAACGCATCATGGCGCCCATGCTCTTTCTGCAGGGAACGCGCGATCCCTTCGCCGATCCGGCGGTCGTGACGCGCGCGCTGGCGCAGCTCCCGGGCGCGACCCGCCACCGCCTCGAGGGCGGCGACCACGGACACACGGTCGCCGGGCGGAGCATCGCCGGCGTCGTGGCGGAGCTGGCCGACGCGACGGTGCAGTGGCTGGACGCGCAGGTGGGACGCTGACCCGCATGCGCCGGACGCTCGGGCTCGCGGCCCTCGCCCTGGGCGCCGCCGCCTGGGCCCTCTGGCCGGTCGCCGATCCGCGGTGGGCGATCGCCGTCGACGCGGAGGCGGCGCGCGCGGCCGAGCGCTTCCTGCACGACGCGACCTCCGCCGCATCGGACACGCAGCCGAACGTGGTCGTGATCGTCGCCGACGACCTCGGAAAGTACGACACCCCGCTCTACGGCGCGGCCCCCGTCGCAACCCCCAACCTCGCGCGCCTCGCCGACGGCGGCGTCCGCTTCACCGCCGGCTACGTGACCTCGCCGGTGTGCTCGCCGTCGCGCGCCGCGCTGCTGACCGGCCGCTACGCGCAGCGCTTCGGCTTCGAGCTGCTGACCCACGACCGCTACCCGCGCAACCGGCTCGAGTGGTGGGTGGCGCGCACCTTCTTCTCGACCCACGGCTGGCACGCACTCGCGCGGCCCACCGCCCCGTCCGCCGCCGACATGCGGCGCCAAGGGATCCCCGCCGGAGAGATCACCCTCGCCCAGCTGCTGCGGACGCGGGGTTATCGCACGGGGATCTTCGGCAAGTGGCACCTCGGCTTCGGCCCCGACGTGCTCCCCGCCGCCAAGGGCTTCGAGACGCAGTACGGCTTCTACGACGCCTTCAGCCTCTACGGCGACCCGGGCGACCCCAATCTCACCGCCGTCCATCAGCGCTATTTTGCCGACCGCTATCAGTGGTGGCGCGGGCGGAGCGGCGGAAGCGCCATTCGCCGCAACGGCACGATCGTCGACGAGCGCGAATACCTGACGGCGGCGATCGCGCGCGAGGCGTCCGCGTGGATCGTCGCGCAGCGGGACGCGCCGTTCTTCGCCTACGTGCCCTTCAACGCGCCGCACGCGCCGCTGCAGGCGCCTCGCCGGTACGTCGAGCGGCTGGCCGGCATCGACGATCCCGACCGACGCACCTACTACGGCATGGTCGCGGCGCTCGACGACGGGGTCGGCGAGATCCTGGCGGCGCTCGACCGCGCCGGCGTCGCCGAGCGCACGCTCGTCTTCTTCCTGAGCGACAACGGTGCAGCCGCCTACATGGGCATCGTCGACAACGCGCCGCTCGCGGGCGGCAAGCTCGGCAACTTCGAGGGCGGCGTGAACGTGCCCTTCGTGCTGCGCTGGCCCGCGCGGATCGCCTCCGCCCAGACCTTCGCACATCCGGTCTCCGCGCTCGACGTGTTCGCCACCGCCGCGAGCGCGGCCGGCGCGGCGTTGCCGGCGGATCGCGCCTACGACGGGGTCGACCTGGTGCCGTTCGTCACGGGCGCGCGCCGCGATCCTCCGCATGCGGCGCTCTTCTGGCGCACCGCGGGCCATCAGGCCGTGCGCGCCGGCGCCTACAAGCTCATCCTCGACGACCGCACCGGCGTCCGCGTGCTCTACGATCTCGTTCACGACCCCTACGAGCGCGCGGACCTCGCGGCCCGCGAGCCCGCGCGGGCGGCGGCGCTCGCGCGCCTGCTCGCCGACTGGGCGTCGGCGCTGGCGCCACCGCGCTGGCCCCCGGCGATGGAGTACCGGTTCACCGTCGGCGGGGAGCGCTTCGTCTTCCCGCTGTAGCGCCGGAAGGACGGCCGCGAGGAAGCCGACGAAGGTGTGGGCGTCCCGCCCTCGTACGGCCTACGGGACGCCGCCGGTGTGACCGTCCGTCGGGCGACGCGCTACGCCGGCTGCGCCCGGCGGCGGGTGCGCCCTCCGACGCCGCGTGCTACACCCGCCCGCCGATGGGACGCGTGCGCAAGATCCTGATCGCGAACCGCGGCGAGATCGCCGTCCGCATCATCCGCACCTGCCGCGCCATGGGGATTCCGAGCGTCGCCGTCTACTCCGAGGCCGACGCGGACGCGCCGCACGTGCGCCTGGCCGACGCGGCGGTCGCGATCGGCCCGGCGCCGGCGCGCGAGAGCTACCTCGCGATCGAGAAGCTGCTCGCCGCGGCGGACGCGAGCGGGGCGGACGCGATCCACCCCGGCTACGGCTTCCTCGCCGAGAACGCGCGCTTCGCGGCCGCAGTGCGGGACCGGGGCCTCACCTTCATCGGCCCGCCGCCGGAGGCGATCGCCGCCATGGGCGACAAGGTCGCGGCGCGCACGCTCATGGAGCGCGCCGGGGTACCGGTCGTGCCCGCGACCCCCGTTCTCGCGCCCGAGCCGGCGGCGTTCGCGGCCGCCGCCGAGCGGCTCGGCTTCCCGGTCGTCATCAAGGCCGCCGCGGGCGGCGGCGGCAAGGGCATGCGCATCGTGCGGCGCACCGAGGACCTCGCCGAGGCGGTCGCCGCCGCGGCGCGCGAGGCGACGGCCGCCTTCGGCGACGGCCGCATCTACCTCGAGCGCTACCTCGAGCGGCCGCGCCACGTCGAGGTGCAGGTGTTCGCCGACACGCACGGCGCGGTCGTGCACCTCGGCGAGCGCGAGTGCTCGATCCAGCGGCGGCACCAGAAGATCGTCGAGGAGTCGCCCTCGCCCGCGGTCGACGCGAGCCTCCGGACGGCGATGACCGACGCCGGCATCCAGGCCGCCGCCGCGGTCGCCTACGTCGGCGCGGGCACGATCGAGTTCCTGCTCGATCCCGAGGGCCGCTTCTACTTCCTCGAGATGAACACCCGGCTCCAGGTCGAGCACCCGGTCACCGAGTGGATCACGGGCCTCGACCTCGTGCGCGAGCAGATCCTGGTGGCGGGCGGCGCGCCCCTGTCCTTCGACGCGGTCGCGACGCGCGGGCACGCGATCGAGTGCCGGCTCTACTCCGAGGACCCGGCGCGCGGCTTCCTGCCGGCGACGGGCGCCGTCCGCGTGCTCGGCGAGCCGAGCGGCGCGTGGGTGCGCTTCGATTCCGGCGTCGCCGTCGGCAGCCGGATCGGCGTCGACTACGACCCGCTCCTCGCCAAGCTCTCCACCTACGGCGCCACCCGCGAGGAAGCGCGCCTGCGCATGCTCGCGGCGCTCCGCGAGACCGTGTTCCTCGGGGTCGTCACCAACCGCGACTACCTCGCCGCCGTGGTCGCGCATCCGGCGTTCGCGGCCGGCGCGACCCACACCGAGTTCCTCGCCGAGCACTTCTCGGACTGGACGCCGCCGGCCGGACCGGACCACGCGCTCGCGGGCGCGCTCGCCGCCCTCGCGCTCGCGGGCCCGGCGGCGCGCCGCGACGGCGCCCCCGACGCCGCGGCGGCGCCGAGCCCGTGGGAGAGCCTCGGCGCCTGGCGTCCGGGCGCGGCGCGATGAGCGTCCGGCGCACCATTGTCGTCGACGGCCGCCCGCACGTCGTCGAGGCCCACGGCCGCGACGACGCGCTCACCGCGCGCGTCGACGGCGCGCCGCTGGCGCTCGCGATCGTGCGCGACGGCGCGACCTGGCGTGTGAGGGTCGGCGGCCGCACCGTCGCGGCGACGATCATCCGCGACCGCGACGCGGTGTGGATCGCGCTCGACGGCGCCGTGTACCACTGCGTCGCGGGCGACGACGCGCGTCTCGGCGTCGCCGGCGGCGCGCGCTCCCCGCGGGTCACGGCGCCGATGCCGGGCAAGGTGCTCGCGGTCCGCGTCGAGGTCGGCCAGCGGGTGGGTGCCGGCGACCCGCTCGTCGTGCTCGAAGCGATGAAGATGGAGACGATCGTGAGCGCCGAAGATGAGGCGTCCGTGCAGGAGGTCCACGTCGCCGCGGGCGCCACGATCGAGCCCGGACAGGTGCTCGTCGTCCTCGACTTCGGCTGAGCGCCGCGACCCCTCGGTCGAGGCAGGAGACGAACGGGTCGAGAAGCGCCCGGGAGAGCCGTCAGCCGAGCCGACGACCGGCGGCGAGCCCGAGCGCGCGCGCGACGTCGGCGGCCGCGAGCTTGTCCTTCGCGCCGTCGATGCGGGCTTTGGCGACGCGGACGGCGCCCGCCCCGGTCGCGACCGTCATGCCCTCGGGGCCGAGCGCGAGTATCGTCCCGGGAGCGCCCTCGCCGTCGGCGCGGCGGCTGTCGTAGAGGCGCAGGCGTTGCGCGCCGACGAGGGTGTACGCGCCGGGTTGCGGATCGCAGCCGCGGATCAGATCGTGGACCCGTTGCGCGGGCTTCGTCCAGTCGATCGCGGCGTGCGGATCGCGACAGAGCGGCTCGTAGGAGGCGAGCGCTTCGTCCTGCGCAAGGCGCGGGGCACGGCCCGCGTCGATGAGGGCGACGCTTTCGAGGACGAGCGCGACCCCGGCGGGGAAGATGCGCTGGTAGTAGAGCGAGCCGGCGCTGTCGTCGGGGCCGATCTCGATCTCGCGCTGGAGGAGGATCGGACCCGTATCGATGCCGGCATCGGTCCAGAAGACCGTGACGCCGGCCTTCGGGTCGCCTTCGATCAGTGTCCAGTTGATGGCGCTGCCGCCGCGGCGGCGCGGCAGGAGCGAAGGGTGGAAGCAGATCGCGCCCTTGCTCGGAATCGCAATCACGGCCTCGGGCACGATCAGGGTGACGTACGCGAGCACGATGAGTTCCGGTGCGAGCGCGGCAACCTCGGCGCGCACCGCCTCCGCCTTGTAGCTCGGCGGCTGGCGGCACGGGATGCCGGCGGCGAGCGCCGCGACCTTGAGCGGATCCGGCTTGCCGCCCGCGTCGGGCGCGCAGTACACCGCGGCGACGTCGTCGCCGCGCGCGATCAACCCCTCCAGCACCTTCTCCGCGAACGCGGCCTGCCCGAAGAGCACGATCCGTAGCGCCATGGCGACGACCCGTTAGCAGAGCGCGCGGGCCGGCGCCACGCGCGCGACGCCGGTCACGCCGCACCCGCGCTGCCGGTCGCGCCGCGCCCGCGACGCCCACCCGACGGACGGCGCGTGTCGGCCGTCCCGACAGACGCCGCGCCCCGACCGGACGCGCGGCGGCCCGACGCGGGCGCGGCGCGCGCGGCGGCACGGACCTCCGCCCTGGCATCCGCGTTGCACCGAGCCGCGCCGAAAGGAGATCCGCCATGCCGGTCAAGCACGCTCTCTTGGCGCTCCTCACGGAGCGCGACCTCACGGGCTACGAGCTGAAGCTCCGCTTCGAACGCATTCTCGGCGAGTTCTGGCAGCTCAACTCCGGGCAAGTGTACTCCACGCTCGAGCGGCTACGGCGCGAGGGGATGGTCTCGCGCAGCCGCGTCCACGACGACGGCGACGGCGACGCCGCGCGCGCCGCGTTCGCGATCCGCCCCCGCGGCCGCCAGGCCCTCGCGCGATGGATGGCCGCGCCGGTCGGGCGATTGCGCCCCGTGCGTGATCCGCTCTTCGTGAAGCTCGTCTTCTGCGATCCCGGCGACGTCGCTCGCGTGCTGCGAAGCTTCGCGGCCGAGGCGCGCCGTTATCACGAGGCGACGGAGACGCTGCGGGCGCTCGTCGCCCGCGCGCCGATGTCGCACGGCGGACGCGTGCGCTGGCTGGTCGCCGATGCGGCGCGACGCAGCTACCAGGCCCAGCTCGAATGGCTCGAGTCCGTGCGGCGCTTCCTCGGCGAGAGCGACCCGCCAACGACGCGCCGCGAGCCGCTGCCGCTCCGCCGCGCGCCGGCACGCCACGGCGATGGGCGTGAGGCGGTCGCCTGATCGCGCCCGTCTGAAAACACGTTTCGAACGTTCCGGCGCGGCGGCCGGGACGGGCGTCCGCCGATGCGCTCCGCCTTGATTTCAGCGGTGCGGAAGCGTTCCGGCGGCCGCCGCGCCGCCGCCGCGCCGCGGTCCGTACCTTCCATTGACAAGGCGGGGTGAACCCACTAGCCCTAAAACGCCTTTCCAAACCGATTCCCCATGGTCCGGCGCGAAAAATCGAACTACATCATCCGCTCCGTCTCGCATGCGCTCGACGTGCTCGAGCAGTTCTTCGGCGACGCCGACGAGCTCGGCGTGACCGAGCTCTCGACGCGGCTGAAGCTTCACAAAAACAACATCTTCCGGCTGCTCGCGACCCTCGAATCGCGCGGCTACATCGAGCAGAACAAGGCGACCGAGAACTACCGGCTCGGATTGCGCAGCCTCCACCTCGGGCAAGCGTACGTGAGCCGCATGGGGCTCCTCCGCCAGGCGCGGCCGGTGATGGAGGGACTCGTCAAGCACGCGCACGAGAGCACGTACGTCGCGGTCGCGCGCCCGGGCGGCATGGTGCCGCTTGCCGGCGTCGAAGCGGATCAGCCGGTGCGGGTCGTTTCGACGATCGGGGAGACGCTGCCGCTGCACGCGACCGCGGTCGGCAAGACGCAGCTCGCCTTCGCCACCGAGGAGGAGCAGAAGACGCGCCTGCCGGAAACGCTCAAGCGCTTCACCGCCAAGACCGTCACCGAGCGCAGCGCGCTGCTCCAGCAACTGAAGGCCGCCGTCGAAAACGGCTACACGGTCGACGCGGGCGAGCACGTCGATGACGTGCGCGCGGTCGCGGCGCCGATCAAGGACTACACGGGGCGCGTGGTAGGCGCACTCGCGATCAGCGGACCGGCCTATCGCCTCACGGCCGAGCGCATGCAAAAGGAGTTCGCGCCGCTGGTCGTCAAAGCCGGGCAGGACCTGTCCGGACGCCTCGGGTTCCATCCCTGAAGAAGCGCGGCCTTTCGCTAACGGCGTTTGCCGCGGCCGCTTGACCGGTTTTTTTGTACCGTGTTAGGTGGCGCGTTTTTTCGAAGCCGAAGGAGGCCGACGCCGTGAAGATTCTCGCCACCGTCAAGCGCGTTCCCGATCCGGAAACCAGCATCAAGGTGAAGCCCGACGGCTCGGGCATCGTCGCCGACAACATCAAATGGGTCGTGAACCCCTTCGACGAGATCGCCGTCGAGGAGTCGCTGCGCATCAAAGAGAAGGTCGCCGGCTCCGAGGTCGTGCTCGTGAGCGTCGGCGCCAAGGTCGCGCAGGAGCAGCTCCGCACCGGCCTCGCCATGGGCGCCGACCGCGCGATTCTGGTGGTCGCCGAGGACGGCCTCGAGCCGCTCGCGGTGGCGCGCGTCCTCGTGAAGGTCATCGAGAGCGAGCAGCCCGACCTCGTGGTCATGGGCAAGCAGTCGATCGACGACGACTCGAACGCGGTCGGCCAGATGGCCGCCGAGCTGCTCGGCTGGCCGCAAGCGACGTTCGCGTCCAAGCTCGAGCTCGCGGGCGACCAGAAGACGGCGACCGTCACGCGCGAAGTCGACGGCGGCCTCGAGACCCTTTCCTTCCCGCTCCCCGGCATCGTCACCACCGACCTCCGCTTGAACGAGCCCCGCTACGCCTCGCTCCCCGGCATCATGAAGGCGCGCAAGAAGGAGCTGAAGGAGATCGAGGTGGGCGCGCTCGGCGTCGACGTCGCGCCCAAGGCGAGACTCGTGAAGATGGAGCCGCCGCCGAAACGACAGGCGGGCAAGAAGGTCGCCTCCGTCGAGGAACTCGTCCATCTTCTCCATACCGAAGCGAAAGTGATCTAGGAGCGACCCATGGGCGACGTTCTCGTATTTGCGGAGCATGTACACGGCAAGTTTCCGAAGACGACGCTGATCGCGTTCGCGGCCGGCCAGGACGCCGCGGCGAAGCTCGGCGGCAGCTGCCACGCCGTGGTGATGGGCGCGGGCGGCCTCGATGCGCTCGCGAGCGAGGCGGCCTCGTACGGCATGACAACCGTCTTCCAGGTCGAGCACGCGCGGCTCGAGCACTACGTCGCGGACGCCTACACGGCCGCGCTCGCCGCCCTCGTGCAGGCGAAGGGCATCGACACGATCGTCGCCACCGCGACCGCGATCGGCAAGGACATGACGCCGCGCCTCGCCGCCCGGCTCGGCGCGCCCCTGGCCGCGGACATCACGGGCATCAATGCCGACGGCACGGTCGTCCGCCCGATGTACGCCGGCAACGTCTTCGCGACCGTCAAGCTCGAGGGCGCCCCGCGCGTCATCTCGGTCCGCGCCACCGCGTTCGACGCGGCGGCCAAAGGCGGAGCCGGCAGCGTCGAGAAGGTCGCGGCGACCCTCGACGAAGCGGCCCTCAAGACCAGGTTCGTCGGGCTCGAGGAGATCAAGTCGGATCGCCCCGTGCTCACCGAGGCGCGCATCGTGGTCTCCGGCGGCCGCGGCCTCAAGAACGGCGAGAACTTCAAGATCGTGCTCGAGCCGCTCGTCGACGAGCTGGGCGCCGCGATGGGCGCGAGCCGCGCGGCGGTCGACGCCGGCTTCGTGCCGAACGATCTCCAGGTCGGCCAGACGGGCAAGGTGGTCGCGCCCGAGCTATACGTCGCCGTCGGCCTCTCCGGCGCGATCCAGCACCTCGCGGGCATGAAGGACTCGAAGGTCATCGTCGCCATCAACAAGGACGAGGAGGCGCCGATCTTCCAGGTCGCCGATTACGGCCTCGTCGCCGATCTCTTCAAGGCGGTGCCAGAGATGAAGGACGCGGTCGCGAAGCTGAAACACTGAGGGCCGGTCCCACGTTCACTTCCGGCGACGAGCGACGGCGTTTCCGCGCCGCGCTCGTCGCGTTTTTCTTGCCGCCGCTCGCCCGGATGCCGGCGTACCGCCGAGTGCCCGCCGGCGGCGCGCGCGCGCTCGGCGCGGCGCTCGCGCTCGGCGCGGCGCTCACCGCAACGCTCACCGCAACGCCGAGCGCCGCCGCGCCGCCCGACGCCCCGCACTACCGGCCGATCCGCCGTCTCTCGGTGGCCGAGAACGGCGGCCACTTCGGCGCCGCGCTCTCCGCGGTCGGGACGCGCCTCCTGGTCGGCGCGCCGAATCTCGGCACCGCGGGCAGCACCGACGCCTACGCCTACCTCTTCGATCCGGCGACGGGTGAGCGCATCGACGATCTCCGCGTCGAGGTCGGCGCCGACCGCTGGTGGCAGTTCTCGGTCGGCGCGGTCGGCGAACAGCCGCTCGTCGGCATCGCTCCCGGGGACGAGGCGGACGGGCTCGACGGCTCGGTCACGGTCTTCGACGAGGCGGGCGGCCCGATCCGGACGATCTGCTGTCCGGGCGCGATCGCGCTCGGCGTCGGCGAGCACGTGCTCGTCGGCGGCGCCGGCGGCGGCTCCCTCTACGATCCGGCCTCCGGAAACCTCGTCCGCACCTACCCGATCCCCGACCCGAGCCGCCGCGGCGTCCTCTCGCTCGCGCTCGTCGGGCGGAGCACGATCCTGATCGCCGCCGCGCACCCCGTCGGCATCCACATGTTCGACGTGCGCACCGGGCGGGCGGTCGGGTTCGTCGGCACCCGCCACGGCGACGCCCGCCGCTTCGGCTCGGCCATGGCGGTGAACGGAGCGACCCTCGCCGCCACCGAGAACCCGCAGGTGAACGTCTTCGACGTCGGCTTCGGCGTCTATCTCGGCACGATCGACCCGCCGCCCGGACTCGGCGGCGCGTCCTTCGGCGCGTCCCTCGCGTACGCCGGCGGGCTGCTCGCGATCGGCGCGCCATCGGGCGGCGACGTCGGCGCCGTACACCTCCACGACGCCAACGGCAACGTCTTCGAGTCGCTGCCCGCGGACGGCGCGGGCCCGGGCTTCGGGCGCGCGGTCGCGGCACTCGGACGAAGCGTCGCCGTCGGCGCGCCGACCGACGACGGCGGGGAGGTCGTGATCTTCTCGCCCTGCGGCGACGGCGCCGTCGACGCGCCCGTCGAGCAGTGCGACGACGGCAACGCCGACGACACCGACGGCTGCGACGCCGCGTGCCGCATCGTCGCGAGCGGCGGCGGCGACGACGACTGCGGCGACGTCGACGGCAACGGCGCGCGCTCGGTGAGCGACGCCGTGCAGATCCTGCGCGCCGCGGCCCAGCTCGACTCCGCGTGCGGTCCGGCGCGCTGCGACGTCGACGGCAACGGCGCGATCGGCGTCACGGACGGCGTGCAGATCCTGCGCGCCGCGGCGGGCCTCCCCTTCACGCCGGGCTGCGCGAACCGCACGGCATCCGAGCGATCGAGCCGCGCGTTCCCACCTTGACAGTCGCGCGCCCGACGCCGACCCTAGGAGCCCGATGCGCCGTCCCCTCGCGCGCCTGATTCTCGGCCTCATCCTCCTCTGCCTGTGTCCGCGCCCGGCCGCGGCGGCCTTCCGCCTCGTCAGCATCAGCGAGCTCGGCGCGGGGTTCCTCGGCGATCCGAACGTGCAGTTCGTGGAGCTCCGCCTCGATGCGGCCGGCCAGATCGATCTCGCGAACACGCGGCTCACCGTGTTCGACAAGGACGGCGTCGCGGGCGCGCTCCTGCTGACGCCCACCGGGGTCGCGGACGGGACGAGCGGCCGGAACGTGCTCTACGCGACCGCCGCGTTCGCGGCCGCGACGGGCGTCGCGCCCGACTTCGTCATTCCCGCCGGCGTGCTCCGCCCGAGCGGCATGGTGTGCTGGGGCGCGCCCGCCGCGAGCGCGCCGGACCCTTCGTCCTGGGACTTCGACAAGCCCGAGAGCTACGTCGATTGCGTCGCCTACGGCGGCTACGTCCACGCGACCCGGCCCCAGTCCGGCGCGCCGACGAGCCTGCTTCCCGGCGACGGCACGCGGTCGCTGACGCGCATCCAGGGCACGGGCGCCTCCGGCGCCAACGCCGCCGACTTCGCGCTCGCCGCCGCGACCGCGTGCAACAACGGCGGCGCCTGCGCTCCGCTCGCGCCCCAAGCGACGCCGAGCGCGACGGCGACGCCGGCATCGGCGCCGGGGAAGGCGGAGCGCGCGTGCCGCCGCGCCGTCATCCGCGCCGCCGCCAGGTTCTCCGCCGCCTTCGTGAACGCGGGGGTCGCCTGCGACACGCAGCGCCTCCGGGCGAGGATTCCCGGTCCCTGCCCCGACGCGCCGGCGCTCGCCAGGATCGCGGCCGCCGCCGCCAAGCGCACCGCCGCGATCACCAGGGCATGCCGCGCGCTGCCGCCCGCCGCCGCCGGCTTCGGCGCCGCCTGCCCCGGATACGCCGGCGGATGCACGAACGCCATCGCGAGCTTCGACGACGTCTCGTCCTGCCTCGACTGCGGCATCCGCAGCGCCGCCGGGGACCTGCTGACGATGGCGTACGCAACCGCGCCCGAGCCGAACCTCCTCGCCTGCCAGCGCGGCTTCGGCAAGGCCGTCGCCGCCCACCATCGCGGCGTCGCGGCCCTCCTCGCGCGCTGCGAGGACGCCGTGGCGCGCGGCAGGATCGCCGGGGCCTGTCCCGACGCGAGAACCGCGGCCCGCATCGCCGCCAAGGCGACGAAGCTCCGCGCCGCGCTCTGCAAGGTCTGTGGCGGCGACGACAAGCGGTGTCAGGGCGCACCCGACATCGCGCCCGCGGCGCTCGCCATCACGGCGTGTCCGGCGCGCACCGTCCCGGGCGGCGCCGCGTGCGGCGCGATCCCGGTCGCCGACCTCCCCGGCGTCGCGGCCTGCGTCGAGTGCATCGCAGCCTTCGACACGGCGTGCGCGTCGCAGCTCGCGGCGCGGCCGGAGGCCCTGCCGGCGGCGTGCCGCACGCCCTGAGCACCGCCGACGCCTGAGCGCCGACGACGCGCCGGCGTCACCTCATCACCGGCGCGACTCCCTTCAAACGCTCAGACGAGGCTCCGCTCGATCATCTCCATGACGTCGAGCGCCTGGACCTTGTCCTCGGCGTCCTTCGCCTTGATGCCGTCCCCGATCATCGTCATGCAGAACGGGCACGAGACCGCGACGACCTCGGGATGGGTCTCGAGCGCCTGATCGGTGCGCAGCAGATTCACGCGCTTGTCGGGATCCTCCTCGATCCACATCCGGCCGCCGCCGGCGCCGCAGCACATGCCGGCCCGCCCGTGGCGCTCCATCTCGTTCGGCATCGTGCCGGTGACCGACTTGATGACCTCGCGCGGCGAGTCGTAGATCGAGTTGAACCGCCCGTAGTAGCAGGAGTCGTGGTAGGTGACGGCCTTCGACGCGAGGCCGTTCCCCTGTACCCGGATCTTTCCCGACGCGAGCAGCTGCTTCACGAGCTCGGCGGCATGGACGACCTCGTAGGAGCCGCCGAACTGCGGCAGCTCGTTCTTGATCGTGTTGAAGCAGTGCGGGCAGTTGACGATCACCTTCTTCACGCCCGCGCCGTTCATCTGCTCGACCAGCATCTGCGCCATGCTCTGGTAGAGGTACTCGTTGCCGAGGCGGCGCGCCGAGTCGCCGTTGCAGAGCTCCTCCTTGCCGAAGATCGCGAAGTCGATGCCGGCGCGGTTCAGGATCTTGGCGAAGGAGATCGTCGTCTTCTTGTTGCGGTCGTCGAAGGCGCCGCCGCAGCCGACGTAGTAGAGCCACTCGCTCTCGGGGTGATCGGACCAGCGCTTGATCTCGAATGCGAGCCCCTCGGTCCAGGCGTCGCGCTTGTCGGCGCCCAGGCCCCACGGGTTCGACTGCGTCTCCATGCCCTTGAAGACGCGGTTCAGCTCGCTCGGGAAGCGCGCCTCCTCCTGGACGAGGTGCCGGCGCATGTCGACGATCTTGTCGACGTACTCGATCATGACCGGGCACGCCTCCTCGCACGCACGGCAGGTGTTGCAGCTCCACAGCACCTCGTCGTGGATGACGCTCTCGTCGCCGACGACGTTCTTGCCGACCTCGGGGAGCTCGGATCCCTCTGCCCCTTCGGGAGGCTTCGGCGCCGCCGCGCGCTTCGCGATCAGCTCGTCCTGGACCTCGTAGAGGTAGTCGCGCAGGTTCAGCATGAGCTGGCGAGGGGCGAGCGGCTTCCCCGTGAGCGTCGCGGGGCAGTTCGACGAGCAGCGGCCGCACTCGGTGCAGGTGTACATGTCGAGCACCTGCTTCCAGGTGAACTGGTCGATCCGCGAGGTGCCGAAGGTCGTGCCGTTCTCGAGGTCCATCTTCGAGAGCGCGCCGAGCGGCTCGAGCTTCCGGAAGAAGGTGTTCGGGAGGCCGGTGATGATGTGGAAGTGCTTCGAGAGCGGGAGCAGGTTCAGCATGAACAGGATGAGCAGGTTGTGCCCCCACCAGCCGACCTCGGAGAGGACGCGGGCGCCGCTCGGCGAGAGCGGCAGGACGCCCGCCAGCGTCGACGCGACCGGCGTCCACGTGCGCTCGAGCTCGACGTGCTCGACGCCCGCGAGCGCGAGGTAACGTCCGGCCTCGAAGCAGAGATCGGTCAGCATGATGCCGCCGATGCAGCAGAGGATGACGATCGCCTCGACGTGATGCTGGCCGGCGAGCCGGTCCTCGGCGGGGCGGAAGCCGTAGAGGCGGTGGGGGTGGATGATCAGCCAGCGCGCGAGCGCGTAGCCGATGCTCACGAGCACGAAGACCTCGATCAGGTCTTTCACCAGCAGGTAGGGGCCGCCGAGCGTGTCGGCGCCGAGCAGCGGCAGGTGGAAGTCGAGCCCGAACCATCCCTGGGCGAAGGCCGTCGCAACCCGCAGGCCGAGGATCGTAAAGCCCCAGAAGATGAAGAAGTGCATCCAGCCGGCCGACTTCTCGCGCCGGTCGATCAGGAACTTCTTCTGTCCGAAGCCGAGCACGAGGAGCGCCTGGATGCGCTCGGGGATCTTGTCGAAGAGGTTCGTCCAGCGCACCGATTGCAGGACCCGCGCGCGCCCGTAGAGGGTGCGGAGGAAGAGCCCGAGGCCGACGGCCACGATGACGGTGTGGATGGCGAATCTCGTCCAGAAATCCATCGAAGCTCCTTTGCCGAATGCGGCCGCGGGGCGCGGCGGCTCCAGGGTCGCGTTTTTGTAGAGGATCGATTCCGGAACGGCAAGGCGAAGGGGGCGCTCGAAACCTCCACCGGAGACGCGCTATGACCCGCGAGGGGCGCCGGTGTCGCCGGCGCCCCTCGCGACACGCGACATGGCCTTCATCGCCTTCACCCTGGGAACGCTCACCCTCGTGATCGGGACGATCGGCGCGGTCGTTCCGAGCTGGCTCGCCGCCCTGGCGACCGCGTTCCACGGGCCGTTCGGGTTGCTGGTAGCGGCCCTCGTGCGGCTCGTGCTCGGCGCGGCGCTGTTCGCGGCGGCGCCGCAATCGCGCGCGCCGCTCGCCTTCCGCACTCTCGGCGCGGCGACGTTCGCGGTCGGCCTCCTGACGCCGCTCATGGGCGTCGAGCGCTTCGACGCGCTCCTCGACTGGTGGGTGGCGCTCGATCCGTGGCTCGCGCGCACGTGGTCGACGTGCGCCGCCGTCGTCGGCGGGCTGATCGCCTACGGCATCGTCCCCCGCGATCTGCGCTGAGGCGCGCCCGCCGGATTCCCGTCCGCGCGACGATCGGGCGGGCCTCTCTCCGAAGAACGAGAAGATCGCCGCCCGCCCCTGGGCCGAGGTCGCCCCCGGCAAGGGTTTGGCGCACGGCCCGCCATGGCATCGCGCTTGCTCGCCCGCGAGTGGCTGATGGTTCGCGACCTTGTGATCGGGATGGCCGGCTCGGGCGGCGACGGGATCGTGAGCGCCGGCGAGTCGCTGATCGCCGCCTGCGCCATCGAAGGCTACCACGCCATGATGACGAAGAGCTTCGGCTCGCAGATTCGCGGCGGCGAGTCGTCATGTCGCGTCCGTCTCGCAACGGCGCCCGTTCTGAACCCGGGCGGCGCCCTCGACGTCGCGGTCATCCTCAACTGGGAGGATTTCGCACGGTTCGGAGCCGAGCTCCCCGTCGATCGCCATACGGTCGTGCTCTACGAGGAGAAGACCGGGGTCCGACCCGACGCGCTCCCGTTGACCGTCACCCCTGCCGAGGCGTTCGCGGTGCCGTTCGGCGACATGGCGCGCAAGGCCACCGGCAACGAGAAGGGCAAGAACAGCGTCGTGCTCGGGCTCCTCTCCGGCTGGTTCGGCATCCCGCGCGACGCCATCCTGGCCGGGCTCAGGAAGAAGTTCGCGTCCAAGGGCGAAGCGCTGGTGGCCGCCAACGACGCGGCGTTCGGCCTCGGCGTCGCGTTCGCCGAAGCCCATCCGCTCGCGACGCCGCGAGCGATGGCGCTGCCGACCCGCGGCCGCCCGAAGATGCTCGTCGACGGCAACGACCTCTGCGCGGCCGCCGCGATCTTCGCCGGCTGCGACTTCTTCGGCGGGTACCCGATCACCCCCTCGACCGAGATCATGCAGTTCTTCACGCGCGAAGTCTGGAAGTACGGCGGGGTGGTGCTGCAGGCCGAGGACGAGATCGCCGGCATCGGCGCCGCGCTCGGAGCGTCGTTCGGGGGCAAGAAGGCGATGACCGCGACCTCGGGGCCCGGCATGTCCCTCAAGACCGAGATGTTTGGCCTCGCGACGATCGCGGAGCTGCCCCTCGTGATCGTCAACGTCCAGCGCGGCGGCCCGTCGACCGGGATGCCGACCAAGTCGGAGCAGTCCGACCTCTTCCAGGCGATCTTCTCCGCGCACGGCGACGTCGTGCGTCCCGTGCTCGCCCCCACCTGCGTCTCCGACACGTTCGACGTGACCGTCGAGGCGTTCAACGTCGCCGAGCGGTACCAGACCCCGGTGATCGTCCTCTCGGACCAGGAGATCGCCCAGCGCAAGGAAGTGATCGACTGCATCGACACAGCGCGCTTCACGCTGGTCGAGCGCCTGCGGCCGACCGCTGCCGAACTCGCCCCCTACGAGCGCTTTCGCTCGACGCCGGACGGCATCAGCCCGATCGCGCACCCGGGCATGGAAGGCGGCAGCTACCTCGGCGCCGGCATCGAGCACACTGCGCACGGCGACCCGACCGCGAACGGGCGCGTCCACCAGGCCATGAACGAGAAGCGGCATCGGAAGCTCGCGCCCCTCCTGGAGCGCGACGACCTCTTCACCGTGTACGGCGACCCGCGGGCGCCGCTCGCGTTGGTCGCGTGGGGATCCGTCGCGGGCGTCTGCCGCGAGGCCGTCGCGCTCGCCGAGGCGCGCGGCCTCGGCGTGAAGTTGCTCGTGCCGCACCTCCTCTTCCCGGTGAACGAGGCCGTCTACGAGCGCTTCTTCGCCGGCATCCACGCGGGGCTCGTCGTCGAGCAGTCCTACCTCGGACAGCTCTACCGCGTGCTGCGCATGGCGGTCGACGTTCCCGTCGTGGTCGCGCCGTTCTGTCGGTCCGGGGCGAACCCCTTCGCGGCGGTGGAGGTCCTCGAGCGGCTCGTCGCGCACGCGCGCGCGCTCGCGAACGCCCACGACCCGACCGAAGCGGACGGAGCACGACCGTGAATCTCGTCGCCAAGGACTTCAAGAGCGACCTGAAGCCCATCTGGTGCCCCGGCTGCGGCGACTTCGGCGTCCTGCAGGCGATCTACCGCGCCCTCGCGGCGATCGGCCGACCGCCGCACGAGATCGCGTTCATCTCCGGCATCGGCTGCTCGTCCCGCATCCCCGGCTACACGACCGCCTACGGCTTCAACAGCGTCCACGGCCGCGCGCTGCCGATCGCGCAGGGCCTGAAGCTCGCCCGTCCCGAGCTGCTCGTGCTCGCCGCCGGCGGCGACGGCGACGGCTTCTCGATCGGCGGCGGCCACGTTCCGCACGCCGTGCGGCGGAACGACGACCTCACGTACATCGTGATGGACAACCAGACCTACGGCCTCACCAAGGGGCAGCTGTCGCCGACGAGCCCGCTCGGCCTCCGCACCGTCACGTCCACGTACGGCAGCCTCGAGCACCCCGTGAACCCCCTGCTCTACGTGCTCGCGTACGGCGCCGGATTCGTCGCGCAGGGCACGCCGGCCGACATCGCCGGACTCACCGAGATGATCGAAGCCGCGATTCGCTATCCGGGTTTCGCGTTCGTGAACGTGCAGTCGCCCTGCGTGACGTACGGCGAGGAGCATCAGCAGATCAAGGCGCACAAGGCGACCATGAAGGCGCTCGCGGACCTCGGCCACGACCCGACGAGCCGCGCGCAAGCGCTCGAACACGCGCACGCCTACGGCCGCGAGCTCCTGACCGGGATCTACTACCAGGAGCCCGATCCCCCGCCGACGCTCGGCGCGCTCGTCCGCGGACGCCAGGAGGCTCTCGCGTCCGCCGCGAAGCCGCGCGCGCAGATCCTCGACGCCTTCGTCCAGCACTGACGAGCAGGAGGCCGCGATGAGCCCGACCCGGAACATCGACTTCACGACGCTCACGATGAAGGACGCCCTCGACCTCGCCATCCTGATCGAAGAGGAAGCGTACGACCGCTACAGCGAGCTCGCCGATCAGCTCACGCAGCACGACACTCCGGACGCGGCGCACTTCTTCCGCCTCATGATGGCCAACGAGGAGAAGCATCGCGCCGCGCTCGCCGACCGCCGCGACGCGATGTTCGCCAGCGCGGCATGCGGCATGACGCGCGCCATGATCTTCGACGTGGAAGCGCCGGACTACGACGAGGTGCGCGCCTTCATGACGCTCCGCCAGGCGCTCGAGACGGCGCTGCGCGCCGAACAGAAGGCGCACGCGTTCTTCGTCGCCGCGCTCGAGCGCATCACCGACCCTACGGTTCGCACCCTCTTCGAGGAGCTCGCCGCCGAGGAGGTCCTGCACCAGGATCTCGTGCGCCGGGAGCTCGCCAAGGCGCCGCCGGATCCCGCCATCGCGACCGAGGAGTTCGCGGACGAGCCGACCGGGGAGTGACGCCGCGCCCCTGGGCGCAGCGCGGCGTCAGACCATCGCCACGGCTTCGATCTCGACCAGCATCGACGGCAACGCCAGCGCCGACACGACGAGGTAGGTGCTCGCCGGCCATTGGCCCTCCTTGAACCATTTGAGGCGCGCCGCCGCGACCGCGGGTCGATACGACGGGTCGGTCACGAAGATCGTGATCTTCACCACGTCGTCGAGGCTCCCACCCGCGGCCTCGACGACCGCCTGCAGGTTCTTGAAGACCTGCTCGGTCTGCGCGGCGGCATCGCCCTCGCCCACGAGCGCGCCGTCGGCGTCGAGCGCCACCTGCCCGGAGACGAACAGCGGCGTACCGCCCTTCTTGATCGCGTACGAGTAGCCGGTCGGCTTCGCGAGCCGTGGCGGATTGATCACGGTCTTGGACATGAGATCTCCTTTCGGGACGGCGGCACATACACCGCGCACGGCGGAGCCGCCACCGACGCCGCGGAGCGCGGCGGCGCCGCCGCGCTCCGCCGCATGCCCGCGCGCGGGACCCCGGCTTGACGGCCGCCCCCGCGCCGTCCCATGAACGACGGGTGACCCTCGACGATTGGTACGCTGGCGGCCGGCGCGAGTCCGTGCGGCTCGCGAGCGGCCCGTGGCACGCGTTCACCCGCGTCGAAGGCACGGGTGAGTGGTGCACGCTCTTCCACGGATTCCCGACGTCGTCCTGGGACTGGCGCCGCGTGTGGCCGACGCTCGCAGCGCGGCGACGCGTCCTCGCCTTCGACTTCCTCGGCTTCGGCGACTCCGACAAGCCGGCCGACCACGACTACGCGCTGATCGAGCAGGCCGACCTCGCACTGGCGCTCTGGCAGCGGCACGGCGTCACGCGCACCGACCTCGTCGTTCACGACTACGGCGTTTCGGTCGCGCAGGAGATCCTGGCGCGCCACGCCGAAGGCGGGCTCGGCGTCGAGCTCGCGAGCATCACCTTCCTGAACGGCGGTCTCTATCCGGACCTGCATCGCCCGCAGCCCTCGCAGGTCATGCTCCTCGATCCCGAGCAGGGACCGAAGATGGCGTCGCTCCTCACCGCCGAGACGTTCGCGATGGCGCTCCGTCCGACCTTCGCGCCGACCCGCCAACCGAGCGACGCCGACCTCGCCGACGCCTGGGCGACGGTGGCGCGCCGCGACGGCCACCGCCTCGGCCACCGCCTGATCCGGTACATCCGCGACCGTGAGCGGCACGCGGCGCGCTGGGTGCGGGCGCTCGAGACCACGACCGTTCCCCGCCACTTCCTCTGGGGCATGCTCGATCCCGTCTCGGGCGCGCCCATGGCGGCGCGGATCGCCGAGCGGCTCCCGGATCGCGCCGACGTCGATCTCGTGCGCCTCGACGACGTCGGGCACTGGCCGCAGCTCGAAGCGCCCGACACGATCGCGCGCCACCTCGAACGGATCCTCGCATGAGCGTCGCCGTGACCCGCACCGCCACGGAGCCGACGCTCGCGTTCGCCGTCGAGGTCCGCGACGGCCGCAGCTCGAGTCGGCACACCGTCACGGCCGATCCGGCCCTCGTGAAGCGGCTCGCCGCCGGCCGGTCCATCAGCGACGAGCGGTTCGTCGAGGCCGTCTTCGAGTTCCTCCTCGAACGCGAGCCGAAGGACGCGATCCTCGCGCGCTTCGACGTGAGCATCGTGTCGCGCTACTTCCCCGAGTTCGAGCGCGAGATCGGGAAGCACCTCCCCTGACCCGGGCACGCCGGCCGCCGGCCGCGGCGACACGGTCGGCTCGCGAGCGGGTCCGGGTCTGCTATACCCGGCCCGTGCTCCGGATGCCGCTCCCCCGCGCCCGCGCCCTGTGCGGCGCCGCCCTGAGGCCCGCCCTCGCCCGCGCCCTGTCCGGCGCCGCTTTGACGCTCGTCCTCAGCGCCGGCGCCTGCGCGAGCGAGCCGCGCGTCGTCCTGCACACCGCGGGCGGCGACGTGCCGGTCGCCGTCGAGGTCGCCGCGACGCCGGCGCAGCAATCGCTCGGGCTCATGTACCGCAAGGAGCTCGGCGCGAACGCGGGGATGCTCTTCGTCTTCGACGCGACCGTCGAGCATCCCTTCTGGATGAAGAACACCGTCCTGCCGCTCGACATGATCTTCCTCGGCGAGGATCGGAAGATCGTCGGCATCGTGAAGGACGCCGTGCCCTTCACGACGACGTCACGGACGATCGGCGCACCGTCGCGCTACGTGCTCGAGGTGCACGCGGGATTCAGCGAGCGGCACGGCGTCAAGGCCGGCGATCGGGCGACCTTCGAGCACGTCGCCGCCGCGCCGTGACGCGCTGGCCTTTCCCGCCCTCCCCCGTGTAGGTAGACCGCTCCGCCATGACGACGACCAGGACCCGCGCCAACGCCGCCCCGAAGTCCGTGCCCCTCGGGCCCGTCGCGCCGGCGCTCGACGACCCCCTGAAGGACGCGAGCGGGGCGCCCTCCCCTCCGGCCGGCCCCTACGACGCCGCGGTCGCGGCCGGCGAGGAGCTACGTCGGCGGCCGTACGAGGCCTCCGGCGTGCTGCCGACGCTCCGGCAGCACGCCAAGGGCCGCATGACGGTCTGGGAGCGCATCGACGTCCTCAAGGACGCGGGCAGCGAGCCGACGGTCTTCTACCAGAACTGGGGCAAGAACCTCGACGGCGCGTCGCTGGTGACGGCGGTCGTGCGGATCGGCGGCCGCGACGTCGCGCTCTACGGCCACGACTTCACCGTGCGCGCCGGCTCGATGGACGCGACCAACGGCCGCAAGCTCGCGAACCTGATCTACCTCGCCGGCAGTCGCGGCATGCCGCTGATCGGCATGAACGACAGCGCCGGAGCCTACGTGCCGGCCGGCATCGGCGGCCTCGACGGCTATGCCGAAGCGTTCACGGCGCTCCGCAAGATCAGCGGCATCGTGCCGAGCGTGATGTGCATGTTCGGCTACAACGCCGGCGGCGGCTCCTACCTGCCGCGCCAGGGCAGCTTCATGATCCAGCCGGCCGACACCTTCTTCGGGCTCACGGGTCCGGGCGTCATCAAGAGCGTGCTCGGCGAGGACGTGACGCCGGACGACCTCGGCGGCCCGAAGGTGCACGGCGCCTCGGGCGTCGTCGATCTCACGGTCGCCGACGAGGTCGGCGCGCTCCGCACCGCCGAGCGGCTCTTGAGCTACCTCCCGAACTCGAACGCGGTGGCGCCGCCCGTCGAGAAGACCTCCGACCCGATCGACCGCGCCACGACCGAGATCGACGTCATGCTGCGGAAGGCCTTCAACTCGCCGACCGGCTTCAACACGCCCGTCGACGTCTCGATCATCATCGAGCGCATCTGCGATCACGGCGACTACTTCGAACTCCAGCCCGACCGGGCGCGGAACGCCATCACCGCCTTCGGCCGCTTGAACGGCAACGTCGTCGGCTTCGTCGCCAACAACAGCGCCGTCGCAAGCGGCCAGATCGACGTCGACGCGGCGTTCAAGATCGCGCGCTTCGTCCGCTTCTGCAGCCTCTACAACACGCCCGTCGTCTTCATCGAGGACACGACCGGCTTCCTCCCCGGCAAGGACCAGGAGAGCCGCGGCATCGTGCAGGCGGGCCGCGCCATGCTCGACGCCATCATCGACCTCCGCACGCCGCGCATCCTCCTCATCCTCCGCAACGCCTTCGGCGGCGCGTACGCGGCCTTCAACAGCTACGCGACGGGCGCCGACATCGTCCTCGCGCTCCCGACGACGCGGGTCGCGGTCATGGGCCCCGCCGGCAAGGAGTACGTCTACAAGACCGAGCTCAAGCAGGCGCGCGACGCCGCGAGCAAGCGCAAGCAGGCCGGCGAGGACGAGGCCGCGATCGCCGAGTGGCTGAAGGCGCAGGAAGGCGAGCTCAACCAGCGCTACGAGCGCGAGCTCATGAATCCGCGCGAGGCGCTGAGCCTCGGCTCGATCTCCGAGATCGTGATGCCGGCCGACCTGCGCCGCGTGCTCGGCCAGAACCTCGAGTTCCTGCTGCGCCACTACGTGCCGGGCCCCATGACGGGCGTGCAGCGCGAGTTCCACTGAGCGCGGGACGACGATGAGCCGCCGCTTCGGCGTCATTCGACAGATCGCCTTCGTCGTCCGCGACCTCGAGCGCGCGCGCGCCTACTGGAGCGACACCCTCGGCGTCGGCCCGTTCTTCGTGCTGCGCGAGCTCCGCCCCGACACCTTCCGCTATCGCGGCGCGCCCTCTCCGCCTCCGGCGGTGACGATCGCGCTCGCGAACTCGGGCGACGTGCAGGTCGAGCTCATCCAGCCCCTCGACGACCGGCCGAGCGCCTACCGCGACTTCCTCGCGAGCGGCCGCGAGGGGCTCCAGCACGTGTCGTCGTGGCTGACGCGCGCCGAGTACGACGCGGCCTGCGCGCGCCTGGCGGCCGCCGGCGTCTCGGTGGCCCACGAGGGCGCGATGATGGGCGGCGGCGTCCGCTTCGCCTACTTCGCGACCGACGCGGCGGCAGGCGGCGTCATGTACGAGATCGCCGACGTCGCCGAGCCCGCGGTTTTCCCGATGATGCGGATGATCGCGGACGCGGCGCGCGAGTGGGACGGCAGCGATCCCGTCCGCGAGCTCCGGCTCTGACGCGAATCGTCAGGCTCGGGCGGGCGCGACCTCGACGCGTTCCCGTTCCCCTGACGTCCATCTCGGTTCCGTGATCGTGGTTCCGCCGCGACCCGCCGGCGCCGCGGCGGCGTCAGGGTCGCGCCGGCTCGGGAACGGCTCGCAACTTCTCGAGCAAGGCCGCACCGGCATAGCCGTCGGCGGGCGTCATGCCGGCCCGCTGCTGGAAGCGTTGCACGGCACGGCGGGTATCGCTCCCGACGCGGCCGTCGGCGCCGCCGGTGTCGTAGCCGAGCACGGTCAAGCGGCGCTGGATCTCCTGGATCTCGGCGAGCGTCGGCGGGCGCTCGCCGCCGGGGAACGCCTGCACGAAGGGCGCGCCGCCCGTGACGCGGTCGCCGAGGTGGAGGAGGGCCAGGACGTAGCTCCGCGATGGATTGTAGGCATAGAGGGCGTCGAAGTTGGCGCCGACGAGGAAGGCGGGGCCGCCGTCGACCGGAATCCAGAGGCGCGCCGTCGCCTCTGGGACCGCGAACGGGGCGCCGTCGGCGCGCGCGACGCCGTCGTCCGCCCAGGCGCGATAGGCGCGCGCGCCGGTCGGCCGCTTCGCGCCGGCCGGCAGGCGTACCTCGCAGCCCCACGGCTCGCCGCGCCGATACTTGCCGCGTCGGACCAGAAAGCGCGCGCTCGAGCCGAGCGCGTCGTCAGGGGCGCCGAAGGGCGACACCCGGCCGTCGCCGTCGTAGTCCATGCCGAGCGCGAGCCAGGTGTCCGGCATCCATTGCGTATGGCCCATGGCGCCCGCCCACGAGCCGCGCAGGTCGTCGGGCGTTCCCCAGCCGCGCTCGACGATGACGAAGGCGTTTACGAGCTCGCGCTCCCAGTAGTCGCGGCGGCGCGGCTCGCCCCAGGCGAGCGCCGCGAGCGACGGGAGCACGGGACGGGCGTGATGGCGGTGCACGGCCGGATCGCCGTAGGCGGACTCGATGCCCCAGAGACCCAGCATCACGGCCGGCGGCACGCCGTAGTCGCGCTCGATGCGGGCGAAGAGCGCGGCGTACTCGGCGAGCTTCGCCTTGCCGGTGACGAGGCGCCATTCGGAGACCCGGCGGTTGAGATACTGCCAGAGCTCTTCCTTGAACTCGGGCTGGTTGCCGATGTCGTCGAACACGCGCGCATCGGGCACGAGGCCGGCGGTCGCGCGCTCGAACGTCGCGGCCGAGACGCCGCGCGCGAGGACGCGCGGGCGGAAGCCGGCAAGCCACCGATCGAACGGCGGACGCGCGGCCGCCGGGTCGGGGCCCATCGCCGACGCGAGCATCGCTCCGATCGCGAGCACCGCCGCCCGTACGCCCCGCCGCCACGCCACGCGATTCGCATATCCCAGAGGATGCGCCGAGATCCATCTCCGCCGACGCGGCTCACGCCGGCCTCCGCTGGCGCGACTCGATCGCGCGACCGCCAACGCCGGCGGTGTAGCGGCGCCCGCGCTTGACTCTCCGCGCCACGCCGTCGAAAGTCGCCGCCGACCCTCATGTCGACCGAACGCCAGTACGCACTGGGCGCCCTCTTCGGGCCCGCCAGGTTCGACATCGGACAGTTCACGCCCTACGCCGGCCGGCTCCGGATGCGAGTCGTCGAGGTCGGACCGGGGTTCGCCATCCTCGCCCTGCCCTACGACGAAGATCTCGTCGGCGATCCGCAGCGGAAGGTCGTCTTCGGCGGCGCCGTGACGGCGCTGATCGACCAGGCGTCGGGGCTCGCGGTCGCGTGCGCCATGGACGCACTGCTCGCGATCGCCACCATCGACCTCCGGGTGGACTACCTCCGCGCCGCCGCGCCGGGGCGCGAGATCGTCGCCCGCGCCGACTGCTACAAGCTCGGCCACAACGTCGCTTTCGTGCGCGCGACCGCGTGGGACACGGACCCGCACGATCCCTTCGCGAGCTGCCTCGGCACCTTCATGGTCGGCGCCGGCATCGGCGGCAGTCCCTTCGGCGGCGTCAAGCGCCCGGAGGGCGGGCAGCCATGAACCGGCTCGTCGCGGCGATCCCCTACGCGCGCCTCCTCGGCATCGACGTCGAGGAGACGCGAGACGGCCCCGAGTGCGTGCTCCCCTTCCACGGCGATCTCATCGGCAACACCCGGCTGCCGGCGATCCACGGCGGCGTCATCGGCTCGTTCCTCGAGCTGACCGCGATCCTGCGCCTCGTCGCCGAGAGCGGGCTCGACAGCGTCCCGCGTCCGATCAGCGTCACGATCGACTACCTGCGCTCGGCTGGCCCGCGTGAGACCAGGGCGCGCGGCGAGATCTTCAAGCTCGGCCGCCGCATAGCACACGTCCGCGTGATCGCCTGGCAGGACGCGCGCGACCGCCCGGTCGCCGCCGCGAACGGCAAGTTCCTCATGGCCTGAACCCTCCCGGGGGCACTGGCGTTTTGGCCCTGTCCGCCATAGGACATCCGCCTTCCCGCATGACGACGCCCAAGCTCGCGCCTTCCTACGACGACAACCCGATGGTGCGCCGCGACCGCCGCCTCGGCCGCGCCGGCTCCGCCTGGACCCGGTCGTTCGCCTGCGACGACATGAGCGTGCTGATCGTCTGCCGCGGCCCGATCCGCAAGGAAGCCGTCGACGTCTTCCGCGAGATGGGCATCACCCAGGTCGGCATCCTGCTCTCGGAACGCGACAGCATCGTGTTCCCGCGCGCCCTCTCGCCCGAGCTCCGCATGATGGACCCGCGCAACGTCCACGCGGTGCCGGACTACACCGGCGCCACGAAGGAGGAGCGGGGCCAGCGCATCGACCAGATGATCGCGATCTGCCGGGAGCACGGATACGGCTACGTCTTCGCGGGCTACGGCTTCATGGCCGAGGACGCCGAGTTCGTGCGGCGGCTGGAAGCAGCCGGCCTCGCGTTCATCGGCCCGTGCTCGTACACGCAGACGGCGGCGGGCGCGAAGGACGAGGCCAAGCGCACCGCGATCGCGAACGACGTCTCGGTGACGCCGGGCATGAACGACGCGACGACGCGCACGCTGCTGCGCCTCCACCCGGACCGGAAGGCGCTCCAGCGCCTCGCCGCGACGCACCGGCTCGACGTGCCGGCGCTCGCCGACGAGACGACGCCGCTCGCCGACGCGGTCGAGGCGCTCCTCGACGCGTCGTACCGGAGTCACGTCGATCTCTACACCATCGACGAGCTCGCCGAGACGCTCCGCCTCGAGGCCGTGAAGCTCTGCGCCGCGCAGCCCGGCCGGCGCTTCCGGCTGAAGGCGATCGGCGGCGGCGGCGGCAAGGGCCAGCGCATCTTCGACGCGGCGGCGCAGGTGCCGACGCTCGCCCGCGAAGTGCTGGCGGAGGTCAAGGCGACCGGTGTCGGCGACAACAAGAACCTCCTGCTCGAGCTCAACATCGAGCAGACCCGCCACAACGAGATCCAGATCCTCGGCAACGGCGCGTGGTGCATTGCGCTCGGCGGCCGCGACTGCTCCCTGCAGATGCACGAACAGAAGCTCGTCGAGGTGTCGGTGACGCGCGAGGGCCTGGAGGACGCGATCGCCGAGGCGCGGGCGGCCGGCCTCGAGGCCAAGGCCCGGGCGCTCGCGACCGATCTCGCGACGCTCGGCCGCATGGAAGAGGAGGCCGAGCGCTTCGGCCGCGCGGTGAAGCTCGACTCGGCCTCCACCTTCGAGTGCATCGTCGACGGCGACCGACACTACTTCATGGAGGTCAACACCCGCATCCAGGTCGAGCACCGGGTCTCCGAGCTCTGCTACGCGCTGCGCTTCACCAACCCCGACGTCCCGCAGGAATCCTTCGACGTCGAATCGCTGGTCGAGGCGATGGCACTGATCGCGCGCCACAAGGACCGCCTCCCGAAGCCCGTCCGGATCGTGCGCGAGCGCGCCGCCATCGAGGCGCGCCTGAACGCCACCGACCGGGCCCTCAATCCCGCCGCCGGCGGCGTCATCGTCTCGTGGTCGGACCCGATCGAGGGCGAGATCCGCGACGACCAGGGCATCTGCATCAAGAACCCCGACACCGGGCTCTTCATGCGCTATCGCCTCGCCGGCGCGTACGACTCGAACATCGCCCTACTGCTGGCGACCGGCGCGAGCCGGCGCGAGAGCTGGGAGCGCCTGGTCGAGATCTTCCGCCGCAGCGCGCTCCGCGGCATCGATCTCGCGACCAACCTCGAGTTCCACTACGGCATCCTCACCTGGTTCCTGGAGCGCGACCCCTGGGCGAAGCCGACGACGAAGTTCGTCGTGCCGTACCTCACGCTGGTCGGGCAGCTCGCGCAGGAGGCGCAGTCGATCGACCTCGACTACGCCTTCCGGCGCATCGCACGCGCGGCGACCGGCGGCGCCGCGCCCGACACCGTCGACGCCACGCGCCGCGTGCTCGATCTCAAGGAGACCCTCCTCGAGCGGCCGATGCAGCGCCTCGTCGAGGAGCCGCACTTCCTCTCGGCTTGGCTGAGCCGACACCACCGCGACTTCGCGATCGTCGATGGTCGCGTGGTCTGGCAGCGGAATCCCGTCCGCATCCTCGCGGAGACCTACCGCCTGCTCCACCTCGACACCCCGACCGCCGCCGCGGCGCACCGCATCTGGGACCACGATCGCGACCTGCTCGAGACCGCGCTCGGCTTCTACGACAAGGTCAAGGCGCGGGCGGGCGGCCTCCCGTGGCCCGAGATCGACGCCGTGCTGCGGGGCGGCGAGCCGAGCTTCGGATTCGACGCCGCGAGCTGGACCCGCATCCGGGCCGCCCACGCCGGCCACCAGCTCGGGCTCGAGATCCTGGAGCTCCTGCCGATGATCGCGGCCAAGGTCGGCTTCTACGACCTGACGCTCGCGGACGACCTCACCGTCACGATCCCGGAGCGCCTCCTCGACCCGAAGCTCCAGGACGCGATGCGCAAAGTGCTCGTGCCGCCGCCGGTCACCAAGGCCGACGAGATCGTCGCCGCCATGGGCGGCACCTTCTACGCGCAGGAGGCGCCGACGCTGCCGCCCTTCGTCGTCAAGGGTGCGCACTTCGACAAGGGCCAGCCGCTCTACATCATCGAGGTCATGAAGATGTTCAACAAGGTGCACGCGCCCTTCGCCGGCATCGTCACCGACGTGCTCATGCCGACGAGCGGCGTCGTCGTGCGCAAGGGCCAGCCGCTCTTCAAGGTGACGCCCGACGAGATCGTCGTCGAGGAAGACCCGCAGGCGAAGGCCGCGCGCGTCCAGACCAACACCGAAGACTACCTGAGGAGGCTCCTGTGATCGTCGTCCAAGTCGAAGTGATCGTCGAGCCGGGATCCGCGAGTCGGGTCATCGACGCCGTGAAGAAGATGGAGACCGCGACCCGCCAGGAGAAGGGCTGTCTCAAGTATGCGTTCGCCGTGGACATCAGCGACCCCGGCATGGTGCGCGTGATCGAGCGCTGGGAGTCGATGGACGCCATCAAGGCGCACCTTGCGAGCCCGCACATGGCGGAGTTCAACATGGCCGTCGCCGCCCTCCAGCCGAAGGGTCTCGACATCAAGGCGTTCGAGGTCGCGCGGGAGGTCGCGCTCGGGTAGCGCGGCGGCCGACCCGGGCGATCGGCTACGATCGCCTCCTCCCCGCCGGGCCTCCGGAGCTCAGCTCGACGCGGACTCGTCCGGACCGAGCTTCGCCGTCTCGCGCCCCGGAATCATGACCTCCCGGGAACGAGCGCCGCCGCCAGCCGCTCGTAGTCCGCCGCCGTGTTGTAGAGCTGCGCCGAGATCCTGAGGAGCCGACGCGGCGGCGCCGGCCAGGGCACGACCGGCACCTCGAACCCGTGGCGTTCGCGGAGGGCGTCCAACTCCGGATCGCCGTGGAGCGGCGACGTCGACGGGACGGCGGCGGCGGCGCCGTCGGCCAGGGGCAGCGCGGCGAGCGAGCCGATCATCGAGGCCGGCGCCGGCTCGCGGATGCCGAGCGCGTCGGCGAGGACCCGGCGGCCGGCGAGGACCAGCGTCCGGTTGTGCTCGCGGACGGACGGCCACCCGCCCGGCAGCATCGCGCCGACGACCCGGATCGCCTCGGGCACGCACAGGGCCGGCGTCGGATCGACGGTCCCGACCCAGTCAAACTCGAGGAGGAAGCGCGAGCGCGCGGGGTGTTGGAGGCCGGCGCCGTGGCTGATCGCGAGCGGCCGCACCAGCGCCTGGCGGTCCCGCCGCACGTGCAGGAAGCCGACGCTCTTCGGCGCACAGAGCCACTTGTGGCAGTTGCCGACGTAGTAGGCGGCGCCGAGCGCGGAGAGGTCGAGGGGCAGCATGCCGACCGCGTGAGCGCCGTCGACCAGCGTGTCGACCCCGCGCGCGGCGAGCGCCGCGACGAGCGGCGCGATCGGAAAGACGAGACCCGTCGGGCTCGTCACGTGGTCGAGGAGCGCGAGGCGCGTCCGCGCGGTGACCCGCGCGAGCACGGCATCGACCACCTCCGCCGGATCGCGGAGCGGAAACGGCACCGCCGCCGTCACCACCGCCGCCCCGCTCCGCTCCGCCACGAACCGGAGGGCGTTCCGGCAGGCGCCGTAGACGTGGTCGGTGGTGAGGAGCTCGTCGCCCGGCGCGAACGCGAGCGAGCGGAGCACGGCGTTCACGCCCGCGGTGGCGTTGGCGACGAACGCGAGGTCGCGGGGATCGGCGCCGAGGAAGGATCCGAGCGCGCCGCGCGCCTCGTCGAGCAGCCCTTCGAGGTCGCGCGCCAGGAACTGCACCGGCTGGCGCTCGAGCCGGGCGCGCCACTCGTCCTGCTTCGCGAGCACCGCGCGGGGACACGCGCCGAAGGACCCGTGGTTCAAGAAGGTGACCGAGGGATCGAGCGTCCAGAGGTCGGCGTAGGGCGATCGGGCGGTCACGGGCGGCCCATGATGCCGACCGCCTCGGCGAGCGGCAACTCTCGACCGGCCCGGAGCCCCTCGGGCACGAACGCAAGTAGACTTCGCGGGCGCTGCACTATACAGGTCGAAGCGCGACGCGCGCGGGCGCGTCCCGTGAAGGAGGCAAGAGGGACTGTTGCTGAAATTCGCGGCGCAGAACGATCTCCGAGCCTGGACCATCCGAGACTCGCTCGAGCTCTACAACGTCAACGGGTGGGGTCGGGACTTCTTCACGATCAACGACGCCGGCAACATCGAGGTGACGCCGGGCGGCCCGGGCTCCCCGAAGATCGACCTGAAGGATCTGGTCGACGACCTGCGCAGCCGCGGCCTGAAGCTCCCCCTCCTGATCCGGTTCTCCGACATCCTGAAGACCCGCATCCAGCAGCTCGCCGGATCGTTCGCGCAAGCGATCGCCGAAAACGACTACAAGGGCGCCTATCGCGGCGTCTACCCGATCAAGGTCAATCAGCAGCGCCACATCGTCGAGGAGCTGGTCGAGTACGGCCGGCCCTGGAATCTCGGCATCGAGGCGGGCTCGAAGCCCGAGCTGCTCGTCGCGCTCGCTCTCCAGGACAACCCCGAGGCGTTGATCCTCTGCAACGGCTACAAGGACCGCGCCTACATCGAGACCGCGATGCTCGCCCAGAAGCTCGGGCGGCAGATCATCATCATCATGGACCGGATCGGCGAGCTCGAGACGATCCTCGCCTGCGCGCGCGACCTCGAGGTCCGGCCGGTGCTGGGGGTGCGGGCGCGGCTCGCCACCAAGGGCGCCGGCAAGTGGATCGAGTCGGCAGGCGACCGCTCGAAGTTCGGCCTGACGACGGCCGAGATCGTGGCGACCGTCGACCGCCTCAAGCAGGAAGGCATGCTCGATTGCCTCCAGCTCCTCCACTTCCACATCGGGTCGCAGGTCACGAACATCCGCGCGGTCAAGGACGCCCTCCGCGAGTCGAGCCGCATCTTCGTCGAGCTCCACCACCTCGGCGCCGCCATGCGCTTCCTCGACTGCGGCGGCGGCCTCGGCGTCGACTACGACGGGAGCCAAACGAACTTCCACTCCTCGGTGAACTACACGCTCCAGGAGTACGCGAGCGACATCGTGAGCCAGGTGGCCGAGGCCTGCAACGCAGCCAACGTCCCCCACCCCGACATCGTCACCGAATCGGGCCGCGCGCTCGTCGCCCACCACTCGCTCCTCGTCTTCAACGTCCTCGGCACGAACGAGATCCTCGACGGCCAGGTGCCCGAGGCGCTCTCCGGGAACGAGCACACGATCATCAAGCAGCTGCACGAAACCTACGACGGCATCTCGCGGAAGAACTTCCAGGAGGCCTACCACGACGCGCTCCAGCTGAAGGAGGAAGCGATCACCGCCTTCAACCTCGGCGTGCTCGACTTGAAGGCCCGCGCCCGCGTCGAGCAGCTCTTCTGGGCGATCTGCGAGCGCATCTTGAAGGTCGTCCGCGACCTGCCCTACGTGCCGGACGAGCTCGAGGGGCTCGAGAAGCAGCTCTCGGACACGTACTACTGCAACTTCTCCATCTTCCAATCGATGCCGGACCACTGGGCCGTGCGGCAGCTCTTCCCGACGCTGCCGATCCACCGGCTGAACCGGCCGCCGACGCGCCGGGCGGTCCTCGCCGACCTCACCTGCGACAGCGACGGCAAGATGGATCAGTTCATCGACCTCCGCGACGTGAAGCACACGCTCGAGCTGCACGCCCCCAACGGCGGCGCCTACTACATCGCGAGCTTCCTCGTCGGCGCCTATCAGGAGATCCTCGGCGACCTGCACAATCTCTTCGGCGACACCGACGCGGTGCACGTCCGGCTCGACGGCGACGACTACCGGGTCGAGCACGTCGTCGAGGGCGACTCGGTGAACGAGGTCCTCTCCTACGTGCAGTACTCGAAGGAGGACCTCGTGTCGCGGGTGCGGCGCGCCGTCGAAGTGGCGCTCCGCGAGAAGCGGCTCACGATGGCCGAGTCGGGTCGCCTGCTCCGTCGCTACGAGGAAGCCCTCGAAGGCTACACCTACCTGACGGAGAGCGAGTAGCACCCGCGCCCCCGGGAGCGCCGACCCATCCGTCGTTCGCGACCACCGCGCTCCCCGAGGCCCCCCCGCAAGCGTGCGGGGCGCGTGCATGCGACCACGAAGCCGGCGCGTCAGCAGACCCGTCGCGCGCGGGAGCGCGACGGCGGCCGTCGGCGACGCGCGAGCGGGCCCGGCGACGACCCGACCGCGATCGCCGCCGTCGAGCGCGCCCTCGGCGCCGCGGGCGCGCCTCCCGAGGGCGAGGCGCTCGCCGCCCTCGCGGCGGCGCACGGCCTCCGCGCCGGCACCTTGTCGGCGCACCCCGACGGCTACGCGTTCCTGATCGAGTCCGGCGGCGGCGAGCGCCGCGGCGAGGACCTCTACATCGGCGGCCCCGGGGTACGCCCGGCGATGCACGGGGACACGGTGCTCGTCGCGGTCCGGCCCAAGCGGCGCGGACGTTTCGAGCGTCCCGAGGGCCGGGTGGCGCTGGTCGTGGCGCGGCGATGGCCGCGTCTCCTCGGCGTCTGTCGCCACGGGCGGAGCGGCGCATACCTGATCCCCCAGGATCGGCGGCTCCTCTACGGCTGCCGGCTCCTCGAGACGGGCGGCGCCCGCGACGGGGACATGGTGAGCGCCCTCGTGACGCAGTATCCAGGTCCGCACCACGACCTCGAGGCGCGCGTGGAGACGGTGCTCGGCCCGGCGAGCGATCCGCGCGTCGAGACCGAGGCCGTCGTCCGACGCCTCGAGCTCCCGACCGAGTTCCCGGCGGACGTGCGCGCCGACGCCGCGAGGATTCCCGCCACGATCGATCCCGCCGTGCTCGACGCGCTCGCCGGCGAGCTGCCGCCGCCCGTCGCCGCCCCGCGTCCGTGGCGCGAATCCGTGACCGTCCGCGAGCGCCTCGACCTCCGCGGCCTCCCGCTCGTCACGATCGACGGCGAGACCGCGCGCGACTTCGACGACGCGGTCGCGGTGTTGCCCGGCCCGCACGGTGGCGCGCGACTCCTCGTCGCGATCGCGGACGTCGCCGCCTACGTCCGCCGCGGAAGCCCCCTCGACCGCGAAGCGCGCGCCCGCGGCACCAGCGTCTATTTTCCGGACCGCGTGCTGCCGATGCTGCCGGAGGCGCTCTCGAACGGCATCTGCAGCCTGAACCCGGGCGTCGACCGGCTCGTGCAGGCCGTACTCCTCGATTGCGACGCGCGCGGCGAGGTGCTCGGCGCCGCCTTCTTCCCGGGCGTCATGCGCAGCCGTGCGCGGCTCACCTACACGACCGTGCGCCGGATCGTCGTCGACCGCCACCCGCCCACCCGCCGCGAGCACGCCGACCTGGTCGAGGACCTCGAGCGCATGGCGGCGCTCGCCGAGACGCTCGCCGGCAAGCGGCGACGCCGCGGCTCGATCGACCTCGACCTTCCCGAAGCCGAGGTGATCATCGACGCGACCGGCCGCCCCGAGAACATCGTGCGCGCCGAGCGGAACGCGGCGCACCGCCTCATCGAGAGCTTCATGCTCGCCGCCAACGAAGCGATCGCGCACTATCTCGCGGCGCGGCGGATCCCGCTGCCCTACCGCATCCACGAGCCGCCCGCCGAGGACGCCCTCCGCGACCTGGCGCGCTTCCTCGAAGGGTTCGGCCTCCGTCTCGCGCTCCACGAGGGCAGCGTCCACCCGCGCGCCGTGCAGCGCGTTCTCGACGGCGCCGCCGGCCGCCCCGAGGAGCGCCTCGTTCACACGATCGTGCTGCGCTCGATGACCCAGGCCCGCTACGCCCCGGACAACGCCGGCCACTTCGGGCTCGCCGCCTCGCACTACACGCACTTCACGTCGCCGATCCGACGCTATCCCGACCTCGTCCTGCACCGCATCCTCGCGGCGCACCTCCGCGACGACGGGCGCGCCCTCGCGGCGATCGCGGGCGAGCTCGGGGCGGTCTGCGAGGAGAGCTCGAAGCGCGAGCGCGTCGCGATGGAGGCCGAACGCGAGGTGATTCAGCTGAAGAAGGTGCAATTCATGGAGGACAAGGTCGGAGAAACGTACGACGGCTACGTATCCGGCGTCGCGCCGTTCGGCCTCTTCGTCGAACTCGCCGAGTACTTCGTGGACGGTCTCGTCCACATCGCCACCCTGACCGACGACCACTACGACCTGGTCGAGCGCCGGCACTGCCTGGTCGGCCGGCGGCGCGGGCGGACGCTCCGCGTCGGCGACGCCGTGACCGTGCGCGTCGCGGCCGTGTCGATCGAGCGGAAGCAGATCGATCTCGTGCTGCTCGCGGCGGGCGGCGGCGGGCGGCGGCGCGCGTGACGCGCGCCGACCCGCCCGCTCCACGCGCCGCGAGCCCGTCCGCCGCCGCCAGGTCACCGAGCGGCGCGCGCTCGGCGCCGCGCTCACCCTCACGACGGTCGCCCTCTGGTCCCTCCTGCCGCTCGACCTCCACATCGCCCTCGGCGGCCTCGATGCCTGGACGCTCACCTGGTACCGCTTCCTCGGCGCCGCCCTGGTGCCCAGCGCCGTCCTCGCCTTCCGGGGCGCGCTGCTGCGGGTCCGGCGCCTCGACCGGCGCGACTGGACGCTCCTCGCGACCGCGATCGTCTTCCTCTGCGCGAACTCCCTCCTCTCCGTCCTCGGTCTCGACCGCACCAACGCCGGCGCCGGCGCCTGCGTTCCGCACGCGTGCGTGGGACTCGCGCCGCCGCCGAACGCCGACGTCCGCTGCTGCCTCCCCGACCGGGGCGGAAAGGACGGCTTCGGGGGGCGGCGACGACTGAGCGGTCTTCGTCGTCGCCGCACCGACGGCCCGGTGCGCACCGTGCGCCGGGCCGTCCGCGTCACTTCGACGCGAGACCGCGCACGCTCAGGACCGGACACGGCGCGCGCCGCACCACGCTCTCCGCGACGCTGCCCATGAGCGCGTGCGCGAGGCCGGTGCGGCCGTGCGTGGCCAGGACGATCAGGTCGGCCTTCTCGTCGGCCGCGCCGCGCACGATCTCGTCGGCGGCGGCGCCACGCCGGTACACCGCACGCGCCCGGACGCCGCGCGCGCGCAGCACGTCGGCGGCGCGCTCGATCGCAGCCTTCGACGCGACGACATCGCCCTGCGTGGGATCGTAGATCGACGGCGCGAAGTCGACGTAGAGCACGAGGAGTTCGGCGTCGAATCGGCGCGCCATCTCCTCCGCGTAAGGAAGCGCGCGCAGCGACAACGGCGAGAAGTCCGTCGGCACGAGGACACGGCCGATCGCCGGGACACGCGCCGCGCCGGGCGCACCGACCTCGGCCGTGAACATCTCGATCAGGATCTCTTCGAGGGCGATGTGCTCGCCTTCGGGTCGCGTCATGGCGTGCGCCTCCCGGTCCACCGAAAAGCAGAGACCATGCCACGCGCCGCCCGCGTATCGACGGCGCGAAACCGGGAGCCATTCCCAGCGGTGCGAGCGGCGCCGCGGACCTTTCGCGCCGCCCGGAATGCCGTCCGCACGCTCAGACGCGGTCGGGGCCCAGTCGGACGAGCATCTTCCCGGCATTGGCGCCGGTGAAGAGACCGAGAAACGCCTCGGGCGCCTGCGCGATGCCGTCGACGATCGTCTCCTCCCACTTGATCGTACCCTCCCGCACCCACCGCCCCATGTCGGCGAAGAAGCTCGGGACCATGTCGAGGTAGTTCGACACGATGAAGCCCTGCATCGTGAGGCTCTTGCCGATGACGAGGCCGAGGTTGCGCGGGCCCGGCGGCGGCTCGGTCGCGTTGTACTGGCTGATCATGCCGCACGCGGCGATCCGGCCGAAGCGGTTCATGAGCTCGAGCGCGACCTCGAGGTGCGTGCCGCCGACGTTCTCGAAGTACACGTCGATGCCCTGCGGCGCCGCGGCTTTCACCGCCGCGAGCAGGTTGCCGCAGGTCTTGTAGTTCACGACCGCGTCGACGCCGGCCTCGCGGCGGAGCCAGTCGGCCTTCGCGGCCGATCCGACCGAGCCGACGACCCGGCAGCCTTTCGCCTTCGCGATCTGGCAGACGACCGATCCGACCGCGCCCGCCGCCGCCGAGACGAAGACGGTCTCGCCCTCCTTCGGCTGGCCGACGCGGAGGAGCCCCGCGTACGCGGTGAGCCCCGGCATGCCGAGCACGCCGAGGGAGGCCGGGAGCGGCACGAGGGCGGGATCGAGCTTCTGCATCATCGTCCCGTCGGAGAGCCACCACTCGCGCCAGCCGCCGTTGGCGAAGCCGCACACGTACTCGCCGGCGGCGAAGCCCGGGTGCTCGGACCGCATCACCTGCCCTACCGAGCCTCCATCCATCACCTGCCCGACCTCGAACGGCGGGATGTAGCTCTCGCGGTCCATCATGCGGCCGCGCATGTAGGGATCGACCGACATGAAGACGTTCCGCACCAGGAACTGGCCGGCCTCGGGCGTCGGGATCGGCGTCTCGACGAGCTCGAAATCCGCGCCGGTCGGCGTCCCGACGGGACGTTTCTTCAGGTGGATCTCGCGGTTCACGGTCGCAGGCATGGCTCCCCTCCGGCGCGGGACTCTCCCATGCGCGCCGCTTCGAGGCCAGCGGTTCCGGGGCGCGCAGACCCCGCGCGAGCGCGGCGCGCGCCCCCCGTTGACTAGCGCACGCGCGTTCACTAGCGCGCGAGTCGTGGGACACTCCGTCGAGGGCGGTGCGACGTGACCGCATGGCTCAGCGACGCGGAGGTGGTCCGACGGCTCTTCGCTCACATGGACCGGGGCGGGACCGACCTCGCGGAGGGCGTGTGGCGCGAACCGGTCGCGCACTATCGCTCGCCCGATCGCTACGCCGCCGAGCTCGCCCTGCTCCGGGGCTCCGCGACGGCCTTCTGCCCGTCGGCGGCGCTGCCCGATACCGGATCGCATCTCGCGCGCACCGCGGCCGGGACGCCCCTCGTCGCGGCGCGCGGCGCCGACGGCCGCGTCCGCGTCTTCCGGAACGCGTGCCGCCACCGCGGCGCGCGCGTGGTCGAGGGCGACGGCTGCAGCAAGGCGTTCGTCTGCCGCTACCACGGCTGGACCTACGGACTCGACGGCGCCCTCCGCCACGTGCCGCACCCGGACGGCTTTCCGGACCTCGATCGGCCGGGTCGCGGTCTCGTAGCGCTTCCGACGATCGAAACGCACGGGCTGGTCTTCGTCACCCAGGATCCCGACGGCGCGGCCGACCCCGGGCTCGACGAGTGGCCCGTCCTGGTTCCCGCCGGGAACCGCCTGGTCCAGGCGGCCGACCAGGAGCTGCCCGTCAACTGGAAGGTCTTCGCCGAATCCTTCCTCGAGGGCTACCACATCCGCTCGACCCACCGGGACACGTTCTATCCGGTGCAGTACGACAACCTGAACGTCGTCGAGCACGTCGGCCCGTACACGCGCATCACCTTCCCGTACCGCGCGATCGAGCGGCTGCGCGGCCGGCCGGCCGCCGAGTGGCGCATCGAAGGCAAGCTCACCTACGTCTACCACGTCTTCCCGAACGTCATGATCGCGACCTTCCCGCACTTCGTCTTCATGGTCGCGATCGAGCCGCTCGCCATCGATCGCACGCGCTTCCTCACCTGGATCACGACGGCGGGCGCGCGCGGCGACCCGGCGAGCGACGCCCCGGCGGAACCGCGTCTCCGCGTCACGCCCGCCGAGGGCGCCGCGCTCATCGCCGCCGGCGCGGCTGAAGACAACGCCGCGGCGATCGCCGTGCAGGAAGGCCTCGCGAGCGGCGCCAACGCCTGGCTCGAGTTCGGCCGCTCCGAGGGCGCGCTCCAGCACTTCCACCGGACGCTGCGCGCCGCGCTCGCGGCGCGCGGCGTCGCCCCCGAGGCGACGGCCTGAGGCGCTCCGCCGCTACGGGTTGACCGCGACCGATTCGTCCTTACGGTGCCGGGCGTCCTTCGGCAGATCCGGCTCGTACCGCCCCGCCCGTCGCACCCGACGATCGAACAACGATTGGAGAACACGAGGCGCCGCCGCCCGCGCGGACGGCGCCGCTCATCAAGCCCAAGCAATGGACACCGAGAGCCACACCTTCGAGCCCGACGCCGTGCTGGCATCGGAGTTCGGCACGCCCCGGACGCACCTGCCCGAGCCCGAGCGGGCGCTCATGATCGCGGTGCTGGAGGAGGCGTCGCGCTGCCTCCTCAACTACTGCGCCGCGCCCGATCGCAAGCGGCGCGCGCTCTCCGAGGAGGCGCGCGACTGGTTCGCGTCGACGGAGCAAGCGCACCTCTACGCCTACGAGAACGTCTGCCACGTGCTCGGAATCGATCCCGATTTCCTCCGCCGCCGCATCTTCGCGGTGCGCGAGCGCCGCCGCGCGGCGAGCGCGGAGGCGAGGCGCGCGGCGGCGCCGTCCGGTCGCGACCGCTCGCGCGCCGCCGGCGAGTGACGACGGCGCCGGCCCGAGTCCCGCGCGGAAGCACGGCCGGCGGCGCTGCGGCGTCGGACCCCCGCAGCGCTCGGGCAGGCCGGCGCCGAGGGAGGCGAGCCGGACGGACGCCCTCACCTCACCTCGCAAAGCAAATCCCGGGCCACGGCGCGATCTCCGGACAGGCGCGCCAACCCGCCGGAACTACGGGCGCCGCGGAGACGGCGGGCGTCCCCCGCACCCGCCGGCATGGCAGCTCCCCGCGCTTCTCCGCACGGATCGCGGGTCGGGCACTCGCGCACGCCCGATCCCGGCCGCCGAGCGGGCGCACCCGCCTGGCGCGCGCGTCCGCTTGGCGCTACACCGCGGCGCGTGTCGTCCACCGCGCGCGCGCTCGTCGTCGGCGCCAACGGCTTCCTCGGCAGCCACGTGACCCGGCAGCTCCTCGCGGCCGGTCGCGCCGTGCGCGCCCTCGTCCGCGCGGCCAGCGATACGCGCGCCATCGACGACCTCGCGGTCGAGCGCGCGATCGGCGACGTACTCGACCCGGCGTCGCTCGGCGCCGCGATGGACGGCTGCGCGACCGTCTTCCACTGCGCCGTCGACACGCGCGCCTGGCTGCACGATCCGGCGCCCCTCTTCCGGGTGAACGTCGACGGCCTCCGGAACGTCATCGACACGGCGCTCGCCGCGCGCGTCGGCCGCTTCGTCTTCACGAGCTCGATCGTCACGATCGGCCGATCCGCGCGCGGCGGGCGCGCCACCGAGGCCGACGAGATCGCGGCGGACGAGGACGCGCCGGCCTACGTGCGGTCGCGCGTCGCGGCCGAACGGCTCCTCCTCGCCGCGTGCCGCGAGCGCGGCCTACCCGGCCTCGCGCTCTGCGTCGGCAATACCTATGGCGCCGGCGACTGGGCGCCGACGCCGCACGGCAACCTCGTCCGCAAGGCGGCGCGCGGCCGCATGCTCTTCTCGTGGGACGGCGGCGGGCCATCGGTCGACGTCGACGACGCGGCGCGCGCGCTCCTCCTCGCGGAGACGCGCGGACGGATCGGCGAACGCTACATCGTCGCCGAACGCTGGCTCACTTTTCGCGAACTCCTCGAACTCGCCGCCCGCGCCGGCGGCGCGCGGCCGCCGCTCTGGCACGTCCCGACTCCGCTCATGGAAGGCGGCGTCCGCGCGATCGAGGCCGTCGCCCGGCGTCTCGGCGTCGAGACGACGATGACCATGGCTTCGCTCGAATGCTCGCGGCGCATCCCCGACATGGACGCCGCCAAGGCGCGCGCCGAGCTCGGCTGGACACCGCGGCCCGTCGAAGCCGCGATCCGCGACGCGGTCGCATTCTACGCGGCGGGCCGCCGGTCCGCAGAGGCGCCCGGGTGAGCCCGCGCCCCACGCCGGCCTCGCGCCTCCCGGCGCGCCACGCGCGTCGGCCGATCGCTCCCGACGCCGAGTTCGAGCGCGGGCTCGCGGCCCACCTCCGCGCGACGATGACGCCGAAGGCGATCGCCGAGCTCTGGAGCCGCTTCGTCGACGGCGCGAGCGACTTCGACGCGCGCATGCGGCGCGCGCTGCTGCGCGCCCTGGCCGTGCGCGTCGGCGACGGCGTCCGCGTCGAGGCCGGCGTCGGCTTCGTGCACGCCGAGACCTTCGAGGTGGCCGACGGCGTCTTCATCGGCGCGCACGCGCATCTCCAGGGACGGAGCGGCGGAACCTGCCGCATCGGCACGCGCGTCTGGATCGGGCCGCAGGCCTACCTCGACGCCCGCGATCTCGTGCTCGAGGACGACGTCGCCATCGGCCCCGGCGTGCGCATCCTCGGCTCGGCGCACGCCGGGCCGCCCCTCGACCCGCCCGTGATCGACGCCGACGTCGACGCCGAGCCCGTACGCATCGAGCGCGGCGCCGACGTCGGCGTGAACGCGGTCGTCATGCCGGGCGTCACCATCGGGCGCGGCAGCGTGATCGGCGCGGCCGCGGTCGTGACCTGCGACGTTCCCCCGCTCGCGATCGTCGCCGGCGTGCCGGCGCGCATCCTGCGCTATCGCGGCCGGACGCGCGCGAGGGCCGGTTCGACCCCGGGCGCATGACGAGGTGCGTCTTGACTGATCGGCCAGTTCCCCCTAGGCACCCGCGAACGCTCGCCGACGGAGGTTTTCCCATGGACTCGCGCGCCCTGTTCGGACCCACGCTCGCGCTTTGCCTGCTCCTGGCTTCCCCCGCGGCGGCGCAGACGACGCTCGTCGGCGGCCGGACGCTCAACGTCAAGGCCAAGCCCGGCAAGTCGCCCTCCACGACCATCAGCTTCGTGAAGGATCCCGAGCTCTACGCTCTCGCGAATCCCCTCTGCCCCGCGACCTCGACGCTGCGGCTCTCGTCGTCGACCCAGGTGAAGGCGGAGATCAGCCTGCCGTGCGCCAACTGGTCGATCTCCGGGGGCGGCTTCGCGTACAAGGACAAGAACGGCGCCGCGGGCGGCGTCCAGCGCGTCACCTACAAGGGCGGGAAGCTCGCCATCAAGATGAAGGGCGCCGCGCTCTCGCCGCTCACCGGTCCCGTCGCCTTCGCGGAGGTGCGGCTCGGGATCGGAGCGGCGCGCTACTGCGGCCGCTTCACGACCTTCAAAGCCAACGAGGCGACCCGGATCGGCGGCAAGGGCCCGACGATCGCGTGCCAGCCGATCTGCGGCGACGGCATCGTCGATCCGAACGAAACCTGCGACGACGGCGACCTCACGAGCGGTGACGGCTGCGACGCCAACTGCACGCCGACCGCGTGCGGCAACGGCGTCACGTCCGGCACCGAGGCGTGCGATGACGGCAACGCCACGCCGGGCGACGGCTGCCGCGCCGATTGCACGGTCGAGGCCTGCGGCGACGGCATCGCCGATCCCGGCGAGCAGTGCGACGACGGCAACCTCGCCGACGGCGACTGCTGCTCCGCCGCCTGCACGGCGGAAGACGGCGGTCCGTGCAGCGACGGGAACCTCTGCACGAGCGGCGACGTCTGCGTCGGCGCGACGTGCGTCGGCGCCACGGTGAAGCCATGGATCAACGAGTTCGACTACGACGATATCGCCCAGGGAGGGAACATCGACCGCGACGAGTTCGTCGAGATCGCAGCACCCGCCGGGACCGACCTCGGCGGCTACGCGATCGTGGCGGTCGAAGGCAACAGCGGCTGCGCCTTCACGAATTTCGTCGGGGTCACGACCGGCAACGCCAACTTCACGTCGGTGATCCCGGACGGCACGATCGTGCCCGACGACACCGGGCTCGGCATCGGGTTCGTGGTCGCGTGCTTCAGCTACACCTCGGCACGCCACGTCACCGCTGGCGAGTGCGATCTCGTGCTGCCGGCGCCGAACACCGAGACGAACCTCCAGAACGGCAATTTCTTGAACGAGAACGGATGGCAATGCCCCGACGGCATCTTGCTCCTCGACCCCCAAGGGGGGCTCGCGGACGCGGTGAGCTACGAGGGCGTCGTGCCCGGCGTCGGCACCTTCGGGCCGCTCTTCCAGGTGACGCCGTACAGCGCGGGCGTCGACCAGGGCTTCAAGACCGGCGTCTCGTTCGAGAAGCGTTCCCAGGTCGGTCGCGCCGTCGCGACCGCCGAGTGGGACCTCTCCGGCAGCTGCACGGATGCAGGCCTTTTCGACCTCACCTGCACGGAGTTCTCGGACTCGCCGGGCCGCGAGAACCCCGGCCAGGATCTGCACTGCCCCGAACTCTTCTGCGGCGACGGCGTCGTGAGCGCCGGCGAGCAATGCGACGACGGCGCCGCCAACTCCGACGCGCCCGACGCCGCCTGCCGCACCGACTGCACGCTCCGGCGCTGCGGCGACGACATCGTCGACCCCGTCGCGGGCGAGACCTGCGAATCGGACGCGCAGTGCGGCCCCGGCGAGACCTGCTTCGGCTGCACCTGCCTCACGGGCACGCTCCTCGGCCCGCTTGACTTCAGCGTCGCCCCGGGTCCGTCGGCCGCGACCGTGACCGACGACGGCGAGTCGAGCTGGCTCGCCGTGACCCCGACCTTCGGCATCAACAACGGCACCCAGGGCAACTTCAACCCCGGGCCGCTCCACCTCGCGGCCGGCATTCCCGACGCGAACGGCAAGACGGCGCTCTATCTGACGGCGACGGCCTACATCGGGGCGAGCGTTCCCTCGATCGCCGGCGCCGGACGCGCCTGCGTCCGCATCGAGCAGGATCCCGCCCACGCCGGCGAGATCGACTGCGACGGCGGCACCAACTACGACGTGAACCTCGTCGTCGACAGCGCCGGGCTCGGCGCGAACGGCACGCCGACGCTCACGATCGGCGTCGGCTCCGGCGACTCCGGCGCAGGCGCGGCCGTGATCCGCGTGCTCGCGACGCCGGCGATGACGTCGGACGGCGTCACGCCGTGCGAGGACGCCGACTACACGACGACCCCACCGGTGGAGACGGCGCTCACGACCGCGGTCTCCAAGAGCACGATCCTGAACCCGCGCCAGGGCGGCGCGCAGACGTCCCTGACGGTAGCGGGCAAGCCCTTCGACTGCGGCACATGGACGGAGAACGGTCCGGCGAGCATCGTCGCCCCGAACGTCAACATGGACGTGACGCTACCGGTCGTCGGGACGCTCGACATCGCCCAGAACCTGCGCCTCGACGACGACTGAAGCGCTGCCGTCCGCGGGGTCGGCAGCGCGACCCCGCGGACGCTCCCTATCGGCGACGCGATCCGAGGATGCGGGCGGCCGAGCCCTCCCCGAGCATGCGGTCAGCCGCCTGCACCCCGGAGGTCATCGCCCCGACGATGCCGTGCCCGGCGCGCGTCGAGGCGCCGGCGAGGAAGAGCCCTTCGATCGGGGTCGCCGCGCCCGGACGACGTTCGAGGAACTGTCCGGGAGTCGCCGCGATGCCGTAGGAGGTGCCGCCGGTCGAGCCGGTGTAGCGCGTATGGGTGAGCGGCGTCGCGGCCTCGCGATAGACGATGTGCGCGCCGAGACCAGGGACGATCCGCTCGGCGGCGGCGATGAGGCGCTCCGTGAGCGCCTGCTTCACCGCTTGATAGCCCTCGTTCGCCTCGTACGTCCCGTCCGCCACCGTCTCCTCGCTCACGCCCCAGAAGGCGGGCTGCGGCGGGGCGATCGTCATCAGCTGGAGGTTCGTGTGCCCGGGGGGCGCGATGCGCGGGTTCGCCGGGTCCTTGCGCGACGCGGTCGCGACGTAGAGGAACGGGACGTCCGGCATCTCGCCGCGGGTGACTTGCGCGTAGGCCGCCCCGAAGTCGTAGTCGCCGAACCACCAGCGGTTGACGTTGCCGTAGGGCAACCGCTCGGGCGGAACGTCGAGCCCGAGGAACACGACGAAGAGCGGCAGCGCCATCTCGAATCGTCGCACGCGCTCCACGAACTCGGCGGAGAAATGCTCGGCGCCGACGAGCTCCAGGACGGTACGCTTCAGGTCGGCGTTGCTGACGACGATCGGCGCCGCCACCCGGACCGTCCCGAGATGCTTGTTGTCGAAGGTCACGCCGGTCGCGCGGCCGCTCTCCACGTGGATGCGACGCACACGCGAGCGCAGGCGGATCTCGCCGCCCGCCGCCTCGATCGCCTCCGCCAGGCGGTCGGCGAGGACTTGCGCCCCGCCCTCGGGATACCAGCCGCCGCTCACAAAATAGTGGTTCTGCAATCCCGCGTGCAGCACTGCCGACACGCGCTCCGGGTCGATGGCGTAGGTGCCGTTCTGCGCCGTCAGCACGGCGCGGAGCCGCGGATCGCGCGTGCAGGCGTCGAGCAACCGCCCGAGGGGTCCGCGGCCGTAGCGCAGGACGAGCGGCGAGCGCACCACCGCGAGGATCTCCCGCCAGCGCGCCCCCGAGGACATCGCGGTCGTGACGCGCTCGACCTGCCGGAGGAAGCGGAACCAACGGCGGATGCCGCGGGCCTCGGCGGGGAACCTGGCCAGCAGCCGCTTCTCGAACTCGGCGCGGTCGCGCGGGATGCAGAACTCAAAGTCGGGGAAGCTCAGCTGCTCGAACTCCGGATCCATCGGCAAGAACCGCACTCCGGGTGCCCCGCACGCCTCCAGGATGCGCGGGATCAGACCGCCCGGCTGGCAATCGCCGAGATAGTGGATGCCGACGTCGAACTCCCAGCGCTTGCGCCGGAACACCGTGGCGTTGCCGCCGACCACGTAGTGGCCGTCGAGCACGAGCACGCGCTTGCCGGCGCGCGCCGCGAGCGCCGCGGCGACGAGGCCCCCGGGCCCGGCGCCGACCACCACGACGTCGTACGCCTCGGCCACCGGGCGCCGGAAGCGGTCGGGGTGACTTCGGACGGCCGCGGCGTGGCTCTCGTTCAGCTCGAGCGGGGCATCGCGCATGTCGGGGACGCCAGCACACGCCGTGCCGGTCCGCAATCGCCCGGCTTTACCGCAATTCGATTCCTCATCCCCGGAATTCTCCCGCCGCCGATTCGCGCCGCTGGGAGCCCGCGCGCGCCGGCGCGCTCCCCGCCTTCAACGCCCCGCCGCGGTCGGCGCCCTCGGTCCTTCGCAGCCGGCGGGAGTGGTCCGCTCCACCGTCCCGAATTTCGCGAGCTGCGGCGCGATCCGGTCGGCCGGACCGACGACGACGATCGCGGCGTCGGCGGTCGGCGTCCAGCGTCGCGCCAGGTCCGCCACGTCCGCGAGCGAGGTCGCGTTCACGCGCGCCGGATAGGCCTCCAGGTCGCTCCGCGGGAGTCCGAAGCCCGCGAGCTCCGCGAGCTTCCCGGCGACGGCGCCCGGCGTCTCGAGCTGCTTCGGAAACTGGCCGGTCATGAGGCTCTGCGCCCGCGCCAGCTCCTCGGCCGTCGCACCCTTCGCCGCAAAGCCGTCGAGTACGTCGAGCGCGACCTGCAGCGCCTCGCCCGTCGTCTCGACCTTGGTGAACGTCCCGACCCGGAAATCTCCGGGCGCCTTGCGCGCGGCGAAGCCGCTCCAGGCGCCGTAGGTGAGGCTCCGCTTCACGCGCAGCTCCTCGACGAGCCGCGCTCCGAACCCGCCGCCGAGGATCGTGCTGGTGACGGTGGCCGCGACGTAGCTCGGATCGGTGCGGGCGATCGCCACGTTGCCGATGCGGAGGTGGGCCTGGGTCGCGTCGGGCTTGTCGACGAGCAGGATGCGCCGGCCGCTGACGCGCGCCGGCGCCGCCGGCGCGTCAACCGCCGCCCCTCCCCGCTTCCACGCGCCGAAGGCGCGCTCGACCCCGGCGAGGATGTCGGCGGTCGGCGCGTCTCCGATCACGACGAGAATCGCGTGGTCGGGCACATAGTGGCGCGCGTAGAACCCCTGCGCGTCGGAGCGATCCAGGCGACGTACGCTCTCCTCGGCGCCGCGCGAAAGGTGCCCGTAGGGATGCGCGCCGTACAGCCATCGCGCGTAGCAGACCTCGGCGACCGAGGCCGGGTTGTCGCGTCCCGAGACGATGCCCGCGAGCATGAGTCCTTGCGCGCGCTGGAGCTCGTCGACGCGGAAGGCGGGGTGCAACACCACGTCGCTGAAGAGCTCCAGCCCGGCGTCGAAATCCTTGCTCAGGAATTCGCCCGCGACCGTGGAGAAGTCGGTGCCGGCCTCGGCTCCGATCCGGCCACCGAGAAACTCGACCTCGCGCGCGAGCTCCTCGGCGCCGCGCCGGGTCGTGCCCTGGTCGAGCAGCGCCGCCGTGAGCTCGGCGACGCCCTCCTTGCCGGGTGGATCGTACGCCGCACCGCCGGGGAGCAGCAGGTGGAAGCGCATGATCGGCAGCGCGTGGTACTCCGAGACGAGCACCGTGAGGCCGTTCGCGAGCACGCGCTCGACGACCCTCGGCATCGTGACCGCGGCCGCCGGCGGCCCGATCGGGGGCGGCGTCACGCGGCGCGCGCCGAACAGCGCGCCGCGCGGCGCGCACCCGACGGTCGCGAGCACCGCGCACGCGAGCGCGAGGGCGGCGTGCATCCCGCGCGAGGCCGGGCGCATCATCGCATCACCCCCGGGACCGACGCGCCGACGGGCGCGCCGGAGAGCCGCGGCGGCGCCCCCGCGTTCGGCCGCTCGGGCACGAGCTCGACGGTCGTCCGCCCGCTCGGCACCAGGTAGGCGCGCGCCACGCGCTGCACGTCGGCCGCCGTCACCGCCTCGACCCGCTGCGTCTCCTCGAACATCTCGCGATAGTCGCCGAACACGACTTCGTAGAAACCGAGCTGGTTGGCCTTGCCGGAGATCGAGCTCAGCCCGCGCACGTAGTCGGCCTGGAGGAGGTTCTTGGCCTTCCGAAGCTCGCGCTCGTCGGGCGGACGGTCGCGGAGCTTGGCGACCTCGACCTCGATCGCCTGCGCGAGCGCCTTGGCGCTCTTGCCGGGACGCGCTTGTCCCGAGAACCAGAAGAGCTCCGGGTCGATACCCCAGTTGAAGCTCACGTCGACGCCGCTCGCGAGTTCCTTCTCGCGGACGATGGCGCGATGGAGGCGCGAGCTCTGGCCGTGGCCGAGGATGGTCTGCAGGACATCGAGCGCCGGGCGATCGGGATGGCGGGCGTTCACGGCCTTGTAGCCGATCGCGACCGAGGGCAGCTCGGCGACCTTGTGGTACTCGACGGCCTTCGGCCCGCGCTGCGGCGGCTCGACGTTCACGACCGGCCGCGGCGGCGTCTGCGCCGGGATATCGCCGAAATACCGATCGACGAGCGCGAAACCCGCGCGCGGGGCGATCGCGCCGGCCAGCACCACGATCGCATTGTTCGGCGCGTAGTACGTGCGAAAGTAGCGCTGTGCGTCGTCGAGTCCGATCGCGCCGATGTCGGCCATGAAGCCGATCGGCCCCCAGCGGTAGGTGCTGGCCTCGTAGGCCGCGAGATAGAGCTGCTCGTACATCGTGCCCTCGGGATCGTCATCGGTGCGCAGGCGCCGCTCCTCCTTCACGATGCCGCGCTCCTGCTCGAGGTTCTTCTCGGTGAGGGCGAGGGCGCGCATGCGGTCGGCTTCCAGCCACAGCACCCGCTCGAGCGCGGGCGGCGGGAAGCTCTCGAGGTACACGGTGAAGTCGCGCGTCGTGTAGCCGTTGGTCGAGCCGCCGTTGCCCTCGATGATCTCGTCGAACTTGCCGACGGTGTGCTCGCCGCCGTTGAACATCATGTGCTCGAAGAGGTGCGAGATGCCCGTGATGCCGGGCCGCTCGTTGCGCGAGCCGGTGCGGAAGAAGATGTAGAGGCTCACGACCGGGAGATCGCGGTCCTCGTGCACCAGCACCGTAAGGCCGTTCGCGAGCGTCGTCTTCTCGACCGGAACGTCTACCGCGGCCCGCACCGCCGGCACTTCGACGCCACCGGCCACGATCGCCGCCACACCCGCCGCCGCCAGGAACCGTCGTACGCGCATCGTCCTCCACCGCCGGGCGGATCGCCCGGGCCGTGGGATCATGCCGCGCCGGCGACCGCTCGCCAATCCCACTTCGCGAGATTCACGTCCGCGACCCGTCCCGACCGCCCCGCGACGCCGGGAGCTCGCGGCCTGTCATGGAAGGCGCGGGGGCGTCGACTCGAACGATGCGCCGGCCAGGAGCGGCCGCAGGCGCCCGCGGGCGTCGGCATCGAGCGCCCGCCAGGCCGCGCACAGGTCGCGCCAGACGCGTACCTGGAAGGTCTTCACGACCGCGCGGAAGGAATGACCGAGGAGCGTTCCGTCGTAGAGCGCCCGGCCGCGGTCGAACGCCCGCTCGTTGAAGAGCGTCTCGCCGCGCGCGCGCGCCTCCTCGTACGCGCGCGCGTTCTGCTGCATGAGGGGCACGAACGTCCGCGCGACGACGTCGAGGAGCGGCGCCAGATCGGGCGGCAGCCCCGGAGCGCCGCCCGCCCCCGCATGCCGGCGATCGCGAATCGCCTCCAACCGGGCGACGGTCCCCGGCGCGCGCGCGCGCATGTCGGCGGCCGCGTCCGGATCCTTCAGGTTCATCGCGAGCTGCCCGTAGACGCCGGCATCGGCGATCGTGAACCCGTCGCCGAGGAGATGGGGCCGCCGCGAGAGCACGGGTTCGAGGCTCGAAAGGAGCGCCGCCCACGTCTCGGCGAGGAGCGCGTGGGTCGGCGGGAACCCCGCGGGCGCGGGCGGCGTCAACGCCGGACGCAGTCCGACCGCGAAGCCCGCCGGCGCGACGCTGAAGAGGTACGGCAGCCGGCGCACCTGCCGCTCGGAGAAATGGCGCGCCATGATCCGGCCCGTACCGGGCGGCAGCACGCGGCGGAACTCGCGCGCGAGCCGCGCGCCGGCGTCGTTGGTGGTCGCGGACAGCACCCAGCGATTGTGGTGCGCGAGGTAGAGGCCGAGCTCGTCGAGGGCCTCGTCGACGAGACGCGCCACGAACGCGACCGCGGGGTCGGTCGGCACGAGGCGGCCGTGCGGCGCCGGAAGGCGATCGTCGATCCACTGCGCGAGCGCCGACGAGTCGTAGAGCACGCGCCGGTCGTCGACCACGAGGAACGGCACGAGCGGATACTCGTCGAGCGGGTCCAGGCGCGGGTGGCGCTCGACCGATCGAGCGCGCTTGGCGCGCTCGATCGTCCAGTTCACGCGCAGGTTACGGAGGCGCCCGCCTTCGGCGGGCAGCCACTCGTAGGCGAGCCCCGCCCAATCGAGACACGCCCGCACCTTGAGCGCGAACGGCGAGAGCTCCGACCCCCAGAGCGCCAGACGCGGCGGCGGCACGGCGCCACCGCCTCAGGGCCAGGCCCGCACAACGCCGCCGGCGACGGCCGGCCCCTGCCGTCGGATCCGTCCCCGCGTCGCGCCGCTCGCCTCGCTCATGGCCGCCCCCTCCGTGGCGTCGGCGTAGCGCATACGCCTCGGCGATCCCAGACCGGGCGCGGCGGCCATTGAGGAGCCTCTCCCGAGATCGAGATCCTCGCGGAGGTCGAAACCTCGCTGCCCGATCGTTATCGTCTTGACGTTGGACGATCGTCCTGAGACTCCTAGATCTGCCGAGTCCCGTGCCGAATCGTCGCCTCCGAGGAGGATCTTCCATGCGCCGCCCCCCACGTTCGGGCATCCTCGCAGCGTCTGCGTGCCTCGCGTTCGCGGTCGCGGATGCGGCGGTCGCGGAGCCACCGCCGCAGGACTGGGTGCGCAGCGAGGCCCGGGCCGACTGCGCGAGCTACAACCCGCTGCGGAGCCCGTTCTTCGGCGAGACCCACATTCACACGAGCTTTTCCGGCGATGCGGCATTCGTCCGGGTGCGCACGACCCCGCGCGACGCCTACCGCTTCGCACGCGGCGAGCAGATCGGCCTTCCTCCCTACGACGCGATGGATCTGCCGACCCGCTTCGCGCAGCTCCGCCGGCCGCTCGACTTCACCGCCGTCACCGACCACTCCGAGTTCCTCGGCGAGATCCGCACCTGCCTCACCGCGGGCCTGCCCGGCTACGACGATCCGATGTGCCAGGACGCCCGCGCCGAGCTCGCGAGCCCGCCCGACGGCATCACCGCGCCGCTCCCGGCGGTCGTGATCGCGTTCGCGCTGACGATCCAGGCAGCCAACCCGATGCGGTTCGGCCTCTGCGGACCGAGCAACGTGAACTGCCTCACCCAAGCGGCGCTCGTGTGGCAGGACGCGCTCGACGCCGCCGAGGAGTTCTACGACCGCACCGACGCCTGCGCCTTCACGACCTTTCCCGCCTACGAGTGGACGAACAACCTCGACGGCTTCAACCTGCACCGCAACATCATCTTCCGGAACGCCGAGGTACCGGCCTTGCCGACGAGCTACTACGAGCAGCCCCTCGTCGAGGGCCTCTTCGGCGTCCTCGAGGCCGACTGCCTGGACGCCCCCGGCAACTGCGACTTCGTGTCCATTCCGCACAACTCGAACGTGAGCGGCGGCCTCATGTTCGAGTCGGCGAACGGCGACGGCTCGCCGCTCGCGCGCGCCGACGCCGAGCGGCGTGCCGGCCACGAGCCGCTCGTCGAGGTCTTCCAGCAGAAGGGCAGCTCGGAGTGTCAGCCCTCGAGTTCGCCGAACGACGAGCTCTGCGGCTTCGAGCAGCTGCAGCGCCAGCAGCTCTTCGCCAACACGATCAAGGACCAGCCGCTGCCGGCGCGGAACTTCGTCCGCAACGCCCTCATGGAGGGTCTGCGCCTGAACGACGCGCTCGGCGCCAACCCCTTCGCGCTCGGCTTCGTCGGCGGCACCGACGGCCACTCGAGCCTCGCCGGCGGCGTCGTCGAGGCCGACTTCGGCACCACCGGACACCTCGGCGTGCGCGACGGCAGCGCCGAAAACATCCTCTCGAAGATCGCGCCCGGCGGCATCGTCACCAACGGCGGCGGCCTCGCCGTCCTGTGGGCGGAGGAGAACTCGCGCGACGCGCTCTTCGCGGCCATGCGGCGGCGCGAAGCGTACGCGACGAGCGGCACGCGGCCGATCGTCCGCTTCTTCGGGGGACATCCCCCGAAGGGCGCCTGCGAGGATCCCGCCTTCGTCGAGCAGGGCTACACGCACGGCGTACCGATGGGCGGAGAGATCGGACCCGCGCTCGGCCGGCGGAGCCCGCGCTTCGCAGTCATGGCGATGCAGGATCCCGGCGGCAACGGCGAGCCGAGCACCCCGCTCCAGCGCATCCAGATCGTGAAGGGTTGGGCCGACACGGACGGCCAGGTGCACGAGCGGGTCTTCGAGGTCGCGGGCGACGCCCACGGCAAGGCGGGCGTCGATCTCGCCACCTGCACGCCGACGGGCGCGGGCGCCTCGTCGCTTTGCAGCGTCTGGCAGGACCCGTCGTTCCGTCCCGAGGAGCGCGCCTTCTACTACGCCCGCGTGCTCGAGAACCCGGTGTGCCGCTGGAGCAAGCGGCTCTGCAACTCCCTGAACGTCGACTGCGCCGACTTCGGGTCGGTCCCGACCATCTATCGCGAGTGCTGCCTCGGCCTCGCCGACGACACGATCCAGGAGCGCGCCTGGACCTCGCCGATCTACTACCAGCCGGAGCGCTTCGGCACGAAGGGCAGGCTCCGGTTCGGGAAGGCGCTCGCGACCGACCGGCTGCGGCTCAAGCTCACCATCGGGCGGCTGCCGGCCGAGCTCGACGTCGTCGCGAACGGCCTCACCGTGACCGTGGCGGACGACGACGTCGTCTACACCGCGACGCTTCCCGCCGGCGCCTTCGAGACGCGCAGCCCGGGACGGAGCTACCTCTACGACGACCCGGCCGCCGGCATCGACGGCGTCAAGAAGGCGCGCCTCAGGATCAACAAGCACGGCACCGCGACCTTGACGCTCCACACCGCGCGGCTCGACCTCTCGAACGCGGAGACGACGACGCACCGCATGGACGTCCGGCTCGCGAGCGGCGCCTACGACCGCACCGACGGCCGCGTCTGGGACGGGCGGCGCGGGACGCTCGAGGCGTCGCGCTAGCCGCCCGTGTACGCCGCCGTCGGTCGCGTCGTCGGCGTCGGAGCTCGCCTGCCGGCGCTGCACTTTCTCGTGCTCGGGGCCGGGCTCGCGGCGCTCCAGGCGGCGACGAGCCCTCCGGGCGCTACCCACGGACGCGATCCGATCGTGATCTCGGCGGCGCGAGTCGCCGAGATCCGCGACGACTACGCGCGGAGTCTCGGGCCCCCGTCACCCGAGGAACTGCGCGCGCTCGTCGCCCGCGCCGCCGACGAGGAGATGCTCTACCGCGAGGCGCTGGTGCTCGGCCTCGACCGCGGCGACGGTGCCGTCCGCTGGCGCATCGTCGAGAAGGTGCGCTTCCTCTATGGCGAGGCGGCAGGCGACGCGGAGGCGGCCTACCGGCGCGGCGTCGCGCTCGGGCTCGACAAGGACGACGTCGTCGTCCGCAACGCCCTCGTCACCAAGATGCGGCTCCTCGCCAAGGCTGCGAGCACGCAGGACGAGCCGACGGGCGAGGCGCTCGATCGCGAGCTCGTCGCCTTCATGGCGCGGCGGCCGGCGCGCTATCGGCGGAGCGACGCCGTCACCTTGACGCAGGTGTTCTTGAACGCAACGACACGCGGCGCCGCGCTCGAAGCGGACGCGCGGGCGCTGCTCGCACGCCTGCGCACCGAGCGCGTCGACCCCGCCGCCGCCCGCCTCGGAGACCCGTTCGTCGCCGGCGGCGCGTTCCGCGGCGTCTCGCGCGCCGAGCTCGCCAAGACGTTCGGAGACGCCTTCGCGGCGGCGGCGCTCGCGCTCCCCCCCGACACCTGGTCGGAGCCGATCCGCTCTCCGTACGGCCTCCACCTCGTCCGGGTGAGCGCGCAGCGCGCCGGCGACCTGCCGCCGCTCGACGCCGTCCGCTCGCGGGTGCTCCGCGCCTGGCGCGCCGAGCGCCGCGACCGGTACCTCGCCCACATGATGGACGAGCTCCGCGCCGCGTACGTCGTCCGGGTGGAGGACGAGCATGCCGGATAGCCGCGCGCTCGTCGGGTGCGCCGCCGGCTCGGAACGCGGCGCGGCCCGGCGCGGCATCGCGTCGTGGCGCGCCCGGATCGTCCGGCCCCTCGCGCTCGCGCTGCTCCTCGAGCTCGGCGCGCCCGCCGCCGCCCCCCCGCCCGTCGGCGCGCACGCGCTCTCGCCTGCCCTCCTCGAGCTCCGCGAAGCGGCGCCCGGCGTCTTCGCGGTCACGTGGAAGATTCCGACGCTCCGCCTCATCGGCGCGGAGCTCCGTCCGGTCCTGCCGCCGACATGCGCCGCCAGCGGTCCACCGGCGGTCGACGAGACGACGGAAAGCTTCACGTCGCGCTGGACGGTCGCGTGCGGCGGGACGGGCCTCGTCGGCGCGACCCTCGGCGTCGACGGGCTCGGCGGCGCCAAGACCGACGCCCTTCTGCATCTCGCGCTCGCCGACGGACGCACGATCGACGCGGTCCTGCGGGCGCGCGACGCGCGGTTCGTCGTACCGGCGCGCGACACCGCGCTCCACGTCGCGCGTCGCTACGTCGGCCTCGGGGTCGACCACATCCTGACCGGCTACGACCACCTGCTCTTCGTCTTCGGCCTCCTCCTGCTCGCCAGCGGCTGGCGGCGCCTGGTCGCGACGATCACCGCGTTCACGCTCGGCCACAGCGCCACGCTGACGCTCGCCATCCTCGACGTCGCACGCGTGCCGCCGGCGCCCGTCGAGGTGTTGATCGCGTTCAGCATCTTCGTGCTCGCCGTCGAACTCGCGCGTCCGGAGCGGCGCGATCGGCCCGGTGGCCCCGCGACCGCGATGCGCATGCGCCGCCGGCCCTGGCTCATGGCGCTCGCCTTCGGCTTCCTCCACGGGCTCGGCTTCGCGGGCATGCTCCGCGCGGCCGGGCTCCCGGCCGGCGCCGTGCCGCTCGCGCTGCTCGGCTTCAACCTCGGCATCGAGCTCGGACAGCTCGCGTTCGTACTGGCGGTGCTCGCGCTCCGCACCGTCGCGCGCCCCGTCGTCGCGCGCCTTCCCGCCTGGGCCGAGGCGGTGCCCACCTACGCCATGGGGTCCCTCGCGGCGTGCTGGATGATCGAGCGCGCGCGCGCGCTCCTCGCGTAATGGCGCTGGCGGCGGCGACCCGGTAGGAGGACGCGCCATGCGACGACTCCTCCGACTCACGGTCGGACTCCTGCTGGTCGGAGCGACAGCGCTCGCCGTTCTCTGGCGCTCGGCGACGCTCCAGGACGCCGTGCTGCGGCGCATGATCCCGCGCCTGATCGCGCAGAGCGGCAACGCGCTCCTCGCCGACGACGCGCTGCGCGTCGCCATCTGCGGCTCGGACGCCCCGCTGCCGCACCCGACGCGCGCGAAGGCGTGCGTCGCGGTGTTCGCCGCCGGCAGATTCTGGGTCGTCGACACCGGCCCGCAGTCGTGGAATCGCCTGGCGCTGATGCGCGTGGACGGCGCGCGCATCGGCGCCGTCTTCTCCACGCACTTTCATTCCGACCACATCGCCGAGCTCGGCGAGCTCAACCTTCAGACCTGGGCCGCCGGCCGCGCGGCGCCGCTGCGCGTCTACGGCCCCCCCGGCGTCGAGCGCGTCGTCGCGGGCTTCCAGGAAGCCTACGCGCTCGACACGCAGTATCGCGTCGCCCACCACGGCGCCGATTTCCTGCCGCCCGAGGTCGAGCGCATGCGCGCGCTTCCGGTCGTGGCGCGGCCGAACGAGCCACCGGTCACGGTGCTCGAGGAAGACGGGCTCCTCGTGACCGCGTTCGCGGTGAACCACGAGCCGGTGACGCCCGCCTACGGCTATCGCTTCGACTACCGTGGCCGGTCGGTAGTCGTGAGCGGCGACACCGCGAAGAGCCCCGCCCTCGTCGCCGCGGCGCGCGGCGCCGACGTCCTCGTCCACGAGGCCCAGGCGAATCACCTGATCGCCATGGTCGGCGAAGCGGCGGCTGCCGCCGGCCGCGAGCGCGTCACCAAGATCATGCGCGACATCCCGAGCTACCACTCGACGCCGGTCGAGGCGGCGGAAGCCGCCAACGAAGCCGGCGTGCGCCTGCTCGTGATGTACCATCTGAACCCGCCCCCCCCGAACGCCCTGATCGCGAAGGTGTTCCTGCGCGGCGTCGCCGGGGTGCGCCCCGAGGGCTGGATCCTCGGCGACGACGGCACGCTGGTGACCCTGCCGGCGGCGTCGAACGAGGTCCGGGTGGGCGTGGTGCCGCAGTAGCGCCGCTACCGGTCGATGAAGTCGACGCGGTGGTTTCCCTCGGCCTCCGTCCGCTGCGTGAGCACGGCGAAGTCGCCGGGGAGATCGTGCTCGCCGAGCCACTCGCGAACGAAGGCGTTCCACGCCGCCGGGGCCGCGGGCAGGTGGACGGGGACGACGCCGCACGAGAAGAGCAGCTGCCGCGTGGTGCGGACGTCGTCGCTGACGGCGACCGTCCAGACCGGGAGGCGGAAAGCGGCGAGGCGGCGGGCCGAGGCACCGTCGTCCGTGCGCGCGAAGATGGCGGCGGGCCTCCGGTACTCGACGCTCGCCTCGATGCCGAGGAGGGCGAGGTGCTCGGGCAGGAGCCGGTCGCGGAGATCGACGCCGGCGTACATCTCGGCGACCGTGAGCCGACGCCGCGTCGGCTCGACCGCGGTCGCGATTCGCGCCAACATCGCGATCGATTCGACCGGAAAGGCCCCGAGCGCCGACTCGCCGGAGAGCATCACGGCGTCGGTGCCGTCGAGGATGGCGTTGGCGACGTCGGTCGCCTCGGCGCGCGTCGGCAGGCGGTAGGTCGTCATCGACTCGAGCATCTGGGTCGCGGTGATGACCGGCTTCGCCCGCCGATTGGCGCGCCGTATGACCTCCTTCTGCACGACCGCGATGCGCTCGATCGGCACCTCCACCCCGAGGTCGCCGCGCGCGATCATCACGCCGTCGGCGGCCTCGAGGATCTCGTCGAGGCGATCGAGCGCTCGCGCGCGCTCGACCTTGGCGATGACGAAGGGCTCGTGGCCGAGGGCGCGCGCCGCCGCGCGCACGGCGTCGACGTCGGCGGCGCCCTCGACGAACGACTGGCTCACCGCATCGACGCCGTGCGCGAGCGCGAACGCCAGGCATTCGCGATCGCGCTCGGTGAAGGCGCCGATCCCGAGGTCGATACCCGGAAGGTTCAGGCCCTTCTTCGACCGGAGCTCGCCGCCGACCCGCACCGCGCACGCGACCTCGCGGCCGCCGACCGCGGCGACCTCGAGCTGGATGTAGCCGTCGTTGAGCGACAGCACGTCGCCCGGCTTCACGACCTCGGGCAGGCGCGCAAAGGTCACCGACACGCGCTCGGCCGTGCCGACGACGTCGTCGGTGGCGAGCGTCAGGCGGTCGCCCGCGCGAAGCGTGATCGGCTCGGTCGCGAGCGTCCCGATCCGCATCTTCGGCCCGGAGAGGTCCGCCATGATCGCGACCGGTCGCCCGGCGCGCACGGCCGCAGCGCGAAGGCCTTCGATGTACCGGCCATGAGCTGCGAAGTCACCGTGAGAGAAGTTGAGGCGCGCCACGTCCATGCCGGCGAGGATCATCCGCTCCAGCACGTCGGGCGACGCCGACGCCGGTCCGATGGTAGCGACGATGCGGGTCTTGTGGGTGCGCAGCGGCACGTCGATCGGTCCGTGCTCTAGCCCACGCTCCCGACCCTGCCAATCCTGAGGGCCGCGCCCGCCGCGCTCAGGCGTCGGCCGCGCAGCGGAAGCCGACGTGCGCGGTGGTCGAGTCCGGCGTGAGGCCGATGCGCGCCGCGGGTCGGTAGCGAGCGCAGTACTCGGCCGCGCAGAGATACGAGCCGCCCTTGAGCGCGACGGTCGCCGGGCGCGCGACCCCCGCGGGACGCGCGGCGCCCGCCTCCGTCGGATCGCCGGCCGCACACGCGCAGCGCGGGCTCGCTGCCGGCGCCGTGAACGGCGACGCGGTCCACTCCCACACGTTGCCGATCATGTCGTAGGCCCCGAAGCCGTTCGGCGGGAACGATCCGACGGGCGTCGTGCCCGGCACGCCGCCGCGCGCGAAGTACCAGGGGAACGCGCCGGTCCAGACGTTGGCGAGGAGTCGCCCGTCGGGCAGGAGCTCGTCGCCCCACGCGTACGCGGCGCCGGCGAGGCCGCCGCGTGCGGCCGCCTCCCATTCCGTCTCGGTCGGCAACCGCGCGCCCCGCCACGCGGCATACGCTTCGGCGTCGGCGAGCCCGACGTGCACGACCGGGTGATCGTCGCGGCCGACGATCGTCGAGCCGGGGCCGAACGGCGCGCGCCACGTCGTCCCGGCCGCGAAGCGCCACCAGTGCGAGGGTTCGTGAAGGTCGACGGGGCCCTGCGTCATCGCGAACACGGCGGAACCGGGCGGATCGGCGCGCTCGGCGACGGTCACCCACCCCGTCGCGGCGACGAAGGCAGCGAACGCCACGTTCGTGACCGGCGTCGCGTCGATCCGGAACGCCGCGATCGCGACCGCGCGCGCCGGGCGCTCCTCCGCGTAGTGCTCGTCGGACCCGACGACGTAGCGTCCGCCCGGCACCGCGATCATCGCGTCGCCGCCACCCATCCCCGCCCCTACACCCGAATGCTCATCGCCTCGATGAAGCGCATCGTCTCGATCGCGTTGAACGGGGTCGTATCGACGTGAATCTTCACGCGCACAATGCGGCCCTGGAAGGGATTGGGACCGTCGTACAGCGTCGAGACGCGGTTCCCGAGGTCGGCGCCGAGCGAGAAGCCGTCATAGGACGTCGCGAAGAGCATGCGCGCGAACGTGTGCTCGGCGACCTTGCGGTCGCCGACCCAGAGCGCGCCCGATCCGTCGAAGGGACGCGCGGTCATCGTCTGCACGTAGCGCACGGTGACCGGGCCGGTCGGCAGAGCCACCTCGCTCTCGATGCGCTCGTTCCACGGCGCCAGGCTCTGCTCGTACACGAGCCGCCCGTCGCGCACGTGCAGCACGTAGCCCGCGTGCCGCGATCCGTGCGCGAGCAGCACGCCGTCGCCGCGTCCCTCCGGCCGTTCGAGCTCGACGGCGATCTCGTGCGCAAAGGGACAGACGAGCGGGGCGACCTGGCCGGCGAGCCGCTCGAGCGGCGGCGCGAGCTCCCAGTCGGCGCGAATGCCGCGCCGCTGCCGATCCTGCACCATCTTGACGACGAGGTTGCGGTCGTCGAGGGGGAAGACGCCGTGGCGCTCGGCGGCGGCGTTCCACTTCGCCACGAGCTCGCGCACCTTGTCCGGGTGCTCGGCGGCGAGGTCGACGAGCTCGTTCGGGTCGGTCGCGAGGTCGTAGAGCTCCCACACGTCGTCCTCGAAGCGCGTGCCCCGTTCGTGGCGCGTCGCGAGCCGCCAGTCGCCGTCGAGAAAGGCCCGCTGACCGCCGAGCTCGAAGTACTGCGCGGCGCGCGTCGGCGCGGCCGGGTCGGCGAAGGTGGCGAACACGCTCGCGCCCTCGACGGGTTTGAGGCGCCGCCCACGATGGGTCGCGGGCCGCTCGATGCCGGCCGCCTCGAGGATCGTCGGGTAGAGGTCGACGACGTGCACGAAGCGCGTCCGCAGCGCCCCCGTCGTCGTGATGCGTTTCGGCCACGACACGATCAGCGGGTCGGCGACGCCGCCGAGGTGCGCGTATTGCTTGTAGAGCCGGTAGGGCGTGTTCGAGCAGCAGGCCCAGCCGATCGGATAGTGCGGGAACGTCGCGTCCTCGCCCATGACGTCGTAGAGCTTGACGACCTCGTCGACCGGCACCGGCCGCCCGAAGGCCGGGGCGAACACGTTCGGCGTGCCGGTCGGCGTGCCCTCCGCCGAGCCGCCGTTGTCGGAGAGCACGAGCACGAGCGTGTTTTCGCGCCAGCCGCCGGCGTCGAGCGCGGCGAGGAAGCGGCCGATGTTGGCGTCGACGTTCGTGATGCAGCCGGCGTAGACCTCCATGTAGCGGGCGTTGACGCGCCGCTGGGTGACGTCGAGGCGGTCCCACGGATCGGCGCCCGGCGAGAGCGGCGGGAGCCGCGTCGTTCCCGGCACCACGCCGAGCGCGCGCTGGCGCTCCAGGCGCCGCTCCCGCACCACGTCCCAGCCCGCGTCGTAGACGCCGCGGTACGCGTCGCGGTCGCGCGGCCGCGCCTGCAGCGGCGAGTGCGCCGCCGGGTAGCAGAGCTGAAGATAGAAGGGCTTGTCGGGCGCCACCGCTTTCTGGGTCCGCACGTAGGCGATCGCGCGGTCGGTGAGCGCATCGTTCACGAAGTAGTCGTCGCGCTCCTCGGCCTCGACCGGCGTCACGCCGTCGATCAGCTCGGACGGCTTGAAGTAGTCGGTCGAGTGGCCCTGGAACCAGTAGGCGCGCTCGAAGCCGCGGCTCGTCGGCCAGTTGTGGTACGGACCCGTCGGTCCGCACGACGCCCCGACGTTCACGTGCCACTTGCCGACGTGGAACGTCGACCAGCCGCGCTCGCGCAGCACCTCGGCGAGCGTCGCCGCGTCGAGCGTCAGGTCGCCGCGGTAGCCGGGGTACCCCGCGTCGACGTCGGCGAGCCAGCCCATCCCGGCCGAGTGGTGGTTCAGCCCGGTCATCAGCGCCGCCCGCGTCGGCGAGCACATGGCGCAGGTGCGGAAGTTCGTGTAGCGGAGCCCGCGCGCGGCAAGCGCGTCCAGGTGGGGCGTGCGGATCTCGCTGCCGTAGCAGCCGAGGTCTGCGAAGCCGACGTCGTCGAGGACGACGACGACGACGTTCGGCGCGCCGGCCGGCGCCGCCGCGTCGGCCGCGTACGCCGGCCGCGAGTCGGCGAACGACTCCGCGATCTCGGCGTCCTCCCCGGGGTCGACGGCGGCGGGCGTGATCAAGCGCCGGGACTTCTCGCGCACGGTCGCGACACCGGCCGCGCCGAGCGCAGTCGCGGCCGCACCGCCCGCAGCGCCGAGCAGGAAGGAGCGGCGGTCGATGCCCTTGGTGTCAGCCACGGCCGGCCTCCTCGCCGGGGACGAGGCGCGGCGGCGACGCGAGGAACCCCTGGCTCTCGAGCACGGCGGCGCAGCGCTCGTACGAGGCGTGGCTGCCGGGCGCCGCGCCACCCTCGGCGCACGGTTCGAAGCGGAGCGGGCCCGACGGCGCCACCGGCCGGTCGTCGGGCCCGGTGAACGGCCTCTCCATCTGTTCGGACGCGGGATCGATGGCCATGGGATAACTTCCTTATGACACCTTCGCGCCCCGGGAACCGAGAGCGACGCGGCGACTGCGCCCGGACGACTCGCTCCCGGGGATCGCCGACGACGTCTATCGCTTCACTCCGGTGCGCGCACGCCGGAACGATCTACCGCGCTTTCACGGGACGGACACACGCCGCGTGCCGACGAACATTGCGGAGATGATCCGCTCCTACCGCCCAGCGCGGCACGGACGATGCCGGGGCGCTCGGTGCCACGGCTCACGCCGCGAGCTTCTTGCACTCCTCGATCAAGGCCGCACAGGCATCCGCGCAGTCCTTGCACTCCTTCTGGTGCTCGGCGTGCTCGCGGCACACCTTCTCGCAGTCGGTGCACACGCCGATGCAGACACGCGCCAGGTCCGGCAGGTGCTTCGAGTCGTAGGCGCCGAGCTGCGACATCGCGCGGCAGACCGGCAGCATCTGCTGCACCGCGTCGGCACAGGCGCCCATCGTCGTGTCACCCGCCACGAAGGTCTCCATGCAGTGGCTGAGACACGCGTCGCCCTTGATCGTGCAGTCGATGGCGGCTTTCACGAGCGCCGTCCGCTTCTTGTTGCGCACGCCCGGCGTATAGACCTTGTCCCCGTGCCCGTGGCCGGCGTGGGGGTCGGCCGCGAGCGCCCGCCCGGCCACGACGGCCGTCGCGAGGCCCGCCGCGCTGGCGAGCACGCGGCGTCGCCCCACCGCCGGGTCCGCGCCGAGCGCGCCGCCTCGAGTGTCCGATGTCATCGTCGCTCCTCCTTTCGTTCCCGCGCCCTGCCCTACCGCCGATCCACGCGCAATACCAGGCCGCTCGCGGGACGCCTCACGAGCGACGAAGCGCGGCGGCGGCCGAGCGCCTCACAGGCCGAGCAGTCGTCCGCCCTGGTAGACGAGGAAGCTCGCCGCCCAGGCGAGCGCCGCCATGTACACGAACATGAAGGCCGGCCAGCGCCAGCCGTGAGTCTCGCGGCGGGTCACGGCGAGCGTGCTCATGCACTGGCAGGCGAGCGCGAAGAACACCATGAGCGAGAGCCCGACCAGCGGAGTGTACACCGGGCGTCCGTCCGGCCGCCGCTCCTCGTGGATCCGCTGGCGCAGCGGTATCGCCTCGTCGTCCTGCTCGCCGACGCCGTAGACGAGGCCGAGGGTGGACACGAACACCTCGCGCGCCGCGAAGGCGCCGATGATGCCGACGCCGATCTTCCAGTCGAAGCCGAGCGGCGCGAGCGCCGGCTCGATCGCGCGTCCGAGCCGGCCGCCATAGCTCTCGGCGAGCGCGTGCTGACGCGCGGCTTCCGTCGGCTCGCCGGCCGGCGGCATCGACGGACGCGGGAACGACAGGAGCGCCCACAGCACCACCGTGCAGACGAGAATCATCGTACCGGCCTCGCGCAGGAACACGCCGGCGCGCTCGAGCATCATCCGCAGCGTGCTGCGGGGATCGGGCAGGCGATACGGCGGCAGCTCGAGGATCGGCGGCGCGTGCTCTCCGCGGATCACGGTGCGGCCGAGGACGGCCGCGGCGGCGAGCGTCACCACGATCGAGAAGAGGTACATCGCCACCATGAGCAGCCCCTGCACGGGCACCCAGCCGACCGCGGGCGGAAAGAGCGCGGCGATGATGAGCGTGTAGACCGGCAGGCGCGCCGAGCAGGTCATGAGCGGGATCACCATCATCGTGAGGAGCCGGTCGCGCTGCCGCTCCATCGTGCGGGTAGCGAGAATGGCGGGCACGGCGCAGGCAAACCCGGAAAGCATCGGCACGAAGGCGCGGCCGTGGAGCCCGAGCGCCTTCATGATGCGGTCCATCAAGAACGCGATCCGCGCCATGTAGCCCGAGTCCTCGAGCAGCGAGATGAAGAAGAAGAGGAGCAGGATCTGCGGCAGGAAGACGACGACGTTGCCGACGCCGCCCACCACGCCCTCGCGCAGGAGGTCGCTCAGGAGCCCCTCCGGCAGGTGCGCCGCCATCTGCTCCTGTAGCCACCCGGTCGCGCGCTCGACCTGCGTGATCGCGGGATTCGCCCACGAGAAGAGCGCCTGGAAGAGGACGAGCATGACCAGGACGAACACCGCGAACCCCCACACGGGGTGCAGCAGTACGCGGTCGATGCGCTCGGAGGCCGCGCGCTTCCGGAGATGCTGGTCGACGCGCGCGTGCAGCACGGACGCGTGCCGATCGAGGAACGCGTAGCGCGTCGCGATCACCTCGTCGTCGAGGTCGCGCGCGCCGGCGTCGCGGCGAACCGCGAGGCAGGCCGCGCGCAGATCCGGATCGACGTCGCGGAGCTCGTCGTGCTCGTCGACGCTCATGAGGGCCCAGAGCGCGAGCCCCCGATCACGGCCCGGAGACGCGCGGAGCGCGGGCGGCAGCGCCGCCGCCACCCTGGCGAGATCGCGCTCGAGCGCGGGCGGATAGTCGATCGCCACGCGTCCGCGCGGCGGACGGCTGACCTGCTCGCGCAGGCACGCGGCCAGCGCGTCGAGGCCGACGCCCTGGCGCGCGCTCGTCGGCACCACCGGCACCCCGAAGATCCGCGCGATCGCCGCCGCCGACGGCGGCTCGTCCTCGACCTCGTCGATCATGTTGAGCGCGATGACGAGTGGCACCTCGAGCTCGACGAGCTGCAGCACGAGGTAGAGGTTGCGGATCAGCTGACCCGCATCGACCACCACCAGCGCGAGCGTCGGCGCCGGGTTGCCGGCGAGACCGAGCACCGCGTTGATCGCGATCTGCTCCTCCGCCGAGCGCGCGCTGAGCGAGTAGCAGCCCGGCAGATCCAGCAGCTCGACGTCCTCGCCGGCCCCCCCGAGCCGGAGCGTCCCCGGCCGCCGTTCGACCGTGATCCCGGGATAGTTCCCCACCCGCCCGCGGGCGCCGGCGAGCCGGTTGAACAGCGTGGTCTTGCCGACGTTCGGATTCCCCACGACGATCACGAGCGGGCGGCCGGCCGCGCGGCGCTCCCCCGCCTCCGGACGGGTCGCGCCGCCGGCGCCGGAACGATCGACCGCACCGAGTGCGCTCATCGCCGCCTGCACGATCCGCACGGCGTCACGGCCGCCTCCAGCGTCGGCGCGGGCGGGGGCGCGTCGCAGCACCCCTCGGCGGCGCCGGCGGCGCGCCGCACCGAGACCCAGAGCGCCTCGCCGCGGCGGATCGACAGGCTGCACCCGCGCATCAGAAGCTCGATGGGATCGCCGAGAGGCGCCACGCCGACCAGCTCGACCGGCGTTCCCGGCACGAATCCGAGCTCCAGGAGCCGGCGGCGGAACGCGCGCTCGCCGCCGACCTTCTCCACGATCAACCGTTCGCCGGGACGGGCGTGCGCGAGGGTCACGCCCCGAGCGTATACGGGTTGAATCTGACCTTCAATTTCATGTCAGGGACGCCGGCCGGCGCCGGCGCCGCCGGCCGGCGTTGCCGCGCGCGCGGTGCGACCGTACACTCCCCGCCCGGATGCCGACCCGCACGCCGCCGCTGTACGAGGAAGTCGCGTCGCTCCGCCGCGAGATCGAACGCCACAACCGGCTCTACTACGGATGCGACGCGCCCGAGATCACCGACGCCGAGTACGATGCGCTGTTCCGCCGCCTCCAGGCGCTGGAGGCCGCGCATCCCGAGCTCCGCACCCCCGACTCGCCGACCGAGCGGGTCGGCGCGGTGCCGGCCGAGCGCTTCCGGGCCGTCCGCCACACCCTCCCCATGCTGTCGCTCGCGAACGCCATGGCCGAGGAGGACGTGCGCGAGTTCGAGGAGCGCATCCGCCGCATCCTGGAGCTCGCGCACGGGGCCGACGTCGGCTACGTCGCCGAGCCGAAGCTCGACGGGCTCGCGGTCGAGCTGGTCTACGAGCGCGGCCGGCTCGTGGTCGGGTCGACGCGCGGCGACGGCACGACCGGCGAGGACGTGACCGTCAACCTGAAGACGATCGCGAGCGTCCCACACCGCCTGGAGCGCGCGTCGGTCAGGGCGCCGGAGGTTCCCGAGCGCCTCGAGGTGCGGGGGGAGGTGATCCTGACCCTCGCCGGCTTCCAGCGCCTGAACGCGGAGCGCACCGAACGAGGCGAGCCGGTCTTCGCGAATCCACGGAACGCCGCGGCGGGCTCGCTTCGCCAGCTCGACCCGGCGATCACCGCCGGCCGCCCGCTCGAGCTCTTCTGCCACAGCGCCGGCGCGATCGAGGGCGCGCGCTTCACGACCCACTGGGACTTCCTCGCGAGCCTCGCGCAGTGGGGCCTCCCGACGAACCCCCTGAACCGCCGCTGCCCCGACCTCGCGACCGCGCTCCGCCAGTACGCGGCGCTCGTCGCGACCCGCGACACCCTCCCCTACGAGATCGACGGCATGGTGTTGAAGGTCGACGAGCTCCGGCTGCAGGAGATCCTCGGCCAGGTGTCGCGCGCGCCGCGCTGGGCGATCGCCTACAAGTTCAAGGCGCAGCAGGCCGAGACGCGCGTCCTCGAGATCGTCGCGTCGGTCGGCCGACTCGGCACGCTCACGCCTGTCGCCGAGCTCGAGCCGGTCGTGGTGGGCGGCGTCACGGTGCGCAACGCCTCGCTCCACAACATGGACGAGATCGCGCGCAAGGACGTCCGCAAGGGCGACACCGTCGTGATCGAGCGCGCCGGCGACGTCATCCCGTACGTCGTGCGGATCGTGCGGGAGAAGCGCGTCGGCCGGCCGCGCAAGTTCAGGATGCCGGAGCGCTGCCCGGTTCCCGGCTGCGGCGGACACGTCGTCCGCGAGGAGGGCGAGGCGGCCTATCGCTGCGTCAACGCCGCGTGTCCGGCGCAGCTGAAGTCGCGCATCCGCCACTTCGCCTCACGCGGAGCCATGGACATCGACGGGCTCGGCGAGAAGCTCGTCGACCAGCTCGTCGCGCAAGGCTTGGTGCACGACTTCGCCGACCTGTACCGCATCGAAACCGCGACCTTCGCCGGTCTCGAACGCATGGCGGAGAAGTCGGCGACGAACCTGTCGACCGCGATCACGGCGAGCAAGCGTCCCGACCTCGACCGGTTCCTCTACGCGCTCGGGATCCGGCACGTCGGGGAGCACCTGGCGCGGGTGTTGGCGGAGCGCTTCCGCGATATCCGCGCCGTTCTCGCGGCCGACGAGGCCGCGCTCCTCGAGACGCAGGGAATCGGACCCGAGGTGGCGCGGAGCGTCCGCGCCTTTGCCGACGACCCGAAGAATCGCGCGCTGGTCGCGCGCCTGCTGGAGGCGGGGCTGGAGCCGCAGGCTCCCGTGCCCGCGACCGGCGCCCTCGCCGGTCGGACCTTCGTTCTCACCGGCGGCCTCGCCTCGCTCACGCGCGGCGAAGCCGAGAGCCGCATCCTGCGCGCCGGCGGCCGCGTCTCTGGGAGCGTCGGCAAGAACACCAGCTACGTCGTCGCCGGCGCCGATCCCGGCGCGAAGCTCGCCAGGGCCAGGAAGCTCGACATCCCGGTTCTCGACGAGGCGGCGTTCCTGGAGCTCCTGGGCACCGCCTGAGGAACCGGAGACCGGCATCCGTCGAGCTACCGCGACCGAGCCGCCAACGGATGTCGGCAACCGCTCGCTCGGGCATCGAGCACGATCGGTGGCGCGGCGTCGATTCGGCCGACGTGCCATCGTTCCGATGACGAACCTTGCTCGGCACCCACGACGCGCGCCGGACCGTCCGGCCGAATCGCCGCGCGACGCCGGACCGACGCGGCGGCACCCGCCGCTCCCGCACGGGCGACAGCCGAGCCGTCGCCGCGCCGTGACGCCGGCCGCCGCACGCGCTACCCTGCCGCCCGTGACACGCCATCGATCGGACGACGACCCCACCGCGCCGCGCGTCCGCCTGCGCCTCACGATCACCGGCCGCGTGCAGGGCGTCTGGTACCGCGGCGCGACCGAGCGGGAGGCGCGCCGGCTCGGCCTCGACGGCTGGGTGCGGAACCTCCCCGACGGCGGCGTCGAGGCGCTGATCGAAGGCCCGGCCGTGGCCGTGCGCGCGCTCGCCGACTGGTGCCGGGTCGGTCCGCCCGCGGCGCGCGTTCGCGCGGTCGTCGAGGGTCCCGAGCCCGTCGGCGCCGACCTCGCCGGCTTCCGCGTCCGGCACTGAGCGCGTCCGTGCCGAGATCCCGCTTCCGTCAGGGGCGCTGAGATGCGACTCGCCGAGGTCCTCACCCGCACGGTCGTCGTCTATCTCGGCAGCCGGTTCTGCGCCGGCACCGCGATGATGCTGCTGCGCGCCTCGATCGCGTGGCACGTCTTCGACCTCACCCGCTCGCCCTTCCACCTCGGGCTGCTCGGCCTCGTACAGTTCCTGCCGGCCTTCGCGCTGACGCTCGTCGCGGGCGCGCTCGCCGACACGTTCGACCGCCGCCGCATCATGATGACCTCGCAGTGCCTGACCCTCGCGGCTGGCCTCGGCCTCGCGCTCGCCACCGCCCGCGGCACCGTAACCCTCGACCTCCTCTACGCCATCGTCGTCACGGCCGCGATCGCCACCGCCTTCGACAGTCCGGCGCGCATGGCGTTTCTCCCGAGCCTGGTGCCGCGGATAGCGTTCCCGCGCGTCGCGACGATCGCGTCGACCATCCAGGCGCTCGCGTTCGCGACCGGCCCCGCGCTCGGCGGCCTCCTGATCGCCGACCACGGCATCGCCGCAGCCTACGTCGCCTACGTCGCCCTCGTCCTGACCGCACTCACGCTCCTCGCCCTCCTGCCCTCGCCGCCCGCGGCGCCGGGCGGCCGCGGCGTGTCCTTCGCGATGATCCGCGAAGGCGTGCGCTTCGTGCGCAGCCGCCCGGTCATCCTCGGCTGCATGACGCTCGACATGTTCGCGGTGATCTTCGGCGGCGCGACCGCGCTCCTGCCGGTCTACGCGACCGAGATCCTGCACGTCGGTCCGCGCGGCTACGGGCTCCTGTCCTCGGCCCTCGAGGTGGGCGCGCTCCTCACCTCGTTGGTCCTGATCGCGCGGCCGCCGATCCGCCACGCGGGGCGCGCGCTCCTCGTCGCCGTCGGCGTCTTTGGGATCGCGACGATCGTCTTCGGCCTGTCGCGGTCGTTCCCGCTCTCGCTCGCCGCCTACATGCTGGTCGGCGTCGCCGATCAGGTGAGCGTCGTCATGCGGAGCACGGCGATCCAGCTCTCGACGCCCGACGAGCTCCGCGGCCGCGTGAGCGCGGTGAACCTGCTCTTCATCGGCGCGTCGAACCAGCTCGGCGCCGCGGAGTCCGGCTTCGTCGCCGCCGCCACCAGCGCGACCTTCGCGGTGGTGAGCGGCGGGCTCGCGGCGCTCTGCGTGCTCGCGGTCGTCGTCTGGCGGATCCCAGAGCTCCGCGCCTATCGCGTCGACCGCGACTGACCAGGACCCGCCGCCCGGCGCCGCTCAGTGGGTGTGGTGCGCGGTCTTCCGCCGGTACGTGCCGTTGCTGAGCTCGCCGAACAGCTCGGCCACTTGCGGATGGCCGACCGGGCGGCCGGTCTCGTCGGGAAGCAGGTTCTGCTCGGAGACGTACGCGATGTACGTCGTCTCCGCGTTCTCGGCGAGGAGATGATAGTAGGGTTGGTCCTTCCGCGGGCGGACGTCCTCGGGAATCGCCTGCCACCATTCTTCGGTGTTGGCGAACTCGGGATCGACGTCGAAGATCACGCCGCGAAACGGAAAGAACCGATGACGCACGACCTGGCCGATGTGGAACTTCACGTCGCGGGCGACCGTGGGCATGACAGGAGGAACTCTATCACCGCGTCGCGTCCGGTCCTACCCGGTGCCGGCGCCACGGTCGTGGAGCGAGCCGACGGCGTACCGCCCTCCTTCCGCCTGACGCCTACGGGTTGCGGCGGACGCTCGGCCTACGGCGCGAAGAGCGGCAGGGCGAACTTCGGCGCCGTCCAGTTCCTGGTCGGGTCGCCCGCGTCGGCCGTCAGCACCGGGAACGGGTCCACCGCCATCCATGTGTCGAGGATCGCGCCGTAGACCTCGCGGAGATCGGTCGACTCGAATCCGTCGTTGCTCCCGTCTCGCAATGGAGAACCGCCTCGGCGATTGCGGTGGCGGGCGGAAGCATGCCACGTCCGCCGGCCCCGCCCGCGGCCCGCGGAGAGTGGGCGGGCGCGGGCGGAAGGAGCCGTCAGCGCGGAACGATCGGCGTCAGCGTCGGCTCCGGCTCCGGCGTCGCGGTGCGGACGGCGGTCGGCGGAGGCGGCGGCTCGGTCGGCTGCGGAACGTCCGTCGGTTGCGGCGCCTCGGTCTTTACCGGCGTCGGCGGGGGCGGTGTCGGATCGGTCGGGATGCCGCAGCCGTTCATGCACGTCCGGAATCGCTCGCGGCAGGTGTTCAGCCCGGCGCGAACCTGCAGATCCTCGCGGCATTCGTCGCGGCACAGGAAGGCGCGGATCTGCGCCCGGTCGACGCAGAAGTCGCGCGCGCGCCCCTTGCGCGGGCACGCCGCGCGCTCGGCGTTCAGCTGCACGCGGCACGCGTCCACGCATTGCGCCAGCGCCGACACGATCGGCGCCCGGCAGCTCTCGAGATCCTCCCGGCAGCCGGCCGCGCACACCGGATCGATGCTCCGGCAAAGATCGCGCGCGATCGTGAACTCCTCCTCGCATGCCGCGCGGCACTCCCCGCGCTGCGCCTTTGCCTCCTGTACGCATTCCCAATGCGCCACCGCGCGCCCCTCCCCGACCGTCAGCAGCAGCCCTCCCAGTATGAGTGTGGTCCTGAGCGCTCCCATGGTGCGTCTCCTTCCGGCGGGCCGCTCACGACGGCGCTCCGCCGAAGGACTGCGTTGCACGGCCGGTGCCAGGCGTCTCGGGCGCACCCGGGACGCCGCGCGCGCGACGACGCCGTGCGAGATGTCGCGGCCGGCGCCCGTTTCGCGCCGCCGCGCAGGGCGCTCCCCGTGCGAGATGAGCGCGCATCCGTCGGCTCCCGCGCCGCCCGCGGCGCGCTGGCGCGACGCGCACGGCCCTTGGCATTCGCCGCGCGCCATCGGAACGCAATTACAAATGCGTCGCCCGCCACGGCGATCGCCGAGCGAGTGCTACGAGATCTCCCGCAGCCAGGCGCGGTGCACGCGCTCGTCGTCGCCGAGCTCCGGATGGAACGTCGCCGCCCACGTCGCGCCGGCACGGACGAGCACCGGGTCGCCCGCGACGTGCGCCAGCACCTCGACCGCGCGCCCGACCCGTACGATGCGGGGCGCGCGGATGAAGATCGCGCGCAGCGCGGGAAAGGCGCCGCCGGCGTCGACGACCGCGGCGAACGAGTCGAGCTGCGTCCCGTAGGCGTTGCGCTCGACGTCGACGTCGAGCGCGTCGCACGAGCGCTGGGCCGGATGCGTGACCGCGTGCGCCAGGAGGATCGCCCCCGCGCACGTGCCGAGCGCCGGACGCCCGCTCCGCGCCCACGACCGCAGCGGCGCCTCGAGCCCGTCGCGCGCGAGCCCCGTCAACATGGCGGTCGATTCGCCGCCGGGCAACACGAGCCCAGCGATGCCGTCGAGATCGGCGGGCGTACGGACCAGGACCGGGTCCACGCCGACGCCCGTGAGCATGCGCGCGTGCGCCGCGAACCCACCCTGCAACGCGAGGATGCCGACCTTCACCAGCCCCGACTCGCCAGGCGCTCGGTCGGCGGGAGCGCGTCGAGCGCCAGCCCGGGCATGGCCGCCCCGAGGCCGCGCGAGGCCGCGAGCACCTCGGCCGGATCCCGCCAATGCGTCGTGGCGCGCACGATCGCGCGGGCCCGCGCCGCCGGGTCGTCCGACTTGAAGATGCCCGAGCCGACGAACACCGACTCGGCGCCGAGCGCCATGCAGAGCGCCGCATCGGCGGGCGTCGCGATGCCGCCGGCCGCGAAGTTCGGCACCGGCAGACGCCCGGCCTCGGCCACCTGCGCCACGAGCTCGTAGGGAGCGCCGAGCGCCTTGGCGCGCGCCATGCGCTCGTCCGCGGGCGCGACGGCGAGTTCGCGCAGCTCCCTCCCCATCTGGCGCAGGTGGCGCACGGCCTCGACGATGTTGCCGCTCCCGGCCTCGCCCTTGGTGCGGATCATCGCCGCCCCCTCGCCGATCCGCCGCAGCGCCTCGCCGAGATCGCGCGCACCGCAGACGAACGGCACCCGGAACGCGCGCTTGTCGATGTGGTGCTGGTCGTCGGCCGGTGTCAGAACCTCGCTCTCGTCGACGAAGTCGACGGCGAGCGCCTCGAGCACGCGCGCCTCGGCGAAGTGGCCGATCCGGCATTTCGCCATCACCGGAATGGAGACCGCCCTGCGCACTTCTTCGATACGCTCGATCGCCGCCATGCGGGCGACGCCGCCCTCGCGACGGATGTCGGCCGGGACGCGCTCGAGCGCCATGACCGCGGCGGCGCCCGCGTCCTCCGCAAGGCGCGCCTGCTCGCCGTTCGTCACGTCGAGGATCACCCCGCCCTTCAGCATCTCGGCGAGATGGACCTTCAGGCTCTCCTGGTCGGCGTGCATGCTCGTTTCCCCCTATTGTATCGATACACTTCGGTTCCTGGCGACGTCATCCATGCGGACTAATTGACGAACATCTAGAAGTCAAAATATTTATTGTCGCTGTGACAATATGGAATCCGGAGCTTCGCGACGGCGGCCGACCGCGTTACGTGGCGCTCGCCGACGCGCTCGCCGCCGACATCGCCGGCGGCCGTCTGGCCGCCGGCGACCGCCTCCCGACCCACCGCGCGCTCGCCGACGCGCTCGGGATCGCGATCGGCACCGTGACCCGCGGCTACGCGGAGGCCGAGCGGCGCGGGCTCGTCCGCGGCGAGGTCGGGCGCGGCACCTTCGTCGGTCCGGCGCCGCTCGGCGCGGCGGCGGCCGCGCACGGGGAGCGCGCGAGCGGCGTCATCGACCTCAGCCTGAACGTGCCGGTCGCGGGCATCGCACCCGACCTCGCGGGCGCGCTCCGCGCGCTCGCCAAGCGCGCCGGCGTCGACGATCTCCTCCGTTACCAGCCCCACGCCGGCGCCACGCGCCATCGCGCCGCGGGCGCCGCGTGGGCCGCGCGCTACGGCGTCGAGGCCGCGCCCGAGCAGGTCCTCGTCTGCGCCGGAGCGCAGCACGCGATGCTCACCATCTTCGCCGCCCGCGCCAAGCCCGGGGACCGGGTGCTCACCGAGGACCTCACCTATCCCGGCATGAAGGCGCTCGCGGGTCTGCTGCACCTTTCGCTCGAGGGCGTCGCGATGGACGCGGAGGGCCTGCGGCCGGACGCGCTCGCGGACGCGCTCGCGCGCTCCGGCGCGCGCTTCCTCTACTGCATGCCGACCATCCACAACCCGACCGGCACCGTGCTCACCGCGGCGCGCCGCCGCGCGATCAGCGCGCTCGCGCGCGCCCACGACCTGACCATCATCGAGGACGACGCGCACCGCTTCCTGGTGTCCGACGCGCCGCCGCCGTTCGCGCGCCTCGCGCCCGAACGGACCTACCACATCGCGGGCACGTCGAAGGCGATCGCGGGCGGATTGCGCGTCGCCTTCGTCACCGCGCCCCGCCACGCGGTCGAGCAGGTCGAGCGGAGCATCTGGGCCACGACGTGGATGGCGGCGCCCCTGACGGCGGAGATCGCCGCGACGTGGATCGAGGACGGCACCGCGGATCGGGTCGCCGCCGCCCAGCGGCGCGAGGCGGCGGCGCGGCAGGCCCTCGCGCGCACCGCACTCGGCGACCTGGTCGCGGGGACGCACCCGCAAGCGCTCCACCTCTGGCTCGAGCTTCCGGAGCCGTGGCGCGGCGAGACCTTCGCGCGCGCCGCCCGCGAGCGCGGCGTGGCGATCGCACCCGCCGAGGTCTTCGCGGCCGGCCGGGGCGCGGCGCCCCACGCCGTCCGGCTCGGGCTCGGCGGGGCCCGGGACCGTCCCGAGCTGGAGCGGGCGCTCGCTGTCGTCCGCGACACGCTCGCCGGCCACGGCGGCGCGAGTCCGGCGGTGCTGTGATCTCCCGCCCGCGCGGCCGCGTCCGGCGCCGCCGCGCCGCCGGTCAGCGCGAGAACAGCTTCGGCGTCGGCATCCGCGCGCGGATCTCCCCGAGCGTCGCCGCGGTCACCCGCGCGATGCCCTGATCGCGGCAGTAGGCTTCCACCCGTCGCGTCACCATGCCGCGCACGAACGCCGGGATCTCCGTCATGCGCGCCCGCGCGTCGGCGTCCCACGCGATCGTCCCGTCGTCGCTCGGCACCGCGGGCGCGCCGTACTCGAGCACCGGAGCCGGCGGCGGCGCGAAGGTGCCGGGTTGGTGCGTGCAGAGCCCGTCCTCGGCCATCACGTCGCCGGCCGTGCCATAGGCGCGCGCGCGGCAGCCGCCGCACGCCGCCCGGAGCTCGCACGCGCCACACCGGCCGCCGAGCGCGCTCCGGTCGCGGATGCGGACGAACACCTCGGACGCGCGCCAGATGTCGGCGAGACGCGCATGGCGGAGGTTGCCGCCGAACTCCGGCAGGTACGGGCAGGGCGTGACGTCGCCGTTCGGACGGATCCCGAGGTAGTGCGTCCCGGCCGGGCAGCCGCCGGCGCCGCCGGCATAGCTCTTCGAGAACGGCGACGACGGGTCCCCGGCCTGCAGGACGCGAACGTAGTGCGGCGCGCACTTGGCATTGACGAGCATCCGGCCGGCGTACCTTCGCTGGATGCCGGCGAGCTCGCCGAGCACGCGGTCGTACTCGGCGTCCGCGAGGTCCGAGACGTGCGATCCGCGGCCGGCCGGCACGAGGAAGTAGAGGTTCCAGACGCGCGCCCCGAGCGTGTCGCAGGCGAACTCGGCGATCGCGGCGAGCTCGTGCGCGTTGTGGCGGCCGACCGTCGTCTGGACTATGAACGGCAGCTCGGCGCGCGCGAGGATCGTCGCGCCGTCGACGGTGTTGCGAAAAGCGCCCCTCACGCGGCGGAAGGCGTCGTGGCGCGCCTCGTCGAGGGCGTCGAGCGAGAGCGAGAGTCCGCGCACGCCCTCACGCTTCAGGATCGCCGCGAGGTTCTCGGTGATCTTCACGCCGTTCGTCCCGACCACCACCCAGAGCCCGCGCGCCGCCGCATGGCGGACGATATCGACGATGTCGCGGCGCAGCAGCGGCTCGCCGCCCGTCAGGATCAGGAGGCCGTCCGGCGCGAAGGCCGCGATCTCGTCGACGACCTCGAAGCACGCCTCGGTGCCGAGCTCGCTCCGGTCCGCGAACGCGGGCGTGTCGATCTCCGGTGTGCCGCCCGCGTCGAGGTAACAGTGCTCACAGGCCAGGTTGCAGCGGTACGTGAGATTCCACGAGATGACGTAGGGGCGCGCGAAGGCGTCGCTGCTGCCGGGAGCGGACATCGTCACATGCCGAAGAAATCCTTGGCGTGATCGAGCACCGCCTCGTCGATCTCGGCGATCCCCCGCTCGCGCGCGTATTGCTCGATCCCCGAGCGCGCCATCGGCCGGACGAAGTCGGGGATGCGCTGCAACCGCTCGAGCGCGGCGCTCGCCCACGTGATCGCCGCCGGCGCCGCATCCGCCGGCGTGCCGGGCGCGCCGGCGGCCATCTCCTGCACCATCCCCGAGAAGGGGCACTTCGCGACGTCGCCCGACCCCGGACCGAGCTGCACGCCGAGCGACGTCACGACCTGGGTCTCGAGGGGATTCGTCAGCATCGCGACCCGGTGCGCGCACGCGGGACACTCGTAGACGATGGAGAGCGCGCCCCGGTCGGGCGGCGCCATTGCGACGAGCTTCATCGGCTGATCGCAGAGCACGCACAGGAACTTCATGCTCGCACCTCCAGGAGACGGGCGACCTCCGCGGCGACCGCGTGGATGGCGCGCAGCGCGGGACGCCGCGCGTCGGCGAGCGTCGCGCCGCGATCGCAGGCGGCGGCAAGCTCCGGGTCGAAAGGCACGGCGCCGAGCCGCGGGATCCCGAGGTCGACCACCGGGCTCGCGACCGGAAAGAGCGGTCGGACGACGTCGCACCCGCCGCAGAAGTATCCGCTCATGTTCTCGACGTACCCGAGGACGCGATTCGGCGTCTTCCTCATCGCGGCGACCGCGCGCGACACGACGCCGCGCGAGACGTCGGACGGGATCGTCACGAGGACGAACGCGGCCGCGGCGCCGAGGAACTCAGCGTACTGGAACGTACGCTCGGGGCCGGGCGGCAGGTCGACGAGCAGGAAATCGAGCGCGCCCCACCCGACGCCCGCGAGCAGATCGCCGAACGCCGAGAACTCTCGGGTCGCGCGCCAGACATACGAATCGCCGCGCGCCACGCTGTCGAAGTCGACCGCTTCGGACTCCGGGAACAGGGCACCCATCGACACCACGCCGATGCCGTTGGCGGTCTTCGGCGGCACGATCCCGCGCGGCCCCGGGACGACGGGCGCGGTGCGGAGGCCGCCGAGGCGCGCCTGGGTGGGCCCGTTCAGGTCGGCGTCGAGGATCGCAACGCGCGACCCGCCGGCGCGCAGCGCCTGCGCCAGCTGCATGGTGAGCGTGCTCTTGCCGACCCCGCCCTTCCCGGAACCGATCGCGACCATGTGACGCACGTCGGCGAGGCTCTCGGCGATCTGCGCGCGCTTGGCGACGACCTGCCCGATGACGTCCGAGCCGCCGTCGCCCGCGATGTCGTGATAGCTCTTCACGGGAACGGGCGGACGGACCTTCCTTCGCCGAGATCGCGCTCCCGCGCAAGCCGCCCGCCGGGCGGCGCGAGCATTGACTCGACGGAGGGGTCTCGGCAGAAGCGGGCCGTGGCCGTCGAGCTCAACGGCATCGCCCACATCCAGCTGACGGTGACCGATCCGGTGCGGTGCGTGCCGTTCTGGGAGAAGCTCTGCCACTTCCTCGGCATGCGGACCCTCATCAAGGCCGACGACATCGTCTACTGCATCGGCGGCCGGACGGGCCTCCTCGTCCGCGGCGTCATGCCGGGACGCGACCGAAGCCGCTTCGACCAGGAGCGCGCCGGCCTGCACCACTTCTGCTTCCGCGCCCGCAGCCGCGAGGACGTCGACGCGATCCATCGCTTCCTGGTCGACGAGCTCGCCGCGCGCATCGTCCACCCACCCGAGGACGGCGGGTTCGCGCCGGGGTACTACTCGGTGCTGTTCGAGGATCCCGACGGGATCCGCGTCGAGGTGAACCACGTGCCCGGCAAAGGCCACTTCGGACCGGGCGGACGTCTCGGCGACGGCGGCGAGGGATCCGCGGACCAGGTCGGCGCCGGAGGGATGAAGCGCGACTGACACGCGCGCCCGCCGGCGACGAGCGCGTTCAGGTGGGGCGCGTAGCGACGTAGCCGATCGTCGTTCCCACGCGCCGGAAGCCGAGACGCGCGAGTCCCGCGAAGCTCGCTTCGCGCTCGGCGATCCTCGGCACGCGCAACCGCCGACCGCCGGCGCGGACGCGGTCGATCACGACCGCGAGGAGCGTCGAGTCGGGGGCGCCGGGCGCCGCCCCGAGCGCGACGATTTCACGCTCCTCTCCGCCGCGCGACGCACGAAAGAGCACGTAGGCCTCGATGCGGTCCGTGGCGATCGCGAGCCCCTCGAGCTCATCCCCGCGGGCGCGCAACGCCGCCGCGCTCCGATTCCAGGCCCGCCGCGCGCCCGGGTCGAGCGCCCGGTGCTCCACGAGGTCGTCGAAGGTGACGGGCACGAGCAAGCGCGCGGCCGCGGCCGTGGCACCGGCATCGGCGGCGGCCGCCGCCGGATCGAGCACGAAATCCGCGTAGGCCTCCTCGGCGACGAATCCCGAGCGCTCGAAGAACGCCCGCGCCGCTGCCCACTCCGCCGGGATCTCGGCGACCAGGCGCGGCGGCCCGAGGATGGCCGCCTTGTCCGCGAGCGAGGTCAGCAGATGCCGCCCGTGGCCCTGCCGCTCCCGACCGGGCTTCACCGCGAGGCGCCAGACGTAGTTGGCCTCTCCGTCGCGCTTGGCCGCGATGAGGACGCCGATCGGCTCGCCGCCGTCGAACGCCAGCACGCAGCTCGACGCCCACAGACCGAGCTCGCGGACGCCGCGCTTGAAGTCCTCGACCGTCATGGACGTATCCGCCCCGAAGTGCGGCGCCCAGCACGCCTCGTGCGCCGCCACCAGCAGCGGCACGTCGTCGGAGCGGCAGAAGCGATAGCCGGGCATGGCGACTCGACTACGCCTGAAGCGGGACGCGACCGCAATGCGATCGGGAGCTGTCGAGCCCGACCGAGAGGCGCGTGCCGACGCGGTCGCAATGGGCCGCGCCGACGGAGCCACCCTGCGCGATCAGCCCCCGGTCGGATTCCCCCGGCGCTTCGCCTGCATGGCGGCCATGATGCCGACCTCGTTGAGGGGAAGCGCGCTCGCCGAGGTCGGCACGGGCGCGACGCGCGCGTCGCGCGGCTCACGCGGCGGCTCGGCCGCCTCCATGACGGATCGCGCCGGAGCCGGATTCGCCTGGTAGCCCTTGATCATCTCCTCCATCGCTTTGCGGCCGTCCTCGATGCCGGCCTCGACCGCGTCGAGATCGACGAGCTGGACGCCGCGCTCGCGGGCGAGCTCCTCGATGCGGCGCTGGGTCCGGTCGCGCATGAAGCCGGGTGGGACACGGAGCACGCGCTCGATCGCGTTCGCCGTCCAGTCGAGCTCGGAGAAGAGCGGATTCTTCTTGGCGTCGCGCGCGACGAGGCGCTTCCCGTCGCTCGCCGGAGCCGGCGTCTCGGCAACGGCGCCGTCGGGTGGCAGCACGACCGGCGCGCCCGTTTCCTCCTCGATCATGGTGCGCGCGATCTCCAGGCTCACCGTCGCGAGGCGCTTCAGGCGCGCCGCCTTCTCGATCCGCGCCTTCACGCGCCGCCGCTTGTAGGCGTCCTGCATCGTCCAGAGCGCCTGCTTGGCGTCGCGCGTCCAGGTGAGCGTGCGGCCGTCGTAGGCGAGCTCGTCCTGGCCGCCGCCTTCCATCTCGATGATCTGCTCGACCATCTCGGGCGTCACCACCTGGAACGTCGTACCGCCGCAAACCGAGCACACCACCGCGTTCGCCTCCGACGCCGAGACGCCGCACTTCCGGCAGATCGAGATCGCGCGCTCGGCCGCGTGCTCGAGGACCACGGCCTCGGCGAGCTTGGTCGCGGCCTTGGCGCCCTTCGGCATGTAGCGATCCATCGCCTCGTCGAGCAGGTCGCTCGTGATGACGCTGTGCCCCTTCTCGACCGCGAGCCGGTAGATCGCGGTGCGCGCGATGCCCTGCACGAGCGGCGGCACGCGCGTCATGCGGCTCTCGGCCTCCGGGGTCCAGCGGATCGACTCCTCGGCCTTGACGTCGAGCTCCGGGTACTCGAGCCGCGTCGTGAGAAGCACGTCGCAGGGGGCGTTCCGGAAGAGGTTGTCGGCGTTGCTGCCGAGGTCGGCCTCCTCCTTCTGGCTGTGGATCCCGATCCGTCCAAGCACGAGGAGCCACGGGTTCGTCTTGCGGGCGTGGTTCAGGACCTTCTGGAAGGCCTTGCCGTCGAGGAGCGTCTTGCGGATCTCGGCGCCCGCCGCGGCCGCCATCTTGCCCGCGACGTCGAGATGCGACTGGTAGATCTGCGCAAGCCCGGTGTCGATGACCTCTTCGTGGAGCTGGTTCTGCTCCTCGAAACGGAAGACCTTGGCGGCCTTCTCGGTCAGCACGTTCACGATCCCGTTGAAGACCGTGTAGTGCAGATACGGATCGTAGACGGCGATCGCCTCGACCTTCTTGTCGAAGCGCTCGGCGAGCTCGACGGCGGTCATGAGCGCGCCGAACGACTGCGGCGAGCCGTCGATCCCGACGAGGATGGTGTCGCGCGCGTCGGTCGCGGCGGGCGCGCCCGTGGAGACGCCGGCGACCACGCCGTCCGGCTCGCGGCCGGAGGCCGCGTCGCACAACCGCTTGACCACCAACACGTCCTTGTTGGACCGCCGCACCACCCGCTCGCAGACCGAGCCGACCGTGCTGTCGCGCACGCGCCCGAGTCCGAGGACTCCGAGCACCACGAGGTCGTAGGCGTTGGCGTTCACGTCGGCGACGATCTCGGTCGAGTGCTTGCCGTCCATCATGCGCGGCTCGAACTCGAGATCGGCCGCGGCGCAGCGCTGCTGCATCGGCACGAGGTAGCCGTCGGAGATGAGCTTCAGCCCCATCGTGATGAGGCTGTCGTGGATCTTGCGCTGCCGATCGAGCTCGGTCTCCTCGAGGTACTCCTCGGGCAGCGTGTACTCCATCTGCTTGAAGCGGTAGTCGTGCATCTTGGCGGCATAGACGTGACAGCCGATCATCTTCGACCCGAAGGCCTTGCCGAGGTCCACCGCGACGTCGATCGCTCGGTTCGAGTAGTCGGAATTGTCGACGGGAACGTAGATCGTCTTGTACATCGGGCTCCTCCGGACGAAACGAGATCTCTCTAGACGGCCTCGGCGCGCTTGCGGCGGCGCGCCCAGGCGACGAACGCGAGCTCGAGCACGAGCACGCCAAGGGCGGACGCCGCCATGGGCCCCGCCGGCGACGGCTTCTCGGCGGGCTCGAAGTAGACCGACCACCAGGTCGTGAGGCCGCGCTTGTTGCCGCGCTCGCGGCTCGCGCCGTCCCATACCGAGAAGGCGATCGGCGCGAACCCGCGCTCCTCGAAGGAGAGCGCGCCCGCGCTGCGCAGACGGCGCTTGAAGACGACGCGCCACTCGCCCTTCTCGAACCGGCTCGCGACGGCGAGGTCGCGCGCGCCGAGGTTCTCCAGCTTGTCGCTGCCGTGCCCGAGCCAGAGCGACGGCGTCTTCTTGGCGAGATCGACGAACCACAGGTGCACCGGATGATCCTTGTCGCCGAAGAGGAAGTAGGGCTTCCGGATCGAGGTCGGGAGCGTCACCGGGAACTGCAGCGCCACGGCGTCGGAGAACTCGGAGGCGCCGCCGCCCGCCGCGCCCGCGTCGCCGCCGTCCTCGGCCCACGGATCCTTCTCGCCCGTGTCGCCGGGCTTCGCCTCGGCATCGCCCCAGGGATCGGCCGCCGCCCCGTGGCCGGCCGGCGACGTTTCTTCCGCATCGCCCCAAACGCCATCGTCGGCGCCCGCCGCGGGCTTCGCGGCCGCCGGCTCGCCGGCGTCCTCCACGGGGGGAACCGCGATGTCCGGCGCGTTCTTCCCGGACACGTTGCCCCGCATGTCGTTCCAGCGGAGCTCGATCGCGAGATCGGTATCATTGTAGACGGCGCGCGCCGTGAGCCCGTTGGAGGCCGGGTGGAAGGCCCGACCGGGCTGCATGATCTGCCCCACGATCGGGAAGAACGCCACCGGGGCCTCGTCGAAGAGGGTGTCGGCGGCGGCGAGGTCGATGTCCCCGGTCGTCTTCCTGGCGGTGAGGAGCGTCGCGTAGTTGGGCGACTCCGACGAGCCCCCGAGCGAGAAGATGTAGTCCGTGATGTCCCAGCGCTGCTCCTCGGTGAGCGCCTCGCCGAAGGCGGGCATCGGCGTGCCGTTCAAGCCCGTCGTCATCGCGCGGAAGATGTCCTCGCGCCGCGCTCCGCCGCGGAAGGTCCACGGCCGGCTCAGATCCGCCGGGAGGATCGGGTGGTCGAAATCGTCCTTCAACGTCGGGGCCGTGCCTCCGTCGGTGCGCCCGAGCTCGCCGTGACAGCGGGCGCAGCCGAGCTCGGCGTACGACGCCTTGCCCCGCTCGACCGACTCGGCGGTCATCGGCGGCGGCGTCGGCATCGTCATGCCTTCGACCTGATTCTCGGGCTTCGCGAAGTCCGGCGCGAAGGACTTCACGTAGGCGACGAGGCTCGTCAACTGCTCCTCGGAGAACTGCGGCCACCCCGGCATCGAGGTGTACGGCATGCCGACCTTGATGACGTGCTTCAAGTCCTGGTCCGTCGGGAGCTTCCCGCTCGGCGTGGTGCGGATCTTGAACTTGCCCGACGTGAAGTCGCGCGGCCGCGGCAGGAGGTGCGGCGCGGCGACGCCCCTCCCGTCGCCCTTGTCGCCGTGGCACTGCGCGCAGTTCCGCGTGTAGAGCTCCTTGCCGGCGGCCCGCTGCGCGTCGCCGTCGAGGTCCGGGGCGGCGAGCCCGTCCGCCGACGCCGCGCCGACGCCGAGCGCGCACGCGAACGCGATCACGGCGGCCCGCACGTCAGTGCCCCTCGGCATGGACTTCCCGCGCCCGCGGCCGATAGCCGGTGTGATCGTAGAGGAAGAGCACGACCTCCCACATCTGCTCGTTGCTGAGGAAGCGCTCCCACTCGGGCATCGCGGAGTCTCCCGGCGCGCCCTCGTCCGGCATGCCGGGCCCGCCTTTCGCGATACGCCAGAAGAAGAAGGTCTCCTGGAAGCTCGGCAGAACGCCCTGGTCGATGAAGTTCGCGGGCGCGGGGTTCAAGCCGTGCGCGTACATGCCGTCGCCACCGAGCGCGTCGGCGTGACAGAAGAAGCACTGCTCGTAGTAGATGTCCTTGCCGCGCGCGACGTGCTCCGCGAACTTCGCGGGATCGTCCTTCTCGAGGTGCCGCAGCGGATTGTCGCCGCCGAGCATGTCGATCTTCTGGTCGTGCACGGTGATCTCGGTCGGCGGCGAGGGGTGCACCGTGCGCGCGAAGAAGGGCGGCTCGACCGGCACCTTGGCGTTCACGTACTCGCGGTAGGCCGCGAGGGCCGGGAGCGCGAGCAGCACCGGAACGAGCGCCAGCGTGTAGCGGCCGTCGCCGGCGAAGTTCACCAGCGGGTCGACGAACGATCGGATGCGTTCGCCGCTCGAGGTCACGTACGCAAAGAGCGCGAGCGTCACGATGCCGAGGTAGATGTGCTGCGCCGAGGCCGGCACCGGCGTCGCGAAACCGCGGCTCACGAACACGTAGATGCCGATCCACCACGCCAGCACCCACACGAGAAGCGACGCCCGCACGAGGCGCAGCAGCGCCATCGCGACGACGATTCCGAGGAGAACCGGCAGCTCGAAGAGGGTCACGTTTCAGCCCTGAGCCTGGTCGGGAAGCGTGGTCTGCATCGTGACCGACGGTGTGCCGCCGAGGCTCTGGAGCCAGGCGATGACACAGAGGATCTCCTTGTCGGTGAGCCCGATCGGCGGCTTGTTGATGGTGGGCATCCCTCCCTTGAAGCCCGGTACGACGAACGCGTCGGGGTGATAGAGCGACTCGGCGAGATAGTGGATGTCGTCCATCCCGGCCTTGCGCGTCTTCGCCCGGTCGCCGACACCGGCGAGATCCGGATAGCGCAAGGTCCCGGACTTCCCGATCGTGTGGCAGGTGAGGCAGAGGCCCTTCTGCTGCACCACCTCGAATCCGACCTTCACCATCTGGTCGGTGGTGAGATCGGCGGCGATCGCGACCTCGGCCGGCGGCAGCAGCTGCTTCTGCGGCACCAGCTGGCCGACGTAGGTGTAGAAGAGGCTCGACCCGACGACGAGCAGCACCACGTTCAGCGCGACGGGCATCTTCATCAGTGCCTTCCCCCGCCGGGCCCGTGGCTGCCCCGTGGCCCCTGGCCCGCGCTGCCCCAATCGGGCTTGTCGTGCAGGCTCGAGAGCCAGAATACGAAGGCGATGAACGCGAAGAAGATGATGACGATCACCGAGATGACCTGGGTCGCGAAGCCGAGCGTCGGGGTGAAGGCGTCGACCGATTGATCGCGCATCACGCCATAGACGTGCCAGTGCTGACGGAGACCCGATCGCACGTAGCCCATGAGGCCCATGAGCCACGTGAAGGTCACGGCGATGAAAATCAGCACGTACTGCGAGATCGCCGGCAGCTTCCCCCAATGCGTCTCGCCGGTCTGCTCGGCCCCTCGCAGCATGAACGCGTCGATCACGGTCATGGTGACCATCCCGATCAGCACGGACAGCACCTGCGGAATCGACAGGCCGATGCGGGTCGCGGCGTCGACGAAGTAGCCGTAGACGCCGAGCGCGATCACGAAGCCGGAGACGCCGAAGAAAATCAGGAACTGCACCGCGTTGCCGAGCGCGGCCCACGCGACGGTAGGCCGCTTCCCGGTGCGTCGGTAGAAGAGGAAGCTCACGTACGTGGTCAGGATGAGGATGTTCACGGCCGTGTTCTTCGCCGACATCACCCCGAGTACGCCGAGGGCCGGGTGCAGCGTGCCGCCCATGGCTTTGATCTCGCTCACGGACGCCAGGATCGACCGCGGCGTCGCCCACACCGCGAAGCAGACGGCGATCGCGGCGAGCAGGTACTTCACGTAGCGCTGGTAGCTCTGCGTGCCCTCGATCCGACCCATCCCGAGCCAGAGATAGTAGTTCGCGGCGAGAAAGAGGTTGCCGATCAGGACGGCCTGAATGATGAACAACCAGGAGAACGCGCCGCCCATCATCATGATGCCGAGCGCCTGGTTGTAGCCGTAGATCTCGCGCGCCAGGTAGTAGCCGGCGAAGGGCAGCGGCAGGAACGCGCTGATCGCGACGAAGTTCCCCATGTACCCCATCCAGTCGTAGTGCGCGCGCTCCTCGTCGGTCTTGGCGCCGAGGAACTTCCAGGCCGCGTAGGCCGCCGCGACCGACCCGCCGAACGCGATGTTGCCGATGAAGCGGTGGATGTTGATGGGCATCCACGTGAAATTGTCCAGCGCGGCCCACGGATCGATGAGCGCGCCGGCGTCCGAGACGCCGCCTGGAGTCATCATGAACGACGCCCACGAGTCGGCGATGAACATGATCAGCGTCCCGACGACGTTGACCCCGAGCCCGAGGAGCAAGTGGACCACGGGGTGGAACTTCCCCCAACCGTAGTAGTAGCTGTAGAGGAATCCCGCCTCCGCGAAGAAGAGCGCGACGTACGGAAAGAACGTCCAGGAAAAGATCTCCATCAGGTAGTTCGTGAAGGCGGGATACAGCATGATCAGCAGAAACGTCAGGAACCCGCCGAAGCTCGCCGTGAAGGAGAAGGACGTAGAGAGGAGCTTCGTGAACTCGTACGCGAGCCGGTCGTAGCGCTTGTCTCCGTTGAAATAGCCGATGAGCTCGATGATGAACGCGAACATCGGCACGGCGAGCACGAAGGCCGCGAACATGAGATGGAGCTGCGCGACCACCCAGACCGCCACGCGGCTGCTGACGAACGGCAGCGTGCGATAGGTCGGCGCCTCGTACTTCTTGGCCTTGGCCTTGGCCTCCCGATCCTTGGCGATGTCCTTCAGCGCCTGCTCGCGCGGGAACCCAGACTCCACGCCGAGGGAGCGCACCGGCGGGTGGTAGGCCTGGTTCTCGAGCGCGAAGTAGACGCGCACCGCCCCCCCGAGACCGAGCAGCACGACGATCGCCGCCGCGATCAGGAGGCGCGGATTCACTTGGCGGCCTCCATTTCCGCGCTCTTCTTCTGCATGCCCCGGACGTACGCGATGATCGCCCAGCGATCGGCCGCGCCGATCGGATAGCGATAGCCCGCCATCAGGCCCTTGCCGTTCGTGATCGTGTCGAAGATGACGCCGTCCGGCAGCTCCCGGATGCGCGGGTCGAGGAGATTCGCGGTCGGCACCTTGGCGCGCTCCGCGAGGACGCCCTTGCCTTCGCCGCGCTCGTCGTGACACGGCTGGCAGTAGACGCCGTAGCGGTCGGCGCCGCGCGCGAGGAGCGCGTCGTCGACGGCCGCCGGCGAGCGCGCGAGCGGCTCCCCGCCGCCGTCCATGCCGGTCACGAACGCCCGGTCCTCGTGGAGGTGCCCGCGCGCGATCGTCCCGGGAACGGGCGGCCGCATGGCCATGCCGTCGTAGAAGAACGCGCTCGCCGCCTGCGCCTTGAGCTTCGGTTGGTTGAACATGCTGAAGTTGATCAGCACGGGCGGATCGCTCGAGCTGCAGCCGCGCATGCACCCCTGGAGGCCGAGCGCGCCGAGCGCCGCGACGGCGACGACGGATCGCGTGCGCGTCATCCGGCTCATGCCGAAAGCTCCGGGTTCGGGTTGCGCAGGCGCGCGAGGTACGAGGTGCGCGGCTTGGTGTTGAGCTCCGCCAGAAGGTCGTAGCGCCGTGGCGACGCCTTCGCGGCGGCGATCCTGCTCTTCGGATCGCGCAGGTCGCCGAACTGGATCGCCTCCGCGGGGCACGCCTGCTGGCACGCGGTCCGCGCCTCGCCGTCCTGCAGCGCGCGATTCGCGAGCTTCGCATCGCGCTCGGCGCGGGAGAGGCGCTGCACGCAGTAGGTGCACTTTTCCATGACGCCGCGGGCGCGCACGGTGACGTCGGGGTTGTACGCCATCCGCAGCGTCTCGGGCGTGTCCTTCGTGAAGTTGTAGAAGTTGAAGCGGCGCACCTTGTACGGGCAGTTGTTCGAGCAGTAGCGCGTCCCGATGCAGCGGTTGTAGACCATCTCGTTGAGGCCACTCTCGCCGTGCACGGTCGCGGCGACGGGGCACACCTGCTCGCACGGCGCGTTCTCGCAGTGCATGCAGGGCACCGGCTGGAAGACGATCGACTCGGGCGCGTCGGGGCGACCAGAGAAGTAGCGATCGACGCGAATCCAGTGCATCTCGCGTCCGCGCGCCACCTGATCCTTGCCGACCGACGGGATGTTGTTTTCGCTCTGGCACGCGACGACGCACGCGTTGCAGCCGACGCACGAGCTCAGGTCGATCGTCATGGCCCACTGCGGGCCGTGCTCGTACGCGCGCTCGGGCCAGGGCGAGACCAGTGGCGGATGCTCACCCACCGCCCCGTGGCCGTGGACGCCGCGCTCGCCGTGCGTCCCGCCCGCGGCCGCGGAGCTGGTGTCGCCGACGTCCTCCTCGCGTACGATGTCGCGCCCCTCGGCGCTCCAGTGCTCGTGGGTGAGCGCGAGGAGATGCCGGCCGCCCGCCTTCGCGACCGTGAGTCCGCGCGCGATGCCGAGCGCCTTCACCGTCCGAAGCCGATAGGCGTCGAAGCCGACGCCGGTGCCGACGCGTCCCGCCGCCGTCCGGCCGTAGCCGAGCGCGATCCCGACCGATCCGACCGCCTGCCCCGGCAGGATCAACGCCGCCGCCGTGAGCGAGCGCCCGCCGACGGTGAGGGTCACCAGATCGCCGTCGGCGACGTCGAGCGCCTCGGCGTCCGCCTTGCTCATGAGCGCCGCGTTGTCCCAGGTGAGCTTCGAGACCGGGTCGGGAAGCTCCTGGAGCCAGGCGCTGTTCGCCGCGGAGCCGTCCCATACGGCGTTCGAGGGCAGGAACACGAGCTCGAGGCCGGCGTCCTTCTCGCGCGTCGCGATGCTCACGAGCTTGTCGATCGCCGAAGGATCGGCCGTCGGCGCGATCGCGCTCGGCGCGCTGTCGGCGAGGACGCCGTCGTGCAGCGCGCGCTCCCAGCGCCGCTCGAAGTCGGCGCCGAGGATCGGCTGCCAGGTCTCGCGTACGAGCTCGTAGCCGCTCCGCTCCTTCCCGGTCTCGAAGAGCGCGAGCATCTCGATCGTGCTGCGGCTCCCGAAGAGCGGCTCGATCAACGGCTGTACGATCGAGAGCGGGCCGCCGAGCATCCGCGCATCGCCCCAGCTCTCCAGGAAGTGCGCCCGCGGCAGGTGCCAATCGCAGACGGCCGAGGTTTCGTCGACGTGGCTCCCGAAGCGGACCCGGTTCGGCACCTTGGCGATCTTGGCCGCGAGGTCGAGGTCCGCCGGCGCGTCGTAGGCGGGATTCCCGCCGAGCACGATCAACGTCTGGATCTCGCCCTTGTCGAGCGCGCCCGCGAGCTCCTGGAGGTTCGCCGTCCGCGCGAGCGGAGCCGTCGGTACGTACGCAACCGTCGTGCCGACGTTGCCGAGCCCGGCGTTCAGCAGCGCGGCGACCGCGTGCACCTCGAGTGGCTGCTGCGCGCCGACGAGCACGACGCCCCGTCCGGCATTGGCCTTGAGGTCCTTCGCGACGGCCTTGACCCACCTGGCGTCGACGCCGTCGGTCATGCCGACCACGCCCGTGCCGCCGAGACCGCTCGCGCCGAGCTCGGTCGCGAGCGCGAGCACGAGCCTCGCGATGCGGCTGCTCGGGATCGCGAGCCGGTGGTCGGCGGCGATGCCGGTGGTCGTCAGCGTGCTCTCGGCGACGTAGAGCCGGTTCATGGCCTCCGGATCGCGGCGGCCCGCCGCGAAGTCGCGCGCGAGACGGATCTGGTCGGGGTCGTGGAGGAGGAAATCCGCGTCGAGCGAGAGGATCACGCGAGCCCGATCGAGCTGATAGACGGGCGCGACCTCGGCGCCGGTCGCGAGCCGGAGGCCGGCGGCGCGATTCTCGTCGACGAGCGGCGTCCACGCGAGGATGCGGGCGTGCGGAAAGCGGCCCCGGACGCGCTCCACGAGGCGAGCCTCGGTCGGCGACGTCGAGGGCTCGTACACGATCGCGAGCCCGTCGCCGCCATCGGTGACGAGCTTCGCGTCGAGCGCGCCCCAGTAGTCGCCGAAGTCCTTCCACGTCCTGGAGGCGCCGCCCTGCAGAACCCCGCGCGCCCGATCGGGATCGTACAGCTCGTAGATCGCGTTCTGCGCCCAGACATTCGAGGCGCCGCGCGTGGCCGGGTGGAGCTCGTTGCCCTCGACCTTGGTCGGACGGCCCTCATTGCTGGCGACGAGGAGTCCGAGCGCGCTGCCGCGGAAAGGCATCGTCGTGGCGTAGCGGAGGGGGATCCCGGGCAGCATGTCCTCCGGCGCCTGCACGTACGGGACGATCTTCTCGACCGGACGGCGGCACGCCGCGAGCCCCGAGAGCGACAGCGTCGCGCCCATGAGGCCGAGCATGGCGCGCCGGCTGATGCCGTCCGGCGCGTCGGCCGCGCCCTCCGGGAACTCGCGCTGCCGGTTCGCCTCGATCTCGGCCGAGCCCGCGAGCTCGCCGAGACTTCGCCAGTACGCGCTCACCGGTGGCACCCCCAGCAATCCGTCGGCGGCGCGATCCCGCGTTCGGCGATCCACCGTGCCGCGAGCTCGACGTGCGCCGCCGACGGCGCCCACCGCATGTTCGTCACCTGGTCGGGCGGCCGCAGATGCGGCCCAGGATTGCGGTGGCACTCCAGGCACCAGCCCATGCTGAGCGGCTTCTCCTGCCGGACGACCTCCATCTGATCGATTCGGCCGTGACATTCGACGCACCCCACCCCCGCGTGCAAGTGCGCCGCGTGGTTGAAATAGACGTAGTCGGCGAGCTCGTGGACCCGCACCCACTCCACCGGCTGATGACTCACCGCGCTGTCGCGGATCGGCTGGAGGAGCGGGCTGTCCTTCTTCGCGAGCTGGTGGCAGTTCATGCACACCTGCGTCGGCGGAACCGACGCCACCGCCGACGTCTCGACGGCCGCGTGGCAGTAGCGACAGTCGATCTCCATGTCGCCGGCGTGGAGCTTGTGGCTATACGGAACCGGCTGATACGGCTGGTACCCGACCTGCGTGTACCACGGCGAGAAGAAGTACCAGACGAACGCCATGGCGCCGATCAAGCCGAGCGGAGCGGCGATCGCCGCCGCCAAAGGTAGGTTGTTCGCCCGCTCGGGAAATATCTGCGCCACCGGCCTGCACCCGACTCCCCCGCCCGAAGATTCGCGCGGTTTGAGGACTTCCGTTGACGTTCGCTCTGTTTAGGGATCCACCGCGCCGAGTTCGCGGCTGCTGTAGCGCAGGCGATGCGAAGAGGTCAAGAATCAACGGCGTGACTGCCTTCGCTCATTGACACCAAGCCGACTGGCAATGCGTCCGATGGTCTGCCAGAAGTTCGACGCATGCCGGAGGCGCCCGCGATCGACCCCCTGAGCACGATCGAGTGCGACTTCGTCGCCCGCGCGGTGCGCCGGAAGACCGTGTTCCGGTCGCTCTCGATCGCCGGGATCGCGATCGCCGGCGGGCTCGCCATCCTCTACGGGTGGGAGCGCCTCCAGGACCCGTCCTTCCCGCTGGGCGCGCGCATCGCACTGATCGTCCTGATCCTCCTGAACGCGCGCCAGAATCTCCGCCAGTACAAGTATGCCGTCGTCCTCGAGAAGCTGACCCGGCCCTGATGGAGCCCGTGGCGCGCGCGCCGGTCTGGCGCAACCCCTACGTCCTCGCCTTCCTCGTCGGCTGCGTTACCGTGACGCTGCTGCGCCCCCTCCTCCGCTACGAGCCGAGACCGCCGCCGGTCCTCGGCGCGCTCCCGGCGTTCGCCCTCGTCGACGCCGCCGGAGAGCCCTTCGGCACGACCGAGCTCGCCGGCAAGGTTTGGATCGCGAGCTTCTTCTTCACCAGCTGTCCGTCGGTGTGCCCGCTCCTCATGGCCCGTATGGCGGAGCTGCAGCGCCGCTTGGGCGAGGCCGGAATCGGGACCGCGGACGTCCGCCTCGTCAGCATCACCGTAGACCCCGAGCGCGACACGCCCGAGGCGCTGCGCGCCGCCGCACCGCGCTACGGCGTCGACCCGGCGCGGTGGACGCTCCTCACCGGCCCGCGTCCGCGCCTCCACGAGCTCCTCGTGTCCGGATTCAAGGTGCCGGGGCTCGACGCCGGCGCGCTCGCCAACGGCGACATCCCGCACACGATGAAGCTCGTGCTCGTCGACGGTGGCGGCCGCGTGCGCGGCTACTACGACGCCGACGACCGCGGCATCGACGAAGTGTTCCACCGCGCACAGCTCGTGCTGAAGGAAGGCCGCGCGCGCGGCATCTGAGCGTCCCCGAAGGCCTCCCGCCCGGAGATGCCTTCCCGGCGCCGCGCGCGACGCGCACGAACGCTTGACCCTCGACCGAATGTTTTTGTAGTGCTCCGCGCGGGATGACGAACGTCATTGACAACGTCTCGCACGAGCCGGTCGCGGGACGTGCCCCGCTGATCCTCGGCGCGCCGGACTTCCACGCGATCACCGAGGCGGTGGCGCAGCCGGCCGAACGCGCGACTCCGCTCGCATGGTGGCTCTTCTTCCTGCCCTCGCTCGGCATGCTCGGCATCCTCGGGCTCGCGGTCGCCTGGCTCGTGTGGGAGGGTATCGGCATCTGGGGGCTCAATCAGCCGGTCGGCTGGGCCTTCGACATCACGAACTTCGTCTTCTGGATCGGCATCGGCCACGCGGGCACACTGATCTCGGCCGTACTCTTTCTCTTCCGCCAGAAATGGCGCACGTCGATCAACCGCGCCGCCGAGGCGATGACGATCTTCGCCGTCATGTGCGCGCTGCTCTTCCCGGGCATCCACATCGGCCGGCCCTGGGTCGCGTACTGGATGGCGCCGCTCCCGAACCAGATGGGGACGTGGCCGGGATTCCGGAGCCCGCTCCTGTGGGATTTCTTCGCGGTCTCCACCTACGGCACGGTGTCGGCGCTCTTCTGGTACGTCGGCCTCATCCCGGATCTCGCGACCCTCCGTGACCGCGCCACCACCAGGATGCGGCGCTACACGTACGGCTTGTTCGCCCTCGGTTGGCGCGGCTCGGCGCGCAACTGGCAGCACTACGAGACGGCGTACCTGATCCTCGCGGGCCTGGCGACGCCGCTGGTGCTGTCGGTGCACTCGATCGTCTCGATGGACTTCGCCGTCGCGCAGCTCCCGGGCTGGCACACGACGATCTTCCCGCCCTACTTCGTCGCCGGCGCGATCTACTCCGGATTCGCGATGGTGGTCACCCTCATGGTGATCACCCGCAAGGCGCTCGGCCTCGAGCACATCCTCACGCGCTTCCACTTCGACCGCATGGCGCGGATCATGCTCGTGACGGGGTCGATCGTCGGCTACGCCTACGCGATGGAGTTCTTCATCGCGTGGTTCAGCCAGAACCCCTACGAGCAGTTCACCTTCGTCAACCGCGCCTTCGGTCCCTACTGGTGGGCCTACTGGACGATGATCACCTGCAACGTTCTTTCGCCCCAGGTCTTCTGGTGCAAGCGCGCGCGCACCAGCCTCGCGATCCACTTCGTCGTGTCGATCTTCGTCAACATCGGTATGTGGTTCGAGCGCTTCGTCATCATCGTGACGTCGCTGCACCGCGACTTCCTGCCGTCGTCGTGGGGCATGTTCTACCCGACGACCTGGGACATCCTGCTGTTGATCGGCAGCTTCGGCCTCTTCTTCACGATGTTCTGCCTGTTCGTCCGTTTCCTGCCGGTGGTCGCCGCGGCCGAGGTGAAGTCCGTGCTTCCCGCGGCCGATCCCCACCATGCGACCGGGCAGCGCGCGACGCCGGCGATGGCGGGTCGGCTCGCACCGGAGGGCGCACACTGATGCGCTTCGTTCCGCAGCTCTTCCCCGAGGGCGAGCACTTCGGCCTCCTCGCCGAGTACGACTCGCCGGGGGCGCTCGTCCGCGCGTGCGAGCACGTCCGCGATGCGGGCTACCGGAAATGGGACGCGCATTCGCCCTTCCCGATCCACGGCATCGAGACCGCGATGGGTCTCGGGCGATCGCGCCTCCCCTACGTCGCCCTGATCTTCGGACTCGGCGGCGCGCTCGGCGGCATGGCGCTCCAGATCTGGGCGAACGCGATCGCATACCCGATGGTCATCAGCGGCAAGCCCATGTTCAACTGGCAACCGTACGTGCCGATCACCTTCGAGTGCGGCGTGCTCCTCGCCTCGCTCGCCACGGTCTTCGGCATGTTCGCCTTCAACAAGCTGCCGATGCTCTTCCATCCCCTCTTCGGCGTCGAACACTTCGCCAAGGCGACCGACGACGGCTTCTTCATCTCCGTCGAGGCCTGGGATCCGAAGTTCGACGCGCGGGCCACCGGGGAACTCCTGAGCAGCACCGGCGCGCGGCGCGTCCACCTCGTCCGCCGGCGCGAGGACGCGGCCCCGTGAGCCACGACCGTGCGGTCGCCGTCGATCCCGCCCAGCACCGCGGCAAGGCGTTCGGACGCTTGACCGGCGTCGGCGGCGCGCTCGCCGTCGCCGGCGTCGGCGCGTCCGTCGCCCTCGCGGGCGGGACGCCGCAATTCTACTTCTCGTGGCTCGTCGCCTACCTCTTCTTTCTGAGCATCGCGCTCGGCGGCCTCTTCTTCGTCCTGGTCCTCGCGGTGTCGCGCGCCGGCTGGGGCGTCTCGCTCCGCCGCGTCGTCGAGAACGTCATGGCGACGCTGCCGGTCTTCGCCGTGCTTTTCGTCCCGATCTGGCTCGGACGGCACGAGCTCTACGCATGGGCGCGCCCGGAGGAGGTCGCGAAGAGCGCGCTCCTCCGGGGCAAGGCGCCCTTCCTGAACGAGGACTTCTGGTTCGTCCGCGCGATTCTCTACTTCGTCGCGTGGAGCGCCCTCGCCACGTTCTTTTCCACGCAGTCCCAGAAGCAGGACGAGACCGGCGACGAGCGGATCAGCGCGCGGATGCGCGGGATCGCGCCGGTCGGCATCATCCTGTTCGCCCTCTCGACCACCTTCTGCTCGATCGACTGGATGATGTCGCTCGAGCCCGAGTGGTACTCCACCATGTACGGCGTCTACTTCTTCTCGGGCGCCGTGATCGCGATCTTCTCCTTCGTCATCCTGCTGGTGCAGTTCGCCTACACACAGGGCGCGCTTCGCGGCGTCGTGACGACCGAGCATCTGCACGACGTCGGCAAGCTGCTCTTCGGGTTCACGATCTTCTGGGCGTACATCGCCTTCTCCCAGTACTTTCTCATCTGGTATGGGAACATCCCGGAGGAGACGGTCTACTACATGAAGCGGCAAGTCGGATCGTGGCAGTCGGTCGGCATGCTCCTCGCCTACGGGCACTTCCTCCTTCCCTTCTTCTTCCTCATGCCCCGAGCGGCGAAGCGGAGCTCTGCGCTGCTCGTGATCGCGGCGGTCTGGCAGCTCTTCATGCACTTCCTCGACCTGCACTGGGCGATCATGCCGGTGCTGCATCCCGAGAGCGCGCGGCCGGGGTTCGTGGACCTCGCGGCATTCTCGGCGGTCGGCGGCGTCTTCCTCGCCGCGATCGGGTGGGTGTCGAGTCGCCGCGCGCTGGTTCCGCTCGGCGATCCGCGCTTGCCCGAAGCGCTCTCGTTCGAGAACGTCTGAGTCGAAGCGTCACGCGTTCCATTGCTCAACTAGGACTAGGAGGACGATATGTCTGGTGTTTCGAGATCGATCGGACGCAGCCTGACCGGCGGGCTGCTCGTTGCGCTCACGGCGTCCGCCGCATTCGCGGGCGCAACCGTCACGGGAACCGTCACGTACGAAGGCAAGGTCCCGAACCTGAAGCCGCTCGCGATGGACGCCGACCCCGCCTGCGCCGCGAAGCACACGAGCCCGGTGGCGAACGAGATGCTCGTGCTCGGCTCCGGCAACACGATGGGCAACATCATCGTATCGGTGAAGAGCGGCCTCCCGACTGGCAAGACCTATCCCGCGCCGAAGGAGGCGTTCGTGATGGATCAGAGCGGCTGCCAGTACAAGCCGCACGTGTTCGCGCTGCAGGTCGGTCAGCCGCTCAAGGTGCTGAACTCCGACGGCGTGCTCCACAACGTCCACGCGCTCCCGAAGGTGAACGGCCAGTTCAACATGGCGATGCCGGCGACTCGCAAGGAGGCCGAGCACACGTTCGACAAGGTGGAGCTCACGCCGTTCCAGGTGAAGTGCGACGTCCATCCCTGGATGACCGCGCACGTCTCGATCTTCGACCATCCGTACTTCGCCGTCACCAAGGACGACGGCAAGTTCACGATCGCCGATCTTCCCGCCGGCACCTACGAGATCGAGGCCTGGCACGAAAAGCTCGGCTCCAAGACCGAAAAGGTCACGGTCGCGGACGGCGAGAGCAAGACCATCGCCTTCAAGTTCACCGCCCCAGGCGGCAACTAGCATCCGGCCGGGCGCGCGACGCCCGCCTCCCGTGGACTGCGGACGCTGGCTGCGGTCCACGGGAGCATCGGCAGAGGAGCGGATCGCATGCAAGCACGACACGAATCGCCCGCCCGTCCGCACGTGGAAGACCACGGCCACGGACGTCACGAGCCCGGGTTTCTCGGCAGGTACGTCTTCTCGACCGACCACAAGACGATCGGGATCCAGTACGCCGTGACCTCGCTGTGCTTCCTGATGTTCGGCTTCACGCTGATGATGCTGATGCGCTGGCAGCTCGCCTACCCGGGTCAGCCGCTGCCGCTCATCGGCTCCTGGTTCGGGGAAGCCCGCATGCCGGGCGGCGTCATGACGCCCGACTTCTACAACGAGCTCGGCGCGATGCACGGCACGATCATGGTCTTCCTCGGCGTCGTACCCCTCGGCGTCGGCGGCTTCGGCAACTACGTGCTGCCGCTCCAGATCGGCGCCAAGGACATGGCCTTCCCGCGCCTCAACATGATGAGCTACCAGTTCTTCTTCGTCGGCGGCGTCCTGATGCTGGCGACCTTCCTCCTGCCCGGCGGCGCCGCGCAGTCCGGCTGGACCTCCTACTCGCCCCTCGCCAACATCAACCCCGGCCAGACCGGCTGGATCGTCGCGATGGTCTTCATCATCACGTCGTCGCTGCTCGGCGCGATCAACTTCATCGTCACCACCATCCAGCTCCGCACGACGGGCATGAGCTTCTGGCGCTTCCCCTTCTTCGTGTGGGCGCAGTTCGTGACCTCGTTCCTGCTGCTGCTCGCGTTCCCGCCGCTCGAGGTCGGCGCCTTCCTGCAGCTGATGGACCGGCTCGCGGGCTCGAGCTTCTTCCTGCCGAGCGGCCTCGTCATCAGCGGCGCGCCGCTGAACGTCGCGGGCGGCGGCAATCCGCTCCTCTGGCAGCACCTCTTCTGGTTTCTCGCCCACCCCGAGGTCTACGTGCTCATCCTGCCGGCCATGGGCATCGTCGCCGAGGTGATCGCGAACAACACGCGGAAGCCGATCTGGGGCTACACCGCGATGGTCTACTCGATCATCTTCCTCGGCTTCATGTCCTTCATCGTGTGGGCGCACCACATGTTCATGACGGGCATGGGCTCCGCGATCGCGGCCTTCTTCCAGACGACCACCATGATCATCTCGGTGCCGTCGGTCGTCGTGCTGACCGCGCTCTTCCTGTCGCTCTGGGGCGGATCGATCCGCTACACGACGCCGATGCTCTTCGCCCTCGCCTTCCTGCCGATGTTCGGGATCGGCGGCCTCACCGGTCTCCCGCTCGGCCTGACCTCTTCGGACATCCACCTCCACGACACGTACTACGTGATCGGGCACTTCCATTACGTCGTGGCGCCGGGGACCGTCATGGCCTTCTTCGCGGGCATCTACTACTGGTTTCCGAAAGCCACCGGGCGCACGATGAACGAGACGCTCGGCAAGCTGCACTTCTGGCTGACCTTCCTCTGCATGAACGGCGTCTTCCTGCCGATGTTCTGGATCGGCCTCGCCGGCGTCTCGCGCCGGCTCTACGACGGCGGTGCCAGCTACGCCCACGGCCAGCACGTGCTCTGGCTGAACGGCGTGTCCTCCTGGTCGGCGTGGATCATGGGCGCCGCGCAGATCTTCTTCATCGTCAATTTCTTCTGGAGCATCCGCGGCGGAAAGACCGTCGACAAGAACCCCTGGAAGGCGACGACCCTCGAGTGGGAGGCGCCCTCGCCGCCGCCGCACGGCAACTTCCTCCACGACCCGGTCGTGTACCGCGGCCCGTACGACTACAGCCCGCGCGGCTACCACGCCGATTTCCGCCCCCAAGCGCAGGAGGCCTGAGCCATGTCCCAGGAGCTCATCCCCTACATCACCGAGGCGCGCCCCGACACGGGCCTCACCAACGGCAAGATCGGCATCTGGTGCTTCCTCGCGTCCGAGGTGATGCTCTTCGGCGCCTTCTTCGCGAGCTACATCGTACTCCGCACGACCGCGACCGAATGGCCGCACGGCTCGTCGATCCTGAACGTGCCGCTCGCGACCGTGAACACGATCGTGCTGATCACGTCGTCGGTCACGATGGTCATGGCGTGGGCATCGCTCATGCGGAACGACTTCGGCAAGTACCGCATGTTCCTCGGCGCCACGGTGCTCCTCGGGTTCTGCTTCCTCGGCATCAAGTACGTCGAGTACTCGGCGAAGTTCGAGCACCACCTGCTCCCGAGCACCAACAACTTTCTCGCCATCTACTTCATCATGACCGGCCTACACGGCCTGCACGTGATCGGCGGCATGATCACCAACGCCTACTTCCTCGTCGCCGCGCCGAGCTACTGGGACCACGATCGCGCGCTGCTCGGACACCGCGTCGAGTACTCCGGCCTCTTCTGGCACTTCGTCGATCTGGTGTGGATCTTCCTCTTTCCGATCCTCTATCTGCTCTAAGGAGACGCGCATGAGCGACACGCACGCGGCCCGCGCCGCTCACGACCCGGCGGAGATCGACCGGCACGTCCGCACCTACATCATGGTGTTCGCCACCCTGATGGTGCTGACGCTGGTCACCGTCGCCGTGTCCTATCTGCACCTGGAGATCCACGAAGCGGTCGCGATCGCCCTCCTCATCGCGACCGTCAAAGCCTCGCTCGTCGCGCTCTTCTTCATGCACCTCGTCTCGGAGCGGCAGGTTGTGCTCTCGATCCTCGCGCTCACCGGCTTCTTCGCGGTCGCGCTGCTGCTGCTGCCGGTCGTGACCAACCTCGACCACATCACGACCGCTGACATGCCCGTGGGCGCGACCGCCGGGGCGCATTCGTCCGAGAGCGCCCATCACTAGGACCATGCATGTCGCTGAAGTACATCCACGTCGTCTTCATCGCGGCCGCGACCGCGCTCTCCGTCGTCTTCGGGACGTGGTGCTGGGCGCAGTGGGAGACCGCGGGCGGCATGGGGATGCTGCTCGGCGCCGGTGGCTCCGCGGCGGCGGCGGTCGGACTGCTCGCGTACGGCCGCTGGTTCCTCGTGAAGACGCGCGGCATGGGCGAATGACCGTGCTCGTCATCGCCTTGACCGTACTCTCCGCCCGTGTCGCCGACGCGTGCTCGGTGTGCTTCGGCGACCCCAACGCGCAGATGACCAAGGGCGCGGAGCAGGGCGTCTGGGTCCTCCTTGGCGTCATGATCCTCGTCCAGGCCGGCTTCGGGACGTTCTTCTTCCATCTCCGTCGGCGCGCACGCCGCTTCCGCGATCCGCAACCGCGCCCGACGTTCCGTCTCGTGAAGGGATAGAAAGGGACCGCCGTGGACATCCAGAAACTGTTGTTCCTCCCCGAACTCGCGTCGGCGCACGGCGGGGATCTCGATCGCCTCATGTTCTACATCCACCTCTTGATGGGCGTGCTGTTCCTCGGCTGGGCGATCTACTTCGTGATCGCGCTCGTGAAGTTCCGCGCCTCCGCGCATCCGGTCGCCAACCCCGACGGCGTGCAGAGCCACGCGTCGAGCTATCTCGAGGTGGCGGTCGTGGTCGCCGAGGCCGTTCTGCTCCTCGGCTTCTCGGTGCCCCTCTGGGCGGCGCGGGTCGACAGCTTCCCGGCCGACAAGAGCGCGACCCGCGTCCGCGTCGTCGGCCAGCAGTTCGCCTGGAACATCCACTACCCCGGCGCCGACGGCGTCTTCGGCAAGACCGACGTCAAGCTGATCGACGCCCAGGCGAACCCGCTCGGCATCGACAAGAACGACCCAGCGGCGGCCGACGACTTCACCACCGTTAACCAGCTCCACCTCCCGGTGAACCGGCCGGCGATCGTCTACCTTTCCAGCATGGACGTCATCCACAGCTTCGGCCTCCAGGAGATGCGCGTGAAGCAGGACGCCGTCCCCGGTCTCGTCACGCCCGTCTGGTTCGAGCCGACCGTCACGAGCGACGACATGAAGAAGCGCAAGGGCGACGACAAATGGAGCTACGAGATCTCCTGCGCCCAGCTCTGCGGCCTCGGCCACTACCGCATGCGCGGCTACGTCACGATCGACACCGCCGAGCAGTACGCGAAGTGGACCGGCGAGCAGGCCGCGGCCGCGAAGGAAGCGGGCAGCGGCGACGAGTGGCAGTGATCCGCGCGGGCCGCTGACGGCCCGGATCGGTGCGGACGGGGTTCGCGAGTCGCTCGCAGACCCCGTGTGCGTTTCTGGGCCCGCGCCGTTGGACGAGCATCGTACCGCCGTGTCCAGATGTCGGCGGGAGGGATCGTGATCGATTGCCGCATGGCACTGTCGCCCCATGCGACGTCGTTCGGTGACGCAGGACGATCTGATCGTCAAGCGCGCGCGCATCGCCGCCCGAACGGCCGACGAGCGCGTCGAAAAGGCGCTGGAGCGCCGTCGCCAGAACGTTGCGATCTTCGCCGGAGCGGCGCGAAGCGAGCCCCGCACCGCGCGCATCTCGATCGAGCGCCGGCGACCGGCGCGGCGCCGGGCATCCGCGTCCATGGACGCGCTCCTCGGATGACCTTCGCCGACGTGAGCGCCTTGCTGGAGCGCCAGGGAATTCGTCGTGCCGACGACCCACTCGCCGGCATCGTCCGCCTGCGATCGGCAGACACGCCGATCGGCGTGATCGTCGGCCGAGGTCAGTGGCAGGATGACGTCCTCACCCACGCGTCTCCGGCAGCGCATCCTCGCCGACCGCGCCGCCGGCTGACGCCTACCCCATCCGCTCCGGCTCGGTGCCCCCGACCATCACCTTCCCGAGATACGGCATCAGCACGGCGGCGACGTCCACCTCGGAAGAGAGCTGCTTGCTGATGCCCGAGAGCAGCCCGAGCACGCGCCCGATGAGCAGGATGTCGCCCGGCAGCTCGACGATGGGGTTGGCGCGCATGATCCGCGGCATCTCGGCGTTGACGAGATCCACCAGCTCCCGATCGGCGTACGAGCGCTTGTTCCGAAGTGTCCAGCCGAGAAAGGCCTCGCCGAGCCACCACAGGCTCTCGTCGGAGTCGTCCCGGGTCTTGAAGCCGAGCGCCCGGAACGCGCCCGCCACGGCGGCTCGGTCGCCGCTCATGATGGCGACCGTGAGCCGCGCGATGCCGGCCGGAAACTCGGGCGCCAAATCCTTCGCGAGTCCGAAATCGAGCAGCACCATGCGGCCGTCGCGCCGCACGAGGACGTTCCCGGGATGCGGATCGGCGTGGAAGAAGCCGTGGATCAGGATCGGGTCGCAGAAGACCTCGAGGAGGCGGCGCGCGACGTCCTTGGGATCGACGCCGAGCTGCCGGAGGGCGCCGACGTCGGTGAGCCGTACGCCGGGCTCGTAGTCCATCACCAGGAGGCGCGTGGTGGAGAGCTCGCGGACGACGCCCGGCACGACGACGTCGCGGCGGGCGGCGAGCATCCGCCGCATGCGCTCGGCGTTGTTCGCCTCGTTCTCGAAATCGAGCTCGAGGGGCACGTACTTCTCGACCTCGTCGATGATGATGCGGAAGTCGAAGTCGGGCTCGAGCCGCGCCAGGACGCGCACCAGGAAGGCGAAGTTCCGGAGGTCGATCGCAACAAGGCGCGCGATGTTCGGGTACTGCACCTTGATCGCGACCTCACGGCCGTCGAGTAGCCGGCCTCGATGGACCTGGGCGAGCGAGGCGGACGCGAGCGGCGCGGGGTCGAGCTCGGCGAACGCCGCGCGCCACGGCCGGCCGAGTTCGCGCTCGACCGCAGCGACGACGACGGCGAACGCTCGCGGCGGCACGCGGTCCTGGAGCTGCGAGAGGATCCTCACGTAGTCCGCCGGCAGCACGTCGGCGCGCGCCCCGAGGAACTGGCACGCCTTAATCGGGAGGCCTTCCAGACGAATCGCCATGCGGTACACGGCGCGCGCGCTCCGGCGGTCGTGGCGGGCGTAGCGCGCGCGGGCGCCCGGCCATCCGAGACGGGTCGTCAGCTGGATGAACTTGTAGCCGCCGTAGATCCGGGCGACGAGCCGGGCGACGATCGCAAACCGCCGCCAGGCGGCTTCGGACGGTCGCCTCACACGATCAACCGCCGTCCGACCAGGCGTACCGCGAGCGCGTAGCTCGTGCCGAGTACGAACACGAGGACGCCGAGGTGCAGGAGCGCCGCGCCGCCGACCGTCCCGGCGGCGCACGCCCGCGAGAGCGCCACCGCGTGCGTGAGCGGCAGACACCACGCGACGGCGCGGGCCCAGCCGGGCAGGCTCGCGAGCGGAAAGAAGATCCCAGAGAAGAAGTACATGACCGCGATCACGAGGGTGAAGTAGTACGTGAAGAAGTCGTAGGCCTGCGCCCGCGACGCGACCACGAGGCCCATCGTCGCGAACACCAGGCCGACGACGAGCGCGACCGCCGGCAGCAGGCAGGCGGCCGGGCTCCGCACGAGGCCCGCCGCGACCGCCACGAGCAGCACGGCCGTACCCGAGAGCGTCGCCTTGGTAGCGGCCCAGAGCGCGTCGCCGGCCACGATCTCGCGGATCCCGATCGGGGTCGCGAGGATCGCGTCGTAGGTCTTCTGCTCGGTCATGCGCGTGAACGATCCGAAGGTCGCCTCGAAGCTCGCCGCGTTCATCGCCGCCGACGCGAGAATGCCGGGGGCGAGGAACTGCGCGTAGCCGACGCCGGCGCCTCCGGGATCGATATCGACGAACCGGCCGAGCCCGTAGCCGATCGCGACGAGCGCCAGGATCGGCTCGCCGAGCGCGCCGACCAGCGACGCCTTCCAGTACTTCCGCCAGCTCTCCATGTCGCGGCGCCAGACGCAGAGGGTCCCGCCGAGGAAGCCGGGTGTCATTCGCGGAGCTCCCGCCCGGTGAGCGTCAGGAAGACGTCCTCGAGCGTCGCCCGCCGATGGGTGAGGGTCTCGGACGCGAGCGCAGCCAGCACCGCGCGCGCGTCGGCCGCGCCGTCGAGGTAGAGGAGGACGTGGTCGCCAACCTCCTCGACCCGACCACCGAGCGCGCGGCACCGCGCCGCGACCCGCGCCCGCTCCCCGGGATCGTCCCCGGTCGCAATCTCGACGACCTCGCGGCCGACGTAGCGCTCGATGAGATCCCTGGGCGTGCCCTCCGCGATGATCCGCCCGTGGTTCATCACGACCAGGCGATCGCAGAGCTGCGCCGCCTCCTCCATGTAGTGGGTGGTCAGGAGCATGGCGACGCCGCTGCGCTTGAGCTCGCGCAGACGCTCCCAGACGAGATGGCGGGCCTGCGGATCGAGGCCGGTCGTCGGCTCGTCGAGGACGAGGAGGCGCGGCCGGTTCACGAGCGCACGCGCCAGGACGAGCCGACGCTTCATGCCGCCCGAGAGCGTCGGGATGCGGTCGGCGGCGCGATCCGCGAGCGCCGCAAACGCCAGGAGCTCCGCGACGCGCGCCCGCGCGTCGCCGCCGCGAATGCCGAAGTAGCTCGCGTAGATCAGGAGATTCTTCGCGACGGTGAGGTCGGGATCGAGGTTTTCCTCCTGGGGCGCCACGCCGATCCGGCTCTTGATCGCGCGCACGTCGGCGGGGCCCACCGGAAGCCCGAAGACGGAGAGCGTGCCGGCGTCGATCGGCGCGAATCCCGTCAGCATGCGGATGGTGGTCGTCTTGCCGGCGCCGTTCGGTCCGAGGAGCCCGAAGCACTCGCGCGGCCGGACCGTGAAGTCGACCCCGCAGACCACCTCGTGCTTGTCGTAGCGTTTGCGCAGGCCCGCGGCCGCGACGATCGGTGCCTCCACCGCGCTCGACCTATCACGGAGACCCGCGCCGCACATCTCGGCGCACGGCTCAACTCTTCGCGTCGCGATGCCGTTAGGAAGACGGGATGTCCGACCCTCGGAGACGCATGCGCTCTGTCATGGCGGCGCTGTGCATGGCGGCCTTCGCTCCGGCCGCGGGCGCCGGCGCGGCCCCGCTCGTCGGCGGAACGGAGCCGCCGATCGTCGAGCCCTCGCGCCGTCCCGACGACGTGGTGCTCGTCCACCGCGAGATCATCGGCGAGATCGCCGGCGCCGACCGCGGTCCGACGCTGACCGTCTACGGCGACGGGCGCGCCATCGCCCACTACCCGATCTACATGAAGCGGGCCGGCGACTGGGAGCGCCGCCTCGCGCCCCGCGAACTCGACGCCCTTCTCGCGTCGCTCGTCGCCAAGGGCGTCCTCGAGTTCGACGTCGCCGCCACCCGCGCAGCGACCCGTGCGGCGAGCGAGGCCGCTCGCGCGCGCGCCCGCGCCGCCCGCCGACCGCCGGCGCTCTTCGAGGCGTCCGACCAGTCGACGACCGTGATCGAGTTGTCGCTCGTACGCTACGCACCCGCGACCGCCGGCGCGCGTGCGGCGGGCGGCATCGCGAAGCGCGTCGCCTGGACCGGGCTCCACGCCGACGCCCTCGCGCATCCCGATGTCCCGGCCCTCCACGATCTCGCGGCCGCGGAGCGGGAGCTCCGCGCGCTGCGGGAGTCTCCCGGCTTCACCCGCATGCGCTGATGCGGCCGCCGACACGCCACCGATGCGCCTGTGTGCTCGCCGCGATCGTCGCCGCGACGCCGACGGCGCCCGTCCGCGTCCACGCGGGCTCGTTCATCTTCGCCGGCGAGGCGAACGGGGCGAACGTCGTCACGCATCCGGCCGGCTACACCGGCGTCGGCGCCGCGCTGAGCGTCACCGTCTGCGTCGATCCCACCTCCGCGAATGCCGCGAGCATGGAGCAGCCGGTGCGGAACGTGGTCGCGGCGTGGAACGCCCTCGCGCCGGCGAGCCCGAACCTGATCCTCGGCGCCGGCAACGACATCGCCTCGAACCAGATCGATTTCGAATCGACGGCGCTCCACGAGGTCGGCCACTGCCTCGGCCTCGGCCACCCGAACCTCTCGACCGAATCGGGGCTGACCGGCAACGACCAGAACTACACCAAGTCGACCAACGGCGCCGACGACGTCTTCGACGTCGACGACGGCGCCGACGACGTGATCGGATCGAGCGACGACGCGCGCGGCGACGACGTGAACCTGCACTGGTTCCGCACCTCGAACGACGACCCGTTCACGATGGCGAGCGTCGTCGACGCGACCACGTACAGCCGGAACGTCGCCGACCTCCCGACCGGCCATCTCTTTCCGACCAACGCCGACCGCACGGTCGCGAGCCTGCTCGGCCACCCGAACACCGAGGCCGTCATGCAGCAGGGAGCCTTCTTCGACGAGGACCAGCGGCGGCTCGCGACCGACGACGTCGCGACCTTCCGCCTCGCCATGAGCGGTCTGGACCTCGCGGCCGGCACAAGCGACGACTACACGGTCACGCTCGCCTACGCGGGGCTCACGACGAGCTGCAACATCGTCCTCGACTTCGACGACGCCCAGACGGGCTTCGCCCAATGCAACGCCGGCGGGGCCTTCCTGGTGAACGGCCAGCACGTCGTGGTGACGTCGGCGACCGTCTACTTCAACACGGGCTACAACTGGTTCTTCAACACCGTGCCGGTGGCGACGCCCACCCCCACGCTGTCCGCGACGCCCACGACGACCCTCACCGCGACCCGCACCGTCACACCGACCGCGACGGCCACCCCGACGGCGACCACGACCGCCTCGCCGATCACGACGACGACCGGCACGCCGACGCTCACGCCGAGCGCGACGCCGTCCGGGACGCCGACCCCAACGCTCAGCGCCACGCCGACGACCACGCCGACGCCGACGCCGACCGTCACGCCGACACCGACGCCGAGCCTGACCGCGACCGCCACGGCCACGTCCACGCCGACGCCGCGCGCGATCTGCACGCCCGCGCCCCCGCCCCTCGGCGGGCAGCCGGTCGGACCGGGCGCCGCGAAGTGCAGGACCAGCATCGCCAAGGCGGCCTCGAAGTTCCTGGCCGCGCACTCCAGGACGATCGAGCGCTGCGAGCAGGCGGTGCTGAAAGGCGCCAGCGCGGGTCCCTGCCCCGACATGACGGCGAGCGGCGCGATCGCGGCCGCGAAGGCGAAGCTCGCACGCAGCATCGCGAGGGCCTGCGGCGGCGAGGACAAGACGTGCGGCGGCGATCCCACCGGCGAGGCGCTCCCTGCGGCCCTCGGCTGGCCGGCGGCCTGCCCCGGCCTTCCGAACGCCGGCGCCCTCGAGTGCTCGACCGCGATCTCCGACTGCAGCGACATCGCCGCCTGCATCACCTGCGTCGGCGGCGCGGCGGTCGAGCAGGCGCGCGCCCTCGCCTACGGATCGCTCGTCGACAGCGATCCGGCGCAGGCTCTGAACCGCTGCCAGCGCACGATCGGCGCCGCCAACGCGCGCTTCGCCGTCGCCAAGGAGCAGCAGCTCCGCAAGTGCTGGGAGGCGCGCGCCGCCGGCAAACACGCCGACGTCTGCCCGAATGCCGCGGCCGCGGACGGCATGCCGGCGCGCAAGGCCGCCCGCCAGATCGCCAAGGCCGACGCCAAGCGCGTCGCGGCGATCTGCCGCGCCTGCGGCGGCGGCGACCGGCTCTGCGACGACGACATCGTCCGTCTCGACGGCGAAGCGAGCGCGGGCAGCGGCGCCAGCGACGACTTCCTTCCGTCCGTGATCGGCTTCCCCGCGCTCTGCCCTGAGCTCCAGGTGCCGGACGGCGGGCCCTTCTGCGACCGCCCCGTCGCGACGCTCGCCGATCTCGTCGAGTGCGCGGCCTGCGTCACGGAGCACGAAGTGCTCTGCGTCGACCGCCTGCGCGTCCCACAGTTCGCCGCGTACCCCTGCGAATGCGCGCCGTAGTCGGCGCTCCTAGCGCTCCCCTTCATCGCGCTCCAGCGACAGGACGAGCCGATAGACGACGCGGCGATTGAAGCCGCGCTCGCGCGCCAGGCCGTCGGCGACGTCGCGCACGCTCGTCCCGGCGGCCCGGCGGCGGCGGATCTCGTCGGCGAGCGCCCGGTCGTCGGGATCGATGCGGTCGCACGTCGGCGCGGGCGCGCCCGCGACGCCGATCACGATCTCCCCCTTCGCGACCAGCGCCTCGGCGCGCGCCGCGAGGGCGGGGAGATCGTCGCGAACGATCTCCTCGTGAAGCTTCGTGAGCTCGCGGCCGATGGCGGCGGGCCGCGAGCCGAACGCGGCCGCCAGATCGGCGAGGGACGCCGCGAGGCGCGGCCCGGTCTCCAAGAAGACGAGCGTCCGCGGCTCGCCGGCGAGGGCGGCGAGCCGCCGCCGCCGCTCGGCCGCCCGCGCCGGAAGGAATCCTTCGAAGGCGAAGCGATCGGTCGGGAGGCCAGAAACGGGCAGGAACGCGGTCAGCGCCGACGGGCCGGGCACCGGGACGACCGGCACCCCGGCCGCGATCGCCGCCCGGACGAGGCGATAGCCGGGGTCGGCAATCCCCGGGGTCCCCGCGTCGGAAACGAGCGCGACCGACCGGCCCGCTGCGAGCTCGGCGACGAGCGCCGGCGCGCGCGAAGCCTCGACCGCATCGTAGTAGCTCCGGAGCGGCCGGCGGATGCCGAGATGCGACAACAGGCGCCCGGTCCTCCGGGTATCCTCGGCTGCGATCACGTCGACCGCCGCGAGCGTCGCCCGCGCCCGCTCCGTCAGGTCGCCGAGGTTCCCGATCGGGGTCGCCACCACGTAGAGCGTGCCCGCCATGCGCCCTTGGCGTGGTGTCACGGAATCCCGGACCGGACAACCACGACGGGTCGATCTCGCTCGACGGCTCGGGCGACTCCCGAAGGGCGCGCTCGGCGGCGCCCGCGCCCTTCGTCCGGATCCGCGCGTCTCGCCCTCGGCGGCGCCTTGTGGGATAGCCTCGTGGCCCGAGCGGCGATCGAATGGGGAAAAAGGCCCGCGCGAAGCGCGAACGAACGCCGGCGGCCGCCGGACCCGCGCGAGCGGATGCCCGGGGATCGGCCGTCGCCGCCGACCGCCCCGGAACCGCTCCCGGAGGCGCGCGCGCGGCGCCTCCGCTCCAGTGGCCGACGTGGCCCGCCGGCGCACCGGTCCACTGGCCGTCGGTCGCGCTCGTCGTCGCCGCGGCCCTCGCCGTGCGCACGATCGCGCTCGGCCGGATGGACGCGACGCCCTACCTCCAGATCGACAACATCGACGCGCGCGGCTACCAGGCCTGGGCGAGCGCGATCCTCGCCGGCCAGTGGTTCCCGAGCGGGCACTTCTACCAGTCGCCGCTCTACGCCTACTACCTGGCCGTCGTGACCACGCTCTTCGGGGCGTCGCCGTGGCCGCCGCGCGCGATCCAGGCCGCCCTCGGCGCCGCCAGCACGGGGCTCCTCACGGCCGTCGGCACGATGATCTTCGACCGGCGGGTCGGCCTCGTCGCGGGGCTGCTGCTCGCGACCTACGGCCCGATGGTCCTCGAGGAGATCTCGCTCGGGAAGACGGCGCTCCTCGTGTTCGGCGGCCTCGTCGGGTTCCTGCTCTTCCTGCGCGCGCTCGTCGCCCGGCGGACCGGCGTCATGGCGGCGGCCGGCCTCGTCTTCGGCATCACCGTGATCGGCGTCGGACAATGGCTCCCGGCGCTCGTCGGCCTCGGCCTCTACGCCGGCTTCGGCGGGGTCGCCCCGAAGCCCGTCGCCCGCCGCCTCGCGGCGTGCTTTCTCGGCGGCGCGCTCGTCGCCCTGGCGCCGATCGTCGTCTGGAACAGCACGCAGGGCGGCGGCCTCATGCTGACCAGCGGCGATGCCGGGCTCAACCTCTACCTCGGCAACAACCCGCTCACGACAGGGCTTTCCGGCCGTCCGAAGGGCCTCCGCGACGTGCCCGAGTTCGAGGAGGGCGACGCGAAGCTCCTCGCCGAACGCGACGCCGGCCATGCGCTCACGCCCGCCGGCGTGTCGCGCCACTGGGCGCGGAAGGCCGCCGCCTGGGCCGCGGCGCATCCGCTCGACTTCATCGCCACCACCGCGAAGAAGATCACCGTCCTCTGGAACAGCTACGAGATCCCCGACAGCTACCACTTCGCGTTCATCCGCGCGCAGTACATGCCCTGGCTCTGGGCCGGCACGAGCTTCGCGATCGTCGGGCCGCTCGGGCTCCTCGGTCTCGCGCTCGCCGTGCGCCATCCGGCGGCGCGGCCGCTCTACATCGTCTGCCTCGGCTACCTCGGAGTGATCGCGCTCTTCTACGTCCGCTCGCGCTACCGCATGCCGGCGGTGCCCTTCCTGATGGTGTTCGCGGCCGCGGCCGTCGACTGGGCGCTCCGCATCCTGCCGCGCGAGGACTGGCGGCCGCTCGCGGCAGTCGCCGCCGGACTCGTCGCGGCCGGCGTCTTCGTGAATCATGTCTACTGCGAGCCGGCGACGGCGCATGCGCCCGCGCTCTGCCTCGACGGCGACGTCTGGTTCGACAGCGAGTGGCAGAAGCTCGCCGAGGCGCACGAGCGCCGCGGCGAGCTCGAGACCGCGCTCGGCTACCTGCGGAGCGCGGAAGCGGGCGCATCGCAACGCGGACCGGGGCAGACCCAGCTCTGGATCGGCCGCCTCGAGCTCGCGCTCGCGGAGCGGACGACCGGCGCCGGACGGCGGGCCCACCTCGCCGCCGCCGCGCTGGCGCTCGAGCGCGCCGCCCGGCACGGCTTCCACGTCTGGGAGGCCGAGACCTACCTCGCGACCGTCCACCAGATGGACGGTCGGCCCGAGCCGGCGCTCGCCGCGAGCCGACGCGCCGTGGAGGCGCGCCCGCGTGATCCGAACGTGCTCGCCCGCGCGCTCCGTCTGCGCGTGGCGCTCGGCCGCTGCGACGAGGCGGCGCGGATCCGCGAGGACTTGCGCCGCCTGCGTCCGGACGACCCGCAGGCGGACGCGCTGCTCGCGAGCTGTCGGAGCGGGGTCTGAGCGCGCCGTCGGACCGGAACCTCGTGAAGGCGCCCGCGCCGAGGACGCCACCGCGGTTCCGAGCTTCAGCGTACGGCCGGCGCGGCCCCGCCCCGCAGCCACGCGAACACCGTCTCCGCGATCAGTCGATGGCCACGAGCCGTCGGGTGGTGCCAGTCCGCCTGGTAGAGGCCGGGGCCGGCGGCGGCGAGGAACGCCTGCTGCGTGTCGATCACCGCAACCGCCGCCTGCTCGCCGACCGTGCGGATCACGGCATCGATCGCGATTTCCCCGGGGAGGCGATCGCCGACGAGGTAGTCCGCGTCGCCGATCGGCGTCCGCCCGAAGAGGGCGTGGTAGTACTCGGTGGTCGTATACGGATTCGGCGGCAGATCCTGGTGCGGGTAGGTGAGGAACGCGCACGGCACGGCGGTCGCGTGGCACATCGCGGCGATGCGCTCGAGGTTATCGCGCGCGATCTCCTGGTAGGCGCGGAAATCGTAGAGCCGCATCGCGGTCGTCTGCGGAACCACCGCGACGTCGTCGAGCACGAGCGTCCGGCCGCGATAGGTCGCCGCCTGCTTCAGCACACGATAGAGCCGCGAGCGCGAGAGCCAGAGGTCGGCCCGCGCCGTCCACGGCACCACGCGAGCGTGCGACGACGACCAGAACGCGAAATCGCCGTCGTTGGCGTTCCATCCCGTCATCACGAGAACGAGGCGGGCATCGCCGGCCTCGAGCGCCTTCGCGACTTCCGCCACCGCGACCGAGCTCGATCGGCCCGGCTCGGCGAGCGTCTGTACGCGCACGCCGCGCTCGCCGGCGGCGTCGAGCAGGCGCGCCAGCACCTGCGGCCACGCCTCGCTTCGCGCAACGCCCTGCCCGTACGTGAAGGAGTCGCCGATGCAGTAGATCGTGTTCGCGCCGGCGCGCGCCGGCGGCAGCGTCTGATCGCGCCGCAGCGCGACGCCCGCGAGCCGCACCGCCCCCTCGGCGAGCGCCAGGACGAACGCGACCCAGAGGAGGGCGGCGGCGAGGCGGCGGAAGGCGGACACGGCGCGGGTGACTATCCCCTACGCGGGCGCGGCGCGCGAGACGCGGCGAACGGGCGGCCGCCGTTCACCGCGCCGGCTCTCCCGCCAGGCGGCGCACGTCGTCGGCGCCGACGTCGAAGGCGAGCAGCGAGCGGCCGATCCGCGCCGTGGGCGGGACGCGATCGAGCCACGACCACTGCCCGCGGCGCACGCCGATCATGCGGTCGCGTGCGTAGGTGATCACGTACGCATAGCCCGCGAGGTAGTTGGCGCTCACGATGTACCGGCCCGGCGTCGGCGTCGGCGGCGGCAGCGTCCACTCGAGGCCGTAGAGTCCGGGATCGACGTGCCCGAAGTACGCGAGAGCGGCGCGGTTCGTCCCCTGCCCGTCGAGCCACGTCTTCAGGCGTCCGAGATCCTGGCCCCAGTCGAGGTTCGAGTCGAGGAGGAGCCGGCGGTGATGCTCGACTCCGCCCGCGAGCTCGTTGAAGTACGCGAGGTAGTGCGGCGCGGTCGCGACGCACGCGCCGACCTGCCAGACCGCGAGCGTCGCGAGCGCGGCCGTCGCGCGGCGGTCCCCGAGCATCGCGTCGGCGCCGCGCCCCGCGAGGACGAACAGGAACGGCAGCGCCGGGAGGAGGTAGCGGACGCCGTAGTTCTTCCCGAAGTGAAAGGACAGCACGTAGAGGAGCAGCAGCGGCGGCAGCGCGAACCAGAGATCGGTCCGCGCGCGGCGGCGCGCGGCGACCACGAGGCCCGCGAGCACGAGCGCGATCGTCGCGAGCGGGGTCTTCAGCGCGAACGCCTCGAGGAAGTAGTACCACCAGCCCGTCTGTGACCAGCCGCCGTTCAGGAATGCCGGGAACTCTCCGGCGCTGCCGGCGCGCGCCTGGAAGCGGATCCCTTCGAGCACGGGGGCCGGCAGTGGGAAGCCGGAGAACCGGTAGACAGCGAGGAGCGCCACCCACGCCGAGACCGCGAGCACGACGATCCCGTCGGCACGCTTCAGGAGCCGCTCCCGGTCCCGGCCACGCCACCCGACCGCCAGCAGCACCGGCACGAGCGGCGCGAAGATCAGCGTCACGCCCTTCCCAGCGACGCCGAGCCCGAAGAGCGCGCCGGCCGCGGCCGCCCACGGCCGCGCCTCGGTCGCCGCCAAGCGCGCGAGCGCGAAGAACGCCGCGAAGACGAGCGCCGTGACGCCCATGTCGAGCGTCGCGAGCGCCCCGTGCGCGATCACCGTCGGCTGGACGCACCAGAGGAAGAGGGCGATCGCCGCGGCGCGGCGCGTCGCGACGCGCCGCGCCCACCACCACAGCAGCACGCCCGTCGCGAGCGCAAGGACGATCGTCGTCACCCGCCCGGCGAAGAAGGCCTCGAAATAGCGCGCTCGATTCACCTCCATGAAGCGGGTTCCGTAGACCCACGGCCCCCAGCCGGTGCGATCGTCGCGCCAGCGCGGATCGCGCTCGGCCCGCACGTCCATGGCGAGGAGCGGCAGCGCCATCACCATCTTGAGGAGCGGAGGGTTGGTCGGATCGAACGTGAGGTCGCCGGTCACGAGGTGGTAGTGCCCCGCGGGAAGATACACGAACTCGTCGACGGTCGGCGTATCGCCGCGCGCGACGACGAGCGCATTCACCGCAAGAAACGCGAGCAGCGCGACGACGAGGCCGCCCTCGACCGCGGGGGTCAGCGAACGCACGCCGGGAGTCTATCCCACGAAGGAGCCGGCGCGGGAGACGCCCGCGCGCGGCGGGCATCCGGGATGCGGCGCATCCGTCGTGCGCCGCCGGCGCTCAGATCTGCGACTGGAGATAGTGCTTCTCGCCGAGCCCGCCCAGCAGGCCGAGCTGCACCTCCAGCCAGTGCAGATGCTTCTCTTCGTCCACGAGCATCCGCTCGAACAGCACGCGCGAGCCGTCGTCCTTCACCGCGGCGGCGTACGTCACCGCCTCGCGCAGGTGGACGATGGCCCGGGTCACCAGCGCCTGATCCCGCCGGAGCTGCTCCTCGACCGAGGCCGGCGAGCGGACCGCACAGGCGTCGGCCAGGTTCGGGGCGCCTTCGAGGAACAGGATGCGCCGGAGGATCACGGCCGCATGCTCGGTCTCTTCGCGCGCGTACGCCTGCTGCGCCTCGCGCAGCTTGCCGAGCCCCCAGCGATCGAAGGTCGCGGCGGCCAGGAGGTACTGCTTGTGCCCGGCAAGCTCGATCTGAAGGTAGTCGTTCAGGAATCCGATGACGCGCGCCTGGCCCTTCATGCCGCGTTCCTCTGCCACGGCCGGCCGCGCAAATCCACCTCGGCGCCGCATGCGGCGCTCGCGGTCGGCTCAGCGGCCCCAGTCCCGGGCGTAGCGGAAGTCACGGTCGATCGTGCGGGCGGAAACCTTCGCGATGACCGGGAGGCGACGCTTGAACTGCGAGCGCTGCACCATGCCGGCGACGCGCGCCACGAACGCGGACGCGAAGCCCGCCGCCACGAGCGCGTCCGCCTCCCAGCGCTCGTCGACCTGGAGATAGAGGAGCCGATCGACGTCGCGGTACTCGAACCCGAGCTCGTGCTCGTCGGTCTGGCCCTCCCAGAGGTCGGCCGAGGGCCGCTTCCCGACGATCGCAGCCGGAACGCCGACGTGCTCCGACAGCCCCCACACCTGCGTCTTGTAGAGGTCGCCGAGCGGGTTCAGCGCCGACGCCATGTCGCCGTGGAGCGTGCCGTACCCGAGGAGGAGCTCCGTCTTGTTGCTCGTCCCGAGCACGAGCGCGTCCCAGCGCGCCGAGTGGTCGTAGAGGATGCTCATGCGCTCGCGGGCCATCTTGTTGCCGCGCCGCAGCGCCGTCGCGTCGGCGAAGCCCGCGAAGTAGGCGTCGATCTGCGGCGTGATCTCGATCGTCGCGGTGGCGATCCCGCTCGCCTCGGCCACGAGCTGCGCGTGGTCGAGGCTCTCGCGGCTCGACGCGCGGTAGGGCATGCGGATGCCGAGCACGTTCGCCGGGCCGAGCGCTTCGGCCGCGAGGAAGGCGGCGAGGCTCGAGTCGACGCCGCCGGACAGCCCGAGCACGACCCGCTCGACCCCGACCTTGCGGACCTCGTTCCGGATGAAGCCGACCAGGATCCGGCGCAGAGCCGGCGCGTTCAGCGGGATCTCCGGAAGGACGCGCGGGAGCGGCTGGCCGCCGCTCATCGGCGCCGGGCCGTCTTCCGGGCCTTCGCCAGCTTGGCGACCTTCACGCGCCCCCGCCGCGCCTTGACGGCGGCCGCGCGCGGCGCCGCCTTCACGGCCCGCGGCACGATCCCGGACGCGCCGTGGGACGCGCGCACCCGCTCCTCCGCCGGCGCGCCACCGCCGCGGATCCGCACCAGCTCGTTGATCGTGAGGTCGAGGTTCTCGTCGCGGAGCATAGGAGCGACGATGCGCTTGCGCCGGACGGCGACGAGGTCCACCTCGGCCGCGATCATGTCGGACTCGTAATACTTCGCGCGGGCGAGGATCTCGCCGGACGGCCCGAGGATCTCGCTGCCGCCCCAGAAGCCGACGCCGTCTTCGAAGCCGACGCGGTTCGCGTAGACCAGGTGCACCCCGTAGGACTCCGCGGTCACGCCGTTCGTCCGCTGCCAGTACGCCGCGTTCTCGGGCAGCTCGCCGCGCTCGAGGCCCAGGATCGGGCTCGCCGACGGCACGATCAACGTCAGCGCGCGGTCCATCGCCGCGATGTACGCGGTCGAGGGGTGCCAGAGATCCTCGCAGAGGAGCATGGCCGTCCGCCCGAACCGGCTCTCGAACGCGCGGACGCGGTCGCCGCGCGCCAGATAGCGGAGCTCGTCGAAGAGGCCGTAGGTCGGCAGGTAGACCTTGCGGTGCACGTGCACCAGCTCGCCGGCGTCGAAGAGCATTGCGGCGTTGTGGAAGCGGTACTCGGGACGCTCCTCGACCGCGCCGGCCACGAAGGCGACCGTCTCGCGGCTCAAGTCGCGCAGACGTCGCAGCACCGGAGACGCCGCGTCGAGCGCCACCGTCGACACCATGTCCTTCAAGAAGTACCCGGTGAGCGAGAGCTCGGGGAACACGAGGAGGTCGATGCCGCGGCCCTTCGCCTCGCGGAGCTCGCCCTCGTAGCTCGCGAGGTTGGCCTCGACGTCGCCGAGGCGGCAGTCGATCTGGGCGACGCCGACGGTGAAGGTCGTGGCCATGCGCTCCGGATTGTCACGTAGGGATGGGCGAAAGACAAGGCGACGATGGTGCTATAGACAGCGCCCGTGCCCGCGACATCCGATCCGCGCGTCCGCGACCATGCGCGGAAGCCTCCCCGGCTCGTCAAGCGTGTGCGCCGCCGGCTCGCCGCCCTCCTGATCGGACTCGCCGCGATCGTGCTGCCGAGGCTCTACCTGGCCTACATGTGGCTCGTGCGCGTAACCTCGAATGAGGACGGCCGCCGCCTCGACGAGGTCCTCTTCGGCGCCGTCGATCGGCACGATCGGGCCGTCGCGGCGCTCTGGCACGAAGAGGTCTTCTCGGTCGCCTACAACTACCGCCATTTCCACGGCCACACGCTGGCTTCCGTCAGCGACTTCGGCGAAGTCATCAGCGAGATGCTCCGGCGCTGCAACTTCGTCGTGTTCCGCGGCGGGTCGGGCTCGAAGTCGCGGCGGCGCGACGTCCTCGCCGACCTGATCGAGCACATGGAGACGACGCCGCGGGTGATCTACGGCCTCACCGTCGACGGTTCGCAGGGTCCCGTCTACCGGATGAAGCCGGGCGCGGTCGCGATCGCGAAGGCCTGCCGCGCCCCGATCGTGCTCGTGCGGACGCGCTACGCACGCGGCCTCACGCTCCCCACCTGGGACCGCACGCAGATCCCCCTGCTCTTCAATCGCCGACTGACCCTGGCCAGCGGCCCCTACTGGATCGCCCCCGACGCCGACGCCGCCGCGACCGAAGCCTTTCGCCGGCACCTCGAGAACGAGCTCCTCGAGCTGACGGCGCGGGTCGCAGTCGAGCTCGACGGCGACGCCGGACCCTACCGGGGGTTCCCGCCGGAGTGGACGCCGCGGTGGGCGCCAGGGCGGCTCGGCGTGCCCCACGGCCCGCACGACCTCCGGCCCGACCAGCCGCCGTCCTGGGCCAACCGCAAGTCTTGAGCGACGTGCGCTTCGCGCGGATCATGGCTTGCGCCCCGGGACCGCTCTCCTCTAAGAGCATCCGACGATGACTTCTCGAGTCGCTGTCAGGATCGTCGGCCTCGCCTTGGCCATCGGCATCGTCTGGTACATCACCGCGATCAATGCCGAGAACGCGCGCCTGCGCTCCGCGGCCACGAACGCGCCCGCCGCTTCCGCCGAGCGCGCCGCGGCCGGCGCGGCCGCGGCGCGCTCGCTCACCGGCGAGCAGCGCCAGGCGATGCTCGAGAAGCTCCAGAACAACCCCGGCCGCCCCGTCTGGTTCGCGACCGTCCCGAACAACCCCGAGGCTGCCGCCTACCAGAAGCAGATCCAGAGCGTCTTCGAGGCCGCCGGCTGGGAGATCAAGAGCAACAGCGTCGTCCGCTTCCCTATGAAGCCCGGCATCTTCGTCTTCGCCGCCGACGAAGAGCCGCCCGGATACCTCGCGAGCGTCAACGACGCCTTCGAAGCTGCCGGCATCGCCATCACCTCCGGCCGCGGCTACCGCGAGTTCGTCCGCGCCAAGAAGGAAGAGAACAAGGATTGGCTCGGGCTCGAGCTCGGACCGGAGGACGTCTACGTCGTGGCGGTCGGCCGCGCGGGATAGCGCGCCGTCCCCGCAGCGCCACGCCCGGGCGGGAGCCGCGACGGCGAGTGATGGCGCCTACGGCTTCCGCTCCCTCCCCATCCGGCTCCGCCTCCGCGGCTGCTCCTCCGGCCTCCCCTGCGAGTAGTCCCCGAACGGCCCGTCGCGTCGCGTCACCGCCTCGCGCACGCCTTCCGCCTTCGCGACCCGCACGAACTCCCGGCCCTCGGGCGTGTTCCGCATGATCCCGTCGAGGATCGGACCGAGCGTCTGGGTGCTCTGGAGCCCCATGTTGTCGTACGCCTGATTGACGATGAGCTTCATCGCGACGAGCTGCGTGAGGGGGATCCGGGCGAGCTTCTCGGCGAGCGCCTGGACGCGCGCGTCGAGTTCCTCCAGCGGATACGAGAAATTGACGAGCTCGATGGCGGCGGCCTCCTTGCCGCTGATCCATTCGCCGGTGAGAGCGTAGTACTTGGCCTTCGCCAACCCCAGCCGGTGCACCCACATGCCGGTCAGGTGGCAGCCCCAGACGCGCGAGTACGGGGTGCCTATGCGCGCGTCATCCGATGCCACCACGAGATCGGCGCAGAGCGCGAGCTCGGAGCCGCCGCCAACGCAGTAGCCGTGGACCTTGGCGATCGAGGGCTTCAGGCCGCGCCAGAGCCCCATGAAGCTCGCGAGGTAGCTCGTGTACCTATTGATGACCAGGTGGACGTCCGTGCCGGGGTCGTAGTCGCGCTCGGCGATGGCCGCATAGTGGTCGAGGCCGCTCGAGAAATCGAAGCCGCCGCAGAAGTTGTCGCCGGCGCCCTGGAGGACGATCACCTTGACGGCGTCGTCGCGGTTGGCGTCGGCGAGCGCGCGGTCGAGGCCGTCGGTCACCTCCGGGCGAAGCGTATTCGCCTTCTCGGGACGGTTGAGCGTGATGGTGGCGATGGCGCCCGCTTTCGCGAGGCGCACGACGTCCTTCGACATCGTCCTCCTCTATCCGCGCCGACGGCGGCTCGCCAGCGCGTCACTTGCACTTGATCGTCCCGACCGGCGCCGTGAACGCGCACGCCGGCCGCCCCGGTCCCGGGAACACGGCGTCGCCGCACTGATTGGTCGAGGCATACGGCGGGTCGAAAATGACCGTCGCCGTCAGCGGGAGGAGGCCCGGCAACGGGAAGCTACCGCCGACCGCCGACAGGTTGAACCTCACCTGCCCGGGAACCTTCAAGCTCCGCTTCAACACCACCTTGTCGATCCCGGCGAGCGAGGGAATCGTGCCGCCCTTGTTCTTGTACGCGAACGTGGTCCGCGGACCGTTGGCCCTCCAGCCCGATGCGGCGGCGGCGCTGTAGGCGCCGGGCGGGACGGTGGCGTCGACGATCGTCTGGCCGTTGGCGTCGACGATGAGGACGCGAAGCCCGTCGAGCGACGGATCGATCGCTCCCGAGGGCATCGTCATCGTCCCCGACAGCTTGAACCGATCGTCGCCGAGCGGGAGCGCGAGCCTCTGCATGGTGAGCTTCGCCTTCACGGCCAGGATCGCGTCGCCGTTCGTGCACGGATCGCAGGCGTCGCCGAGGCCGTCGCCGTCGGTGTCGGCCTGGGAGGGATCCGCCTCGCCCGGGCAGAGGTCCTCCATGTCGCAGACGCCGTCCTCGTCGCCGTCGGGCTGGCCGGTGTCGCCAGGACAGTCGGCGCCCGCGCCCGTACACTGCTCGGACGCGTCGCACGCGCCGGCGGCCGGCCGGCACTCGACGGTGGGCGGGAGGTACCCGTCGGCAGGACAGCTCGCCGACGTCCCGCTGCACGTCTCGACGGCGTCGCACACGCCGACGGCGACGCGACACGCCACGGCGTTGCCCGCGAAGCCGTCGCCCGGACAGACGGCGGAGCTGCCGGTGCAACGCTCGGCGAGGTCGCAGACACCGCTCGCCGGACGACACACCGTGCTCGACGCCGCGAACCCGTTCGGCGGGCACGTGGTCGTCGCGCCGTCGCACTCCTCGGCGACGTCGCAGACGCCGCTCGCCGGGCGGCACACCGTACTCGAGGACGCGACCGCATCCGCGGGACAGGCGACCGCCGCGCCCGTGCAGCGCTCCGCCGCGTCGCATGCGGATGCCGCGGGACGGCACACCGTCGACGCGGAAGCGAACGCGTCCGCCGGACACGCGCTGCTCGCGCCGGTGCAGTGCTCCGTCGCGTCGCACACCGACGCAGCCGGCCGGCACACCGTCGAGGCGGGCGCGAAGCCGTCGGCGGGACAGGGGGCGCCCACGCCCGTACACCGCTCGGCGGCATCGCAGATGCTCGCCGCGGGGCGGCACGTGACGGTGTCGGCGGCGAAGCCGTCGGCGGGGCACGAAGGACCGACACCGCTGCAGGTCTCGGCGACGTCGCAGACGCCGACCACCGGACGGCACACGACACCCGCCGCCGCGAAGCCGTCGGGCGGGCACGACGCGCTCGCGCCGGTGCAGGACTCGGTCACGTCGCAGCCGTCGATCGCGACCCGGCACGGCACGCCGCCCGGTGCGAGCGCGTCGGGCGGACATCCGTTGGAGACGCCGTCGCAGCTCTCGACCGCGTCGCAGAGATCGCTCGCGTTCCGGCAGGGGGCCGTCGACTTGGCGTCGGCCGGGCACGCGCTCGACACGCCGTCGCAGGCTTCTTCCGGATCGCACGCGCCGGCCGAGGCGCGGCAGACGGCGCCGGCGCCGGCGATGGTGTCCGACGGACATGCCGTGCTCGCGCCGGTGCAGAACTCGGCGGGGTCGCAGCCGCCCGGGGACGCGCGGCAGACCGTCGCCGCCGACGCGACACCGTCCGCCGGACACGCGCCGGACGCGCCGCTGCACGTCTCCGCGACGTCGCACGGGCCGGCCACCGCCCGGCACGTAGCGCCGACCGCCACGAACTGACAGGACGGGCCGCAGCATGAAAGCGACGTGCCGTTCGCCGCGCCCTGGTCGCACTGCTCGCCGGACTCGACCGCGCCGTTCCCGCAGAGGCTCGTCTTGTCGATGGCGAAGGTGTCGAAGACCGCGTCGTTGTTGTCGATCGCCTTGAGGGTCAGCACCGCGTCGTTGGCGATCCGCACCTCCGCGTGCTGGTACCTCGAGAAGCTGCAGTACTGGCTGTCGACGCCGTTCGAGCAGTCGGTGGCGAGCCACGGACAGTATTCCTTTGCGTGCGTGAGGCCGACGCCGTACGGACCGCCGTCGTCGACCGAGCAGGCGCCGTCGAGCGCGGCGCCGCCGCCGCCCGTCATGACGTAGTACGTGCGCTTCCCGTCCGCGCCGCTGCCGCCGCCGACCACGTAATCGTCGACCGCCTGCGAGCGCTCGTAGCTGTGATCGTGGCCGAGGAAGACGATGTCGACGCCGTACTGCTCGAAGATCGGACCCCAGGTGGCGCGCACGTTGTGGTCGCTGCCGATCGACGCGAACCCGGTCGCGCACGAGTAGGGCGTGTGGTGCAGGAAGACGAACTTCCACTTGCGGGTCGTGCTCGCGAGGTCGCTCGCGAGCCACGCGGTCTGGGTCGCGTTCACGCCCGGCGGGTTCGAGTCGAGCACGACGAAGTGCGCGTTCCCGTCGTCGAAGGAGAAGTAGCGCTCCTCCTGACCCGCCGGCGCGTTCCGCGGCAGGGCATGCATCTTGATCTCGACGGAGCTCGCCCAGTTCGACGCCCCGACGTTGTTGAGGTCATGGTTGCCGAGCGCCGGCACGAACACGGCGCGGCGCAGGATGCCGTTCTTGAATTGCGGGATGAAGACGTTGTTGTCCCAGTCGGACTGGGTGCCGTTCGTGTAGGCGTTGTCGCCGACGGTGAAGAGCAGCGGCGGGTCGTCGGCATTGAGATTGTTGCCGATCTGCCCCTGCGCGCTCGTGCCCTGTCCCCAGTCGCCGAGCACCGTGAAGTAGAGCTCGCTGGTGTCGCTCGGCACCTGGAACGTCCGGAAGTAGGTGGTCGCGAGGACCTGGGCGCCATTGGTCAGGAGCCGGTAGTAGTATCGCGTGTTCGGAAGGAGGCCGGTGAGCGGCACGGTGTGGCAGGTGCCGGCGGCGCCGATCTCGCAGCTCGCGGCCTGCCCCACGTCGGCCGACGAGCCGAGCGCGGGGGTCGTGCCGTACTCGACGGTGCTGTCGCCGGCGACGTCGGTCCACCACAGGATCGTCATCGTGGTCGTGAGGGCGGCGGGATTCTGGATCAACGGGCCGCGCGTCAAGGTCTGCGCGACAACGGGGTCCGCCGCGGCGGCGCCGAGCAGCACAGACACGATCAGCGTTCGGATCACTCTCACGGCACCCCTCATTCGGCTCTGACGACGTAGCCCCGGTCGAGGGGCCGGGTGATGGGCCAGCGGCCGCACCATAGCGGTCCTGTCCCCAGGCTTGGAAGCGAAAACTGCATCGGTATAGAGGTCCGCGATGCCCCGGAGAGCCGCCGCCCGCAGCCTCGTCTTCGCCGCCGCCGTCGCGGCGAGCTGCGCCCCGCACCCGGCCCGCATCGTCGACCTCCCGCCGACGGGACCCTTCCGCACGCAGACGGGCGAGGCCACGCACCCGCGCTGCGCTCGGCCCGAGCGGCGCGGGCCCGACGGCGCGGCGCCCCGCTGCACCGTCTCCTTCCGGCGCGGCACGACGACCATGACCGCGAGCCCCGACGGCACGATCCTCTTGATCGCCCTCCTCGACGTCGAGCCGACGGCCTGGACGCTCCCCGCCGTGGCCTTCGGGCACCCCTTCGCGCCGATCCCGACCGAGGAACACGAACCCGCCGTCGGCGAGCGCGAAGGCCCCCAGGCGCTGGCCGTCTCCCCCGACGGCGCGACGACCCTCTTCGCGGTCGAGGACCGCTTGATCCGGTACGATCTGGCGAGCGGCGCGGTCCTCGGCGAGTTCGAGGCCCCCGGACACACGGGCATGGTGAACGACGTCGTCTGGTCGCCGGATGGAGCGGCACTGATGATCGCGAGCGCCGGCGACGGCAAGGCGCGGCTCCTCGACGCCGCGACCGGCCGGGTCATCCGTACCCTTCCGGTCGAGGGCCGGATCGTCGAGCTCGCCTTCGATCGAACCGGTCGGCGCGGCGCAGTCGGGACCGAGATCGGCACGATCGCGATCGTCGATCTCTCCGGAGCCAAAGACGCGCGGCCGGCGGTGCTGACGCCGTCGACGCAGGAAATCACGGGTCTCGGGTTCCTCGACGACACGCTGGTCGTCGCCGCGCGCGACGGTCGCGTGCGCCTCTTCGACGTTGCGAGCGGGGCGCTCGTCCGCGAAGCGGACCTGCACGCGGCGACCGCGCGCTTCGCGCTCGCGACCGATGGTCGGCTCGCGGCCGTCTCCGACGACCGGAACGTCGTCCGGGTCATGAGCCTGCCCGACGCCGTCGTCCGCCACACCTTCGCCTGGCACCAGGCCAGCATCACGGCCCTCGCCTGGGGAGCCGGTCCGACGCTCCTCGTCGCCGACAACGACGGCGAGCTCGCCGCATGGGACGTGGTTCCGGGAAGCCGGGGCGAACGCTAGCCCGGGGCTTGTCCGGCGCCGACCGTCGTGGCAGCGGAGCGCGCGTGTCCGACGAACGTCGCCGCGCCTCCTGGCCGATCGCCGTCGCCATCGTACTGGTCGTCACGGCGAGCTTCGCGCCGACGCTCGCGAACGACTTCGTCGACTGGGACGACGACCTGAACCTCACGGGCAACCAGCACTACCGCGGGCTCTCCTGGACGCATCTCTCGTGGATGCTCACCACGACCCGGGGCGGTCACTGGCAGCCGCTCACCTGGTTGTCGTTCGCGCTCGATCACGCCGTCTGGGGAATGGACGCGCGTGGCTACCACCTCGGGAACCTCCTGCTGCACGCGGCGAACGCGGTGCTCGTCTGGCTGCTGCTGCGCCGCCTGCTCGCGCGCCTCGCCGGCACGTCGGAACGCATCCTTCCCTGGGCGGCCGCGGTCGGCTCGCTCTGGTTCGCGGTCCACCCGCTGCGGGTCGAGTCGGTTGCCTGGGCGACCGAGCGCCGCGACGTGCTCTCGGGCTGCTTCTGGCTCACGGCGCTCCTCCTCTACCTCCGCACCGCGCCAGCGCCTCCCGAGCGCCGCCGCGCCGGACGGGCCGGCATGCTCGTCGCGCTCGCACTCTCGCTCGCGGCGAAAGCCTGGGCCATCACCTTCCCTGCCGTCGTGCTGATCCTCGATTGGTATCCGCTCCGCCGCCGGGCGCTGCGCGAGAAGATTCCGATCGTCGGGCTCGCGGCAGTCGCCGCGGTGATCGCCCTCGTGGCGCAACGGAGCGTCCCGGAGATGCGCTCGTTCAGCGACCACCCGCTCGCGGCGCGGATCGGGCAGGCCGCCTACGGGCTCTGCTTCTACGTCGCGCAGAGCCTCTGGCCTTTCGGGCTCCAGCCGGCCCACCTCTTCACAACCCCGCTCGACCCGACGGCTCCGCGCTTCCTCCTCGCCCTCGCGACCGTCGCGGCGGTAACCGTGCTCGCGTTCCGGGAGCGGCGCCGCCGGCCATGGCTCCTTGCGACCTGGGTCGCCTACGTCGCGATCGTCGCTCCCGTCCTCGGCCTCGCGCAGACGGGACCGCAGCTCGTCGCCGACCGCTACAGCTATCTCGCCGGCCTCCCCTTGACCGCTCTCGCGACCGCCGGGCTCGCACGCGCCTGGTCACGGTCGGCCGCGGCCGGCCGCGCCTGGCCAGTCGTCGTCGCAAGCCTCGCATCGATCGCCCTCCTCGGGTCGCTCACCTTCCGGCAGACGCGCATCTGGCACGACTCGATGACGCTCTGGAACCACGTCCTCGCGCTCGATCCCTGCAACTGGATCGCCTACACCAACCGAGGATTCGCCAGGACCGATCCCGAGGCGGCGCTCGCCGACTACGACGCGGCGATTCGCTGCAATCCCCGCTGGCCGCTCGCCTACTTCAACCGCGGCAACGTCAGGCACGAGCGGGGCGACTACGTCGGCGCCGAGGGCGATCACGCCACGGTGATCGCCCTCCGTCCCGACGAGCCGGACGCCTACAACAACCGCGGCTGGGCCCGGCAGGCGCTCGGAGACTTCGCCGGCGCCGCCGCCGACTACGAGCGGGCGCTCGCGCTGGCGCCGCCGGACTGGCCGTCCCGTTCCTTGGTCGCCGGCAACCTCGCCCGGGCGCGGGCGCGCCTCGCCGCCGACGCGCCCTGAGGGCTCCCCGCCGCCATCACCCCGCCCACGAGAGCCCGCGAGCGGCCCGCCGCGCGAGCGCGGATCGCCGTCGACGTGGGTCGACGGCGATCCGCCCGCGTCCGGGACGAGGTTACGGGACCGGCAGGAAGGTCGCTTTGTTGGAGAGCTTCCAGCCCTTGTCGCCTTGCGGCGTCCAGAGGCCGCGGATCGCCCACTCGTCGGCGCCG
>JADYZW010000050.1 GCA_020852955.1 Deltaproteobacteria bacterium | reverse complement strand
TCGCGAAGCGCAGCGCTTTGAGTTTGTCGAGGGTGGGTGTGGTGAGCATGCGTATCCTTTCTCAGTGGTAGTAGTCGGGGCCGCGCACATTCTCGTGCGTGACCGGCGTGGCAGCGGGCTCGGCCGCAGGCAGCGCGGGCGTGCGGTCGAGACCGCGTTGCAAGATGGCGGCGACGTGGCGATACGAACGGGCGCCGGCGGTGAGCGCGCGGGCACAGGCAGCTTCGAGGCGGGCCGGGTCGTAGCGTTTGCTGAGTCGGAGGATGCCGAGACAGGAGCGATAGCCCTGCTCGGGATGCGGCCGATCGGCGAGGATGGCCGTGACGAGCGCAGCGGTCTGCGGCCCGATGGTGGTGGCCCAGCTGATGAAGCGACTGGGTGACCACTCGCGATGTTGCTGATGCGCCTTGGGCATGTGCGCGGCGGTGGTGGTGAAGCCTGGTCCGTACCGACGGGCATGCGCGGCGACGCGCTGGCCGCGATGGAAGATCTCGACGGCGGTGGTCGTGAGCCGCACTTCGACGTCTTCGTGGACGAGCGCGTGCGGGACGGAGTACGCGTGGTGCGCGACGGCGATGTGGTAGTCGAGATTGACGCGCGCCCGCTTCCACTCGGCATACTCGAAGGCCGTCGGCGGCAGGGGTCGGAGCGCGGGGCGATCCAGCCGCAGGAAGAGGTCGCGTCGGCTCGCGCCGCCGTAGTGGCGCATCGGTTTGGCGTTGAGCTCGGTGAGGAGCTCGGCGATCCGCGCATTGAGGGCGGCCAGCGTGAAGAAGGTCTCATGTCGGAGCCGCGCGACGATCCACCGCTCGGCGACCTGCACGGCGACTTCGACTTTGGCTTTGTCGCGGGGCTTCGCCGGCCGCGCGGGCAGGATCGTCGTCCCGTAGTGCGTGCCGAGCTCCGCGTAGAGGCGATGCACGCCCGGCTCGTAGCGGCACGGGATCGTCACGCCGCTCTTGAGCTGATCGGGGACGACGGCGACGGGCACGCCGCCAAAGAAGGTGAAGGCGCGGGTGTGACTCGCGATCCAGTCCGGGAGCTGCTGCGTCAGCGTCGCTTCGGCGTACGTGTAGCTCGACGCGCCAAGCAGCATCACGAAGAGCTCGACAGGCCGCCACTCGCCCGTGGTCGGATCGACGAGCCCGGGGCGCTTCCCGGCGTAGTCGGCGAAGGCTTTCTCGCCCGCACGGTGGACCTGGCGCATTGTGAGCCCGCGCCGCTTCAGCCATCGGCGATACAGGTCGCAGAATTGCGTATAGCGGTACCCGTCGGGGTGTCGCTCCAGGTACTCGAGGTGCAGCAACTCGAGCGTGACGCCGGGTTTCCGCCGCTCGGTATGGATCAGCGCGAAGTCGGGGTGCGGGCGCACCCGCGCCGTCGCGGCGGGTCGGCGATACAGCGCCGCCGTCAGCGCCTCCTCGCTGAGCACCGTCACCGCCTCCCAGGTCGTCAGCTCTGCGGCCCGCGCCCGCTGCAGCACGGCGCTCACCGCGCCGACACTCACACCGGCGCTCTGCGCCACGGCCCGATTACTGCGGCCGAGCTGCCACTTCTGTCGGAGAATCTCTCGAATTGCTCGCATGGGTAGTCGCTCCGTCGCCATCCACCACCTCCTTGGGGGAGGTCGGCGGCGGCCCTGGACTCCCAGCGTCGCGCTCGGCTCAGGCCCTCCCGGTCGGGAGCGCCCGTATCATGGGGTGATCAATCATGACCGATTTGCGCGATCACGATGACCGATCTGCCTGATCACGATCCCGATCCCGGTGATCACGATCGACCGATCCGCGTGATCACGATGGACCGATCTTGGCGATCACGATGGACCGAAACCCGCAGTACGGCAGCACGCTCTCGAGCGACCGCCACTCCGGCCAGGCGTTCGACTACCTGATCGCGAACCCGCCGTACGGCAAGGACTGGAAGCGCGACGAGGACGCCGTGCACGCCGAGCACGAGCGCGGGGCCGCGGGGCGGTTCAGCCCGGGTCTGCCGAGGATCACCGGCGGCCAACTCCTGTTCCTGCTGCACATGCTGGCGCACGCGAAGGGCCCCAGGGACGGCGGCTCACGCGTCGCGATCATCATGAACGGCTCCCCGCTCTTCACCGGCGACGCCGGCAGCGGCGAGAGCGAGATCCGCCGCTTCATCTGCGCGCCTGCTCAACCGCGCGAGGCAGACGGGCGACGACTACCAGATCCTGCTCACGAGCCGCTCGCGCTCACGCGTGACTACTGGGACAACCCCTCGCGTCCGGCGCAGGTGCTCGCCTTCGCCCGACGGTCGCGAATCGATGTGCCGGCCGATTTCGCGGACGACTGCGCCCGGCTGCTCGGCGCGTTTCTCTCGCCGGTGCTCGACGATCTCCGCAGCGGGCGGAAGGTGGTAGGGCATGGCCGCCCGGAGGGCCGTGGCGATGAGCGCCCCGCGGCGGTTCAAGCCGTACCCGGCGTACAAGGACTCCGGCGTCGAGTGGTTGGGGGAGAGTCCGGCCGGTAGACGGCTACGCAGGCGCTTTCCTGTCGCGGGCCTTCGCAGCTCTCGGTCCGCGCGATCACGGGCCGCGCCGTAGCGGGCCGGTCTGGGTGCGGACGGCGCCGGGCGCCTGCGGCGCCGGGAGCCGATAGAGGTAGTGCAGATCGGTCGCGGCCACGAGGGGATCCTTCCGGTACTCCTCGACCGCGCGGAAGACGTTCGCGTCCGGCGCGATGCGCAGGATGTAGGCTCCCTTCAGGTCGGCGACCTTGATCAGCTGGGTCGCGCGATACTTGGCGTTCAGGCGGTCCAGGGAGGGCACGCCGAAGCGGAGCTTGGTCGGAGGCTTCGCGACCAGGGAGGCGACGGTCTTCTCGCCTTCGGGGGTGAAGGCGATCAGGAGCTCGCCCTCCACGTATCCGTGGGTGCTCTGCGGGGCGACGGCCGGCGCCTCGGGGCCGACCGTCCGTACGGTGCGTTGCCCGCCCGTCCCGATGGTCTGCGTCGCGCACGCGGCGAGCGTGCAGGCGGCGAGGATCGAGACGAGCGGGCGCGCTCCGATCACGAGCGGACTCGACGGGGCCCGCTCAGCTCTTCTTGCCCTTGGCCTTCAGCTCGGCGTCGATCTGCGCCTTGAAGTCGTCGAGCGAACGTTTCTGGGCGATCTTGCCGTTCACGAAGAAGCTCGGCGTGCCGCGGACGTCGCTCTTCGTCCCGAGCGCCATCTCTTCGTCGACCTGCTTCTTGACCTCGTCTGAGGCCTGGTCGGCCTCGAACTTCTTCAGGTCGAGCCCGATCTTCTCGGCGATCCCCTTGATGGTCTCGGGGGTGAGGTTGCGCGAGTTCTTGTAGAGCTCGTCGTGCATCTCCCAGAACTTGCCCTGCTTGCCGGCGGCGATCGCGGCGCGCGCGGCCGGGTCGGCGTTCGGGTGGATCTGGCGAAGCGGAAACTGCTTCATCATGAAGTTGACGTCGGTCGGGTAGGCGGCGAGCACCTGTTCGACGACCGGCGCCGACTGGGCGCAGAAGGGGCACTGGAAGTCGGAGAACATGACGATGGTGACGGGCGCGTCCTTCGGGCCGCGCACCGCCGAGTTGCCGACCGGGATCTGGTAGACCTTGTTCGGATCGATCTGCGCACGCTGCGCGGCGGCGGGCGCCGCCGGCCGGGAGGCGATGTCCTTCTCGATCTTCTCGAGCTTGGCCAGGATCTCCTTCTGCGTGGTCTGCACCGCCTCGATGTCGCTCTTCTGCGCGCATCCCGGTCCGGCCAGTGCCAGCGCCAGCATCGCGATCGCAGGAATACGGCGAGTCTCCATGAGCAATCCTCCTTCGTCCGGGGCGAACGTTGACCCCGAGGTGTAGCGAAGGCCGCCGCGGAACGCCAGACGGGTGCGCCCGTCGCGGCGGCGCGTCTTCTCAGTCCTCGGGTTTCTGCGCTTCGGCGAGACGGGCGGCGATCACCGTCCGTACGCGGTCGCGGAGCGTGTTCCGATCGTCGTACCCGAGATCGTCGGTGCGGATCGGCGGCTCGACGTACACGTCGACGTCTCCCGGGAGGATCGAGAGATATCCGCCCTTCGGCATCACCGCGCTCGTGCCGCAGCAGATGACGGGCACGATCGGCAGCTTCAGGTGGATCGCGGCGATGAAGGGGCCCTTCTTGAAGGGCAGCAGCTGGCCGTCGCGGCTCCGCGTGCCCTCCGGGAAGATGATGAGCGACGAGCCCTCCGTGGCCGCCCGGTTCAAGCGGTCGATCGCTTCGAGCGGGTTGTCGCGGTCGACCGGGATCATTCCCATCGTGCGCAGCACGGTGCCGAGCACCGGCTCCGCGAAAAGCTCCTTCTTCGCGATGAAGCGGTTCTGGCCTGGGAGGTGGCCGAGGAGCGCCGCGATGTCGAAGTTGCTCTGGTGGTTCGGCGCGAAGATCCACGGCCCGGGGCCCTCGAGGTGCTCGAGGCCGTGGACGTGCACGCGGACGCCGCAGAGGCGCGCCAGGTTCCGCGCCGACAGCCGCGCGAACGCCCAGGCCACGCCCTTCCAGGGCAGGACGCGGTGCAGGATCACCGCGATCGTCCCCATCGAGAAGAGCATGCCGCGGAAGATCCAGCGGTTCAGCAGCGCGCGCGCGCGCCAACGCTCGGCTTCGAGTGCCTGCGTGTCGGCGAGCGGACCCATCGCGCGCGACACTACGTGCGCGCGTCGCGCCTGACAAGCGGCGCGGACGCCCCGTGCGGCCGCGCCGCCTTGCTCTCGTGCGGACCTCGGACTACTTAGGAGCGCTTCCGATGCGGATCTACCTCGTCTCGCCGACGCACTACGACGCGAACGGCGCGCTCCACAAGACGACGCGCTACTGGACGAGCGGGATCACGCTGCCCTACCTGAAGGCGATCACGCCGCAGGGGCACGACGTCCGGCTCGTCGACGAGCTGATGCACGACGTGGACCTCGACCACGAGTGCGACGTGGTCGGCATCACCGCCATGGGACCGCAGATCGTCCGGGCGTACGACCTGGCGCGCGAGTTCCGGGCGCGCGGCCGCCGCGTCGTCCTCGGCGGCACCTGGGCGACGCTCACCGCCGAGGAGTCGTTGCGGCACGCCGACGCGGTCGTCGCCGGAGAGGCCGAGGACGTCTGGCCCGAGGTCCTCGCCGACTTCTCCGAGGGCCGGACCAAGGGCATCTATCGCGCCAGGGGCGGATGGCGCTCGCTCGCCGGCCTGGCGCCGATCGACTACGAGACGCTGCCGCTCCTCAAGCTCCAGGCGTTCCGCGAGAGTGCGCTCTACCGCATGTACTTCCACTGGCCCGTGATCTTCTCGCGCGGGTGCCCGCATCCCTGCGAGTACTGCGCGGTGCAGACCTACTATCAGCGCTCGTATCGGACGCGGCCGGCAGACGACGTGCTGGAGGATCTCCGCCGCATCAAGGCGCTCGGCGGGAACCGCATCCTCTTCCTCGACGACAACCCGATCGCGCACCCCAACGACGCGAAGGAGCTCTTCCGGAAGATGATCCCGTTCGGGATGAAGTGGGCCTCGCAGTCGACCATCAACATGGCGCGCGATCCCGAGCTGCTCGACCTCGCCGCGCGGAGCGGCTGCGTCAGCCTCTCGATCGGGCTCGAGAGCATCAACCAGGAGAGCCTGCGCGGCATCAAGAAGGACTTCAACCAGGCGCGCCGTTTCCGTGAGGACATCGCGGCGCTCCGCGCCAAGGGCATCCAGGTGATCGCGCTCATCATGGTCGGGCTCGACGGCGACACCCCGGACACCTTCGGGCGCACCCTGCAGTTCCTGCTCGACAGCAAGGTGTCGTTCCTGAAGCTCTTCACGCCGTGCCCGTACCCCGGCACCAAGTTCTACGACGACCTCGCGCGCGACGGGCGCATCCTCGACGGCAATTGGGCGCGCTACGACTACGGGTCGCCGCTTATCAAACCGACCGGCATGACGAGCGACGAGATGATGGACGGCTTCAAGTACGTCTACGAAGGGTTCTACTCGATCACGAACATCCTGCGGCGTTTCACGCCGCCGCCGAAGGGGCAGCTGCTCGAGAGCCTGGCGTACGTCGTCGCGAATCTCAAGGTGAATCGCTACTTGCGCTCGCACGAGCGCGCCTGGGCGACGATCTCGTAGCGCCGGTCAGTCGCCGCGGCTCTTCAGCTGGACGAGCTCGATCTGGTAGCCGTCGGGATCCTCGACGAACGCGATCTCCGTCGCGCCGTGCTTCATCGGCCCGGGCTCGCGCGTGATCTTCGCGCCCCGCGCGCGCAGCGCGTCGCAGGTGCGGTGGATGTCCTCGACGCCGAGGGCCAGGTGTCCGAATCCGGTGCCGAGGTCGTAGCGCTCGGTGTCCCAGTTGTGGGTGAGCTCCACCACCGTGTGGTCCGACTCGTCGCCGTAGCCCACGAACGCGAGAGTGAAGCGGCCGCCGGGATAGTCCTTCCTCCGCAGGAGACGCATCCCGAGCATCCCGGTATAGAAGGCGAGCGAGCGATCGAGGTTGCCCACGCGGATCATCGTGTGCAGCATCTTCATCGGCGAGGTCTCCCGACCTCGTGCTTGCCATAGGCGGCTCGGCGATGCCATGCGATCCGAGCGGGAGGAACGTCGTGGAGCGACCGAGTCCGAAGCAGGTCACGATCTTCAATCGCGAAGCGCTGGAGGAGGGGACCAGAGCCCAGGTCGCCTGGGCGGACCGCGTGTTCCGCCGCCGCCTCATCGTGAGCACGAGCTTCGGCATCCAGAGCGCCGTGATCCTGCATCTCGTGAGCCGCATGATCCCCGACGTCCCGGTCGTGTTCGTGGACACCGGGTACCTCGTGCCGGAGACCTATCGCTACGCCGAGCAGCTGACGACGCTCCTGTGCCTGAACGTGAAGCGCTACGCGGGCGCGATGGCGCCCGCCGAGATGGAGGCGAGGCACGGCAGCCTCTGGGAGACCGACCTCGACGAGTATCATCGCATCCGGAAGGTCGAGCCCATGCGGCGGGCGATCGCGGAGCTCGACGCCCACGCGTGGATCGCGGGGCTGCGCGCCGACCAGACGACGTTTCGCGCGACGCTCGATCCCGTCACCTTCCAGGACGGCGTCTTCAAGGTGCACCCGATCCTGCGGTGGCGGGCGCAGGACGTGTATTACTATATGGAGCACTACCGGCTGCCGCAGCATCCGCTGTGGGAGAAGGGATTCACGCGGGTGGGCGATTGGCACTCGACGAGCGCCGGCGGCGAGGACGACAAGCACGCGCGCTTCGACGGGCGGGCCGAAGAATGCGGCCTCCACACGTCCGGCATCGCCGACGAATAGCCGGGGCGTCCGGTCAGCGCGCGGCGCCCGCGCGGGTCTCCGCGCGCGACGCCGTGAGCGCGCGCGCCGCGTCGCGGAACTCCTCCGGGATGCGCTGCGGCCTTCCATCCTCGCCGATCACCGCGTGCGTCGTCGAGCCGTCGACGCGCAGCTCGCCGTCGGCGCCGCGGATCTCGTAGCCGATCGTGATGCGGGCGCGGCGCGTCTCGACCACCGCCGCGTAGATCGCCAGGTCGTCGTCGTACCGCGACGGGCGGCGATAGCGGCAGGTGGTCTCGATGACGCCGAGATAGAGGCCGCGCGCGATGTAGATCGCGAAGGGATGACCGAGGCGGCGGAAGAGCTCGGCGCGGCCGATCTCGAAGAGCCGGAAGTAGTTGCCGTAGTAGACGATCCGCATCGGGTCGCAGTCGCCGAAGATGACGCGGTAACGCGCGACCTCGATCACGGGCGAGGCGCTAGCACGCGCTCCGTACCTTGACAACGCGCGCGCCGGCTGGCGTTGTCGGCGGCCATCTCACGCAACCGAGGAGGACAGGATGAGACGTGTCGATGTACGCTGGCTCGTGATCGGCGGTTGCGCGCTCGCGCTCGCCGGCTGCGCGGAGCATGCGGCGCGTCCGGCCGCGCGCGACGCGGCGGCGCCGCCGCCCGCCGGGGAGCGCACGCGGGAGGAGGCCGCCGCTGACGCGCCGACGCCTCCGCCGCCGGGAAGCCCGCTCGCGAAGGTCACCAAGGGCATGGCGATGAGCGAGGTGGTCAAGATCCTCGGCGAGCCGACGGACCGCAATCAATACGTCACGGGGAAGGCGTTCATCCCGTGGTACTTCGGCGACGACGTGACCCGCATCGCGTGGCATTACAAGGGGCTCGGCCGGGTGGTCTTCACCGGCGGCGGCGCGTGGGGGCAGCAGGGCGGCCAGGTGGAGTGGGTCGACTACGACCCGCGGGAGACGGGCTACCGGAGGTAGGCCGGCGGCCGATCGCGGCGGCCGGCGCGCCGCTCCGACGCGCCGGCCGCCGCGGACGGCGTGCTCAGCGCACCGACGCGAGGCGCGACGCGATCTGCTTGGTGGCGTCGTTCATGGCCGCGCGCTGCGCCTGGCCGAGCGCGCTCGCGGCGTACGCCGTGTCGGCGCCGCCGACGCCGAATATGGAGAAGCCGCTGGTCGCGGCTTCCGAGGTGAACGTGCCGGCGCAGACCGCGGTGCCGACGATGCGTCCGTTGCGGGGGTCGAGGATCTGCAGATCCATGCCGACGGAGCCGGTGCGGCGCATGCGGGTGTTGTTGTAGGTCGGGTTCGCGAGCGCGAGGCTCGATCCCGCAATCGTCGCCGGCGTGTTGCCGGCGATCGCGCCGCCGATCGCGACGCCCGCGCCGACCCAGCCGAGCCCGCCGCCGCGCGCGCTGCCCTGCGCCTCGGCGACCTCGTTGAACTCCGTGATGTTGCCCTTGATGACGAGCGGGCCGACCTCGCCCTTCTTCACGAGCACGCCCGGCTTTTTCTGGTTCGCGAGGAAGTAATCGTAGTCGACGATCTGGACGTTCCCGACGTTCCCGAGCGCGCTCACGAGCTGCGCCGACACGCCGTGGCCGACGCGATCCGACATCCCGGCCGGCGGAGGACTGTAGGCTTCCGCCTGCGGGCCTTCGGGCAGGAGCCCGTAGCCCCACGGTCCCCAGCCGTAGCGACGACCCGGCGGGGGCGGCGGCGCGCTCGGCGAGCCGTCGACGGCGACCTGCAGCGGCGCCACCGTGACCACGTAGGTCGGAAGGTTCGGATCGTACGGGATCCGCACCACGTCGACCTGTGTCGACTGGGTCTGCCCTTCGGTCGCGCGCACGCTCTGTCTGTCGACGGTGGCCGGGGCGCAGCCGGCGACGATCGCGCACGCCGCCGCCAGAAGCATGATCTTTCTCATCGAATGAGGTCCTCCTTGGGGACGAATGTGCGCCGCGGGTACCATGCCGGTCTCGCTCCGGCAAGGTGGCGGCGCGTCGAGATGCGCGCGCAACACGCCGGCGGCGACGCCGTTGCGGCGGCGCGTCCGGGCGAGCGCCCGCGCCGCCGGCGAGCGCGGCGCGCCGGGCCCCGTCAGCCGACGCGCGCGCGCTTCGGCGCCCGCGCCGGCGCGCCCGGCGCGGGGCGCTTCGCCGCCGCGGACGACGCGTCCTCCGGCCAGTACGGCGCGAACTGGAACCACTGCTCCGGATGCTGGCGTACGAGCTGCTCGAACTCGGCGACGATCCGCGCGAGGATGCGGTCCATCTCCTCGACGGTCGCGTGCCGCGAGACGTGATGCTCGGTTCCGAGCGCGATCCGGTAGTGCCGCGGTCCGACCCGCACGGAGAACACCGGGAAGATCGGGGCGCTGGCGAGGCGCGCGAGCCGGATCGGCCCCGCCTGGAACCAGGCCGGCGCGCCGAAGACGTCGACCAGGCGGGCGCCGTCGCCGCCGAGCGGGCGATCGAGCTGCATCGCGACCACCTCGTTGCGCTTGAGCGCGCGCAGCATGTTGAAGGAGCCGTACACCGAGGCGTCGGACAGCAGCACCCGCACGCCGGCGTCCTCGCGCGCGCGTTTCACGTACTCCGACGCGGTTTCGTTCGCCTCGCGGGCCATCACGAGATTGAACGGGCAGCCGAAGCGCGCGAGGGTGCGCGCGCCGATGTCCCAGTTGCCGAAGTGGCAGGTCACGAGCACCGCGCCGCGTCCGCGCGTGATCGCGGCCTTGATCGGATCGTCGACGGGCTCGTCGACGCGCACCGGCCGGGGATGCGGGCTGAAGTACTCGAGCGTCTCGTTCAGGCAATGGGCGAAGGCGATGAACACGTCGAGGGCGGCCAGATGGTCGCGGAACCAGCCGCGCCGGCCGAGCACGCGGCGGACGTTGGCGAGGGCGCCGCGCCGGTTGCGGCCGACGCAGAGGAAGATGATCGCGGCGATCCACGGCGGCGAGTACCGCTTCCACCACTCGGGGCCGTAGACGCTCCCGAGGTAGGCGAACTTCCTCCACCACAGGCCGTCGAAGCGGA
>JADYZW010000049.1 GCA_020852955.1 Deltaproteobacteria bacterium | reverse complement strand
GACGTCGGCCGCAGCTACGAAGCCGTGATCCGCGTCAACAGCCAGTCCGGGAAGGGCGGGGTCGCGTATCTCCTGGAGCGCGACTACGGGCTCGCGCTGCCGCGGGCGCTGCAGGTCGAGTTCGGCGCCGTCGTCCAGCGCCTGACGGAAGAGAGCGGCGCCGAGCTCGCACCCGAGGCGATCTTCCGCGCCTTCGAAGCCGAGTACCTGGACGCCGCCGCCGACGCCGTCGCCGAGCACGGCCTGACGGCACGGCCGTCTGGGGACTGCGGCATCGAGGCGGTGGTGACCCTCGACGGCGCGCGTCGCCGGATCGCGGCCCACGGCAACGGGCCGATCGACGCGTTCACCCGCGCGCTCCGCGACGCGACCGGCGCCGACGTCCGCGTGGTCGACTACCACGAGCACGCGCTCGGCGCCGGAGCCGCCGCCACCGCGGTCGCCTACGTCGAGGTCGCCGTCGGCAACGGCCCGACGGCGTTCGGAGTCGGGCGCGACCCCAACCTCATCACGGCCTCGCTGCGCGCGGTGCTCGCCGCCTACCGACGGAGCCGCCGCGCCGGCCGCGTCGTCGCGGCGTCGAGCCCGCGTTTCATCGAGCTCGCCGGCGCGACCACCTCGACGGACGACGCCGCGCGGGAGGCCGTATGATCGCCCCGCAGACGTGGAGCCCCGAGCGGTACGAGAAGCACGCGCGCTTCGTGAGCGACCTCGGCATGCCGGTCGTCGAGCTCCTGGCGCCGCGCCCGGGCGAGCGCATCCTCGACCTCGGATGCGGCGACGGCGTCCTCACCGGAAAGCTCGCCGCCCTCGGCTGCGACGTCGTCGGCGTCGACGCGAGCCCCGCGCAGGTCGCGGGCGCCCGCGCGCGCGGTCTCGCGTGCGAGGTCGCGGACGGCGAGCGTCTCCCCTTCGCGGGTGAGTTCGACGCGGTCTTCTCCAACGCCGCGCTGCACTGGATGCGCCGTCCGGATGCCGTGATCGCCGGCGTGCGTCGCGCCCTCGAGCCGGGCGGGCGCTTCGTCGCGGAGATGGGTGGACACGGGTGCGTTGCGACGATCCGGTCGGCGCTCGCACAGGCGCTCGCTGCGCGGGGACTCGACGCGGCCGCCTACGATCCCTGGTTCTTCCCGACCGCCGACGACTACGCGGCGCGGCTCGCCCGTCACGGCTTCCGCGTCGAGTCGATCGTCCTCTTCCCGCGTCCGACCCCGCTCCCGGGCGACGTCGTCGGGTGGCTCGAGACGTTCGCCGAGAGCTTCCTCGTCGCGGTGTCGACGGACGAGCGGCCCGCGCTCCTCGCCGAGGTGCGGGATGCGCTGCGCCCGACGCTCGCCGACGCCGCCGGCGCCTGGACCGCCGACTACGTGCGCTTGCGTTTCGCCGCCCGGCGCGACGAAGTGACGCCATGAAGACGAGCGAACGCTTGGCCGAGGATCTCCGTACCGCGCTCGCGGCGGAGCACGTCGAGGTGCAGGACCAGAGCGCCCGCCACCGCGGGCACGCGGGGGCGCTCGAGGGCGGACACTACGACGCGATCGTCGTGAGCCCGCGCTTCTCGGGGCTCGGGCTCGTGGAGCGCCACCGCGTCGTCTACGCCGCCCTCGGCGATCTCCGCGAGCGCCGCGTGCACGCGCTCGCCTTGCAGACCTTCACCCCGGAGGAATGGCGGCGGCGGAGCTCCTGAGCGGCCGTCCGCGTCGCCCGGCTCGCCGAACCCCGCCGCGTGGAGTCCCGGCGGAACACCTGCTCCTCGCCTGCGAAGTCGTCGTGTCGTCACTCGGCTACGACCGGACGCAGAAGGCAGCCGCGTACGCTCGAGCCGGCATACGCGAGTGTTGGATCGTCGACGTAGAGCGCGGGGTACTGCACGTGCTCACCGACCCCGATCCGGCGACCGCCACGTACCGTGACGAGCGGACCCTGGAGGCCAGCGACGAGGTCCTGTTGCCGAACGGCATCCGGCTCTCGGCGGCCGACCTGCTGCCGCCCTGACGACGCTCAGGCGGCGCCGATCTCGCGCGTCACTTCGTCGACGACCTTCTCGACGATCCCGCGGTACTCGGCGAGCTTGGCCGCGTCCGTCGCCTCGAAGCGCATGACCAGGATCGGCTGCGTGTTCGAGGCCCGGATCAGCCCCCAGCCGTCCGCGAACTTCACGCGCACGCCGTCGATGTCGATCAAGTCGTAGCCGGCGGCGCGGAAGCGCTCCTTGGCACGCTCGGCGATGCGGAACTTGAGCGCGTCCGGGCAGTCGACGCGGATCTCCGGCGTGCTGACGGCGGGCGGCAGATCGGCGAGCAGCTCGGCGACCGGCTTTCCCGCCTTCGCGACCACCTCCAGCATGCGGCACGCGGCGTAGATCGCGTCGTCGTAACCGTAATAGCGGTCGGCGAAGAAGATGTGACCGCTCATCTCGCCGCCGAGCGCCGCCTTGGTCTCGCGCATCTTGGCCTTCAGGAGGGAGTGGCCGGCCTTCCACATGATGCCCTTGCCGCCGTGCTTCGCGATGTCGTCGTAGAGGCGCTGCGAGCACTTCACCTCGGAGACGATCACCGCGCCCGGACGCGTGGCCAGGATGTCGCGCGCGAACAGCACCAACATCTCGTCGCCCCAGAGGATGCGGCCGTGCCGGTCGACGAGGCCGACCCGGTCGGCGTCGCCGTCGAAGGCGATCCCGAGGTCGGCGCCGTCCCGCTTCACGGCGTCGATCAGGGTCTCCATGTTCTCTTCGACCGTCGGATCCGGATGGTGGTTCGGGAAACGGCCGTCGGGCTCGGAGAAGAGATCGCGCACGTCGCAGCCGATCGCCGACACGATGCGCGGCGCGACCGGACCGGCGGCGCCGTTGCCCGAGTCGACGACCACTTTGAGACGGCGCGGCAGCGTCCCGAACTGCGCGATCAGCTCCTCCTGGTACGGCGGGATGATCGCGTAATGCTCCTCCCCGCCGCGCGGCGCGTCGCGGAAGCGTCCCGACTCGACGATGCGGCGCAGCTCCTGGATCGCGTCGCCGTAGATCGACACCTTGCCGACGCAGAGCTTGAAGCCGTTGTGATCTGACGGATTGTGGCTGCCGGTCACCTGGATGCCGCCGTCGACGTCGCAGTGATGGAGCGAATAGTAGACGAGCGGCGTCGGCGTCATCCCGAGGTCGACGACGTCGAGCCCGCCCGCGCGGAGCCCGTCCTTGAGCGCCTCGGCGTACTCGTTCGACGTGAGGCGCGCGTCGCGGCCGACGCTGACCCGCCGCATGCCCTGGTCGGCGGCGTAGGTCGCGTAGGCGCGGCCGAGGAGGCGCGCGAAGTCGGCGTCGTAGTCGACGTCGGCGATGCCGCGGATGTCGTACTCGCGGAAGATGGACGGATTGTGGCCTCGGCTCACGACGCCCACCTCTGCCGCGGTGCAGCCGCGGCGCCAGCGCGGCTCATGGAGTGCGCCAGCGCGATCGCCGCGCGCCTGCTGCCGGCGTGGGCCGTGCCGGAGCCCGCGATGTCGTAGGCGATGCCGCGGTCGGGCGAGGTGCGGATGATCGGCAGCCCGAGGGTGACGTTCACCCCGTCGTGGAAGTGGAGGAGCTTCAGAGGGATCGAGCCCTGGTCGTGGTACATCGCGATCACCGCGTCGAATCTCTTGCCATGCGCCGCCTGGAAGAACAGCGAGTCGGCCGGATACGGACCGCTCGCGTCCACACCGCTCCGCCGCGCGAGGCGATGATACCGGCGCAGGTGCGCGGCGCCTATCGTGATCGTACGCGCGGCGCCGTCGATCGAGAGCGCTCGGGGCACGCGCCCGAGGGCGACGTGCATGGTCACCAAAATGACACGGAGGCAGCTCCCGGCGAGCATCATGCGGACGGCGCGCGCGCCCGTGAGCTCCTGCAGGAGCTCGTGTGGCCGCTGATCGGAAATCCCGCGCGGGTCACCGACTCCTTGCTGATGGGCGCCGTCACGATCCCGGCAAGCGCCCCCGACCCCGCGAGCCGTGCCGCCTCCGCGAGCGGCGTCACCGCGACCCGCGCGCGCAGGCGGCGCGCGGTCGCGCGGAGCAGTTCGACGTCGCCGAGCACGACCGCCGGCACGCGACCGAGCCGGGGGTGGGCGAGTGCTCTCACGATCACCTCGGGGCCGATGCCGGCCGGATCACCGAGCGTGATCCCGAGGGGCCGCGTCAAAGAAACGTCTCGACGTGATGCCGCGACCGGAGGTCCTGGTTCAGCCACCGGTCGTACCGCGACTCCATCGCCTCCTTGTAGAGCTTCTCCTTGATCTCGTCGCTGACCTCGGAAAGCGGGCGGTGCGTCTCGCCGGAGGCCTTCTCGATCTTCAGGATGTGGAAGCCCTCGGGCGTGACGATGAGCGGGCTCACCTCGCCCGGCGCGAGCTTCTTCGCCGCCTTCGCGAACTCCGGCTGCATCTCGTCGGGCACGACCTCGCCGATGTCGCCGCCCTCCTCCGCCGCCGGCCCCTGCGAGTATTCCTTGGCGAGCTTCGCGAAGTTGCCGCCGTCCGCCGCAAGCTTCTGCACCTCCTCGGCCTTGACGCGGATCGCGGCCTTGTCCTCGTCGCTCGCGTCACGCGGCACCGTGAAGGAGATCAGCCGCGCCGTCACCTTCTGCGACGCGCCGTACTCGCCGAGATGCGCCTGGTAGTAGCGCTCGACCTCCTCGGGCGACACGTTCACCTTGGTGCGGATTTCGCGATTGATGAGGTTCGCGCGCTCGATGTCGGAACGCACCTGCGCGCGGTACTGATCCCAGGTCATACCCTGCTGCTCGAGCGCCTCGTGCAGCTGGTCCTCGCTCAGGTTGTTCCGGCTCCGGATCGACTCGATGTAATGGTCGATCTGCTGATCGCTCGCCTTGAGGCCGAGCGTCTCGACCTGCTTCTGGATGATCTTGTCCAGGATGAGCTCGTCGAGGATCAGCTTCTGATCGGTGACCTGATCGCCGCCGGGCCGCTTCTTGACGGTCTCGGCGTAGCGTTCGAGCTCGATCTGGGTGATGGGCTCGCCGTCGATGGTGGCGACGATGCGGTTGAGCGTCTCGGCGGGCGCCCCGGACGCCGCGACGAGGGCGAGCGCGAGCGCGACGACGCCCGCGAACGACGTGGATCCCATGTGCATCGGCGGACCTTAGCGGAGGTCGGGCGGAGGGAAAAGGCTGTCGAGGTCGCCGGCGTCGCGCGGTCCGCCGGACGCGTCAGCGCGCCGTGTCCGCCGCGAAGGCGGCCATGAGCCTGGGCTGCACCTCGGCGAGGAGCCGCTCCATGCCCGAACGCGGCCGCACCATGACGGTCAGGTCGCGCACCATGCCGGCCTCGTCGTAGCGGACGAGGTCGATGCCCTCGACGTCGCGGTCCTTCACGCGCGCCCGGAACACGAGCACCTTCGTCATGCCGTCGACGGCGTCGAGCTCGTCGGTGTACCGGAAATCCTCGAACACTTCGAAGATGATGGAGAGGAGGCGCCGAATCGCGGTCTTCCCCTCGAACGGCTGGAACGTGATCGGACTGTGGAGAACGGCGTCTTCGCGAAAGAGAGCGATCAGATCGTCGAAGCTGTGGCGCTCGATGGCGCGGCGAAACCCGGTACGGTCGGGGGTCATGGACATCTCCCTTCGATGGCGTCGAGCCGCAAAGTTAGCGGTCGATGTCGCCTTGCTTCAATACCCTCCCGTGCCATAGATCCTCGCCAACCGCAGGCGGGCGCCGCGACGGTCGCGCGCGCCCGCCCCGCCCGAGGAGATCCCATGGAATACGGCGTCCAGCTCGCGAACCTCGACTTCTCGCAGCTCCGCGACCGCGCGCAAGCGGCGGAAGCGCAGGGATACACCGTCGTCACGGTGCCCGATCACATCGTGATGGAGGGCCCCGAGAAGAGCTTCGATCCGAAGAACCTCTCCTACGACCCGATGATCATGGTCGCCGTGATCGCCGAGGCGACGAAGAGAGCCCGGGTCGGCCACCTCGTGCTCTGCAACCTCTTCCGTCATCCCGTCATCACGGCGCAGAGCCTGGCCTCCCTCGACCAGTTGAGCGGCGGACGCCTCGTCGCCGGGCTCGGCACCGGCTGGACCGAGCGCGAGTTCAGAATGACCGGCCTGCCCTACCCGGACATCACGACCCGGATCCGCATGCTGGACGAGGCGCTCACCTGCATGCGCTCGCTCTGGTCGAAGGACGAGACGACCTTCGCCGGGGAGTTCTACCGGCTCGACGGCTGCATCCTGTTCCCGAAGACCGTGCAGCAGCCGGCGCCGCCGATCCTCCTCGGAGGCGGCGGCAAGGGCCTCTTGCGGGTCGCCGCCAAGCACGCCGACGTGGTGAACATCATCGCCGACGCCGGGACGCCCGGGTACATCAAGCTCGAGAACGTCGCGAAGCTCACCGACGATGCCTTCACGTCCAAGGTGAGGTTCCTGCGCGACGAGGCCGCGCGCCACGGCCGCGATGGCGCGAAGATCCGCATCAGCAACATGGTCTTCACGACCATCCTCACCGATTCGCCGGCCGCGACGCGGGCCACCGCCGAGGGAATGGCGCCGATGTTCAACACGACCCCCGAGGGCATGCTGCGCTCGCCGATGGCGCTGATCGGCACCCCGGACGAGTGCGTTGCCGAGCTCCGGCGCCGCGCCCGCGACTGGGACGTGTCGCAAGTGATCTTCGGCGGCGGGATCGACCCGCGCACCCAGCAGCGGCTCGCCGACGAAGTCCTGAAGCACCTCTGACGCGGTCGGGATGGATACGGCCCTCGTCGAACGCCGACCGCTCGTCTGGATCCTGCCGCTCTCGGCGGCGGCCGCGGGGTTCCTGGTCTGGCTGATCTACCTCAAGTCGACACGGGCCCCCGCGCCGCCGTGGATCGACGCGTTGCCGGCTGCGAACGCCTTCTTCAACAGCTGCAGCGCGCTCGCGCTCGTCGCCGGCTGGCGGAGCATCCGGCGCGGCCGGCGCGAAGCCCACAAGCGCGCCATGCTCGCGGCGGTCGCGTTCTCGACGCTCTTCCTCGCGAGCTACGTCGTCTACCACGCGTTCCACGGCGACACGCGCTTTCCCGGCCAGGGGTGGATCCGCCCGGCCTACTTCTTCGTCCTCGTCAGCCACGTCGGCCTCTCCGTCGTCGCGCTGCCGATGATCCTCTCGACGCTCTTCTGGGCGGCGACCGGCCGCTTCGAACGCCACCGGGCGATCGCCCGCTTCACCTTCCCGCTCTGGCTCTACGTATCGGTGACGGGCGTGGTCGTCTTCGCGCTGTTGCGCGCCTATGTCGGAGAAAGGACGCCATGACCTACGAACAGATCGCCTACGAGACGCGCGGCGCCGTGGCGCTCGTCACGCTCGCCCGCCCCGAGAAGCTGAACGCCTGGACGCCGCGCATGGGCCTGGAGCAGGCCGATGCGATCGCGCGCGCCAACGCCGACCCGGCCGTCGGCGCGATCGTCATGACGGGCGCGGGGCGCGGCTTCTGCGCCGGCGCCGACATGGAAGCGACCTTCAAGAGCCGGATCGACGGCACCGATCCCGGCGGCAACACCGCCGAGGGCCAGGGCGGCATGCCCGCCGGCCTCGACTGGGTCGCGATGGCGCGCGCCGCCAAGCCCCTCATCGCCGCCGTGAACGGCGCCGCGGTCGGGATCGGCATGACGATGATCCTGCCCTTCGACGTGATCGTCGCCTCTGAGCAGGCGAAGCTCGGCATGCTGTTCGTCAAGGTGGGCCTCGTCCCCGAGCTCGCGAGCACGCATTTCCTCGTGCAGCGCATGGGGTTCGGGCGGGCGAGCGAGATGTGCCTCTCGGGCCGTCTCTACGCCGCGGCCGAGGCGCACCAGGCGGGGCTCGTGGACGTGCTGACCGGCGCCGACGAGCTCCTGTCGAGGGCATTCGCGATCGCCGAGAGCTTCGCGGCCAATCCCGATCCGCAGCTCCGCATGATCAAGACCCTCCTCACCGAGAACGGCAGTGCGACCGATCTCTCCGCGGTGCAGGCGCGCGAGAGCGTGCTCCTGCGCGAGTGCTGGAAGAGCCCGGAGCACGCGGAGGCGGTGGCGGCGTTCCTCGAGAAGCGACCGCCGCGCTTTGTCCGCGGCTCGACGCCCACCGTCACCGCTCCCTGACCGTCTCCTCGTCGCCGGCGGCCGCGCGGCGGACGACCGTCAGCACGCGATGGCGCGACCGCCAGACCGCGTCGACGATCGCCTCCGGCACGTCACCCGCGAGACGTATCACGCCGAGGCGGCGGCGGTCGCCGGTGCGGGCGTCGCGATGGTGGAAGGAGAAGAGGCTCGCGATGCGGGCGTGGTGGCCGCGGCAGACCGCGAGCATCGTCGCGACCACGTCCTCGCCCTCGTCGAGCTCGAAGGTGATGCGAACGCCGGGCTCTCCCGGATCGCTCATCTCGACGAGGGCACGGAAGAGATCGGACTCGGTGACGATGCCGGCGAGCCGCGAACCCTGGACGACCGGCACCGCGCCGATCTTGTGCGCGCGCAGCAGGCGCGCCGCCTCCTCCATCGCGGCGCCGGACGCCACGGAGCAGATCGCGCGCGTCATGATCGTGGCGACCGGCGCGGGCACCGAACGGTCGGTCACGGCGGCCGACGTCGGGTTGAGGTCGGGCGGAAACGCGCGCGCGATGTCGCCGGCCGACACCATCCCGACCACCCGGTGCTCGCCGTCCACCACGACGAGCCGCCGCACCTTGCGGCGCGTCATGAGCAGTGCGGCGGCGGAGATCGCGGTCGTCGGCGCAATCGTCAGCGGATCGCGGGTCATCCACATGTCGACGGTCATCGCCGGCTCCCGAGGATCGTTTTGACACTCGCCGCCGGCGGTGAACAGGCCGAATCGACGCTTACCGGAGCCGCGCGCAGAGCTCCTTCAGCTCCGCGACGATCCCGTCCGCGTCCTTTGCGAGCGGCCGATAGCCGACGCGGGCGTCCGGAAACACCTTCACCCGGTCTTTCGCCTTCTTCTGGACGGCCAGGATGTAGTCGATGTGGACGGGGGTCTCGGGGTGGAACTCGAGGACGATCTGGTCGCCGCGCACCTTGGCGGCGGCGATGCGGAGATCCTTGAAGGAGCGCCGGAGCTCCATCACCCGCACCAGGCTGTCGACGAGAGGCGGCAGCTCGCCGAAGCGGTCGACCATCTCGTCCACGATCCCGGCGAGCTCGTCGGCCGTCTTGAATCCGGCGAGGCGCTTGTAGAGGACGAGCCGCTGGTTCACGTCCTGGACGTAGGCGTCCGGGATGTAGGCGGGGAAGCCGAGCTGGATCTCGGGCTCGACGTCCTTCGCGACGGTCTCGCCCTGCACCTCGCGGACGGCCTCCTCCATCATCTGCGTGTAGAGCTCGAAGCCGACGGCGGTGATGTTGCCGCTCTGCTGTTTTCCGAGCATGTTGCCGGCCCCGCGAATCTCGAGATCGTGGGCCGCCAGGCGGAAACCGCCGCCCAGCTCATCGAGCTCCTGAAGCGCCTCGAGGCGCTTGTGGGCGTCGGTGCCGATCATGTGCTCGCCGGGGATCAGCAGATAGGCGTAGGCCCGGATGTTCGAGCGACCCACTCGTCCGCGCAGCTGATACAGCTGCGCGAGGCCGAGCGTATCGGCCCGGTCGATGAGGATGGTGTTGGCGCGCGGGATGTCGAGGCCGGACTCGATGATGGTCGAGCAGACGAGCACGTTGGCGCGCTGGCGGATGAAGTCGTCCATCACCTGCTCGAGCTGCCGCTCGCCCATCTGGCCGTGGCCGACGATGACGGTCGCCTCCGGAACGAGTTCCTTCAGATGCAGGGCCCGGCGGTCGATCGTCTCGACCCGGTTGTGGACGAAGAACACCTGGCCGCCGCGCCGGAGCTCGCGGAGGATCGCCTCCCGGATCACGTGGTCGTCGGCCTTGGTGACGTAGGTGCGGATCGCCAGCCGGTCGACGGGCGGGCTCTCGATGACCGAGAGGTCGCGGATGCCGGTGAGCGCCATCTGGAGGGTGCGCGGGATCGGCGTCGCGGTGAGCGTCAGCACGTCGACGGTCGCGCGCAGCGCCTTGATGCGCTCCTTGTCCTTTACGCCGAAGCGGTGCTCCTCGTCGATCACGAGGAGCCCGAGGCGGGCGGCCGACACGTCCTTCTGGAGGAGGCGGTGCGTCCCGACGACGACGTCGACCGTGCCATCGGCGAGGCCTGCGATCGTCGCCTTGTTCTCGGCGTTGGAGCGGAAGCGCGACAGCATCTCGACCCGCACCGGATAGCCGGCGAAGCGCTTGCCCATGGTGTCGTAGTGCTGTTGCGCCAGCACCGTCGTCGGCACCAGCACCGCCACCTGCCGCCCCGCCATGACGACCGCGAAGGCGGCGCGCATGGCAACCTCGGTCTTACCGAAGCCCACGTCGCCGCACACGAGACGATCCATCGGCTTGTCGCGCGCCAGGTCCTCGAGCACGTCGTCGATCGCCTTCTGCTGGTCCGGCGTCTCGTCGAACGGGAAGCGCGCCTCGAACTCCCGAAAGAGCGGATCGCCGCTCTCGAAGCTCTGGCCCTGGAGAACCTGGCGCTTGGCGCCGATCTCGACGAGCTCTCGCGCCATCGAGAGCAGGGCCTCTTTGGTCTTCGCCTTGACCCGCTCCCACGCGGTGCCGCCGAGCTTGTCGAGCGCCGGCTCGGCGGCGCCGTCGCCGCCGCCGATGTACTTGCCGACCAGGTTGATGCGGTCGACCGGGAGGTACAGACGGTCGCCGCCCTGGTACTCGAGGTGGAGGAAGTCGCCTTCCACATCGGCGACGCTCATGTGCTTGAGGCCGCGATAGCGCCCGATGCCGTGATCGACGTGCACCACGTAGTCGTCGGTCGCGAGTTCGGCGAGGCTCGAGAGCACGTCGGCGGCGCTCACCTTGCGGGTGCGGCGCTGCTGGCGCCGCTCGCCGAACATCTCCTCCTCGCCGACGAAGACCCATGGCTCCAGCGGCAGACGGAAGCCCTGCGAGAGCGAGCCCTCGATCATGACCGGCCCGCCGCCGCGCTCGGCGAGGAGCGCCGGCAGCGGCGCGGTCGCCGCCGCGACGTCGATCCCGTTGGCGGTCAGAAGACCGTGGAGGCGCGCCCGCTGCCCCGCGCCGTGCACGATCACGAACGTCCGGCGTCCTTCCGCGGTCCACTCGCGGATGCGGTCGGCGACCGGACGCATGGCCGGCGCCGCCGAGCGCGGCGCATCCGGATCGCGCGGCGCCGCCGCGCCCTGGACGCGCGCCGCCGCGAGCTCGGCGAGGGTGTAGCAGGGCACGCGCAGGTGTCCCGCGCTCCCGGCGAGTCCGATCAGGGGATCGAGCTCGACGGTCGGAAGCGCGCCGAGCGCCGCGCGCACCTCGGAGGCCGACATCGCGAAGCGCTCGCCGGGCGCGAAGAAGCGGCGCGCCTCCTCGGCCTCGCGGGCGCGCCGCTGCACGAGCTCCCAGGTCGCGTCCCACGCGCTCTCGACGCCGGCCGGATCGTCGATCCAGAGCCGCGCGTCCTTCGCCAGGTAGTCGAAGAAGGTCGCGAGCCCTCCGGGATACACGTAGGGAGTCACGAACTCGACGCCGGGAAAGAAGAGGCCGTTCTCGAGCGCGTCGCTCATCGCGCTGCGGTCGAGGCGCGGCATCTCGATCTCGAGCGCCCGGACCTCGACGGCGCGCCGCGCCTCCGGCGTCCCGAGATCGGCGAGCGACGCCTCGCGCACGGGAACGAGCACGACCTCCTCGCGCTCGCCCGACGACCGCTGGGTATCGGGGTCGAAGGTGCGGAGGCTCTCGATGCGATCGCCGTCGAGCTCGAGCCGGAAGGGCTCGGCGTCGAGCGGAGTGAACACGTCGATGAGCCCGCCCCGCACGCTGAACTCGCCCGCATCCTCCACGACCGGCACGCGGAGATAGCCCCACGCGGTCAGATGGCGCGTCAGCTCTTCGACGTCGACCTCGTCGCCCTGGACGAGGTAGCGCATCGCCTCCTGCACGACCGCGCGCGGCAGGAGGCGCTGCATCACGGCGTCGGGGGTCGTCACGACGATCGGATCGCGGCCGTGGATCAGGTGGAAGAACGCCCGCATGCGATCGTGCGCGACCGCCGCCGGCGGCGAGACCGGCTCGAACGCCGGCACGTCCCAGGCCGGAAAGGCGTGCACCGCGCGCGCCAGCGCCGGCGTCGTCCGGTCCTCGCCGAGAAAGAGCCCGAGGTCGCCCGCGAGCGCCTCCGCCTCGGCCGCGCCGGACGCCAGCACGACGTACGGCGAGGGCGCCGCGCGGTACGCCTCGGCGATCAGGAGCGCGCGCGCCCCCCCGCGCAGCCCCTCGACGCGCAACCGCTCGCCGGCGCGCGTCGTCGAGGCGCGGCGGACGGCGTCGCGAAGCGCGGATCCGTCTTCCTGCGGCAGCGGCTGCATACACGAAGGCCCACGCGGGTCGCGCGACCCGGCTCGGGCAAGGTGCGGAAGCTACCAACGGCTCGGCGGCGCCGCAACGCGCCCGCGTCCTCCATGGCGCATACGAGCGGCGAGAACGCGCCGCCGCGCCGACGGACCACCCGCATGGCCCGGCCCCATGGCCGGCGCGGCGGTGCGCCCGCTACCCGCCGTCCGCCGTGTTGACGCGTGGAGCCGTACTGCTACGAACGCCCGATCCGTACGCCCCCCGCCGGCGGCGATGGAAGGAGGAATCGTTCGATGACTCGGTGGATGCCCATCGTCGGCGGGCTCGCGGCTCTCGTGCTCCTCGCGGGGGCCGCCGCGACGTTCCTCGTCCGCCCGACGCTCCGAGTGCCGGTGGCGCGCCTGGTCGGCCCCGGACCAGGCCCCGCCTCCGGGACGGCGCCCCAGGGGGCCATGGCGGACGAGACGCGGTACGTGCTGCCGTTCGGGCCGCGCGACTTCGAGGCGACGTTCGAGAGCGGCGACGTCGCGATTCCCGCGCACGCCGAGATGACGCTCGCGCTCGGGGCCAGCGTCGCGCCGCACGGAGACCGCGTCGTCACCTTCGAGATCCGCGCCTGCGAGGGGGCGGCCTGCGAGGTCGTCTTGTCGGAGCGCGTCGATTTCGCCGCGGTCGGAGTCGCCCGCTGGCTCGATCGGCGCATCGCGCTCGACCGCTTCGCCGGCGGATCGCGGCGCTTCGTGTTTCGCGTCGTCAAGGCGTCGCTCGCCACTCACCCGTTCGTCGCGAACCCGACGGTCTTCGCACCGCGACCGCGGCCGCGCGACGCGCACAACGTGATCCTCGTATCGCTCGACACGCTGCGCGCCGACCGGCTTTCGAGCTACGGCTACGCCCACGATACGGCGCCGGTCATCGACGAGGTCTTCGCGCGCGGCGGCACGACCTTCGAGCACTGCGCCGCGGCCGCCACCAACACCACGCCCTCCCATATGACGATGTTCACCTCGCTGCCGCCGTCGATACACGGCGTGGGCCTTCTGAACGTGCATCGATTGCCGGGATGGATCCCGACGCTCGCGGAGCTCCTGCGCGCCCAGGGCCTCACGACCGGCGCCATCACCGAGGACGGATGGGTCGCGCACCCTCTCGGGTTCGGACGCGGCTTCGAGACGTACCGCGAGAACAAGGGGCCGGACATCATGAATCCGACCGGACAGGTCGATGTGACGGTCGCCGAGGCCGACGCGTGGCTGCGCGAGCACCAGGACGAACGCTTCTTCTTGTTCGTGCACACCTACCAGGTGCATGCGCCCTATGCGCCGCCGCCGCGGTATGCATCGCTCTTCGCCGAGCAGGCGGGCGTCGCGCCGCCGGCGATCCTGGACTCCGCCAACTACGACCGTGAGATCCGCTTCACGGACGACATGCTCGGGAAACTCCTGGCGACCCTCCGCGACCTCGGCCTCGACGATGAGACCATCGTGGTGCTGACGTCGGACCATGGGGAGGAGTTTCTGGAGCACGGCTGCGCTTCCCATGGCCCGCACCTCTACGAAGAAGTGACCCGAGTTCCCCTGATGATCCGGGGGCCGAACGTGCCCGCCGGGAGGCGCATCGCCGAGCCGGTTGGCCTGATCGACGTCATGCCGACGATCCTGGAGTTGGCGGGCACGGCCGTTCCGTCACACGTGACGGGCCGGAGCCTGGTCGCCGCGCTCCGGAGCGGCCACGCCGATCCGGAGCGCACGCTCTCGACCGAAGCGTGGTCGGTCAGCCCGTGCGCGGATCGATCCTACGCGGCGCCCGGGGTCGCGATCCGGGCGGGGCGGTGGAAGCTCGCGCGCTATCAGCGTGACGGAGGCGTGGCCTACGAGCTCTACGACGTCGTCGCCGACCCCGGCGAGCGGTCCGATCAGTACGGACGGTCACCGCCCGAGGCCGAACCCCTGCGGGCCGCGGCGGAGGGTTACGCCGAAGGAAGCCGCGCCCGGGCCGACGCGCTGCGCGCGGCGGCCGGGGCATCGGCCACGGTCGACCGGCCGGTCTCCCTCGACGCGCGCCAGCGCGAGAAGCTGCGCGCCCTCGGCTACGTCGAGTGAATCGCTTCCTCGACGCCGGCCCCGGTGGTAGGTCTCCGCCCCGGGCACGACGGCGATGTTCGAGTTCGACGAGACCCAGCGCGCGATAGCGGCGGCGCTGCGCGACTACTGCGCGCGCGAGATCGAACCGCGCATCGGGGCGCTCGAGAAGGGGGACGTGTCCGCGTTCGCGCTCATGCGCGAGTTCGGGCGCGCGTTCGGCCTCGACGAGATGGTGGGCGGACCGCTGCGGCGCCGAGCGGAACGCCTTCGCGGCGGCGGACCCGGGAGCGAACCGTCGGTCGAGCGGAGCGGCCCGCTCGGCGATCCGGCGCTGTCGGCGATCTTCGCGATGGAGCTGGCCCGCACGAGTCCCGGCCTGTGCCTGTGCGTCACGGCCAGCATGGGCTGCGCGGCGACCATCGCCGCCCGCGGCGACGCGGACCTCGTCGAACGCTACGCGATTCCGGTGCTCACGCTCGAGCGCGTCGGATGCTGGGCTCTGACCGAACCGGGCTCGGGCTCGGATGCGTTCGCGATGCAAACGTCGTGTCGCATCGAGGACGACACGGTCGTGCTGCGGGGCTCGAAGACGTTCATCTCGAATGCCCCCGAGGCCGACGTCTTCCTGATCTACGCCCGCCTCGTCGAGGACGCCGCGGCGGGTCCGGGGGCCGGCGCGCCGACCGGTGCGCGCGACAAGCAGCGCATCTTTCCGGTCGTCGTCGAGCGCGGCACGCCCGGCCTCGAAACCGGCCCCCCGATGGAGAAGATGGGCATGCACGCGTGCCCGACCGGCGAGGTCTTTCTGGACGACGTGCGCGTGCCGCGCGGCCATCTGCTCGGCGATCCGGATCGGCCCGCACGCGAGGCGGCCGAGGAGACGCTCGCCAGCGAGCGCGCCGCGATCGTGGCGATGTCGCTCGGCGTCATCGAGCGCTGTCTCGACGACGCGCTGGCGTACGCGGTCGAACGCATCCAGTTCGGCAGGCCGATCGCCGCGTTCCAGCTCGTGCAGCAGAAGCTCGCGCGCATGTACGCGGCGCGCGAGAACGTCCGCAACCTGGTCTTCAAGCTGATCTGGATGCAGCGCGTCGGCGCGGCCACCGAGCGCGAGGTGAGCGCCGCGAAATGGTATGCCACCGAGGCGGCATGCGAGGTGGCCCTGGAGGCCGTGCAGCTGATGGGTGGCGCCGGCTACATGCGCGAGCATGCGCCCGAGCGCATGTTCCGCGACATGAAACTGTGGACCATCGGCGGCGGTACGAGCGAGATCCAGCAGCTGACCATCGCGAAGGACCTGCTGCGCGAGCGCGGCGTGCGGGTAGACCTCTGCGGCGGGTACCGCGACGATCGAGGTCGATCGCGGCCGTAGGCGACGGCGCGGGGGACCTCGGCGACATCCGGCGCGCCCGGGATCTCCGAGGCCTCTCGGGAAGCGACGTGTCTCACGGCGTGCACGACCCTCCCGAGTACCGCGTACAGAGGAGGCCGGCCGCGCCGGTCGCGCCGGTCGCGCCGAGAGCGCCGCCCGACGAGGTGCTCCCGACGCCGCCGCCCTGGGCGCCGCTGCCGCCGCTGTTGCCGGCTCCACCGGTGCCGCCCCCGCCGCCCGCGCCGCCCGCCGCCGCGCTCCCCGCACGCGCGAGCGTGCCGCCGCTCACCGTGAGCGAGCCGGTGCCGGCATGAAAGGCCGCGATCGACGGACCGCCGGCGCCGCCGCCGGCGCCGCCGCCGCCGCCCCCACCGGCGCCCGCGCCACCGCCGCCGCCGCCGCCAGCCGAGCAACACGACTTCGTGCCGCCGTTGCCGCCCTGGCCGCCGGCGCCGCCGTTCCCGCCGCCCGCACCGCCGCCACCGGCGCCGCCGCCGGTCGCGGTTGCGGCGACGCTCGTCAACGTGACGGTGGCGTCGAAGGCGTAGACGCCGAACGACCCGCCGCCATGACCGCCGGGCGCAGTCGAGCCGCCGCCGCCCCCACCCCCGCCGCCGCCGGCGCCCCCGCCGCCGCCGGACGCGCTCGCGGACTTGCCGCCGCCGCCGCCGCCACCACCACCGCCGGCGCCGCCGGTGCCGCCGGTGCCGCCGCTCTGGCCGGTCCAGGTAGCGCCCGCCAGCGCCGTCGAGTTGCTGCCGCCCACGCCGGCCGCCCCGGAGCCGCCCGTCGCACCGGCGCTGCCGCCGCCGGCGTCGGTGCCGCACCCGAAGAGGCTGCCGCAGCCGCCGTTGCCGCCGGCCGCGCCCCCGCCGCCGGCGCTGCCGCCTGCGCCGGAGCCGGAGTAGTTGCCGCCGGTGCCGCCGCCGCCGCTCTGCGCGACTCCGGAGCCGCCGCACGAACCGGCGCCGCCGCCCGGCGATGACGGGCCGCCGGCGTTGCCGCCGTTGCCGCCGTTACAGCCGTTCCCCGCCGTGGCCGGCGTGCCGCTGCCGCTCGCGCCGTCGACCCCCGCCGACGCGCTCACCGTGCAGTTGCTGATCTCGACGCTCGCGCCCGAGATCGCGCGTACGCCGTAGGCGCTCTGGCCGGCGCCGCTCGCGGCGCCGCTGTTGATGGTGAGCTGTTGGAGGCGCGCGCCCGCCGCCGAAACCAGGATGCCCGTCGCCGGGGCGCCGCCGCTGCCGTCCACGGTGACGAGGTTCACGCCCGGCGCCGAACGCTTGAAGCCGGCGTCGTAACCGCCGCGCACGATCGTTGGATCGGCGGCGCCGCCCGAGATGGTGAGTGATCCCGCATAGGCGCCGAGCATGACGGCGACGAGCGGACGCGCATCGGTCGCGGCCGCGATGCCAGCGCCGATCGTCGCCTTCGCCGCCGCCGGGGTGAGCCCGCTGTTCGCGTCGCTGCCGCCGGCGCCGTTCACGAAGATGGTGCGAGCCGGGTCGTGGTCGAGGAAGAACGAGGTCGTGCCCGAGGTCGAGACGTTGCCGGCGACGTCCGTCACCTGGACGCGCACGCCGTAGGTGCCGCCGGTCGGGAAGCTCGCGCCGGCGAGGGACAGCGACCAGCTGGTCGTGCCTGCGGCGGCGACGAACACCTCGCTCGCGCTCGCGAAGCTCGCGCCGTCCCAGTAGTTGCCGCTCGCCCCGTGCTGAACGCTGACCGCCACGTCCTGCACGCCCGACGTCACGTCGGCCGCGGAGCCGTCGATGTTGCCGGACCAGCCGGTCTCGCCCGGATGATTGGCGGTCGCGCCGTAGGCGGTGCCGCTGCTCGAATAGATCCCGCCCGCCACCGGCGCGGTCAACGTCACCGACGGATCCGTATTGTCGATGACGACCGTCTGCTTCGCCGACGTCGCCGGATTCCCGACGCCGTCCACGGCGACCGCGTGCACCTGATAGGTGCCGTCGGCCGGCTGCCCGGTCCAGTCGACCAGGTAGTCGGGCCCCGTCGGGCTCGAGCCGATCGTCGTCGCGGGCGTGCAGGACGCGCCCGGACAGTACTCGTAGGTCACGGAGGCGACGCCCGAGGGATCGGTCGTTCCGGTGGCCGCCAGATCCTGCCCGTTCCGGATCACGCCCGGAAGCGTGGTGAACACCACCGTCGGCCCGGCGGAGTCCGGCGTCGAGGTCACGGTCGGCGTCGGCGTCGCGGTGAGGGTCGGGGTCGCGGTGGCGGTCGGGGTCGGGGTCCCGGTCGGCGTCGGGGTGCCGGTCGCGGTCGGCGTCTCGGTCGGGGTCGCACTTGGCGGCGGCGTCTCGCTCGCGGTGGGGGTCGGCGTCGCCGCGAGCGGCGGCTCGTAGACGTCGACGAAGACCGCAGCGGCCGCGGCGGCCGCCGCGGCCTCGAGGCACGCGGCCTCGGTGGCGTGATCGTTGCCGCAGCTCGCGAGGATCCCGAGGTCGCCCGGCGCGCAGGCGCCGGTGAGCTTGCCGAGCAGCCCCGTCGCGAGCTTCGCCACCTTGCTCTTCGGGTCGTAGGCGAGGCAGTCGGCGGCCAGAAGGCCCCGGTCCTCGCTGTACTGGCACTTGTGCTGGATCTTCATCCGGGTGAATGCCAGCTTGTTCGCGAGGCCGCCGATCGCGCTCTGGCACTTCACGATGCCGTTCGCCTCGCCCTGCACCGGCGGCGCGGGGAGGGCGCCGTAGAGCGCGAGGTCGAGGTCAACGGCGACGCTCGTCACCTGGCAGGTGAGGCAGGCGGTGACGCTCGCGTAGCCCGGAGTGATCGGCACCGCCTCGCAGGGCGCGCCGCAGGACAGGAAACCGAGCGCGGCCGGCGGGCTCGACACGCCCTCGCACTTCTTGGCGCCGGCGGCCGCAAGCTTGGCGGCGGCCTTGGATATTTTCGTCTGCGCCTTCGGCGAGAGCGCACCGACCTCGTTGCAATCGACGCCTGGAGGGTAGTTGACGGTGTCGGCGCTGCTCATCCGGATCTTGTGGCAGCGCTGCTGCTCCTTGAGGACGGTTGCCGCGAGCTTGAGCGCACCGCCCGCCAACGCCTTTCGGCAACCCGCATCGGCCGCCGGCAGCGCAGCCGCCGGCGCGGGAACACCGAGCGCGAACGTCAGGAGGACGAAAACGGGAACCAGACGAAGCATCGGCACACCTCTGCGCACGGAAATGTGCCGCCATAGCTCTGACCGTACCGAGCGAGGCCATGCGTAGCCTCATGGACCCGGGTGACGATGGTCACCCGGAAGCCGTCACCCACGCCGGATCCCCAGAGCGGCGGCGTCCAGGACGGGCGCCGGTCAGCGATTCGCAGCGGTCGCCTTGTACTTGTCCAGGTAGCGCACCGGCAGCGACAGCGCGTCACGCCGGAACGGATCACCCAGCTCGGGCGTGATCATCATCTCCAGGACCGTCGTGCGACCGTCACGCTGCGCCGCCACCGCCTCTCGCAGCGCCGGGCCGACGTCGGAGAGCGTGTCGATGCGCCGCCCCCCGGCGCCCATCGCGCGGGCGACCACGGCCCACGAGGGCTGCGTGTCCAGGCTCACGCCGAGGAACCGGTTGGCGTAGAAGTCCACGTGGTTCTTCTTTTCCGCGCCCCACTGGCCGTTGTTGAAGACGACCGCGGTGACGGGGATGCTCTCGCGGACGCAGGTCTGCAGCTCGCCGAAGCTCATGCCCCACGCTCCGTCCCCGACGTAGGCGATCGCGGGGCGGTCGGGGGCGGCGACCTTGGCCCCGACGATCGTCGGGAAGGCGTAGCCGCAATTGCCGAAGCTCATCGCGGCGAACATCGACCGCGACCGCGCGAAGCGCAGATAGGAGTTGGAGACCGAGCAGACGTTGCCGATGTCCGTGGATACCATCGCGGCTTCGGGCATGGCGCGCTCCAGCTCGCGCAGCATCTGCCGCGGGTGCATGCCGTCGGACGCCTTCGCCGCCGCGAGCGACCACGGATCCTTCTCGTGGGTCCAGCCGTCGAGCTCGGCCTCCCAGGCCGCCTTCTCGGCGCGGACGTCGGCGAGGCGCGCCTCACGATTCGCGTGGCCGGCGAGCGCCTTGCCCGCGAGCCGCACCCGAAGCGCGAGCGCGGCGGCCTTCGCGTCGCCGCAGATGCCGACCGAGATGCGCTTCACCAGGCCGAGCATTCTCGGATCGGCGTCCACCTGGACGATCTTCGCCCCCGTCGGCCAGTAGTCGAGACCGTGCTGCGGCAGCGTACCGAACGGCCCGAGACGCGTGCCGAGCGCCAGCACGACATCGGCCTTGGCCAGCAGCTTCATTGCCGCTTTGCTTCCCTGATAGCCGAGCGGACCGCACCACAGCGGATGTCCGGCGGGGAAAGCGTCGTTGTGCAGGTACGAGGTCGCGACCGGCGCGCTCAGGACCTCCGCGAGCCGCACCGCTTCGGCCCCGGCCTCCCCCATGACCACGCCGCCCCCGGCGATCACCACGGGGAATCTCGCCGTCGCGAGCAGAGCGGCCGCCTCGTCGAGGCTCCGCTCGCCGCCCGCGCCCCGCTCGATGTCGAGCGGACGCGGAATCTCGCACTCGACGTCCCCGTAGAAGAAGTCCCGCGGAATGTTGAGCTGGGTCGGACCCATGTCGAACATGGCCCGATCGAAGGCGCGGCCGGTGAGCTCCGCCATGCGGGCGCGGTTGTTCACGTGCGCTTGGTACTTGGTGATCCTCGAGAAGATCGGCAGCTGGTCCGTTTCCTGGAAGCCGCCGAGGCCGACCGTCGCGGTCCCGGTCTCCGGGGTGACGACGACGACGGGCGAGTGGGCCCAGAACGCCGCCGCCGTGGAAGTGACGAAGTTGGTGATGCCGGGCCCGTTCTGACCGATGCAGACGCCGTGCCGGCCCGAGGCCCGCGCGTAGCCGTCCGCCATGTGGCCGCCGCCCTGCTCGTGCGCAACCGAGATGAACCGGATGCCCGCGAGCGGAAAGAGGTCGAGCGCGTCCATGTACGCGGAGCCGACGATCCCGAACACGTCGCGCACGCCCTGCGCGACGAGCGTTTCGACGAAGGCTTCCGAGGGCGTCATCCTCAGGCGGCCGGTCACCGGCACCCGCGGGTCATCGGGATCGTTCATGGCGGCTCCTCGGGATCGGTGGACGAGTCGCGAGTGTTCCACAGCGTCCCCGCCGGGGCAACGGAATCCCTCGACGCGCACGTTGTCGATGCGCCCCGGCCGATGTACTCGATCCGCATGGCCCAGATCAGCGTAGGAGAGCTTCTCGTCCGCTGCCTCGCGGTCGAGGGAGTGGAGATGATGTGCGGCATCATCGACGGCGCGCATATCCCGATGGTGGTGCACACCGCGCGCTACGGCATCCGCTACGTGAACGCCCGGCACGAGGAGGCGGCCGTGCACGTCGCGGAAGGATATGCCCGCGTCGCCCACAAGCCCGCCGTGGTCATCGGCAATCCCGCGTGCGGCACCGGCAACATGCTCGCCGGACTGGTGAGCGCCCACGGGGAAGGCCATCCCGTGATCGCGATCGGCACCCTGCGGAGCCGTGTGCGGACCGACCCCAACCGCGGTGGGGCTTGGCAGGCCGCCGATACCGAGGCGATGGCGCGGCCGATCACGAAGTACAGCGCCACGATCCGGCAATGGGAGCGCGTTCCCGAGATGGTGCGCGCGGCTTTTCGCGCCGCGCTGACCGGACGGCCGGGGCCGGTGTTCCTCGCGATCGCCGACGAGCTGCTCGCCGTCATGATCGCCGAGGAGCAGGCGCCCGCGGTCTACCCTCCGGCGCGCTACCGCGTGACGGACATGGGAGCCGGAGACCCGGCGCTGATCGAACGGGCCGTCGACGTCCTCGCGGGCGCCGAGCGTCCGTTCATTCACGCCGGCAAGGGCGTACTCTGGTCTTCCGCGAGCGCCGAGCTGCTCGCGCTCGCCGAGCACCTCGCTGCCGGGATGAGCGCGACGCTGGGTGCGCGCGGGGTCGTCCCGGAGAGCCATCCGCACTACTTCCATCCCTTCGATCTCGCCGGCGTCGGCATGGCGCGGGCGCGCGCCGACGTGGTGCTGGTCGTCGGCGCCCGGCTCGGCGAGTACGACTCGTGGGGCATGCCGCCGACGTGGGGGTCGCCGGCCGATCAGACCACGATCCACCTCGACGCCGATCCGATGTCGATCGGCCTGAACCGGCCCGTCGACATCGCCCTGGTCGCCGACGCCAAGAAGGGCTTGGCCGCTCTACTGACCCGATTGCGCCAGAAGGTCGGCGCGCGGACGGCCATGACCGATCTCGCGACGTACCGCGAGCAGTCCGCGCTGACGATGACGAAGGGGATCGAATACCTCATGCAGCCCGGAGAAACCGGGCTCAACCCCGGGCAGATGGTGATGACGATCCGCGACGCGTTCCCGGCCGAGACCGTCACGGTGCTCGACGGCGGGAACACCACGCTCTCGGGCGTGGCCTACCATCCGATCCTCGCGCCGGACGGGTTCCTGTACTCGGTGAAGATGGGCTATCTCGGCACCGGATTGCCCTTCGCGCTCGGCGCGAAGCTCGCGGCGCCGGATCGGCCGGTCTGCGCGATCGTCGGCGACGGCGCGTTCGGCTTCAACGTGATGGAGCTCGAGACCGCCGTGCGCGAGGATCTGCCCGTCGTCGTGGTCGTCGCGGTCGACGACGCCTGGGGCATGGAGAAGACGGCGTTCGCGGCGCAGGGATTCGGCCCCGGCGACTGGGCGGGGCGCGGCATCGAAATGGGCGCGGTGCGCTACGACGGCATCGCGCAGATGATGGGCTGCCACGGCGAATGGGTGCGCACCCAGGACGAGCTGCGACCCGCGCTCGAGCGCGCCATCGCCTCGCGCAAGCCCGCCGTGCTGCACGTCCAGATCGATCGCGGCCTCAACACCACCCCGCCGGGCTACGAACAGTTCCGCAAGGCGCGGAACACGCCGGTCTATTGACGCGGTTGCGCGTGGAATCCTCGCCCGACATCGCCTACGTCACTGGCGGCGCCAGCGGGATCGGCTTGCGGGTCGCCGAGATCTTCGCGGAGCGCGGCGCCGACGTCGCGATCTTCGACCTCGCGCCGTGCGCAGGCGCCGCTCAAACGATCGAGCGCGCCCGAGCGTCGACCCGTCAGCGCGTCCATACCTACGGGCTCGACGTCACGGATCCGGTCGCGACGGCGGAGGCCTTCCGCGACGCGCGCGCGCGAACGGGCCGCCCCGACGTGGTCTTCCATGCCGCGGGCATCGGCGGATTCTCACGCCGATTCGACGAGTTCCCCTACGAGCGCTTCGAGCGGATCATCCGCGTCAACCTCCTCGGCAGCCGCAACGTCGCGGCCGCCGCCCTGCCTCTCATGGAGTCCGGCGGCACGCTGGCGTTGGTCGCGTCGTTGGCCGGGCTGGTGACGGCCTTCGGACAATCGGGGTACGCCGCGTCGAAGCACGGCGTCGTCGGCCTCGCGGGCGTCCTACGGATCGAGTGCGCTCCGCGCGGCATCGGCGTCTGCGTCATCTGTCCGCCCGAGATCGACACGGCAATGGCGCGCGCGGATGCCGTGACGCGGCCGGCGGAGACCGCCGCGATGAAGCTCTTCGCCGGATCGCTCGCCCTCGACCCCGCGTGCCGCTACATGGTCGACGCGATGCTGCGCGGCAGGTTCCTGGTCATTCCCGGTCGCCGCGCGCGGATCGCGTGGGCGTTGCAGCGGTGGCTGCCGCGCGTGGCGCTGAACCGGATCGCCGATCGCATCGTCGCGAAGGCGCGTCACCGAGCGCGCGCAGGAAACCCCTGAGGCGTTCACGACGGGAACGCCCGCCTCGGCGCCGCCATCGGGAGCCTACACGTCGAAGCGGAAGAACTCGCCGTCGCGGACGATCCGACCGCCGGTGGGCGAGGCGAAGCGGGTGCCGAGCACCAGCGTGCCGTCGCTGACGCGATGCCTGAACGCGTAGCGCGGGGCGGCGCGGTCCTCGGACCGCCATGGACTTGTGCGCGGATTTCGTGACAGAGAACGTCGCCATGACGTGGTGGCTGTGGATGATCCTCGGGCTCGCGCTTGCGATCGCCGAAGCGCAGATCCCCACGAACTTTTTCCTCTTGGCGTTCGGCGTCGGCGGGTTCGCGGTCGGCGTGCTCACCGGCCTCGGATGGATCGCGACGCCGTGGATCGAATGGGTCGCGTTCACGCTCGTGTCGGTCGCGACGCTGCTCGTGTTTCAACGCACGCTCAACCGCGGCGGAGGCGGCGCCGGGCACGCCGTCGACGATCTGCGGCGCGAGAGCGCCACGGTCATCGACGACGTGCCCGCGAACGGCATCGGACGCGCGGAGCTGCGCGGCACGCCGTGGAACGCGCGCGGGGTCGACGGCGCCGCGCTCGCCCGCGGCACGCGCTGCCGCGTCCAGCGGATCGACGGGCTCACGCTCTGGCTCGAGCCGGAATAGGAGAGACGACATGTCGGGTGCATTGCTCGTAGCCCTGCTGCTGGCGGCGGCGGTCTTCTACGTCATCTCGCGGGTCGCGATCGTGGTGCCGCAGCAGTCGGCGTTCGTGGTCGAGCGGCTCGGGCAGTACAACAGCACGCTCGGCGCCGGCTTCCACATCCTCCTCCCCTTCATCTACGTCATCCGGTATCGCCACAGCTTGAAGGAAGACGCGATCGACATCCCGGAGCAGGAGTGCATCACGCGCGACAACGTGATGGTCGGCGTCGACGGCGTGCTCTACATGAAGATCGTCGACGCCGAGCGCGCATCGTACGGCATCGCGAACCTGCCGTTCGCCCTGATCCAGCTCGCGCAGACGACGCTCCGGAGCGAGATCGGCAAACTGGACCTCGACCGTACCTTCGAGGAACGCACGCACATCAACCAGGCCGTCGTCACCGAGATCGACAAGGCCTCGGAGGCGTGGGGCGTCAAGGTCCTGCGCTACGAGATCAAGAACATCAAGCCGCCGCAGGGCGTGCTCGACGCGATGGAGAAGCAGATGCGCGCCGAGCGCGAGAAGCGCGCCTCGATCCTGAAGTCCGAGGGCGAGCGCGACGCGCTCATCAACACGGCCGAAGGCCACAAACAGCAGGAGATCAAGCAGTCGGAGGCGAAGAAGCAACAGCAGATCAACGAGGCCGAGGGCGAGGCCGACGCGATCCGCTCGGTGGCGCAGGCGACCGCCGACGGCATCCGCCAGGTGGCGGCAGCGATCCAGGTGCCCGGCGGCTTCGAGGCCGTGCAGCTGCGCGTCGCCGAGCAGTACGTGCAGGAATTCGGCAAGCTCGCGAAGGAGGGCAATACCCTCGTCGTGCCCTCGACCGTGAGCGATGTCGCTTCGATGATCGCGCTCGCCATGAACGTCGTGAAGCGCCAGGGCGCGGACCCACCGCCGGCGATCGCGCAGAGCTGACGCGGCGCGCCGGCGCACGCGAGCGCCTCATGCTCCGGCGCGTGCGGCGCGACGCGGCCGGGGCGCGATTCGAGGCTCTTCCGGCGCGACGGAGCCCGGCGACCGCGGGCGCGCGCCGGCGCACGCGAGGCGCACCGCGGCAGCCACCGCGTCGGCGGCGAAGCCGCGGCCCGGCACCTGGACGAGCGCGCCGTCGACGAGCGTCGTCACGAGGCGCGCCACCGCGAGGAGCTCGGCGCGGCGCGCCCCGGGACGGATCTCGCGCAGCACCGGCAGCAAGCTCTCGTAGAACGCGAGGTAGACCTCGCGATGGAGGGCGCGGAAGCGCGGCTGATGCAGCGCCAGGAGCGACATGGCGGCGTAGACGCGTCCGCCCGAGCGCGCCCACACGTCGATCAGACGGCGCGCGACGGCGGCCAGGCGCGCCGTGGCCGTGCCGCGTCCGGCGGCGATCGCCGCCACCTCCGCCTGGTTGCGCGCGAACTCGGCGCGGACGACCGCCTCGAGGAGGTCGTCGCGCGTGGGGTAGTAGTACTGGAGGTTCCCGAGCACGAGCCCGACCCGCACCGCGATGTCCCGCAGCACGAACCGACCGAGCCCCTCGTCCACGAGAACGGCGCGCGCGGCGGCGAGGATCTCGGCCCGGCGCACCTCTCCCTTCCGCGGCGCCACGGCCGCATCCTTATGCCGTTGACTCGACTCGGTCAACGACCTATTCCAGGCGTATGAAGCTCACCGACCTGACGTTCCACGCCATGGGCCCGCAACCCGCCTTCGCGCCGGGCGACCTCGAGTGCTTCGTCGCCGCGCCGCGGATCGCCGTCCTGTCGTACGTGAAGCGCGACGGGACGCCGGCGCAGGCTCCGATCTGGTACCAGTACCGCGACGGACGCTTCTTCATGGTGACCGCGACGACCTCGCCGAAGGCGAAGGCCCTCGCCCGCGCGAAGCGCGCCTGCCTCACCATCCAGGACGAGGTTCCTCCTTATCGGGCCGTGATCGTCGACGGCGACGTGACGCTCGCAGACGCGCCGCTCGAAGGCGGGGTCAACTCATGGCTCGCGACCCACTACTTCGGCCGCCTCGGCGGCCGCGAGTACGAGCGCATGACGGCCGAGGAGAACCGCAAGACGGGGCTCTCGCTGATCGCGTTCGAACCCGTGCGGGTCCGGGGCTTCGACAACCACCGCCTGATCGGCGGCGCGCTCCGCTGGTACATGCGGCTCCGCAACGCACTGCCCATTCCGCGCCGCTGGCTCTAAGCCGCGACCCGCCGCGCCGGCCCGCGCCGTCCTCGCTCGCGGGTACGGCGGCGGCGTGTTAGGGAAGCGCCGGCGGGGAGGCGACGCCATGGCCAAGGTGCACTTCGGAGTCACGCTGCCGCAGATCAAGCGTCCGTGGGCGGATACGGCGTCCGCCGCACGCGCGCTCGACGAGCTCGGCTTCGACTCCGTGTGGCTCAACGACCACCTCTACGGCGTGCCGATGCCGCACCTGCCGATCCTCGAGGCCTGGACCGCGCTCGCCGCGGTCGGCGCGCTGACCTCGCGGGTCGAGCTCGGCACGCTCGTGACGCCCGTGGGATTCCGCAACCCGGCGCTGCTCGCGAAGATGGCGGCGACCCTCGACGCCGTGACGAACGGCCGGGTGATCGTCGGGCTCGGGAGCGGGTGGTTCCAGTCCGAGTTCGAAGGCTACGGGATGCCCTTCCCGCCGCTGCGCGACCGCCTCGAGCAGCTCGACGAGACCGCGACCATCCTGAAGCTCCTGTGGACCGAGGCGCAACCGTCCTTCGCCGGCAAGCACTACCGGCTCGAGGCGACCTACTGCGAGCCGAAACCGGTGCGGCGGCCGCCCATCCTGATCGGGGGCGGCGGCGAGAAGATCCTGCTCGGGCTCGCCGCCCGCCACGCCGACGTCTGGAACAACCTCGCGGTCCACCAGAACGACCTCGGAGCGAAGATCGCGAAGCTCCGCGAGCACTGCGCCGCCGTCGGACGCGACCCGGCGGAGATCCGCGTCTCGCAGCAGTGCCTGGTCGTGATCGGCGACGACGAGGCCGACGCGCGCGCCAAGAGCGCGAAGGCCGCCGCGCTCTACGGCGGCCACATGGGCGCCGGCGGCCCGCTCGCCATCGCCGGCACGGCCGAGCAGTGCATCGAGCGGATCGAGGCCCACGTGGCGCTCGGCTGCACCATGCTCGTCATGGAGTTCTTCGGCCGCGACATCCGCGAGCCGGCGCAGCTCTTTGCCGAGCGCGTGCTACCCCACTGTCGTTGACTCGCGTCCGCCGGGCATGGCCGCACGCCTCATGCGTCGATTCCCCGCGCCGCGACCAGCGCCTCGGCGGCGGCGACGGTCGGGATGCCCGGCCGGCCGCCCGCAACGGTGCACTTGAGGGCCGCCCCGGCATTCGCGAACGCGAGCGTCCGCTCGAGCGACCAGTCGGCGAGGAGGCCGTGGATGAAGCCGGCGCGGAAGACGTCGCCGGCGCCGGTCGTGTCGACGGCGCGCACCGCGAAGCCCGGGACGCGGAGCGTGCCGGCCGCCGTGCGCGCGATCACTCCTCCGGCGCCGAGCGTCACGGCGACGAGCGGCGCGCCGGTCATCACCGCGAGGGCGCCGAGCGCGGCCTCGGCATCGACGGCACCCGTGAGTGCGCACGCGAACTCGCACGCGAGGATGACGGCGTCGGTGAGGCGGAGGAGGCGCTCGACCTCCTCGACCCCGGTGTCGACGTCCACGACGACCGGAACGCCCGCGGCGCGCGCCCACGACGCGGCGACGTGCGCCGCGTCCGCGTCGTAGCCGTCGAGGTGCAGCACCCGCCCGCCGGTGACGACGCCGCGATCGACTTCCTCGGGCCGGAGTGTCAGCGCGACCGGCCGATGCATGAGAATCGTCCGCTCGCCGGACGCGCGATCAACCAGGATCACGGCGCATTGGTTGGCCACGCCGCCGCGCGTCGGGGCATACGCGACCTCGATGCCCTCGTCGACGAGGGATCGGCGCGACCACGCCCCGAGCGGACCGTCGCCGAACGTCCCGACGTAGCGGCAGCGCCGGCCCCAGCGCTGCAACGCCACGAGCGCGGTCGCGACCTGCCCCCCGGGCTGCACGTCGTAGCCCGCGAGCGTCTGCTTGCTATCGAAGGTCGGAAAGAACTCGACCGTGCAGAGATGATCGACGGCGTTCACGCCGATGCCGACGACGTCGAGAGCGCCGCGCGCGGGCGCTCGGATGCCGATGGCGGTCATGCGGGCGGACGCGTGCCGCCGTCGACCGTCGCGTCGACGAGCGGAATCACCAGCACGGGATCCGTCGTCCCCTCGGCGACGACCCGGATCGCGCCGTTGCCGGTCGGGATCGCGCCCCGGACCTGCAACACGAGCCGATACTGCCGTTCGGGCACGACCGCGCGGAGCTCGCCCGCGACGCCCGGCGGGTACTCGACGCGCGCGATCGCGAGCGGCGCCGTTCCGGCGGCGACGAGCGTCACGGTCGGCAGGCCCGGCGCGCCGGTCGCGCGCGGCACGCGGATCTCGGCAGGAAACGCCAGCGCGCGCTCGTAGGCGATCGCGACGAGCGGTAGGCGGCCCGCCGGTCCGAGGTCGACGGTCGTGCGGACGACCCCGGCGGCGTGCGGCGTGAAGCGCAGGCGCACGAGCCGGGTGCCGTCGCCAGCGGCGGGTTGCGGCTCCACCGCGACCTCCCCGTCGGCGCGCGGGAGCACGTCGCCCGACGTCATCGCCAAGGAAACGTCGCGTACGAGCGTCGTCCCGACCGCGACGTACCCGAGATACACCGCCGGGAGACCGGCTGGAACGCGACCGACCGCCACACGGACCAGGGTCTCGGGGCTCCGCGGGTCGCTCGTGCGCACCCGCAGCTCGCGTGTCTCGTCGCCGGCGATCCGCGGCCCGCGGCACTCGACGTCGAGCCGCGTCGCCGCGCCCGGCGCGAGCTCCGGCGGCAGGCGCGAGCGCGCGACGCAGCCACAGCCGGGAACGACGCGATCGAGCACGAGGACACGCCCGCCGTCGTTCCGGAGCTCGAAGGCCGCGCGCGCCAGGTCGCCGACCCTCTCCGCCGGAAGCGGGGCCACCGCGAGCTGCGGCGCCCCACCGCTCGCGCAGCCGACGGCGGCCGCCATCGCCGCCGCCGCGAGCACGCGCGCCGCGCCGCGACCCGTCGCCTGCCGCTTCAGCGCGCGTCGAGCCATGTCGTATGCACGGGCCCGCGCGCAAACGCAGGATCCGCGAGGACGCCCCGGTGCAGCTCCAGATCGGTCGGCACGCCGTCGATGACGACCTCGGGGAGCGCCGCGCGCAAGCGCGCGAGCGCCTCGGCGCGCGTCGCGCCGTGCGCGAGCACCTTGACCAGCACCTCGTCCCCGGCGACCACGTCGCCGACCTCGAGCGCCGACGCGACGCGTATGCCGAGGCCGCCGGGCGAGTGGAACGCCCTGACCGCGTAGCGGGCGCTCGTCGCGCCCCGCGGGCCTGCGGCTCGGATTCGGCACTCGATCGCGTGGCCGCGCACGCTCGCCTCCGCGGCGCCGATCGAGACCGGCTCGCCGGCGGCGACGAGGATGCCCTCGCGAACGAGATCCACGCCCGTCAGCGCCTCGGGCACGGCGTGATCGACCTGGACGCGCGTGTTCATCTCGATGAAGTAGAACTCGCCGTCGTCGCCGACCAGGAACTCGACGCTGCCGACGTTGGTGTAACCCACGGCGGCCGCCGCGGCGGCCGCCGCCGCGGCGAGCTTGCCGCGGAGCCCGCGCGGAAGGTCTACGGCCGGGCCCTCGGCGACGAGCTTCCGCCGCGCGCGCTGCACCGAGCAGTCGCGTTCGCCGAGGAGGACGACGCGCCGATCACGATCGGCGAGGAGCTGGATCTCGACGTGGCGCGCGCGCTCGAGATAGCGCTCGACATAGACGAGGTCGTTGCCGAATCCGCGGTCGCGCTCGCTGCGCGCGAGCGCGAAGGCCGACGCGAGGGCCTCGGCGTCGCGCGCCACCCCGAGGCCGCGCCCGCCGCCTCCCGCCGCCGCCTTCACGAGCAGCGGATAGCCGATCTCGTCCGCGACGGCGCGCACGTCGGCAAGATCCGCGAGCGGCTCGACGCTCCCCGGCAGCACGCGGACGCCGGCCTTCTCGACAATACGTCGCGCCCGCGGCTTGTCGCCCATGAGCCGGAGATGACGAACCCTCGGCCCCACGAAGGCCAGGCCCGACCGCTCGCACGCCTCCGCGAAGTCGCCGCTCTCGGCGAGGAGCCCGTACCCCGGATGGACGGCGTCCGCGCCCCGCGAGAGCGCGGCGGCGAGAATGGACGGCACGTTGAGATAGCTGTCCTCGAGGCGGTCCGGGCCGACGCACACGCGCTCGTCGGCGAGCCGCGCGTGCAACGCGCCGCGGTCGGCGGTCGAACAGACGGCGATCGTCGCCACGCCGAGCTCCCGGCAGGCGCGCATCACTCGCAGCGCCGCCTCGCCGCGGTTCGCGATCAGGATCTTCCGGAACACGGCCGCGACCCTACACCGGCTCGACGAGGAAAATCGGCTCGCCGTACTCCACAGGACGGCCGCTCTCGACCAGGATCTCCACGACCCGTCCGCGAAACTCCGCCTCGATCTCGTTCATCATCTTCATGGCTTCGACGAGGCAGAGCACCTGCCCGCGCTCGACGACGTCGCCGACCTCCACGAAGGCGGGAACCTCGGGCGCCGGAGCACGATGGAACGTGCCGACCATCGGCGAGGTGATCGGCCGCACGCCGCCGTCGGCGTCGGCGCTGCGGCGCGCGCTCCTCGTCGGTCGGGCGGAGGCCTCGATCTCCGGCGCGGCCACCTCGCCGACGCGGCCGCGCACGAGCCGCACCCGCTCGCCGCCGCCCTCGATCTCGAGCTCCACGAGCCCGCGCTCCTCCATGAGGCCGACGAGCTTCCCGAGCTCGCGAGGATCGAACAGCGCGCGTCCGCCCGCGGGGGCGTGCGTCGCCGGCGAACGGCCGGCGCGGACCGACGCGCGCCGCCGCGGGCTCACGCCGGCCGACGCGCCTTCTGGGGTCGCCGGGTCTTCAATGTGCGGCGCCGGGCGTCGGCGATGACATGCACGGCGGCCCGCAGCCCGAGAAGATAGCTGTCGACACCGAAGCCCGAGATCTGTCCGACGGCGACGTCGCTGACGAGCGAGCGATGTCGGAACTCCTCGCGGGCGTGGATGTTCGAAAGGTGCACCTCGACGACGGGTAGCCCGACCGCGAGGATCGCATCCCGGATGGCGATGCTCGTGTGCGTGTAGGCGGCGGGATTCATGACGATCGCCGACGCGCTGCCGGCGGCCGCCTGGATGCGATCGACCAGCTCCCCCTCGGCGTTCGACTGCACGATCTCGACGCGCACGCCGAGCTCGGTCGCGAGCGCGCGCAGGCGGTCGTCGACCTCCTGCAACGTGATCGCGCCGTACACATCGGGCTCGCGACGACCGAGGAGGTTCAAGTTCGGGCCGTGAAGCACGAGCACGGTCTTGCCGCGCGCACGTCCCTCTTCCAGCGACCTCGCGCTCACCCTCGCGTCCTCACGCGGGCGCAAGTCTAAATCTATAGACATGAGCGGGTCAAGTTATGCCGCGCGTATAGCACTCCGATATGCAAAGATGGTCGCATGCCATCGGCGATCGTCCTCGCGGATCTGCGCAAGCGATACGGCGAGCGTACGGTGCTCGCCGACGTCGATCTCGACGTGCAGGCTGGCGAGATCGTCGGGTTGCTCGGACCGAACGGCGCCGGAAAATCGACCGCCCTCGCGATCCTCGCGACCCTGGTCCCGGCCGACGAGGGCACGGCCGTCGTCGCCGGGCGCGTCCTGCCGCGCGAGGCGCCGGCCGTGCGGCGCGTCCTCGGCTACGTGCCGCAGGATCCGGCGCTCTACCCGACGCTCACCGGCCGCGAGAACCTGCGCTTCTTCGGCCGCATGCTCGGGCTCGGCGCGCACGCCGCCGGCGACGCGACCGACCGCGTCCTCGAGCTCGTCGAGCTCTCCGAGCGCGCCGACGACGCCGTTACGACCTATTCGGGAGGCATGCGGCGGCGCCTGAACCTCGCGTGCGGCATTCTGCACGCGCCGCGCGTGCTCCTCCTCGACGAACCGACCGCCGGGGTCGACATGCGCTCACGCGAGCGCCTCCATGCCGCAATCGGCGCGCTCGCCGCGGACGGCGCGGCCGTCCTCGTGAGCACGCACGACATGGAGGAAGCGGACCGCCTGTGCGCTCGCACGGTGATGCTGGACGAAGGCCGGGTCGTCGCGAGCGGCGCCACGACCGACCTCGTCGGCGCGAGCGGCATCGCGGCGAGCCTCTCGCTCCGGACACTCCGCCCGCCGCCGCCCGACTGGCTGGACGGACTCGGAAGCGTTCGGGTCCTCGCCGCGAACGGCACCCGCGCGACGCTGGCGCTCGACGATCCTACGGCCCTTCCGGTGCTCCTCGCCCGCGCCGCACGCGCCGGCGGCGAGGTCGTCGAGCTGCGCTTCGACCGCCCCACCCTGGCCGACGCCTTCTTCAAGCTCACCGGCCACACGTTGCGTGACGGCGACGGCGGCGGACGCGCCTCATGATGCGCGCGCTCGCCGCCGCGATCGGCAAAGACTTCCGCCTGCTCGCACGCGATCGGGTCGGGCTCGCGTTCCTCACGGTCGCGCCGATCGTCGTCATCACCGTCGCCGGGTTCTCACTCGCCAGCCTCTACGGCGCCGGTCCGCGCGGGACGACCGCCTATGTGCTGCCGATCGCCGACGAGGACGGCGGCCGCGTGGGCCGCGCCTTCCGCGACGCTCTCGGGCGCCACGAGGCGGTCGCGATCGAGGAGGCGGCGAGCCGCACCGATGCCGCCCGGCGCGTCGAGCGTCAGCGGGCCGGCGTGGCGCTCGTGATCCCGCGCGGCGCCTCGCGCACCCTCGCGGCGGGTCGACCCGTCGACGTCGAGCTGCTGACCGATCCCGTGAAGTACCTCGAGGTCGCGAGCCTGCGAGGGCTCGTGCAGGAGATCCGCCACGACATCGAGCGCCGCGCGCGCGATCGGGCCGACCGCCGCCTGGCGCATGTCCGCGCCCGCATGGAGCGGACCCGCGTCGATTTCGCGCGCGCGGCGGAGACGCTGGCGCACGAGCTCGAGGCGCTGCCCGGACGCCTCGCCGCCGCGCACGCGGCGACCGCGTCGCGGGCGCATGCCGTCGAGGCGCGGGCCGCGCGCGAGCTGCGGACGGCGCTCGCCACGGCAACCGAGCTGCAGGCGAGCCGCCTGAGCGCCCGCCTCGCCGCCGAGCTCGGACCGCTCAGGCGGTTCGTCGCCGAGCTCGAGGCGGCAGAGACCGCGTTCGCGCGCTGGTGGCGCACCGTCCGTCGTCAAGCCGGACGCTACGCCGACCGGTTGCCGCCCCCGCCGGCGCCTCCGCGCGTCCCGTTCGCGGTGAGCGACCTCGTCCGCATGGATCCCGACGCCCTGGCGGAGCGCCTGGTCGGCAGGAGCGCGCTGCCGGTCCCTGACGTCGCCATCCCCTCCGTGCGGACGCCGGCCCCGCCCGCACTGCCGACGTTCCACGTACCGAGCTTGCCCGAGCCGCCCGGCATCGCCCTCCCCGGCGTCATCGAGATCGTCGAGCGCAGCGTGACCGGCGCGCCCGAGCGCCTGAACACCTTCGACCAGAACGTCCCCGGATTCAGCGTGACGTTCCTCCTCCTCGGCATGCTGCTCGGCGTGTCGCTCGGCCTCCTCGACGAGCGCGACTGGGGAACCCTCGCGCGCCTGCGGACGATGCCGGTCGCGCTCGACGTAGCGTTGCTCGCGAAGCTCGTCACCCGCTTCGTCGTCGGCTGCGTCCAGATGACGCTCCTTCTGATCGCCGGACGCCTCTGCTTCGGCATCTCCCTCGGGCCCGAGCCCTGGGCCCTCGCACTCCCGACCGCCGGAATCGTCTTCGCCGGCACGGCCTTCGGCCTGGTCGTCGCGGGGCTCGCATACTCGCGCGAAGCCGTGCTGCCGCTCGGCTCGATCGCCATCGTCACGATGGCCGCGGTCGGCGGCTGCTGGTGGCCGATCGACCTCGAGCCGCGCTGGATGCAGCGCGTCGCGCTCGCCTTTCCGACGACCTGGGCGATGGCCGCGTACAACGACCTCATGATCCGCCGCCAGCCGCTCGCCGCCGCCCTCCTGCCGACCGGCGTGCTGATCGCGCACGGCCTCGCGTACCTGGCGGTCGGGCTCGCGCTCTTCCGGCGCCGCGGCTTCGCGGCGCCGTGACCGGAGCGCGCCGTGCGGCTTCGCATGGCGTCTTTCGGTTGACGACGAGACGCCAGGCGTCCTACCTCTCGGGGAGCAGAAGACGCGCGCGGCGCGCGAGCGAGGTGGGGAATGACGAGAGGGCTGGGGCGGAAGCTTTGGGCGACGGCGTGGCTTGCGGGCATCGTGCTCGCGCCGAGCGTGGCGCGTGCGATCACGCGCAACGTCGACAACGGCGTGGCGTGCAGCGACACGGCACCGTGCACGGGAACGCCGTGCTGCACGATCCAGTTCGCGATCGACGTCTCCGCGAGCAGCGATCTCATCGTCGTCGCCGCCGGCACGTACGTCGAGAACCTGACGCTCGCGAAGAACGTGATCCTGCGCGGCGCCCAGAGCGGCGTGCCCGCCTGCGACCGCCTCGACATGGAGACCATCGTCGCGCCCGTAAGCGGTGTCGGGTTGACGCTGACGCTGGGGGCGTCGAGCGCAACCGTCGACGGGTTCACGTTTCAAGGCGGCACGCGCGGCATCGACGTCGTCAGCGGACCGCTCAGCCGCCTCAAGCTCTTCTCGAACCGGATCACCGCCTTCACCGACAGCGGCGCGTTCTTCGGCGCCGACGCCAGCAGCACGCGATTCGAGCAGAACGAGATCGACGGCGCGAGCGCGACCGGCCCGAATGCGCTCTTCCACCTCGACGGGACGAACGACTTCGACGGCCTCGCCTTTCTCGACAACTGCGTCCGGAACGGCGTCCGCACCTCCGGCTTCCTGGCCGAGGGCGCGCAGAACGTCGGCCCCAACGTCGACGCGGGGACGCCCGAGATGGCCGACAACCGCTTCGAGAACAACCGGATCGGTGCGAGCTTCGGCGCGGCCGCCGCGCACCAGATCTCGATCGCGCGCAACACCTTCGCGAGCAACCGCCTCGATGGCCTCCAGGGCGGCATGCAGAGCTCGTCGGTCGACGGGAACACGTTCTCGGGCAACGGCCGCCACGGGCTCCTGCTCACGAGCTTCGGCGACGCCGATCCGGCCACGGGCGCGCAGGACGTCGCGATCACCAGCAACTGCTTCTCGACCAACGGCCTCGGCCTCGCGTGCAGCGGGGGCGCCAACGACGGCGAGCCGTGTACGAGCGCCGGCGACTGTCCCGGCGGCGGTACGTGCAGCGCCGTGCTCGCGGGTGCCGGCATCTTCTACAGCGACGCGCAGGCGGCCGGCACGATCGCGACCAACGTCGCGAGCGGCAACAACCTCTACGGCAACTTCGCGGGCGCGACCTACGCCGGTAGCGAGACGATCGACGCCGAGGGCAACTGGTGGGGGTGCGCGACCGGCGCCAACACTGCGGGCTGCGACACCGCGTCGGTAAACGTCGACGCGGACCCCTCCCTGAGCGCGCCTTCGGACACCACGCCGTGCGAGCCGCTCGCCGAGCCGACCGCGACGCCGACCGGTGGCGTGACGCCGACCGCGTCGCCGACCGGCGGCGGAACGACCCCGTCGCCGACGCCAAGTGCGACGGCCAGCGGCACGCCGACGCCGACGATCACTACGAGCCCGACGCCTTCGGCGACGGGCACGCCGAGCGCCACCGCTAGCCCGACGGCGACGGCTTCCCCGACAGCGACGGTCACCGTGACGCCGACCGCGACCACGAGCGCCACGTCGACGCCGAGCGCAACCCCGAGCGGCACGCCGACGCCGAGCGCGACGGCGACGGCGACGGCGACGGCAACCGCGACGGCGAGCGCGACCGCCACTTCCACTCCGACCGCAAGCGCGCCCCCGACGAGCACGGCAACGCCGACCGCCACCCAGACGCCGATGCTCACCGCCACCCCGACGGCGACGACGTCGCCGCCGCCCTCGGCCTCGCCGACCGTCACGCCGACGACGTCCGCCACCTCGACGTCGACCGTGACGACGACACCGACGACCTCCGCCACGTCGACGCCGACCGGCACCGGGGCCACCTCGACCCCGAGTCCGACGCCGACGACGCCACCGACCGCGACCGTCCCCGGTCCGACGCCGACGCCGGGGAACCTCGACCACTTCCAGTGCTACGAGACGCACCGGCCGCCGCTTCGGATGGACGCCGTGTCGCTCGCCGACCACTTCGGTCCAAGCACGGCGCGCGTGCTCCGCGGCAAGCGCTTCTGCGCGCCGGCCGACAAGAACGGCGAGGACCCGACGGCACCGCTCGATCCCGATCACCTCGCCGCCTACACCATCAAACAGACGACGCCGCACTTCGCGCGCGTCCGGGACTTCACCGTGTCCAATCAGTTCGGCACGACGACGCTCGACCTCGTGCGACCGGACGCGCTGTTCGTCCCGAGCGCAAAGAGCCACAGCGGCCCGATCGCGAGCTACACGCCGGCGATCGACCACTTCAAGTGCTACAAAGCCCGCGGCCGCTTGCGCACCGGGTCGATCACGGTCACCGACCAATTCGGCTCGATCGACGGCGCCATCAAGCGAGCGGTGCGCTATTGCGCTCCGGTCGACAAGAACGGCGAGGGCATCCTCGATCCGGGAACGCACCTCGTCTGCTACCAGTTCCGGGGCGCCGCCGGAGCGCCGACGGCCGACATGCTGTACTCGCTCAACCAGTTCGGTCCGGACACCTTCACCGTGTTCGGACCGCGCGAGCTCTGCGTGCCCTCGACCGTGCCCTGATCGGGAGGTCGGCTAGGGCGGACTTGGTCTTGCTTCTCGAGAGCCGGCGGCGCTGATCCGCCACTGGCTCGCGAGGGATCATGTCCTCCGCGAGCGCCGACGACACTCTGGCGAAGATCGCCCGCTTCGCACAGCGCACGCTCAGGACGCATTCGGCCCCGTGACTTCTGCTGGAGATCACGGGCCCAGGGGACTAGGTTCGCGGGATGAAGAGGAAGCGGGATTCGAGAGCCGAGCGCGGCGAGGCGATCGTTCCGTGATCCGGCGCGCAACGCCCGAGGATCTCCAGCTCATCGCGCGCACCCTCGGCCGCGCATTCGTCGACGACCCGGCGTACATCGCGATGCTCCCCACCGATCGCGAGGCGCGCACCGCAAAGGTCCTTCGCCGCATCCTGGAGGTCGCGTACCTCGCGAAGAACGAGATCTGGGTCAGTGACGATCTGCGCGCGGTCGCGGTGTGGGCCCCGCCTCGTCAGTGGAAGATCTCGATCGCGAAACAGCTGCGGCTCGTCCCGCTCGCCGCGATCATCGGCTCGCGCTCGATACTGGCGCTCAGGATCTTGAACGGCATCGCGGCCAGACATCCACCTGGCGATCATCACTACCTCGCGTTCCTCGGCGTCGATCCCGAGGCGCAGGGCCAGGGCCTCGGGTCGCGGGTGCTCGCTCCGGTGTTCGAGCGCGGCGGCGGCTTCTACCTCGAAACCACGAACCCGAAGAACCACGGCTTCTACCGCCGCCACGACTTCGCACCGATCGATACCGTTTCTCTACCCGCCGGTGTCAGCGCGACGCTGATGATGCGCGATCGCCGCTGAGGCGCGGCAGACCGCATTCTCGGAGTGTGGCGTCGCGTCGGCGTGGATCCTGGGAGCTGCCGCTGACTCACCCCGCAGCCTGCGGCGAGGTCCGGACTACGTGACCAACGACCCACGACGAGACGTATTCGCACGTCGGCCGAGAAGCGCTCGGCTCATCCGTGGCGCTCGGACTCACGAACGTCCGGGCGATCGGGCCCGTAGCGTCGGGCGGCCTGCCGCGACCGCCGACACGCGTGGGATACGGAGCGGGGAGCGACGCCGACGCGCCGCCCCCCGCTCCGCCTCGAACGACCGCTGCGCCTACGGCAGGTTGAAGGAACTCGAATCCGTCGCCGCGCCCGCGCTCGCGTTCAGCGTGATCGGCAGGCCCGTCGACGCCGACGGATACGTCACGCAGGTGTGCGCGACGCCCGCCTGGTTGAGCACGCTCACCCCCGTGTCCGTCTCGAAGTTGGTCACGTCGCACGGCGGATTGCTGTTCGTTCCCGACGGGCTGTTGACGACGGCACCCTGCGTGGCCCCGCTGATGCTGAAGAACACGTTGGTGCCGTCCGGCACCGGGTTGCCGTTCGTATCCGTCACCGTCGCCGCGATCACGGTCGTCAGCGTGCCGTTGCCGTTGTCTCCCGCGCCGTTGGTGAGGAGCGCGAGCGTCAAGTTCGACGGCACGCCGACTCCCGGCGTCGGGGTATTGGCGGGCGTGAAGGTCGGCGTCGGCGTCGGGGTGACGCCCGTCGGCGTCGCGACCCCGCCACCCGGCGTGAAGGTCGGCGTCGCGCCGCCACCGCCGCCGCCCGGCGTCGGCGTCGCAAACGTGCAGTTCTCGAGCTCGAACGTGCAGTCGTTGGCGCACGAAAGAATACCCGTGCCCTGGCCGAGGCTCTCGCACGTCTGCTCGCGGAGATCGCCGAGGTCGCATTGCTCGTCGCCGCTCGCCACACCGTTGCCGCAGACGAAGCTCACCGTGACCTCGACGTTCACGGCGCCCGCCGCCGAATCCTCGACGACGAAGCCGTGCGTGCCCGCCGCCGGATCGGCCGCGATGATGTAGGCGATGGCCTGGCCGGAATCCTTGCAGACGTTGGCCGGAGTGGGGGAACCGTCGTTGCAGTCCGCGTCCGTGCCGCACCGCGACCCAGCGCAGTTCGTGCCCGCGCAGCTCGCGAGGCAGCGCTTGATCGGACCGGCGCAGACGTCCGCAGGCGTCGGCGAAGCGTTCGCGTTGCAATCGGAGTCCGTCTGGCACGGGCTACCGATGCAGAGCACGCCGCCGTTTTCCGTGCATCCCGGGAGACAATGCTGCGAGATCACCGCCGCGCCGATGCCGCTCACCTCGTTCTTCAGGAGATACGGCGGCGTGCCGCCGACGATGTTGAAGAACAGCACCTGGCCCGGCGCCGGCTCGACCACGCTCAGCGACGCCGGGATGACGCCGAGGACCTCCGCGTCGATGAAGCCGACGTCGTAGAGGGTGATCGGCACCTGCGCGCGCAGGCCGAAGCCGCTCGGCGGCTGTGCGAAGATCGCGCCGGTGCCGACGATGGCGCCGGTGCCGGTCGGCGTCGATCCCGCGACGGCGATGATGTCGGCGCGACCGAGGGAGTCCGTCACCGCGATGCCGTCCGGCGGAATGAACGTGATGTCGTCGATGTCCGAGGAGAACGTGATCGCCACGCCCTGGGTGCCCTTGCCGAAGCTGTCGCTCAGCGTCGCGATCAGACCGATACGGTCCGACTTGTTGGCGTCGACCTCGGCCGGACTCACGTTCAAGTTGAGGCGGCCGGCGTTGTTGCTGTTCAAGATGAACTGGTTCCCGGTATCGCCCTTGCCGCCGCTACCGCCGCCGGTGCCGCCACAGCTCACGACCACGGCCGCGAGCGCCAGCACGGCGGCGCTTCCCATCATCCAATTGCGTGCGCGCATCGTCATCCTCCCCTCTCTTCCCGTCACAGCGACGGCGCCAAGACGGCGACCGGGTAACTGACCTCGTTGGTGTCGAAGCTGTCTCCGGTATCGCTGATCCCCGTGATCGTCATCACGACCGTCATGTCGAACGGCGGCTCCGGCAACAGGTTCTGGTTGGCCGCGAGAAACGCCAGCACGTCGGGACGAACGAAGACCGTCTGCGAGAAGCTCACCGACGGCGAACGCACGCCCTGATCGTCGATGGTCGCCGGCGGCAGCGACGAGGACAGGGGAACCGAGTCGGTCACCACCGGGTTCGCGAGCTTGGCGCCCGGAATGAAGATCTCGACCGTGACGTGGGTGAGATTCACGGACTGATCGAGATTGTTCGACACGCCGAGGAAGCCGCCGTCGAGATCGCCGTCGCTGTTGTAGTCGCGCGGGACCGTCAGATCCTCGCCGAGGATCACGAAGGATCCCGTATCGCCGACCGCCTCTTCCGGGGTCGGAAACTGATCGGCCGCCGGCGCCACCTGCTCCCGCGTCTCCTGGAAGACGCCCGAGAAGCGCAGCGAGACCCCGTTGTCGTTCGATCCGCCGCCGCCTCCGCCGCACGCGGCCAACGCGAAGCACGCCGCCACCATCATCATCCTCGATCCGCTCATACCCGCACCCTCCCCTTCACATGAGTTCTTCAGACGTAACGAACGATGTCCTCACAGCTGAGTCGCTCGAACCTGGTCGTGCCGATTCCTTCGAGACAAACGAACTTGATGGCTCCCCCGAGCGCCTTCTTGTCGGTGCGCATGGCGAGGGCAAGGGCGTCGCGGCCGAGATCGCTCGGCACCTCGGTCGGGAGTCCGCAGCGATCCACCAGCGTCGTGAGCCGGCGCACGGTGGCCTCGTCGCAGTAGCCGAGCCGCCGCGAAACGCGCGCGGCCGCGACCATACCGATCGCGACGGCTTCCCCGTGCAGATACGTCGTGTAGTCGGTGAGGCTCTCGATCGCGTGACCGATCGTGTGGCCGAAGTTGAGGATGGCGCGATATCCGCTCTCGGTCTCGTCCTCGACGACGACGAGCGCCTTCAACCGGCAACACCGTCGAACGACCCGCACCAGCGGGTCGCGCTCCTGTCGCAGGATGCCCGACAGCTCAGCCTCCAGGAACGCGAAGAGCTCGGCATCGAGGATGGCGCCGGTCTTGATGACCTCGGCAAGCCCGGCGACGTACTCGCGGCGGGGCAGCGTCCGCAGGCACTCGACGTCGGCGAGCACGAACCGCGGCTGCTTGAACGCGCCGAGCAGGTTCTTGCCCGCCGGATGGTTGATGCCGGTCTTGCCGCCGATCGACGAATCGATCTGGGCGAGCAGCGTCGTCGGCACCTGCACGAGGTCGATGCCGCGCAAATACGTCGCGGCGGCGAAGCCCGTGAGGTCGCCGACGACTCCGCCTCCGAGCGCGATCGCCGCGCCGCCGCGGTCGACGCCCGCGTCGATCATTCGATCGTACACGAACGCGAGCCAGGCGAGGTTCTTGTGCTCCTCGCCGTCCGGGATCTGGATCACCGCCGGATCGAACCCGCTGCGGGTCAGCGACGCGACGGCGTCGTCCAGATAGAGGTTCGCGATCGTCGAATTGGTCACCACCGCCACTCGCTTCCCACGACCCGTCTCCGCGAGACGGGATCCCAAATCCCCGAGGCAGCCGGCCCCGACGTAGATCGGATAGGCACGGTCCCCCAGCTCTACGTCGACGACTTCCATCGCTCCGAGCGCTCGAGCGCTTGCTGGATCTCTTCGACGACCTGTCCCGCGTTTCGCTCCGACGTGTCGATCGTGACGTCCGCGACCGCCGCGTAGGCGGGGCCGCGCTCGGCGAGAAGCCGCGTCACCGCGGCGCGCGGATCGTCTCGCAGGAGCGGACGGCCCCCACCGTCGCCGACGCGCCGCACGATGATCTCGGGACGCGCGGTGAGATGGACGAGCACTCCGGAGTCCCGGAGCCGTCGCACGTTCTCCGGGTCGAGTACGGCGCCGCCGCCGACGGCGATGACGACGCCGCCGCGGCTCGCCGCGTCGGCCACGGCCTCGCGCTCCAGTCGTCGGAACGCGGCTTCGCCGTCGTCGGCGAAGATCGCCGCGACGCGCTTTCCCGCCCGCTCCTCGATCGCGTGGTCGGTGTCGACGAACGAGCGGCCGAGCCGCTGCGCCAAGCGCCGGCCCACCTCGCTCTTCCCGGTCCCCATGAACCCCATCAACACGACGGCACGCCCCTTCATTCAGAATTGCGCGATTTGCTGCACATAGCCTTCGTAGTTCCGGCGGATCTCCTTCAGGGAATCCCCGCCGAACTTCTCGAGAAACGCCTCGGCGACCACGAACGCGACGACCGCCTCGGCGATCACGGCGGCCGCCGGGATCGCGCACACGTCGGAGCGCTCGATCGCGCCCTTGGCCTCCGCCTTGGTGCCGATGTCGACCGAGTGCAGCGGCTTCATCAACGTGGCGAGCGGCTTGAACGCCGCCCGCACCACGAGGGGCGCGCCGGACGTCATGCCGCCTTCGGTGCCGCCCGCCATGTTGGTGCGGCGGACGAATCGTGTCCTCGCCTCGTCGAAGTAGATCTCGTCGTGGACCGCCGAGCCCGGACGCCGCGCGGTCTCGAACCCGAGCCCGATCTCGACGCCCTTCACCGCCTGGATGCTCATGAGCGCGTGCGCGAGGCGGCCATCGAGCTTGCGGTCCCAGTGCACATGGCTCCCGAGCCCCGGCGGCAGGCCCGTCGTCACGACCTCGACGATGCCGCCGAGCGTGTCGCCTCGCTTCTTGCAGGCGTCGATCGAGGCGATGATCTTGCGCTCGGCCTCCGGATCGGCGACCCGCACCTCCGAGGCCTCGGCAGCCGCGAAGATGTGGTCGGGATCCAGACCCGCGTGGTCGGCGACGACGTCGCCGATCTCCGCCACCCAGCCGCGCACCACGATGTCGAACGGCCGGAGAAGACACTTGGCGATGCCGCCGACGGCGACGCGCGCGGCGGTCTCGCGGGCGCTCGCGCGTTCGAGGATGTTCCGCACGTCGTCGTGGTCGTACTTGAGGACGCCGGCGAGGTCGGCGTGGCCCGGCCGCGGACGCGTGACCGGGATCTGGGCGTCGCGGTCCTCGGCACGCGACGACATCTTCCTGGTCCAGTTCTTCCAGTCGCGATTCTCGACCACGAGCGTGATCGGCGATCCGAGCGTTTCGCCGAACCGGACGCCGGAGCGCAGCTCGGCCGTATCCTGCTCGATCTTCATGCGGCCGCCGCGCCCGTAGCCCATCATGCGGCGGCGCATGTCGACGTTCACCGCGTCGATGTCGATCGGGAAACCCGCCGGGCAGCCTTCGACGATCGCCGTGAGGCACGGTCCGTGGGATTCACCGGCGGTGAGGAAGCGTAGCACTCGATGTCACTCCGGCAGCGCCGAGACGATGGGCGGGACGCGACGCGCGGTGCGAGGAGTCATGCCGCCGCGCGTCTCAGGGATTGCTGCGATTCTGCCACAGATCCTCGGCCGACGGGAGGCTCGCGAGATCCTCCGTGCCGCGCGCGCGGACCGATCGCGGCGTGATGAAGACGAGAAGCTCCTGGCGGTTGTCGGCGGTCACGGTGTTCTTGAACGCCCACCCGAGGACCGGGATCGACCGCAGGTACGGCACGCCGTTGTCCTGGTCGTTCAGCACGTTGCGGAAGACGCCTCCGAGCACGAAGGTTTCGCCGTCCTTGATGAGCACGTGCGACTCCGCCTGGCGGCTGATCTCGTTCGGAATGCCGTCGGGCGAGGGCGCTTGCGACTGCGCCGGCGGCTGGAGCGCGCTCGATTTCGCGAACACGTCGAGGAAGACGAAGCCGTCGGACGAGAGCTGCGGCGTCACGGTGAGCGTGATGCCGGTCTTGATCTGCTCCGTCGCGGCCTGGGATCCGCCCGCCACGCCGCCGGCCCCGGTGCTGATGACGGTGCCCGTGCTCGGCAGCTTGACGCGCAGGATCTCGAGGCTCTCGATGTTCGCCGCCTGATTGTTGAGCGTGACGACGCGCGGTCGCGAGATGATCTTGCCCTTGCCCTCGCGCTCGAGCGCGGTGAGGCGCGCGGCGAGCGACTTGGAGCCGTCGAGCGATCCGAGAAGGACGTCGAAGGCCGAGCCGAGACCCGGCGCGACGCTCGACGCCGGGAAATCGGCGAGGAAGGGCACCCGGCCCATCGGCACCTGGCCGGGCGCGACCGAGCCGCTGCCCGTGCCGAGGCCGCTGCCGCCGGTGCTGATCCGGCCAGGGAAGTTCACGCCCGGCGCGTTCCCGGTTTCGGGGCTCGCCTTGTACGTGTACCCCCACTGGATGCCGAGGTCGCGGGCGAAGTTCTCCGTGGCCTCGACGATGCTCGCCTCGATGAGGATCTGGGGCGTCTGGGTGTCGAAGTGGGAGATCAGCTCCTCGGCGTCGGCGATGCCCTTGTCGATGTCGCGCACGACGATCGTGTTGGTGCGCTCGTCCCACGTCGCGATCCCGCGATCGGTCAGGATGTCCTGGACCTTCTTGACGAACTTCTCGTCGGCCTTCGCGTAGTTGACCTTGATGTACCGGACCTTGAGCGGCTCGGCCTGCGCCTGCGCCTCGTTGGCCGCGCGCAGCGCCTCGCGCTCCTCCTTCAGCTTCTCGACGGTGGACACCCGGATGATGTTGCCGTCGCGCACCATGTCGAGGCCGCGCGCCTTCAGGATGGAGTCGAGCGCCTGGTCCCAGGGCACCTCGACGAGGCGCATCGTGATCTTCCCCTGCACGTCGTCGGTCGTGATGATGTTGAGGCCGCTCACGTCCGCGAGGATACGGAGCACGTTCTGGATGTCGGCGTCCTTGAAATCGAGGGAGATGCGCTGGCCGGTGTACTCGCGCGGGGCGCTCGGCAGCGCCTCGATCGTGCCGCCGGGAATGGACGCGACCGAGCTCTTGGACTTCGACCGGGCGCTCCGGCCGCCGCGCGAGCTGTTCGCCGCGAGCACCGCGGACTCGTCCTCGCCGATGGTCGTGTCGGCGGCCGCGAACGCCGGCTCGGGTGCGAGTTCGGGCTCGGCGGAAAGCTGGGTCGGGGGCGCGACCTCGGGAGCCGCGACCTCAGGGGGTACGACCGGCGCGGGCGCCGCCGGAGCCGGGTCCGCGGGCGCTGCCGCGACGGCGGTGATCGGATCCTCGACGGCCGGCGTGATGCCGGGCGCGAGGTAGACGATCTCGTCGACCGGCGCGGTCGTCTCGTCGAGCAGGACGGTCACCTGGCGCCGGTCCGCTGCGACCTCGTACGAAGGGAGGCGGCCCTGGACGTCCGTCACGAGACGGAGCTTGCCCTCGTGCGCGCCGACCCGTACGCGCGCGACGCCGTGACCGCTCACCGCGTAGCTGCGGTTCGTGACCACGTCCGGCACCGGTCCCGCGACGTCGACGACGATGCGGTTCGGCGAGCTCAACGCGAAATGCGAGACGGCGTCGACGGGCCGCGAGAAGCGCACGACGAGCGCCGCGCGTGATTCGCGCTCCGCAAGCCGGATCTCGTGTACGCGAAGCTCGGCCTCGACGGGCGTCTCGATCGGCGCGACCGTCGTCGGCGCGCTCGGCGCCGTGGCCATCGGCTCTTGCGGCACGGCCGCCTGCCCCGCTACCGCCGCGGCTGGCGCGCTCGTCGCAGGTTGCGTCTGCGACTTCGCGTGCACATGCGACGCCGGTCGTTCCAGCGTCCGCGTACATCCCAAGAAGCCGAGGAGCAGGACACCGACCACCTTCACCACCGCCGCTCCCACACCCTGCTCCTGCATCCTCATGGCGATCGATCCTCCTGAGGAAGCTCCATCACGACTTCTTTCGGCTTCATGTCGCCGTAGAAGTCGCGGATGCTTTCCTCGATGACTACGCGTCTGGATTCGATGCTTCGCACCACCCCGCCACTCGACCCGATGGGCGTCCCGGTGGTGATGATGTAGCCTAGTCCCGCAGAATCTTCCACCATCGCGCGATAGCCCAGCGGAGGTTGCGCGACGACGCCGACCAGCTTCAGCTGTCCGAGCTGGTAGGTCTCGAGCGGCGTCCGGGCATTGGCCGTCGAGTTGAGACGGGGCGGCGTGAACGGATCGCGATGGGCGCGCGCATCGTAGGTCGGGAGCGCGGGCTCGCCATGGGTCGACGCCGCCGCTGGTTGTGGGGGCGTGTCCGCGCCCTGACCGCTAGGGGGTGTGGCCGATCGCCGTGCCGCCTTCGTTTCGCGCGGTGCGTCGTCGACCGTCCGCGCGGCCTCCGCATCGTGACGATCGGCCCGCTGCTCCGCCGTGTCGGCGGCCGCACGCGCCTTCGCGATCGCCGCCATCGGGCCACTCATCGCGCCCCCGTCGGACGCCGCGACCGCCGGAAGCACCCGCACGACGAGCGCGACCCCCGAGACGAGCACTGCCGCGACGGTGATGTTCCGTGTTCCTCGCATGGCCGACCTCATTATTTTTTCTTCTTTGAATCCTTGGCCTTAGCGGCTTTTTCCTTGGCGATCTCCTCGCGCTCCTGCTCGTCGAGGAAGCGGAAGGTGGTGGCCGAGCAGAGCGTGTCGACGATCATCTCGTCGCCCTCGCGCTTCGGTGTCTGCATCACGATGTCGCTCACGTTCACGATGCGGTCGAGCTTGCCGACGCGATCGAAGAAGGTCGCGACCTCGTGGTAGTTGCCGCGCACCGTCACGTCGACGGGCACCTCGGCGTAGAAGTCCTTGAGCTCCTCCTGCCGCTGCCGGAACGAGATGACCTCGAGCCCCGCGTCGCGTCCCGCCGACGAGACGCTGCTCAGGAGGTCGGGAATCTCCTTCGAGTCCGGAAGCTGCGCCTCGGCCTGCTTGAGCTGCGCGCCGAGCTCCCGCACGGTCTCCTGGAGCTCGCCCATGTTGGCGACGAGCTTCTGCTTCGAGTCGCGCTGCTGGCGCAGATCGCCGATCTTGGCGGTCACCGAGACGGTCTCGGCGCGGCGTCCCGAGTAGACGAAGTACCAGTAGGCCCCGAAGACCAGCACGAGTACGCCGGCCGCCGCCATGAAGCGCTGGCGGCTTTCGAGCTCGAAAAAGCGTTCGAGAAGGTCGTTCATGCCCGGTTCCCCTTGCGCTGCCCCGGCTTGCGCTTGGTCCCGCCCTTGTTCGTCGGCTCCGGGAACTTGAGGTTCCGGGGCGCCGCCCCGAGCGACTTGCCGGAGTAGGAGAGCCGCGCGTTCACGACGAAGCGTTTGAGTTGGACGCCGTCGAGCTCGGACTGGGCGGTCTCGACGAGGTCGACGCTGTCGAAATAGGGCGACCCGCCGAGCTTGCGCATGAAGTCGGCGATCGTCTGGTCGTCGAGACCGAGGCCGCTGATGGTAGCGAGCCCCCCGCTCTCCTTGAACTCGAGGAGCCAGACCTGCTCGGGCGCCGCGTCGCTGAGATCCGCGAGCACGTTCACCGGACCGATCTTCTTCGCCTCGAGGGTGGCGATGGTCTTGAGCTTTTCCTCGAGGTCCTTGCGCTCGGTCTCGAGCTTGGCGAGCTCCACGGACTTCTTGTCGAGGGCGACGATGTCCGCCTGGAGCTGCGCGTACTCCTTCTTGAGGGGCGCCAGACGCATGCGGCTCGCGACTTCGATGCCCGCGAGCACGACCAGCACCAGGATCGCGCTCAGATAGACGAGCCGGGTCTCCTGCCGACGGCCGGCCTCCCGCTCGACCTCGCGGACCGGCAACAGATTGATCCGAATCACGACTTGTCTCCCGGACGCCGGGCCGCGAGCCCGACGGTGACGGCCAACGACGCGGCGTTGTCCCGAATGAAGGCGGCGTCGACGCCGCCGGCGAGCGTGACCCGCTCGAGCGGCTTCACGAGCTCGACCGGCGTCTCGAGGCGCTCGCCGAGCACGCGCGTCAGGCCCTCGGTGCGTGCGGTGCCGCCCGAGAGGTAGACGGCGGCGAGCGGGTCCTCCGCATCGGAGCGCCAGTAGAAGCTGAGCGCGCGGTGGATCTCCTCGACCAGGAACTGCACGCCGGGGGCGAGCGCCGCCTCGACCTGATCGGGCTGGAACTCGCGCACGGCGCCGCCCGTCTTCAGGAGCTCGGCTTCGGCCGCCGACACGCCGAGGTTGCGCATGAGCACGTCGGTGAACTCGGCGCCGCCGACCGGGATGTCGCCCGTGAAAGACGAGCGGCCGCCGCGCAGGATGTTGATCGAGCAGTACCGCGCCCCGATGTTCACGAGCCCGACGACCTGGCTCTCGTCGATCGAGTAGTTGAGCTCGAACATGTTCTCGAGCGCGAAGTAGTCGACGTCGACGATCTGCGGGTTCAGCCCGGCGTCGCGGATCACCGCGGTGAAGCTGTTGAGGATGTCCTTCTTGACGGCCACGAGGACGACCTCGATCTCGCCGGTCTCGGCGTAGTTGGCGATCTGGTAGTCGATCGTGACGTTGTCGAGGCTCTCGGGAATCGCGTTCCCGGCCTCGAGCATCACGTGGTTCTCGAGATTGGCCTCGTCCTCGGCGCGCAGGTGCAGCTTCTTGATCATGACCGCGGGCCCCGGGACGGCGG
>JADYZW010000048.1 GCA_020852955.1 Deltaproteobacteria bacterium | reverse complement strand
GCGCGGCGGAACTCGGCGAGGCCCTTGCCGAGCGCCCGGGCGATCTCGGGGAGCCGCTTCGGGCCGAGGACGACCAGCGCGACCACCATGATCACCATGAGCTCGGGCATGCCGATGCCGAACATTGAAGGCTCCGTATTGCGGACCAATCGTGGAGTCAATTGCCTGCGCCGGCGCGTCCCGCCGCGGTCCGACTCGGGTTCCGCCCCGGGGTGGCGGGGGCTATAGTCGCGGCCATGCGAACCGGGCTCGTCCTCGATCGCCGGTACGAAGCGCACGAGACCGGCCCGGGCCATCCCGAGCGTCCGGAGCGGATCCGCGCCATCCGCGAGCTCATGCGCGAGTACCGCCGCGCGGGGCTCGTCGACGTCGAGCCCAGGCTCGCGACCGACGCCGAGCTCGCCTCGAACCACGCCCCGGCGCACGTCGCGCGCGTCGCGGCGACCGCGGCGCACGCCCGCGCCGCCTTCGACGCCGACACGCCCGTCTGCTCCGCATCGTACGCGACGGCGGCGCTCGCGGCGGGCGGCTACCTGAGGCTCCTCGAGGCGATCCTCGCCGGCGACGTCGACAACGGCTTCGCCTTCGTCCGGCCGCCCGGCCACCACGCGGAGCCCGACCGGGCGATGGGGTTCTGCCTCTTCAACAACGTCGCGATCGGGGCGCGCTGGCTGCGGCTGCGGGGGGTCGGCCGCATCCTGATCGTCGACTGGGACGTCCACCACGGGAACGGCACGCAGGAGAGCTTCTGGGACGATCCCGACACGCTCTACGTGTCGACGCACCAGTACCCGTTCTATCCGGGGACCGGGGCGGCGTCGGAGGTCGGGAGCCGGACGGCGGCCGGCCGCACGCTGAACGTGCCCCTGCCCGCGGGATGCGGCGACGACGAGTACGTCGCCGCGTTCACCGACCTGATCGCGCCCGTCGCCGGGCAGTTCCGGCCCGAGTTCGTGCTGGTCTCCGCGGGCTTCGACGCCGACTACCGCGATCCGCTGGCCGGCATGCAGGCGACCGAGGCCGGCTTCCGCGCGATGACCCGCGTGCTCATGCGGCTGGCGGAGGCGCACGCGGGCGGGCGCGTCGCCGCCATCCTCGAAGGCGGCTACGACCTCGACGCGCTCCGCGCCGCCGTGCCCGCCGTGCTCGACGAGCTCGCCGGCACCGGACTTCGGGACGCCCTCCCGAGCGCGAGCCCGCGCAGTCAGGTGCTCGCTCCGGCACGCGCCGCGCACAAACCCTTCTGGGAGATCCCGGAGTGAGTGCCGGGCGCCGGCAGCGCGCATGCGCGTCACTCGCCGTCGGGGCGCTGGTCTGCTTGGTCGTGCCGGCGCGCGCGGCACGGCCGCCGGGGGTGGAGCAGGCGCTCCTCGCCGCATCGGTGCTCGTCGGGAGCGGGTGTTCCGGCGTACTCGTCGACGGCCCGGACCTCGTGCTCACGGCCGAGCACTGCATCGACGGGGGAGCCACGCACACGCTGCGTTTCTCGGACGGCTCGCGGCGGACGGGCTGGGTGGCCGGCGTGGATCGCGAGGCGGATCAGGCGTTGCTGCTGCTCGAGGAGCCGGTGGCGCTCCAGCCGCTCAGGCTGGCGCCCCGACCGCCGATCGCGGGGACCGTGCTGTACTTCGCCGGCAATCCGAGCCGGGCGCGGTTCCGGGAGGCCACGCTCGACCGCACCGGCCGCTGCCCGTCGCTGCCGAGCCTCGGAAACGCGCTCTTCACCACCATCGACGGCGTTCCGGGTGACTCCGGCGCGGCGATCGTCGACGGCGCGGCTCGTGTCGTCGGTCTCGTGCACGGCGGCGCCCAGTGTCGCATCGCGACGCCGTCGGACACGCTCCGCCGCCTGATCGCCGACGTGTTGAAGTAGCGGGGGACGGGCTCGACATTCAGGAGTCCCCCGCTTGGCCGGGGGATCAATAGTTGGGGAGCGGCTCTTCGACGATCTTCCGACCGCGCGACCGCGGCGGCTCGTTGATGCGATAGTCGTCGGCCGGCTCCGAGATCGGGCGGTGCGCCGGACGATCCGACATGCCGCGATATCCGGCGTCGTCGGCCTCGCGCGGTCGCCGTGCGCGATCGCCGTCCAGGTAGTCCTCCGCCCGCGGCGCGGGGCGCGTGTCGATCTGCCGGAGGTCCTCGTCGTCCGCGACGGGGGCGAGATCCTCCTCCTGGTCCTGGGGCGCCCAGGTGGGCTCCTCGCGGTCGAGCTCGTCGTCGGTCGGCGCGAGCTCGCGCTCGCCGTCGAGCTCGACGGGCTCGCGTCCGCGCAGCCGCGCGACGGCGCGGTCGAGCTCGTCCTGCTCCTGATTCGCCGCGAGCTGCCGCGCTCCCGGCTCGGTGCCCTTCTTGAAGCACTCGAGGTTGCCGTTGACGCTGACCAGCGCGACGCCCTCGGGGATCGCGAAGTCGTTCACGGGCGCGTTGCCGAGCGCCGCTTCCATGAAGGTGAGGAAGATCGGGGCCGCGACGCGGCCGCCGGTCTGGTCCTTGCCGAGGCTGCGCTCGCTGTCGTAGCCGACCCACACGCCGGTCAAGAGCTCCGGCGTGTAGCCGACGAACCAGGCGTCGTGCATGTCGTTGGTGGTCCCGGTCTTGCCGGCGACCGGACGCCCGAGCACCGCGACGCGCTTCCCGGTGCCGCGCTGGACGACGCTCTCGAGCATGCTCGTGACGAGATAGGCGGTCTCGGGGGCGATGACCGGATCGGACGGCGCCTCGAACTCCTCCAGCACCTTGCCGTGCGGGTCGGTGATCTTGGTGACGAAGATGGGATCGAGGCGCCGGCCGCCCGTCGCGAACGCGGTGTAGGCGCGCGCCAGCTCGAACAAGGTCACCTCGGCCGTGCCGAGCGAGATCGAGAGGTTCTTCGCGAAGGGGCGCGAGAACCCGAAGCGCGGAAGGTAGTTGATGAGGTAGTTGAGTCCCATGCTCTGGGCGAGCTTCACGGTGACGACGTTCCGCGAGTGGGCGAGGGCGTTGCGGAGCGTCGTCGGACCGATGAACTTCTCGTCATAGTTCTGCGGCATCCAGGCCCGGCCGCCGCCCGCGAGCACGATCGGCTCGTCGACGATGATCGACGCCGGCGTCCAGCCGCGATCCATCGCCGCCGAGTAGACGAACGGCTTGAATGACGAGCCGGGTTGGCGCTGGGCCTGCATCACCCGGTTGAACTGGCTCCGTTCGTAGTCGTACCCGCCGACCAGCGCCTTCACCTGGCCGTTGGTGAGGTCGATCGAAACGAGCGCGCCTTCGAGCTGTGGGTCGCCGTCCATCTCGAGTTCGAGTCCGCCGCCCGCCTTCGCGACGTGGCGCCGGACCGCGATCAGGTCGTACTTCGCGAGGCCGGTCGGCAGCGGATGGTCCTTGGTCGCGACCAGGAGCCCGACGAAGCGGTTCACCTGGACCCGCACGCCCCCCTTGTCGATCGCGAGCACGAGGGCCTGGTAGGCCCGTCCGGGCTCGGGCTCGTTGGGGTCGCGCGCCGCCTTGGCCGCTCTGATGAAGCGATCGGCTTCCCCCGCCGTCAAGCGCCGGAGCGGGCGCGCGCGCGTGCGGCCCATATCGATCGCGTCGAGGTGGCCCCGGAGCGCGTCTTCGGCCGCGCGTTGGATCCGCAGATCGACGGTCGTGTAGACGTTGAAGCCTGCCTGGTACGGCGCGGTGCCGCCGTAGCGCTCTTCGAGGAAACGCCGGACGTGCTCGACGAAGTAGGGCGCCGCGACATAGGTCGGCGCGCTCGCGTCGTGGCGCGTCAGCTGGATCTCCTCCTGGAGCGCCTGCTCGCTCTGCTCCCACGTGACGAACTTCTCGCGCGCCATGCGCTCCAGCACGTATCGCTGCCGGTACTTCGCACGGTCCCAATGGCGCACCGGCGAGTAGCGACTCGGCGCCTGCGGGAGCCCGGCGAGGAGCGCCGCCTCCGCGAGGTCGAGATCGGCGACGTCCTTCCCGAAATACTCCTGCGCAGCGGCGCCCACGCCGTAGGCGCCGTTCCCGAGGTAGATGAGGTTCAGATAGAGGTAGAGGATCTCGTCCTTGGTGAGCTGCCGCTCGAGCCGGAGCGACAACAGGATCTCCTTGAGCTTCCGCTCGTAGCTCTTCTCGGGGGAGAGCAGGAGGGACTTCACGACCTGCTGGGTAATCGTGCTGCCGCCCTGGACGACGGTGCCGGCGGTGAAGTTCGCCGCCGCGGCGCGGGCGATGCCGAGGACGTCGATGCCCTTGTGCCGGTAGAAGCTCGCGTCCTCGGCGGCGATGAACGCCTGACGGACGATGTCCGGGATCTTGGCGATCGGCACCAGGTAGCGCTTCTCGGTGTAGAACTCCCCGAGGAGCGTGCCGTCGGCGGCGTACACGCGCGTCGCGACCGGCAGCTGGTAGCGCAGCAGCTTGTCGACCGGGGGGAGGTTGGCGCTGATCTCGCGGTAGACGATCCAGCCGGCGACGGCGCCCGTCGCCGCCACGAAGAGCCCGACTCCCGCCGCGATCCGCCTGAGCCAGAACCGCTGTGGCTTCTTCGCCTGCGCCCGCCTCGGCATCCGTTGCTCGCCTTCGCTCATATCGCCCGCTCCCGGGCACGGTCAATCGGCAGTGGAGACTCGCAGCGTTGCGGACGCCGTCGGCGGGCTGCGATACGCGCGGGCGGGAGACTCCGACATGGACGCCATCCTCTGCGTGGACGACGACCGGACGGGCGTGGCGACGGTCGCGCGAACGCTGCGCGAGATCGCGCCGGTCTTGACGGCGCATTCGGGACGGGAAGCGCGCGCCGCGCTCGGCCCGGACGTCGCGGTCGTCGTGAGCGACTATCGCATGCCGGCGATGCTCGGGACCGAGCTCCTCGCCGAGGTGCGGGCGCGCGACGCGACCACGGGGCGTATCCTCCTGACCGCGTACGCCGACGTCGAGGGCCTGATGGACGCCATCAACCACGGGCACGTCCACCGCTACGTGCCGAAGCCCTGGGATCCGCGCGAGCTGCGCGCGGCCGTGCGGCAGGCGCACGAGGCCACGGTGGCGCTCCGTGCGAAGGCGCGGCTCGACGCCGAGACGGCGCGGGCCTACCACCGCTTACGCGAGCTCGACGGGCTCCGGGCGCGCTTCCTCGCGCTCGCGGCGCACGAGCTCCGCACGCCGCTGCACGTGATCGGCGCGGCGCTCGACGCCCTCGGGGACATGGGGCTCGACCCGGACGCCGCGGAGCTGGTCGCGACCGCGCACCGGCATGCCGGCTGGCTCGGGCGCAGCGTCGCCGCGATGACCGATCTCGTGCGCCTCTCGCGGCCGGGTCCGCGCCGGCACGGAACGGTCTGCCTGGCGACGATCGTACGCCGGGCGGCCGCGGACGTACGGTCGTTCTGCGCGCGGCGGCGGTTGAGCCTGGTCGTGCAGGTCCCGGACGCGTGCGGCGGCTGGGGCGACGGCGCCGACCTCCAGCGCGCGCTCCTGAACCTCTGCCTGAACGCCGTGCGCTTCACTCCGGACGGGGGCCGCGTGAGCCTGCGGCTCGCGGCGACGCCCGAGGGGGCGGAGGTCGCGGTCGCCGATACCGGCATCGGCATCGCGTCCGCGCTCCGCGCGCGGCTCGGTGAGCCGTTCGTCACCGGCGCGCCGCTCGACGCGCACCACAGCGATCCGATCGCGTTCGGCTCCGGAGGCCTCGGCCTCGGGCTCGCCGTCGTGCGCGCGATCGCCGCCGACCACGGCGGCGACCTCCGCATCGCGAGCGAAGAGGGCGTCGGCACCGTGGCGACGCTCGTGTTGCCGGTGCGGCGCCCGGACGCCGCGCCGATTGACAGTCCGGACGGGCGCCGAGACAATGCGCCGTGACCGATACGCGCGTCCGTTTCCTCGATCTGCGAGCGCAGTACGCCGCGGTGCGAACGGACATCCGGCGCGCGGTGGACGCGGTCTTCGAATCGCAGACCTTCGTGCTCGGCCCCGCGGTGGCGGCGTTCGAGGAGGCGCTCGGACGGTATCTCGAGGCGCCGCACGTGATCGGGGTCGCTTCCGGCACCGACGCGCTCTACCTGGCGCTCCGCGCGTGCGACATCGGTCCCGGCGATGCGGTGCTCACGACGCCGTACAGCTTCGCGGCGAGCGCGACCCAGATCGCCCGCACGGGCGCGCGCCCCTATTTCGGCGACATCGAACGCGACTCGTTCAACCTCGACGTCGCCGGCCTGCGGCGCTGGGTGGCCGAGTCCTGCCGCTGCGAGGGAGGCAGGCTACGCGCGCCGGGCGGCGAGGTGGTGCGTGCGATCGTCCCGGTCCACCTGTTCGGACGGCCGTGCGCGATTACCGAGCTCGCGGCGTTCGCGGCCGACCAGGGGCTCGACGTCGTTGAGGATGCGGCGCAGGCGATCGGCGCGCGCGTCGGCGGGACCGGGCGGTACGCGGGCACGCTCGGACGCTTCGGCTGCTTCTCCTTCTACCCGACGAAGAACCTCGGAGGGGCGGGCGACGGTGGGTGCGTGGTGGCGAGGAGCGCGGCCGATGCCGACCGCGTTCGCGCCCTCGCGCGCCACGGCGCCGAGGGCGGGCCCTATCGCCACGTCGCGCTCGGCATCGCCTCGCGGCTCGACGCGCTGCAAGCGGCGGTGCTCGGCGTGAAGCTCGCGCACGTCGACGCCTGGAACGCGGCGCGCCGCCGCCAGGCCGAGCGCTACGACCGGCTGCTCGACGCGGCGCTCGGCTCGCGCGCGTCGGTCGCCGCACCGGTGCGCGTGCCGGGACACGTCTTCCACCAGTACGTGGTCCGCGTGCCGGAGCGCGACCGCGTGCGCGCCGCGCTCGCTGCGGCGGGCATCGAGACGCAGGTCTACTATCCGATCCCGCTCCACCTCCAGCCCTGCTTCGCCGCGTTCGGCCATCGCCCCGGCGACCGTCCGGAGGCGGAACGGGCGGCCGCCGAGTCGTTGGCGTTGCCGATCTATCCCGAGCTCGGCGACGACGCCGCGCGCGCGGTGGTCGCGGCGCTCGCCGCGGCGCTCGGCCGGCGCGGCGCATGACCCGTCGCGGGCGCGTCTCGGCGCTCACGATCGCCGGCTCGGACAGCGGCGCCGGTGCGGGCATCCAGGCCGACCTGAAGACCTTCGCGGCGCGCCGCGTCTACGGCGCGAGCGCGATCACGGCGATCACGGCGCAGGACACGCGCGCCGTCCATGCGGTGCGGGTGCTGCCGCCGGCGCTCGTGCGGGCGCAGATCGACGCCGTGCTCGACGATCTCGGGGCGGACGCGGTGAAGACCGGGATGCTCGGCAGCGCCGCGGTCGTGGCGGCCGTCGCCGACGCGCTCGCGGCGCATCGCGTGCGGCGCCTCGTGGTCGATCCGGTCCTGCACGCGAGCGGCGGCCGGGCGCTCCTCGGGCGCGGCGGCACGGCGCTCCTGCTGCGGCGCCTCCTGCCGCTCGCCGAGGTGGTGACGCCGAACCTCGCGGAGGCGTCGGTGCTGGCGGGCTTTCCCGTCCGGGACCTCGGGGCGATGGAAGAGGCGGCGCGCTGCCTGGTCCGCGCCGGCGCCCGCGCGGCGGTCGTGACCGGCGGCCACCTCGCCGGCGATGCGGTCGACGTGGTGCTCGCCGAGGGCCGGCTCGTCCGCCTGCGTGCCGCGCGCGTTCCCGGACCGACCCCGCACGGCACCGGCTGCACCTTCGCCGCGGCGATCGCGGCGGAGCGCGCCAAAGGGGTGCCGCTGGTCGAGGCGGTGCGCGCGGCGAAGCGCTACGTGGCCGCGTGCATCCGCCGCGCTCGCTCCGTCGGGCACGGGCGCCCCGTTCTGGGGCACCTCGGATTCGCGCCGTGACCAGCTGCGTCATGGCCGGAAGGTGCCGCAGCCCGGTGATTCTCCGCGTTTCCGCGTTGTTCCCGCGCGAGAGCGTGGGCTATAGTCCCTGCCCGAGCAGCCGGCCGTCGTCACGCGCGGGCGGGCGACGACGGTCCTCCGGTACGGTCCCACTCCTGCGGCGGCCTTCCCGAGCACGGACGCAGACGTCGATTCGAGAACGGAGCGCATGAGCGAGCGAAAAATGGCGGCAGCCGAGCCCACGTCCCGGCGCGTGCGCGCGCGCAAGGGGCAGGGCCTGTCCGTTCTCGAGGACATCGGCACCGTCATCAGCCACTCGCAGACGCTTCAGGAGACCTTCGACAACCTCGTGCGCATCGTCGCCGAGCGCATGGGCACCGAGGTCTGCTCGCTCTACCTTTTCGATCCCAAGGACGAGGTGCTGACGCTGTGGGCGACCACCGGTCTCGACCGCGCCGCCGTCGGCAAGGTCACGATGAAGGTGAGCGAGGGGCTCACCGGTCTCGTCATCGAGAAGGGCGAGCCGGTGATGGTCGTCGATGCGCTCGCGCATGCCCGCTACAAGTACTTTCCGGAGACGGGCGAGGAGCGCTACCACTCCTTTCTCGGCGTGCCGATCTCCGAGAAGCGCACCGCGCTCGGCGTGCTCGTCGTGCAGACGCTGCGCCGCCGGCGCTTCACGCCGACCGAACTCCGGCTCCTGCGCGCGATCGCCGCCCAGGCGGGCGGCATCATCGTGCAGGCGCGGCTCATGGAATCGCTCGCGAGCAAGGAGAAGGAGCGTCAGGAGTACCGCTCCCGGATGGTCGATGCGATCCGCCGCCTGCACGCCTACGAGAACACCGACGAGCGTCCGGCCAAGGGCGCGAAGCGGCGTCCGGGTCAGCACCGGCTGGCCGGTCTCGGCGCGTCGCCGGGCTTCGGACGCGGCCATGCGCACTTGCTCCATCCCGAGGTGTCGCTCGACCACGTGGACGAGCGTCACGTCGGCGATCCGGACGGCGAGCGCACGCGGCTCCTGCAGGCGGTCGAGCGCTCGGTCGAGGAGATGGTGCGCCTCAAGGAGAAGATGCACACCGTTGCGCCCGAGATCGACGGCGCCATTTTCGACGCGCAGCGCATGATGCTCGAGGATCCGACGTTCCTCGGCAAGATCACGAGCCGCATCGACGAGGGGCTCGCCGCCGAGAGCGCGCTGCGGCAGGTGGTCGACGAGTACGTCGCCGCGTTCCTCGCGGTCACCGACGGGTATCTGCGCGAGCGCGCCGCCGACGTGCGCGACATCGGCCAGCGCCTGCTCCGCAATCTCCTCGGTCACGAGGAGCGGGAGCGCGGCTTTGCGGGCGACGTCGTGCTCGTCGCGCACGACCTCACGCTGACCGACCTGACGCTCATGGAGCACGACCGGTTGAAGGGGATCGTGCTTGCGACGGGCGGCGTGACCTCCCATGCGTCGATCCTCGCCAAGTCGTTCGAGATCCCGACCGTCGTCGGGGTCGGCCACGTCGCCGACGTGCTGCACGAGGGCGACGAGATGATCGTCGACGGCAACTCGGGCGTCGTCTACGTGAACCCGGGCGTCGACGTGAGCCGCGAGTACCAGCGGCTCGACAAGGAGTACCGGGCCTTCAACCTGGCCCTCGAGACCATTCGCGATCTCCCCGCCGAAACGACCGACGGCCACCGCGTGAATCTCTACGCGAACATCGGGCTGATCGGCGACCTGAACTTCGCGCGCGACCACGGCGCCGAAGGCGTCGGCCTCTATCGCACCGAAGTGCCGTTCCTCTCGTACAAGGACTTTCCGGGTGAGGAGGAGCAGCTCGCGCTCTATCGGAAGGTCATCGACCGCATGCCAGGCAGGCCGATCACGATCCGCACGCTCGACCTTGGCGCCGACAAATACGCGAGCTACCTCACCGCCCAGCAGGAGGAGAACCCGTTCCTCGGGTGGCGCTCCATCCGCATCTCGCTCGAGATGCCGGTCATCTTCAAGGCGCAGATCCGGGCGATCCTGCGGGCCGGCGTGCACGGGTGCGTGAGGATGATGTTCCCGATGATCTCGAGTGTCGAGGAGATCCGGCGCGTGAAGGAGCTGCTCGAGGAGGCGCGTCAGGAGCTCGACGAGGCCGGCCTGCCGTACGACCGGGCGATGTCGATCGGCATCATGATCGAGGTGCCCGCCGCCGTCTGGCTCGCCCCGCGGCTCATCGAAGAGGTCGATTTCTTCAGCATCGGCACCAACGATCTCATTCAGTACCTGCTCGCCGTCGACCGCAACAACTCGAAGGTGGCGCCGCTCTACGAGCCTCTGCACCCCGCCGTGCTCGGCGCGATCGGCGAGGTCGCGCAAGCGGCGAAGGACGCGGGGAAGCTCGTCGGGATGTGCGGCGAGATGGCGTCCGATCCGCTGGCGACGCTGCCGCTCCTCGGCATGGGCCTCGACGACCTCAGCATGGGCCCGTTCTTCGTGCCGGTGATCAAGCGCTTCATTCGCTCGGTGCCGTATTCGCTCGCGGAGGAGGTCGCACGCGACGTGCGGACGCTCAGCACGGCGAAGGAGATCAAGGGCTACCTGTTCTCGCGCCTGAAGGAGCTCGGAGTGATCGAGCTCATGGACATCTATCATTAAGATCGGACGGAGATGCGCGCGGTCGTCGCGCACCGCGCCGACGCTCGATTGACAAGGTTCTGAGCCGTCGATAAGCGACCTTGCCCGCGGCAAAGGAGGGGGTTTTTATGTGGCTGCGCGAGGAAGACGAGGATTGGGACGACGACGATTTCGACGACGACGAGGACGACGACGATTTCGACGACGACGACGAGGACGAGGACGAGGAGGAGTGGAACGCCGACGAGTGATCGTCGGCGCGAGGCTTGAGCGGCGGACCCGAGGGCGCCATGGGGACGAGTCGCGCGTGGGACACCCCGGCCTTTCCCTTCGAACGGGTCGACCTGAGCGACCGGGAGCTGTGGCTGCGTCCGCTGCTGGCGGCGGATGCGTCGGCGCTCTTCCGATTGATCGATGCCGAGCGCGGGCGGCTCGGCCGCTGGCTTCCCTGGGTCGAGGAGACCCGCACCGAGCGCGACAGCGCGCGGTTCATCGCCGACGCCACCGAGGAACGGCGCCGGCGTCGGAGCCTGGTGTTGGCGACGTGCGTCGAGGGCGTGATCGTGGGGACGATCGGTCTCCACTACGTCGAGTGGTTCGACCGCTCGGCGGAACTCGGCTACTGGATCGCGTCGGGGTCCGAAGGGCGCGGCCTCGTGACGCGCGCTGCGCGGGCCCTGCTGACGTTCGCGTTCGGGACGGTCGGGTTGCACCGCGTCGTCGTGCGGTGCGCCGTCGGCAACGAGCGCAGCGCGCGGGTGGCGGAGCGGCTCGGGATGCGGCGCGAGGGGTTGTTGCGGGAGGCGCACTACGTCGGCGGAACGTTCCTCGATCAACACCTGTACGCGCTGCTTCGCCACGAGCACGCCGGGTAGCCGGCTGTCGAGACGGGCCCATCTGCTGGATTCGTCCCACCAGCCGACCGTCACTCGCCGATGGGCGACGTGGCGGGCTCCGCGCTTCGCTCGGGGCCACCCTTCGCGCTGGTTCCTAGGAGGTCGCTGATGGATCTGCAGTTGGCGGGCAAGGTCGTCGTCATCACCGGTGGGGCTTCCGGCATCGGATTGGTTGCGGCGCGGACGTTTGCTGCGGAGGGCGCGCGGTTGGTGCTGGGAGACGTGAACGAGGGCGCGCTGGCGTCCGTTGCTGCGGAGCTGGGGGCCGTGGGGCAGCGGGTGGACGTGCGAGCGTCCGCGCAGTGCGTGGCGTTGATCGAGCGGGCGGTGGCGGAGTTCGGGCGCGTCGACGTGCTCGTGAACAGCGCCGGGGTGGGGGGGATTCCGCGGCTCGTCCTGGAGTCGGATCCCGAGGACGGGGATTGGGACGCGATGCTCGACGTCAATCTGCGCGGCACGATGCACTGCTGCCGGGCAGTCGCGGAGCGGATGGCGGCGCAGCGTTCGGGGCGGATCGTGAACCTCGCCTCGGAGGCGGGGAAGCTAAACGAGAAGCGCATCGTCGTCTACGGTGCGACGAAGGGCGGGGTGATCGCGTTCACGAAGGGGCTCGCGATCGAGCTCGGGCGTTTCGGCGTCACCGTGAACGCCGTGTGCCCCGGCGTCACGCGAACGCCCATGACCTCGTACATCACCGACGCGATGGAGCGGGAGTGGTCGCGCTTCTACCCGCTCGGCCGCCTCGGGCGGCCCGAGGACATCGCGCCCATGATCGCGTTCCTCGCCTCGGCGCAGGCGTCGTGGATCACCGGCCAGGCCATCAGCGTGAACGGCGGGTTCGGCCGGTCCTGATGCCGGCGGCGGACGTTGCGAGCAGCCGCCATCCGGGATACCCGACCCGCACACGGAGGAGCACGATGGCGCGACGAACGGGAACGCGGGTGTGGCCGGCGACGATCGCGATCGTCGTGGCGGGGGCGGCGCTGGCCGGGTGCGCGGCGGGACAGGCGGGGAGCGCCAGGCCGTCGGGGTTCCTCGGGGACTATGCGCAGCTCCGCGCGGGCGGCGAGGGGCAGGCGCTCCTCGTGTACGTCGATCCGGCCGCGCGCTTCTCGACCTACCGCAAGATGATCATCGACCCGGTGACCATCTGGCGCGACGAGGAGACCAAGGACATCCCGCCCGACGAGGCGCAGGACCTGATCGACGACCTCGACGACGTGCTCCGCATGACGCTCGACGACGACTATCAGCTCGTGAAGGAGCCGGGGCCCGACGTGCTGCGCCTGCGGGTCGCGATCACCGAAGCCGAGGGCTCGTGGCGGGTGGTCGACGGCCGCCTCGGGGACGCGCTCGACGAGGATCTCCGGGCCGTCGAGACGAAGGAGCCGTCGGACGCCACCAAGAGCTTCGTCGGCAAGGCCGGCGTCGAGGCCGAGATCCTCGACACGACGAGCGGCAAGCGGCTCGCGGCTGCGATCGACCGGCGGGTCGGCGCGCGGACGCTCACGCCCGAGAAGAACGCGTGGTCGGACGTCGAACGCGCCTTCCGGTACTGGGCCGACCGGCTGCGTGATCGGCTCGCGGAGCTGCGGAAGCGTTCCTGAGCCGCCGCGGTCACGCGGGGTCGTTCAGCGTTCGGCCAGGAACTCCAGCACTGCGGTGTTGAAGGCCGCCGGCTCCTCGATCTGCACCCCGTGATTGCCCCGCGGCAGCACGACGAGCCGCGCCCCCGCGATTGCTCCCGCGATCTCGCGACTGAGGTACAGCGGCGTCAGGACGTCCTCGGCAGCCGCGAGGACGAGGGTCGGGGTCCGAACGCGATCCAGCCGGGAGAGCGTGTCGTGGTCGAGGATCGCCTCGATCTGACGCCCGTACGCGTCGGCGGCCATGAGCGGCATGGTTGCGACGACCTCCAGGATCGCTTCGAGGCGATCGGGATCGTTCAAGACCCGGGCGGAGACGAGCCAGGGAAGGTTCGCGACGCCCTCTTGGACGAGATCGACGCCCTGCAGCCGCGCCCAACGTCGGAACAGCAGGAACGCGCGCCGCACCGGATCGGGACGCGCGAACGACAGGGCGACGACCATCCGATCGACGCGCTCCGGCCAACCGATCGCCAGCTCCTGGGCGATCATGCCTCCCATCGACACCCCGAGCACGTGCGCGCGCTCGATGCCGAGGGCGTCGAGCACGCCGACGGCGTCGGCCGCCATGTCGGGCACGGTCCACGGCGGCGGCGGGCAATCGCTTTCGCCCGCCCCGCGGTTGTCGAACATGATCACCCGGTGATGCCGCGCGAACGCGTCGCGCTGCGCGATCCAAGTCTCCAGGCTCGCTCCGAGCCCCATGATCAGCAGGAGGGGCGATCCGCTCCCGACCTCCTCGACCCTGAGCGCGACGTCGTTGCACCGGATCCGCGGCATGCCATCACTCCACGCGGCGCTGCTCCGCGTATTTCGGATTCGCGATCGCGAGCCGCTCGGCGGCGGTCGCGCGGAGGTGGGCGAGGACGGCGGCGTCCCAGGGGCCTTGGTCGGTCGCTCCGGCGCGCATCCGTTCGACGAGCTCGGCATTCAGCTCGCGTACGGCCGTGCGCAGCGCCTCCTCGCTCGCGGGCGCCTCCGACGCCGGCTTTTCCAGGAGCGCCACGAGGCGACCCCATTCGGCGCGAAGCGAGCGCTCCCCGTGGACGATCTCGCGCGCCACGATGGCGAGGACGTTGGCGGCGACCCGCGCGTGGAACTGCGTCGTTCCTTCGAGCGCCGGCACGACCTGCTCGTCCAGGAACGCGCGCACCGCTTCGAGAAGCTCCGAGGCGTCGGGACGGTCCTGCACGGATCAATCCACCAGCTCGAGGAGATCGTGCTCGGCTTCCGCCGTGCGCCGTCCGATGCTCGCGAGCTCGACGCTGCGCACCCCGCCGTCGAGATAGGCGCGCGCCTGCGCGATGCAAATGACCGCCCACTTGAGGTTGCCGAGCGCCTCCCAGAACCGCACGACGTCCGGATCCACCGGCGTTCCGCTCGCCTCCTCGTAGGCGCGAAAGAAGTCGGCGCGCTCGCCGATGCCGCCGACCGGCAGCGGACTGCCGAAGCGCCACGCGCGCACGCACATCCACCCGAGGTCTTCCATCGGATCTCCGACGTGAGCCTGCTCCCAATCGAGCACCACGCGCACTCCTTCCGGCCCGAACATGACGTTGCCGATGCGGTAGTCGCCGTGCACGAGGACGCGTCGGCGGCTCGGAGGCAAGCGCCGGGCGAGCCAGCGGAAACCGTACTCGATGACCGGATGCGGTTCCGGGGCGAGCGCCCGATAGAGCCGTTCGTAGCGAGCCAGCTCGGCCGTCGCGGGATGCTCCCGGTCGTGGCGGCCCGGCAAGTCGTCCAGCGGCGCGGTCACGGGCACGGCATGGATGCGCGCGAGGACCGCGCCGAGCTGCGCCGGCATCACCCGCCGCGCCTCCGCGTACCGCGGCTCGCGCAGCAGGCGGCGCGCGAGCGCCTCGCCCTCGACCCGCTCCATCACGAAGAAGCAGCCGTCCAGTACGACCGGATCGTCCCCCAGCCAGAGCACCTCCGGCACCGGCACGCCGGCGGTCCGCGCGGCGCGCAGCACGCGAAACTCGAGGGCTCGATCGGTCCCGACGTTCGTCGGACCCGGATCGCGGCGCAGGATCAAGGCGCGCTCCGAGCCGTCGGCGAACCGCGCGTCGAACGACCAGGTCTCGCGCGACGCGCCGCCCGGGACACGGCGTAGGTGCTCGACGACGACGCCGCCCTGACCGCTGGCGACGGCCAGGAAGTCGCGGAGGCGGGGTGCCAGCTCGTCCGGGCTCACGCTCCCGGTGCATACGGCGGCCGTTCCCCGGAAGGCAAGACGGGCGATTGCGAGGCGCGTCCGCGCGTGGCAGAACCCCGCCATTTCCGCTCGGCAAAGGAGATCGTCATGCAGCTCGTCGCAGGGAAGGTCGCCGTCGTCACGGGCTCCGGACGCGGGATCGGCCGCGCCACGGCCGAGCTCCTCGCGGCCCACGGCGCGCGGGTGGTCGTGAACGACCTCAGCGCCGAGGTCGCCGAGGAAGCCGCGGCGGCGATCCGCGGGCAAGGCGGCGCCGCGCTGGTCGTGGCGGGTTCCGTCACGGATCCGAAGTTCCCCGATCGACTCGTCAAGGCGACCGTCGACGAGTTCGGCGGGCTCGACATCATCGTGAACAACGCCGGCTACACGCACGACGGCGTGATCCACAAAATGTCCGACGAGCAGTGGACGGCGATGCTGGACGTCCATCTCACGGGTCCGTTCCGCCTCCTGCGCGCTGCGTCGCTCTACTGGCGCGAGTGGGCCAAGGCCGAGATCGCCGACGGGAAACAGATCATGCGGAAGGTCATCAACGTCTCGTCGACCTCCGGCGTCGCCGGCAACGCGGGGCAGGTGAACTACGCCGCCGGGAAGATGGGCATCGTCGGCGTCACCAAGACGCTCGCGAAGGAATGGGGCCGGCTCAACGTCAACGTGAACGCGGTGGCGTACGGCTTCATCGAGACCCGGCTCACCGCCGCGAAGGAGCCGGCGAGCAAGGCGGAAGTCGACGGTCAGACGGTCGAGCTCGGCATCCCCGAGGAGATGCGCAAGGCCGCCAAGCGCATGATCCCGCTCGGCCGCTCCGGCACGCCCGAGGAGGCCGCCGGTCCCGTGCTCTTCCTCGCGTCTCCGCTCGCAGACTACGTGACCGGGCACGTGGTGCTCGTGACCGGCGGGAGCTACATGTGAGCTACGGCGCCGCGCGGTCGGGCTCGCCGACCCGATACGCCACTACCGCGTTGGAGCTCGCGCCCGCTACGTAGACGTTCCGGCCGTCGGGGCTCACGACGACGCTGCGCGCGAAGGCGAGGCACGGCCGCCCAGGCGCGCCGTGCTGCCGCTCGAGGAAGGCGAGCGCTCCGGACCTCGGGTCGCGCTCGAATGCCACCACCGCATGGTCGAGCGTGCTCGCCGCGTACAACCGGCGTCCGTCCGGGCTGACCGCGGCCCAGAGGACGCCGGAGAGCCCTTCGACCCCGTCGAGGCCCTGCGCGATCAGATCCTCGAGCTCGAGCGCGCCGCTCGCGCGATCGCGCCGGAAGATGCCGATCGTGTCGTCGCCCTGGCGGGGAGCATAGACGAACCTGCCGTCCGGGCTGATGGCGACGGAATGCACCCCCACCGACCCGAGGTCGGTCGCCGGCCAAGGCGAGCGCGAGGTCAGGTGGCCGGTCGCCCGGTCGCGCGCGAAGACCGTGAGCGCGCTCTGGTCGCCGCTGGCGACGTAGAGGTGCGCGCCGTCCGGACTGATGGAGAGGCCGAGCGGCTCCATGAGGCCCGTTACGCCGAGCGCGCCCTGACGCTGGACCTCGACGAAGGTCAGCCAACCGGTCAAGGTGTTGCGCGAGAAGACCGCGATCGCATCGGACGTCTGACCGCTCGCATACACGAACGCTCCGTCCGGACTGATCGCGAGGGCGCGGGCGTGCCGGATGCCCTCGACGCCGGCCGTCCCGTCCTTCTGCGCTTCGAGGAAGGTGAGCGCCCCGGTGGCGGCATCGCGTGCGAACGATGCGACCGCGTCGTCGCCGGCACCCGCGACGTACACGAAGCCCCCGTCGGGGCTGACGGCGATCCCGGAGGCGTCGGCGATCCCGTCCACGTTCCCGATCCCGTCGCGCTGGACCTCGAGCTCGCGGAGCGCGCCGTCGTCCGGATCGCGTGCAAAGACGGCAACGGCGTCGCTGGCCGGGCCGACCGCGTACACGTTGCGCCCGTCGGGGCTCACGACCACCTGCAGCACTCCCGCGAGTCCGCGTACGCCGCTCTCCCCCTCGATGGCGGCACTCACGAAATCGAGCGCCGCCGCTCGGGCGACATCCGGCGCCGTGACTGCCGTGATGGCACACCATGACAGCGCGGCGAGGGCGAACGGGGGCACACGGCGCGTCAACCGCATGTCAGAGGTCTAGCAGCGTGCGGATCGCGACGCGACCCACCCTCGGCGCACGACCCGGCGGCCGGCTTTCGAGTTGCGGGGCCGCACGGCGGACGCTACTCCTCCCCTCCGTGCGCGGGTTCATCTTGCAGCCGACCTATCGCGTGGTCGGCGGCACGCCGGAAGTGCACCTCTACGGCACGCTCGAGAACGGCGAGTCGTTCCTCGCCATCGACGATCGCGTGCGGCCCTACTTCTTCGTTCCGACGGCGCGCGCGGACGCGGTGAGCGGGCTCGACGCTCGCGTCGAGCCAACGGATCTCGTCGCCCTCGACGGCACGCCCGTCGCGCGCGTGACCGTCGGCGTACCGGCCCACGTACCGCCGCTCCGCGAACGGCTCCGGGCGAGGGGCATCGTCTGCTACGAATCGGATCTGCGCTTCGCCTACACCTATCTCCGCGATCGCGACCTGCGCGGCGCGGTCGCGCTCGACGGTTCCTGGGAGCCGCAGGGCCGCCTCCGTCGCGTGTACCGCAACCCGACGATCGCTGCCGCGGATTTCACCCCCCGGCTGCGCATCCTCTCGCTCGACATCGAGACCGACCTCGCGGCGTCGGCGCTCTTCGCCATCGGCCTCGCCGGTCTCGGCGTCGATCGCGTGCTGATCGTCGGTCCGGGACCGCTGCGCGGCGCGGAATGCTTCCCCGACGAGCGTGCGCTGCTCCTGCGATTCCTCGCCCTGCTCGGTGAGGCGGATCCGGACGTGGTCACGGGATGGAACGTCGTCGACTTCGATCTCACCGTCCTGCAGCGGCTGTGCCGGCGGCACGGCATTCCCTTTCGCCTCGGCCGCACCGACGACGAGGTCGTCATCCACCGCGACCAGGGCTTCACGCGCGAGGCGCGGGCCGCGGTCCCCGGCCGCATGGTGCTCGATGGCCTGGCCCTGGTGCGCAGCGCCTTCATCCGCCTCGACGACTACAAGCTGGAGACGGCGGCGCGTACGTTCCTCGGCAAGGGCAAGCTGATGACGGGAGACGGGCGCGGCCGCGAGATCGTCGAGGCGTTTCGCCACGACCGGCAGAAGCTCGTCGACTACAACCTCCGGGACGCCGCGCTCGCCCTCGAGATCGTCGAGCGCCAGCACCTGGTGGACCTCGCGGTCTCGCGGAGCCGCCTCACCGGCATGCAGCTGGACCGCGTCGGCGCCAGCATCGCCTCGATCGACTTCCTCTATCTGGCCGAGCTGCGCCGGCGGGGCCGGGTCGCGCCCTCGGTGACCGACCATCCGAGCGCCGCGGTGGCCGGCGGCGCCGTCCTCGACTCCGCCCCCGGTCTGTTCACCAACATCCTGGTGTTCGACTTCAAGAGCCTGTACCCGAGCATCATCCGCACCTTCAACATCGATCCACTGACGTATCTCTCCCCGGATGCGGCCGGGCGCGACGCGGAGGCCATCCGGACTCCGAGCGGCGCGTGCTTCCGGCGCGAGCCCGGCATCCTGCCCGAGCTCGTCGCGCGGCTCTGGAGCGAGCGCGACGCGGCCCGCGCCGCCGGCGACGCGCACCGCGCGCACGCCATCAAGATCCTGATGAACTCGCTCTACGGCGTGCTGGCCGCGACCACCTGCCGCTTCTTCTCTTCCGCCATCGCGAACGCGATCACGCTCGCCGGGCAGCACCTCATCCACGTCGCCGCGGCGGAGGTCCAGCGGCTCGGCCATCGCGTCATCTACGGCGACACGGATTCGCTGTTCGTCGACGTCGGCGCACCCGATCCGGAGCGTGCGGAGGTTCGCGCCCACGAGCTGCGCCTCGCGCTCGGCGCGATGCTGGTCGGGCACCTGCGCGAGCGGTTCGACGTCGCGAGCCACCTCGAGCTCGAGTACGAAAAGTGCTACCGCCGCTTCTTCATGCCGGAGGTGCGCCAGGGCACGGGCGGCAGCAAGAAGCGCTACGCAGGACTCCTCGGCCACGGCTCCGATGCGCGCCTCGAGATCGTCGGCCTCGAAGCGGTCCGGCGCGACTGGACGCCGCTCGCGAGGCGATTCCAGCGTGAGCTGCTCGATCGCGTGTTTCACGATCGTCCGGTCGACGACTTCGTTCGCGACTTCCTGGCTTCGCTCCGCCGAGGCGCGCTCGACGATCTCCTCGCCTACAAGAAAGCGGTCCGGAAGCGGCTGGAGGACTACACGAAGACCACCCCGGCGCACGTGAAGGCCGCCCGCAAGCAGCGCGGACCCCGGACGCGCATCGTCGAGTACGTCGTCACCGACGTCGGGCCCGAGCCGGTCGACGAGCGCCGCGGCGCCCTCGACTACGAGCACTACGTCACGAAGCAGCTCGAGCCGATCGCCGAAGCCCTCCTGCGCTTCGTCGGCGTGCACTTCGCCGATCTGGCCGGCCGCCCGCGCCAGCTCGAGCTCTGGTGAGGACGGTGCGGTTGACTCGCGCACCGGGCGGCGGCATCCAGATCGCGTGCTCGTTGCCGATGCGGACGACGCCTTGCCGACGCTCGAGGGGCGGGCCCTCGGCTTCGGCTTGACGCTGACCGCGGCGCAGATCCTGGATCCCGCGGCTCCCGAGCTGCCCCCGGACGACGCGCGAGGGCGACTGTTCGTGGCGGTCGACCCGGCGCTCGCCGCGCGGCTCGCCCGCGGCGACGTCATCGTCGCCGAGGAGATCGCCGATCCGGACGGAGCCGCACCGCGCGCGTTGGCAGCGCTCGCGCAGGCGGGCGTCGTCGCGCTCGTGGCCAGGCGCTTCGCCGCGACCGTGCGGGAGAGCGCGGCCGCCGTCGGCGTCGTGCCGGTCGTGGTCGATACGCCCTGCATGCTCCGCACCGGCGATCGCCTCCGACTCGACCTCGATGCCGGCAAGGTCGTCGACTTGTCGAGCGGCGACCGTGTCGCCATCCGCAACGCGAGCACGTCGACCGAGCGCGCGACCCTGCGCGCGATTCTGGCACGGTCGGTTCGTTGACCGCCGGCCGCTCCGCGCGACCGGCGGACGCCTTGACGGCGCCGCTCGCCGCGGCGCTTCCGCTCGCCTTCTACGCGCGCCCGACGTTGCGGGTCGCCCGCGCCCTGCTCGGGAAGATCCTCGTGCACCGCAGCGCCGCCGGAATCGCGGCGGGGCGCATCGTCGAGGTGGAAGCCTATCGCGGCCCGGAGGATCGCGCGGCCCATACGGCCGGAGGGCGACGGACGGCGCGCAACGAGGTCATGTGGGGCCCCGGAGGACGCCTCTACGTCTACTTCACCTACGGCATGCATCATTGCTGCAACGTCGTCACGCGCGGTCCGGGCGAGCCCGAAGCGGTGCTGCTCCGCGCGCTCGAGCCGCTCGCCGGCCTCGCCCTCATGCGCCGCCGGCGCAATCGGCCCGACCTTCCGGTCGCGGCGCTCGCACGCGGACCCGGCAACCTCTGCCGCGCGCTCGGCATCGACCGGCGCCACGATGGCGCGCTGCTCACGACCGGGCCGATCGTCGTCCTCGACGCGCCGCCGGTGCGGGCGTCGATGGTCGCGGTATCTCCCCGGATCGGCGTCGCGTACGCCGGCGACCACGCGCTTCGGCCCTGGCGGTTCTTCCTCCGCGGGTCGTCGGCCGTGTCGGGCCGGCGCGTCGGCGAGTCCCTCAGGCGCGCCGGACGTGCTTCATGACCGCCGCCGGGTCCGCCTCCGCCGTCTCCAGATCGACGCCGGTGGTTTCGAGGAAGCGGGCGACCATCATGTAGAACCCGATCGTCAGGACCGCCTCGCAGAGTTCGCGATCCGAGAAGTGGCCACGCATGGCGCTCAGCGTCCCGTCGCTCGCGCGCGGTCCGGCCAGGAGCTCGTCGGTCAAACGGAGCACGACGCGGTCGCGCTCGTCGAAGCAGGGCGCCGCCGCGTCGTCGCGCTCGAGCGCCGCGATCTCCTCGTCCGACATTCCGCACGCGCGTCCGATCGGCACATGCTGCTGCCATTCGTAGGGCGCCGGCGACCGTCGCCCCACGCGCAGGATGATGAGCTCGCGCAGGCGGGCGTCCAGCGCGGCGCGCGAGAGGATCGCCGCTCCGAGCTGACCGAATCCGCGGAGGAACGCCGGCGCGTGCGGCAACATCCGGAAGATGTTGAGCGGCGGCATGGCGGCGGCGAGCGTGCGGACGCGCTCCTCGGCCTGGGTGAGATCCGGGTACGGGATGCGAGCCATGGCGAAGGGTTAACGGAATCTCCTCGCGAAGCGCAAACGACGCGCGCGGACGGGAAGGGGCCGGCGGGCGGACGGCGCCACGACCCGCGGGGGACGCGGGCTTGACTCTCCAGATCCCCGATGGTTCCACGCCACGTGCCTCGTGAGTTCCTGTGGAGCGCGCCGGTCCTGCAGGCCGATCTCGACGCGTTCGGCGAGCTGCGCTCCACGACCGTCCTGCGGATCCTGCAGGAAGCCGCCACCCGCGCCTCGAGCGACGCGGGATTCGACCCCGCGTACTACGACCGCACGGGCGGCATGTGGATCATCCGCCGAACGCAGCTGCAGCTGGAGAGCCCCGTCCGCTACGGCGACGTCCTCGACGTCCGGACGTGGATCACCGACTTCCGACGCGTGCGCTCGCAGCGCGCGTACGAGGTGCGGAGCGGCGCCCGGCTCGTCGTCCGGGCGTTCTCCGACTGGGTGTTCGTCGACGGGCGCGGGCGGCCGCGGCGGATTCCGGAGGAGTGGCATGTCGCGTTCGGGGTCGCCGAGACCCGCGCGTCGACGCGGCTCCCGTTTCCCGAGCTCGAGCCGTCCGATCACGCGGCGACGTGTCACCGGCGCATCGAGCTCCACGAACTCGATGCGCTTCGGCACGTCAACAACTCGAACTACGTGGCCTACGTGGAACAGGCCCTCCTCGACATGGCGGAAGCCGCCGGCTGCGGCTTCGATGTCCAGACCTCCGCGGGCGGACGATTGCGCGCGGTGAGCCACGACCTCGAGTACCTCGACGCCGCGCTCTACGGCGAGACCCTCGCGGTCACGGCCTGGGCCACGCACGTGACGGAGGACGCGCTCGAACACCACACGCACGTGCATCGAGGCGAGCCGCGCCGCCCTTTGCTCCAGGCGCACAGCCGGCATCGCTGGATCGCCGCCGACGGCGCGCCGATGCCGCGCGCGCTCCGCGCCGCGTTTCGCGCTCCCTGATTTGCGGGGGTAGGTGCCTTCCGGTATCGTCGCGCGCCATGAGCGTTTCGCGCCGCACGCGCACGATCGCGATCGGCCGCCGGGCGATCGGCGGCGGCGCCCCCGTCGTCGTGCAGAGCATGTGCGCCACCAAGACCCGCGACGTCGACGCGACCGTGGCGCAGGTCCGGCAGCTGGCCGGCGCCGGCGCCGGCGTCGTCAGGATCGCCGTCGACAACGAGAAGGAGGTCGCGGCCCTCAAGGAGATCCGCCGGCAAACCAACGGCGTGACCCTGTCGGTCGACCTGCAGGAGAACTATCGCGTCGCCGCGTCGGTGGCGCCGTGGGTGGACAAGATCCGGTACAATCCCGGGCACCTCCACCACATCGAACGGTCCAGATCGATCGCGAGCAAGGTCGGATGGCTCGTCGATGTCGCGCGCGACAACGACTGCGCGGTGCGCATCGGGGTGAATTGCGGATCCGTGGCTCCGGAGTTCCTGGAGCGGCATCCCCACGACCAATTGGAAGCCATCGTCCAGTCGGCGCTCCATCATTGCGACCTGATGGAGCGATGCGGCTTCGATCGATTCGTGGTCTCCCTCAAGGATTCGGATCCCGAGAAGGTCGTCGCGGCGAACGCGCGCTTCGCGGAGGCGCGGCCCGACGTTCCGATCCACCTCGGCGTCACCGAAGCGGGCATGCCGCCCGAAGGCATCACCAAGACCCGCCTCGCCTTCGAGAAGCTGCTCGCGCGTGGCGTCGGCGACACGATCCGGGTTTCGCTCACGCTCCCCAACGAACGCAAACACGAGGAGGTCGAGGTCGGACACCGGATCATCGAGGACGTCGCGGCGGGACGGTTCATCTCCGTCCCGGATTTCGGCAAGGGGCTCAACATCATCTCGTGTCCGAGCTGCTCGCGCGTCGAGAACGAGAGCTTCGTCGAGCTCGCGCAGCGGGTGAAGGACCTCGCGAGGTATGCCGCCGCGCACCGCATCACGATCGCCGTCATGGGCTGTCGCGTGAACGGCCCCGGTGAGACCGACGACGCGGACCTCGGGCTCTGGTGCGGACCGACCACGGTGAATCTCAAGAAGAAGGACGTGAAGGTCGGGTCCTTCGGTTACACCGACGTCCTGCCGAAGCTCCGCGAAGAGATCGACCGCCTGATTGCCGAGCGCGCCTAGTCCTAGCCCGCCGGGTCTGCGACCGCTGGCGGGGGCACGCGATCGAGTGCGGGATAGAACGTTCCCTCGGCGAGCGTGATCACCTCGCCGGATCCGGCCTTCCGGATGACGCCCTCGATGCGCAGGTACCGACCCTCGTCGGCGACGATCCGCGCCGTCACCACCAGGGGCTGGCCGGTCGGACACGGCCTCCGGTAGCGCAAGCTCAACGTACCCGTGACGACGAATCCCCCGCGGGAGAAGTACGCGGCGGCGCAGCAGGTCTCGTCGAGCAGCACGGCCTGGATGCCGCCATGGACCACGTCCGGCGCGCCTTGGTACGTCGGTGCGACGACGGTGTCGCACCGCACGCCCTCCGGATCCCGGAAGAAGCGCAAGCGCAGGCCGGCGGGATTTTCGCGGGAGCAGCCGAAGCAGTGGCCGCCGGCGGGGAAGAACAGCTCTTCGCCCGCCTCGGCCTCGCGCCCCGCGGAGCGTTCGCGCATGGTCACATGCGCTCGAGGATCGTGGTGATGCCCATGCCCCCGCCGATGCACATCGTCACCAGTCCGGTGGTCCGGTCGCGGCGCTCCAGCTCGTCCAGCACCGTCCCGATCAGCATCGCGCCGGTCGCTCCCAGGGGATGACCGAGCGCGATCGCGCCGCCGTTCACGTTGACCAGATCCGGATCGATCCGGCAGTCGCGGATGACCTTCAGCGGCACCGCCGCGAACGCCTCGTTGATCTCCACGAGGTCGATGTCCTCGATCGTCATTCCGGCCTTCGCGAGGCACCGCTCGGTGGCCGGAACCGGGGCGGTCAACATGATGACGGGCTCGGCGCCGTGCGTCGCCATGGCGCGTACGCGCGCCCGCGGCGTCAGCCCATGCGCTCGCGCGTAGTCCGGCGACGCGACCAGGACCGCCGCCGCGCCGTCGACGATGCCGCTCGAGTTCCCGGCGGTGTGGACGTGCTCGATCGCCCGCACCTGCGGGTAGACCTTTCGCGCCTTCTCGTCGAAGCTGAGCGCGTCGCCCTTCTGGACGTACCGGCCGAGCTGGGCGAACGAGGGCTCGAGCTTGCCGAGGCCTTCGAGCGTGGTCTCTGGTCGCGGGAACTCGTCGCGATCCAGGGCCACGGTGCCGTCCAGGTTCTTCGCGGGTACGACGCTCTTCGCGAACCGCCCCTCCGCGAGCGCCTGCTTGGCGCGTTGCTGGCTCTCGAGCGCGAAGCGATCCAGGTCGTCACGCGAGAATCGATCGATCGTCGCGATCAGGTCCGCGGAGATGCCCTGCGGCACCAGGGGGTACATCTCGCGCAGGTGGCGATTGTGGCCGTCGATACCCGAGCCGTCGGATCCCATCGGCTGGCGCGACATGCTCTCGACGCCACCGCCGACGACCAGATCCTGCTGTCCCGACATCACGCCCATCAGGGCGAAGTTCACCGCCTGCTGTCCGGAGCCGCAGAATCGGTTGAGCGACACGCCGGTCACCTCCGTTGGCCATCCCGACGCCAGGGTCGCCATCCGCGCGATGCACCCGCCTTGCTCCCCCGCCTCCGTCACGCACCCCGCCACGACGTCCTCGACGTCCTTCGGATCGAACGCGTGTCGGGCCGACAACGCCTGCAGCACCTGAGCCAGGAGCTCCTGCGGATGGATGTGCGACAGGGCGCCGCTGTCCTTCTTGCCGCGGCCGCGGGGCGTACGGACGGCATCGATGATCCAGGCTTCCGCCATGACTCGTCTCCTTCGAAGGGGATGGACGGCGACTAAATCCCGCCGCGATCGCCATTGCAACGAGCCGCGGGCCCGGACAGCCGGGATCAGCTGATCTGCAGCTCCTCGATCTTCCGGTACAGCGACGAGAGCGACACGCCGAGGAGCTCGGCCGCCTGCTTCTTGTCGTGGTCGACCTTGAGGAGCACGGACTGGATGTGGGCCTTCTCGTACGAGCGCATCGCCTCGCGAAGGTCTTCGCCGGCCGGCCCGCCCACCGCGACGTCGCCCTTGAGGGCGCGCGGCAGGTCGACCGGGGTGATCCACTCGCCCTCGCCGAGGATCATGGCGTGCTCGATCACGTTGTCGAGCTCGCGCACGTTTCCCTTCCAGGGCGACGCCATCAGGATCTTCATCGTGGCGCCGTCGACGCCCTTGAAGCCGCGCTTCAGCTCGCGGTTGTGGATCCGGACGAAGTGCTCGATCAGCAGCGGCAGGTCCTCCCGCCGCTCGCGCAGCGGCGGGATGTCGATCCCGACGACGTTCAGCCGGTAGAAGAGATCCTCGCGGAAGCGACCGTCCTCCACGGCCTTCGCGAGGTCGGAGTTGGTGGCGGCGATGACGCGCACGTCGACCTTCGAGGGCGTCGTCGCGCCGACCGGCAGGATCTCCTTCTGCTCGATCGCCCGCAAGAGTTTCACCTGGAGTCCGAGCGGCAGGTCGCCGATCTCGTCGAGGAAGATCGTGCCGCCGCGGGCGCGAGCGAAGAGGCCCTCCTGGTTCGCGACGGCGCCGGTGAAGGATCCGCGCAAGTGTCCGAAGAGCTGGCTCTCGAGGAGATTCTCGGGAATGGCGCCGCAGTTCACGGGCAGGAAGATGCGATCGCGCTGCTCGCTGAAGTGATGGATCGCGCGCGCGACGACCTCCTTGCCGGCCCCGCTCTCGCCGGTGATGAGGACGGTGCTGTTGGTCGGCGCGACGCGCTGCACGAGCTTCATGACGCCCCGCATCGCCGCCGAGCGGCCGACCAGGTTGTCGAAATCCCACTGTCTGGTGACCTGGCTCCGCAGCAGCTGATTCTCCCAGGCGACCTGGCGGTGCTGCAGGAGGTGCGCGAGCTTGTGGAGGACGTCGTCGAAGATGAGCGGCTTCAGGAGGTAGTCCTGGGCGCCGCGCTGCAACGCCTCGACGGCCGTCTCGACGGTCGCGTGCGCCGTCATGAGGAGGACGAAGGTCTGGGGCGATACGTTGCGCGCGTGCGACAGCACGGTGAGGCCGTCGGCGCCCGGCATCCGGAGGTCCGAGATGACGAGATCGACCTCCTGGCTGTCGAGGGCCGCGATGGCGGCGTCGCCGTCGCCGACGGCGGTGACCTCGTAGCCCTCGTCCCGGAGTACCTCGGCGAGGCTCTCGCGTACGGCGGCCTCGTCTTCGGCGATCAGGACGGAACCCTTCGGGGCCTGGTCTACGGTCATGAGGGCGGTCACATAGGGCCTGGAAATCGGGGTCGCAAGCGGGCGGCGCGTCCTGTCTTCCAAGAGACGTGCCGCGGGCGGAGCCGCGCCGACACGGCGGCGCGTTCCCAGGGCTCGGAAAATGTCCGGGTGATTCGCGAGCGGTTCGTCGCGAGGCTCGGAACGCCGTACGGCGGCGCGGGGCGGACGGGTTGGCGGCCCGCTTGCAGCGGGCGATGGACATGCGGATGGAACGGATCGGATGGTTGGCGATGGCGTCGGTGCTCGCGAGCCTGCTCGCGGGCGGGGCGGCGCGCGCGGCGACGCCCGACGGTCGTGCGCTCTACGTCGAGAACTGCGAGCGCTGCCACGGCGTCACCGGCCGGGGCGACGGTCCCGACGCGCCGCTCTTCGCGAGCCCGCCGCGGGACCTCCAGCGCGGCTTCCTCGATCGCTACCCGACCGAAGACCTGGTGCGGCGCATCCGGAGCGGCGTGCCGCTCGAGCTCGCGCTCGATCTGGAGCAGCTGCGATCGCGCGCGCGCGAGGTGGAGGCGATCGCGGCCTACCTCGAACGGCTGCCCGCGATCGACTGGCGCCACGTCGAGGAAGGGCAGGCGGTGTACGTCGACCGCTGCGAGCTCTGCCACGGCCGCACCGGAACGCCGGAGTTGACGCTGCCGCCGGGCGCGCGCGCCCCGCGCGATCTCTCCGACCCGGCCTTCCAGGCGAGCGTGGACGAGGAGGAACTCGCCGCGCTCGTGCGCCACGGACGGGCCGGGATGCCGGCGATCGGGCCGCCGATCGCCGCGGACGAACTGCGCTCGCTCGCCGCCTTCGTGCGGCTCCTCTCGCCCGGCTACGCCCTCTACGAGCGCTACTGCGCCGCCTGCCACGGCGACGACGGACGCGGCGCCGGCAGCCTCGTCGAGGAGGGCGAGCGGCCGACCGTCGTGTTCGACCGCGCCTACTTCCGGCGCCGCGATCCGGAGCAGGTGCGGACGGCGGTCTGGCACATGCTCGCGACCAAGCGGCCAGCGATGCCGCACTTCCGGCGCGTGCTGACGCCCGCCGAGGTGCGCGCGATCGTCGCGTACCTGAAGCGCGCGCCGTAGGACGTCGTCGAGGTGTCGATCGACGAGGAAGCGCTGATCGCGGACGCGGCCGTGCCCGCGCCCGCCCGACCCGTATGAGCGCCGGGGACGCGATCGAGGAGGTGCCGGAGGCGGTGCTGGCCGCGCTCGCGACCCCGGCCTTCCACGCGGCGCGCCCCGTGCGGGTCGAGCACGTGCAGACGCACATCTCGCACGTGTTCCTCGCCGGCGACGACGTCTACAAGCTCAAGAAGGCGGTGCGCTTCTCGTTCCTCGACTTCGGGACGCGGGCGCGCCGGCGGTTCTTCTGCGCCGAGGAGCTGCGGCTGAATCGGCGCCTCGCCGCGCCGGTCTATCTCGACGTCGTCGAGGTCGTGCGGCGCGCCGACGGCTCGCTCGCGCTCGGCGGCGCGGGTGCACCCGTCGAGCCGGTGCTCCACATGCGCCGCCTTCCCGCCGAGCGTCTGCTGCCGGCGCTCCTCGCCGCGGGGGCCGTCGATGCGTCCATGATGACGGCGCTGGCGCGGCGGATCGCGGCGTTTCATCGCGAGGCGCCGCGCGGACCGTCGGTCGCCGCCGAGGGGTCGCCGGAAGCGGTGCGGCGGCGCTTCGCCGACACCCTCGCCACGCTCCGGCCGTTCGTCGGCCGGGTGCTCTTCGCGGAGGAGCACGCGGCCCTTCTCGCGACCGCCGAGTGGTTCGTCCGGACGCGCGCGCCGCTCCTGCGGGCGCGCCAGGCGGAGGGGCGCATCCGGGAGGGGCACGGCGATCTGCACGCCGAGCACGTGTGCTTCGTCCCCGCGGGTAGCGGATGCGGCCTGCCGGAAGGCATCTACGTCTTCGACTGCATCGAGTTCTCGGCGCCGTTCCGCTGCAACGACGTCGCTTCGGAGATCGCATTCCTCACGATGGACCTCGAGGCCCGCGGCCGGCGCGACCTCGCCGACGCCTTCGCGGCGGCGTACGCCGAGGCGGCGGACGATCCCGCGATCCCGCGGCTCGTGCCGTACTACGCCGCGTACCGGGCCGCCGTGCGCGCAATGGTCGCCGCGCTCACCGAGGCCGAGCCCGAGATGGACGCCGCCGAGCGGCAAGGCGCGCGCGCGCGCGCCGCCGCCTACGTCGCGCTCGCGCTCCGCTCCGCCTGGCGCGCGTACGCGCCGGCCGTGATCGTCTGTTGTGGACGGAGCGGCACGGGGAAGTCGACGATCGCCGCCGGGCTGGCCGAGAGCATCGAGGCCGAGGTGCTGCGCTCCGACGTGATCCGCAAGCGCGCGGACCGCCCGGGCGCCGCCGCGCCGCCCGATCGCTACGGCGCGCCGGCCCGGGCCGCGATCTACGCGGCGCTCTGCCGCGAAGTCGACGCCGCGCTCGCGGCCGACCGGACGGTGATCGCGGACGCGACCTTCCTCCGCCGCGCCGAGCGCGACGCGGTCGCGGCGGTGGCTGCGCGGCACGGCCGGCGGGTGCTCTTCGTCGAGACGACCGCCGAGCCCGAGACGGTGCGCGCCCGGCTGGCGGCGCGCCCGGCTGGCGACGTCTCCGACGCGCGCTTCGATACCTACCGCGCCCAGGCGGCGGAGGCGGAGCCGTGGGGTCCCGGGGAGCCGCGCGTCACGATCGGGACCGAAGGGGAGGCGGCCGCGGTGCGCGCCGCCGCGCTCGGCGCGCTCTTCGCGTGGCGGGCGGACGGCGCGGACTGACCCCCGCACGCGCGCCGCCGCGCCGTTCCACGCGCCGGCAACGTCTCAGGCCGCGCGCCGGTGCGGAGGCCGCGGCGCGACGCGCGGCCGCGACGCCGGGTCGCGGCGGAGGGCCCGCCGGATCGCCGACGCGTCGAGGCCGAGCGCGTCGCAGACGTTCTCGAACGCGAAGGGCTCGCTGCGATCGCGGCTCGCGATCCACTCGGCGGCGTCCTCGTAGAGGACGCGCGCCCGGCGCTCGGTCGCACCCGCGTAGTCGCGGTGGTAGCGAAGCGCGTCGTCGAGGAGCGCGAGGCGGAGGCGGCGCTCGGGCTCGGGCAACGCCCGCCGGCGCGTGAACCATTGCTCGGGCAGGACGATGGCGGTCTCCAGCGGGCTGGTGAAGTGCCTCGATCGCGTCTGCTCGGCCATGGCGTTGTCGCCTCCTTCGGTCTCGGGGTGCGAGGCTCCAGGTGCAAGGCGCGGACCAGGCGTGCGCGCCCGTAACGGCACGGACTCGCGGGCGCGCGTTCCTAGGGCTGCGAATGCGCGGTCTTGCATTCCCGGCAGCGGCAAACGCGGCGCGGCCCGACGCTCGTGGCGGTGCGCGATTGGCGTTCCACGCGACCTGGCAGGAATCTTGGAAGGCGCGAGGACATGACCACCCGATTCCGGCGCATCCTCGTGCCGCACGATCTCTCGGCGAACGCCACCCACGCGCTCCGCGTGGCGTCGACGCTCGCCGACCGCCACGATGGCCGCATCACGCTCCTGCACGTCCTCACGCCGTTCTACACCGGGCCCGGCTATCCGACGCAGGACGAGATCGCCTGGACGCCGCCGGCCGAGATCGCGCGCGAGCGCGAGGCGCGGCTCGCCGAGGTGGCGCGCAAGGCGCTCGGCGCGGGCGCGAAGCGCGTCACCTGCCGCGCCGTGATGGGGGAGGCCGTGCCCGCGATCCTCGCCGCCGCCGCGCGCGCCGACGTGGTCGTGATGAGCACCCTCGGCCGGACCGGGCTCGCGCATCTCCTGATCGGCAGCGTCGCCGAGAAGGTCGTCCGCCACGCGCCGACGCCGGTCCTGACGGTGCGCGCGCCGGTGGGCCGCGCGCGCCGCAAGGACGGAAGGCGTGGGCGACGTCGCTGAACGGGATGTCGTCGGCGACCTGTCCGAGCGCGACGCCCGCACGTCCGGATGCCTCGCGTCGCTCGGAGGGGGGGCGCCGTGACCACGACGACCTGTCCCTTCTGCGCGGTCGGCTGCGGGCTCGTCCTCGACGTCGCCGGAGGGCGGGTCGCCGGGGTGGCGCCGGAGCGGGCGCACCCGGTGTCGCGCGGCCAGCTCTGCGCCAAGGGCTGGAACGCGGCGCAGTTCCTCGCGAGCCCGGAGCGCCTGACGCGGCCGCTGCTGCGGCGGAACGGGCGCCTCGAGCCGGTCCCGTGGGACGTGGCGCTCGCCACCGCCGCCGCCGCCCTCGCCACGGCGCGCCGCGAGGGCGGGTCGGACGCGGTCGGGGTGGTCGCGAGCGCGCGGGCGACCAACGAGGACGCCTTCGCGGCGATGAAGTTCGCGCGCGCCGTGCTCGGGACGAACAACGTGGACCACTGCGCGCGCGTCTGTCACGCGCCGTCGGTCGCGGGGCTCCGTCGGACGCTCGGATCGGGAGCGATGACGAATCCGATCGCCGACGTGGACGAGACCGACTGCTTGCTCGTCGTCGGCGCCGATGTCACCGAGAACCACGCCATCCTGGGCGCCCGCATCCTGGCCGCGCACGAGCGCGGCGTGCCGCTGCTCGTCGTCGACCCGCGGCGCACGCGGCTCGCGCGCGCGGCCGACGTGCACGCGCAGATCAGGCTCGGCACCGACATCGCCTTCGTGAACGGGATGCTGCACGCGATCTTCGCGCATGGGTGGGAGGATGGCGCGTATCTCGACGCCCGCTGCGAGAACGTGGACGCGCTCCGCTCCTCGCTGGCGCGGTGGACGCCGGACGAGGCGGCGCGCGTGACCGGCGTTCCGGCCGCGACCATCGTCGATGCGGCGCGGCTCTACGCCGCCAGCCGGCGCGGGTGGCTCGCGTACGGGCTCGGCGTCACCCAGCACGTCTCGGGCACCGAGACCGTGATCGCGCTCTCGAACCTGGCGCTCGTGACGGGGAACGTCGGCGTGGTCGGCGGGGGGGTGAACCCGCTGCGCGGCCAGAACAACGTGCAGGGCGCTTGCGACATGGGGGCGCTCCCGGACGTCTACCCGGGATATCAGCCGGTCGACGACCCGGCGGTGCGGCGTCGCTTCGAGAGCGCGTGGGGTGTCGCGCTGCCCTCGGCTCCGGGGCTCACCTCGCTCGCCATGCAGCACGCCGCGTACGACGGACGCCTGAAGACGCTCCTCGTGATCGGCGAGGACCCCGTCGTCACCGATCCCGGCGGACGCTTCGTCGCGCGCGCTCTCGGACGGCTCGACTGCCTGATCGTCGCCGAGCTCTTTCTCACCGAGACCGCCAAGATCGCCGACGTCGTTTTCCCGGCGGCGAGCTTCGCCGAGAAGGACGGCACGTTCACGTCGACCGAGCGGCGCGTGCAGCGGGTGCGCCGCGCCGTCGCGCCGCCGGGAGAGGCGTGGAGCGACTGGGAGATGCTGGAGGCGCTCGCGATGCGGTGCGGTCGGCCGATGGGCTTGCGCGACCCGGCCGGCGTCTTCGCCGAGATGGCGGCGCTGACGCCGATCTACGGCGGCATGAGCCACGCCCGGCTCGAGGCGAGCGGCGGACTCTGTTGGCCGTGTCCGACGGCGACGCATCCCGGTACGCCGCGCTTGCACGAGGCGGGCTGCGTGCGGGGGCGCGGCCGTCTGATCCCGGTCGACCAGACGCCGCCCGCGGAGCTTCCCGATGCCGAATATCCGCTCCAGCTCACGACCTTCCGGCTGCATCACCAGTACGGGTCGGGGTCGATGACGAGGCGCGCGCCGCTCCTCGAGCGCGAGAATCCGCGCGGCCTCGTGTGGATCCACGCGAGCGATGCCGCGCGCCGCCGCATCACGACCGGCGCGCCCGTCCGCGTGCGCTCGCGGCGCGGCGAGGTGACGACGCGCGCCGTCGTGTCGGACGACGTTCCGCCGGGGGTGGTCGCGATGCCGTACCACTTCGCCGAGGCGTCGCCGAACCTGGTCACCAACGACGCCCTCGATCCGATCGCGCGCATGCCGGAGCTCAAGGTGTGCGCGGTCGCGGTGGAAGCCTGCTGATGGAGGCGTGCGTGCTCGAGTCGCGGGCCCCCGTGGACCGGATCCGTCGCGTGCTCGCCCTCGACCGGCGCGTGATCGAGCCGCGTCCGGTGGACGGCGCGCCCGCCTGGGTGGCGACCGGCGGGGAGGGGGCGTTCGCGTGGTCGACGCCGGCGCCGCTCGCGGGGGTGAAGGGCTGGCTGGTGCCGCTGCGCGAGGCCGTGCTCGCCTGGGACGACCGCGGCACCATGCGCCCCGTGGTCCCCCATCCGGAGCGGATCGCCCTGGTCGGGCTCCGCGCCTGCGACCTCGCGGCGATCGCGCACCTCGACGCGCACTTCGGCGCCGATCCGTGGTACCGGGCCCGGCGCGCGGCGGCCTTCCTCGTCGGCCTCGATTGCCCGCAGGCCTGCGCCGGCGGCTTCTGCCTGGAGGTGGACGCGGGCCCGTTCGCGCGCGCTCCTTTCGACCTGAACCTGACGGCCCTGCCGGACGGACGGGTCGTCGTGGCGTGGGGGACCGCGGCCGGCGTCGCGGCGCTCCACGGCGCCGGCGTCGCGACCGCGCCCGTCGATCACGCCACCGCGCTTCTGCTCGCCGAGCTGGCGGCCCGGGCGGCGGCGAGCTTTCCGGTGCGGTCGTACGTGACGCGCGGGCTCGCGCGCATGAACGCCGCGCCGGCGGGACGGGCCATTGCGGACGAGGAATGGCAGGCGCTCGGACCGCGCTGCCTCGCGTGTACCGGCTGCACGAGCCTCTGCCCGACGTGTACCTGCTTCACGGTCGTCGACCAGCCCGTCGGCGCGGGCGGGACGCGCGCGCGTGTCTGGGACAGCTGCCTCCTCGAAGGCTTCCAGCGCGAGGCTTCGGGGCATCATCCCGCGCCGCATCCGGGCGACCGCGTGCGGCGCTTCTGGTACCACAAGCTCTCGCGCGACTTCGCGGGTCCCACGGGCCGGCTCGGCTGCGTCGGCTGCGGCCGCTGCGACGTCGCGTGTCCGGGCACGATCGGCGCGCTCGGCGTCCTCGCCGCGCTCGGAGGCGAGCGATGAACCCGGTCGCGGCGTGCGCCGAGTTCGCGGCGACCCTGCCGCACGCCGCCCGCATCGCGTCGATCCACGACGAGGCCGAGGACACCCGCACGTTCGTGCTCCGCCTCGCGCCGCCGGTTCCCGCGCTCGACGCCGCGTGTCCCGGGCAGTTCGTGATGCTCTCGCTCCTCGGCTACGGTGAGGCCGCCTTCACGCTTGCCCACCTGCCGCGCGCGGGCGCGGCGTCCGGCACGGTCACGCTCACCGTGCGGCGGGTCGGCGCGCTCACCCGGGCGCTCTTCGCGTGCGAGGTCGGTCGGCCCGCCGGCGTCCGCGGTCCGTTCGGGCGGGGCTTCCCTGTGGACGGCGCCGATCGTCCGACCATCTACGTCGCGGGCGGCTGCGGGCTGGCCCCGCTGCGGAGCGCGATCGACGGGCAGCTGCGGATGCGGCCGGCCGGCACCCCGGTCGCGGTCCTCTACGGCGCGCGGACGCCGCAGAGCCGCATCCTGCGGGCGAGCCTCGCCGACTGGCGCGCGCGTCCGGACGTCGCCCTCTTCGAGACGGTCGAAGATGCCGCGCCCGGGTGGCGCGGCCGGACGGGCGTGGTGACGGGCCACGTCGCGGAAGCGGTGGCGACCGTTCGCGCCGAGCGCGCCGCGCTCTGTGGGCCGCCGGGGATGCTGCGCGAGGCCGCGGCGGCGCTCGGCGCCGCCGGCCTCCCGCCCGACGCGATCCACGTCGCGCTCGAGCGCTACATGAAATGTGGGACCGGGCTCTGCGGGCACTGCTACGTGAACGACCGGTACGTCTGCCGCGACGGCCCGGTCTTCTCGTACGCGGAGCTCCTGGCGCGTCCGGACGCCTTCGGCGCCGGCGAGGCGCCGCGCGCGTAGGATTGCGCTCGGCGGGCGGCGCCGCGCGATCGTACGCCGGCGCCGCCCGCAGCCCTTCCCATGCGCGGGAAATTCGGGCAGGACCGCTCTCGCCTCTCGGAGCCCGGCGCGCCGTCCCGGCGCAAACACGGACGTGCCGCCTGGCACGAAAGCGGCAAGATCGGGGGCATGACGACCTTCACGAATATTCTGGTGCCGCTCGACTACGAAGCGCCGGCCGACGCGGCGCTGCGCGTCGCCGGCGATCTCGCACGCGCGTCGAAGGGGCGGTTGCTGGTGACCCACGCGCTGCCGCTCCCGATCTACACCATGACCGAGTACCCGATCGCGCCCGTCGACGGGGCGTGGATCCGCGAGGAGACCGAGCGCCTGCAGCGGCATGTCCGCGCGGTCCTCGAGCCGGACGGGGACGTCCCCGCGTTCGAGGTCGACGTCCGCGTCGACACGGCGACGCTGCGGATCCTGCAGCTCGCGGCCGAGCGCCGCGTCGACGTGATCGTGATGGGGACGCACGGGCGGAGCGGGCTGAAGCATCTGCTGCTCGGGAGCGTCGCTTCGAAGGTGGCGCGACTCGCGCCGTGCCCGGTGCTCACCGTTCCCGCGCATCGGCAGCCCCACCTGGGAGCGCTCGCCGCCGAGGCGCACGCCGCCGCGCGCGCGCCGGCGCGCGCGCCGGCGGCCGGCCCGGGTGAGGTCGGCGAGGTGATGCGCGCCGTGCCGGTCACGATCGGGCCCGACGCCATGCTCGAGGAAGCGCGAGCGAAGATGGCGCAGCATCGCGTCCGCCACCTCCCCGTGGTCGAGGACGGCAAGCTCGTCGGGATCCTGAGTACCGTCGATCTCGGCCCGTACGTCGGGCAGCTGGCCCGCACGAAGGTGAACGCCGCCATGACGCCGGATCCGACGACCGTCGGCGCCGGGGTCGACGCCGCGACCGCCGCCCGGCTCATGCTGGAGCGCCGGGTGCGGGCGCTACCCGTCGTGGACGGCGAGCGCGTCGTCGGCGTCATCTCGGCGAGCGACATCCTCGAGGAGTACGCGCGCGCCGCGCGCGCCTGACGATCGCATGCCCGCGCTCTTCCGGAGGATCCTGGTGCCGTACGATTTCTCGAAGTCGGCGGCGAAGGCGCTCGGCGTCGGCGCCGACCTCGCCGCGCGCCACGACGGATCGCTGCTCGTGGTGCATGCGATCCCGCCGGTCTACCCGACGCACGGCCGGCCGATCCCGCCATCGGCGGGGGAGGTCGCCATGGTGGAGGCGCGGCTCGTCGAGGACGTCGCGCGCATCGTGCGCGGCCGCCGCGTGGGACGAGTGCGGAGCCGGGTGATGATCGGTCCGCCGGCCGGCTGCATCCTCGAAGCCGCGCGCCGAGCCGACGCGATCGTCATGGGCACGCTCGGGCGGAGCGGCCTCCCGCATCTGCTGCTCGGCAGCGTCGCGGAACGCGTCATCCGGCACGCCGAGGTTCCGGTGCTCACGGTGCGCGCGGGCGCGCGCTCCCGTCGCCGCGCGGACGCGGACGGCGCGTAGGACGGCGGCGCGCGGCGCCGCGCAGGAGCGTCCTGGCGTCCGCGGAGTGATGTCCTGGGTCCGGCTCGTCTCGCTGCGCGTCCCGCGCCGGCTCGACTGGCGGATGCGTGCCGTGGTCGGGCCGTCTCCCGGACCGTCAGGCGGTCTTCACCTGGATCCGCCGCTCCTTGGGATTCGCCGTCTTCGGGAGCCGGATCTTCAGCATGCCGTTCTTGAGATCGGCCTCGGCCGTTCCGGCGTCGACCTCCGCGGGCAGCCCCACGCTGCGCACGAAGCTCCCGTAGTGGATCTCCTGCCGATGGTACTCCCGCTTCTTCTCCTCCGACTCCTTGCGATGCTCGCCGCGCACGGTGAGCACGCGGTCGTCGACGGCGATGTGGAGCGCGTCCTTCTCCACGCCCGGGACCGCCATCGTCACGGTCACGTCCTTCTCGGCTTCGGCCACCTCGACCGGGGGCGCGAAGCCGACCTCGTCGCGGCCGGCCTTGCCGAAGAACTCCCGCATGAAGTCGTCGAACACGTCCTCCCGACGCTCGAGCGCCCGGAACGGATTCCAGTGGGTCAACGTCGACATGATGCGCACCTCCCATCATGAGAACGATGCAAGAGGCATACCGCCCGCACTCCCCTGAAATCCAGGTGCGCGAGCGTCCGGCTTCGGCGATTTTGAAAATGGGGCACGGCGTTTCTTTCCATGCGCGGCGTCGCGGGGATGGGCGCCGGCTCCGGTGCGCGAGAGCCGCACCGTTGAAATCCCGCGCCCGCCGTATAACGAGCAGCCGATGCGCGCGCCCCTCCACGTCTTCGCCGACACCTCCGCATTCGGCACGGCGCTCGCGCGCGCCGCGCGGCGCCGGGTGGCGCCGGTCGAGCTCCACCGGTTTCCCGATGGCGAGAGCCTCGTGCGGGTGCGGGCGCCGATCGGCTCCCACGCGATCCTGGTCCGGGCGCTCGCCGATCCGAACGGGCGCCTCGTCGAGACGCTGCTCGCGGCCGACGCGCTCCGGCGCGCCGGAGCGCGTCGCGTGACGCTCGTCGCCCCCTACCTGCCGTACATGCGGCAGGACGCGGTCTTCCGTCCCGGCGAGCCGGTGTCGCAGCGGGTCGTGGGCCGGCTCCTCGGGGCGGCCTTCGACGGCGTGCTCACCGTCGAGGCGCATCTCCATCGGGTGCGGCGTCTCGCCGAGGTGGTCCCCGGCCGCAGCCGGTCGATCTCGTCGGCGCCGGCGCTCGCGGCGTGGCTGCGGTCCCGCGGCGGCGCCTGGCTCGTCGTCGGACCCGACGAGGAGTCGGCTCCGTGGGTGCGGGCGATCGCGCGCGGCGCCGCCGCCCGGGCCGTGGTGGCGCGCAAGGTCCGACACGGGGACCGCGCCGTCACCGTCGAGGTGCCGGAGGCGGTGGGCGGGGCGCGCGCGGTCGTCGTCGACGACGTCGCGAGCAGCGGCGCCACGATCGCCGCGACGGCGCGCGCGCTCCGCGCCGCCGGCGCGCGCTCGGTCGACGCGATCGTGAGCCACGCGATCTTCGCGCCCGGCGCCGAGGCCCGCATCCGCGCCGCCGGCGTGCGGCGGCTCTGGTCCTGCGACACGCTCCCGCATCGGACCAATGCCATCGGCGTCGCCGCGCTCGTCGCGGCCGCGCTCCCGAGGTCGACATGAAGCGCGATCGCACCGCCGCTCCCGTCCTGCGCTTCCTCGGCGCGACGGGCACCGTCACCGGCAGCCGCTTCCTCCTCGAGACGCCGCGCGCGCGGGTGCTCGTCGACTGCGGCCTCTTCCAGGGTCTGAAGCCGCTGCGGCTCCGCAACTGGAGCCCGTTCCCGGTGGACCCGGCGTCGATAGACGCCGTCGCGCTCACCCACGCGCACCTCGACCACTCGGGCTACCTGCCGGCGCTTGCGCGCAACGGCTTCCGCGGCCCGATCTATGCGACCGAGCTCACGCACGCCCTGGCGCGCATCGTGCTGCCGGACAGCGCCCACATCCAGGAGGAGGACGCCGGGTACGCCAATCGCCGCGGCACGTCGAAGCACGTGCCGGCGCTGCCGCTCTACACGCGCGCCGACGCGGAGCGCGCGCTCGATCAGTTCCGCGCCGTCGCGTTCTTCCAGGGGGTCGAGGTCGCACCCGGCGTGCGCGCGACCTTCCTGCCGGCCGGGCACATCCTCGGATCGGCGATGGTCCTGCTCGCCGTCGAGGGAGCGAAGCCGCGCTCGCTCCTCGTGAGCGGCGACCTCGGCCGCCCGCACCATCCCATCCTGAACCCGCCGGCCGATCCGCCGCCCGCCGATCTCGTCCTCGTCGAGTCGACCTACGGTGACCGCCGCCACGAGGACGCCGCCGCGCGCGCGCGGTTCGAGGAGACCATCGCGCGGACGGCGGCGCGCGGCGGCACGGTCGTGATCCCGTCGTTCGCGGTCGACCGCACCGAAGTACTGCTCCTGCACCTGCGCCGGTTGATCCGCGAGGGGCGGGCGCCTGACCTGCCGGTCTACGTCGACAGTCCGATGGCGCTCGCCGCGCTCGGCGTGTACCGGCGCGCGATCGCCGGCGGCGGCCTCGAGATCCGTCCGGGCTTCGCCGGGGACGCCGATCCGTTCGACCCCGGGACGCTGATCGAAGCCCGCACCGTCGAGGACTCGATCGCGATCAACGACGCCGTGGGGCCATGCATCATCGTGTCGGCGTCCGGCATGGCGAGCGGCGGACGCGTGCTGCACCACCTGGCGCACCGGCTTCCCGACGAGCGCAACGCGGTGCTGCTGGTCGGCTACCAGGCCGAGGGCACGCGCGGCCGGGCGCTCGCCGACGGAGCGCGCGAGCTCAAGCTGCACGGACGGTACATCGGTGTGCGCGCCGAGGTCGCGTCGGTGCCGGCGTTCTCGGTGCACGCGGATCGCGACGAGATCGTGGCGTGGCTCGGGCGGGCGCCGCGTGCACCCGAGACCGTCTTCGTCGTGCACGGCGAGGAGGCAGCGGCGAAGGGGCTCCACGATGCGATCGAGCAACGGCTCGGCTGGACCGCGGCGGTGCCGCGGTACCTCGAGATCGTGCGCGTGGATTGAGGGCGGCGCGGGTGTTCCGGCTCAAGCACCTTTGCATCGACACCATGCGCGAGCACGTCGTTCTCGTCCACGAGGAGGCGGTGCGCGCGGGCACGCTCGGCTTCAACGTGCTCGACCGCGTGCGGGTCGCCGGCGCCGACCCCGCGAGCGGCGAGCTGCGCGAGCTCACCGGCACCCTCAACTTCTGCCGCGACGCGCTCATTGCGCCCGACGAGATCGGACTCTCGGACGTCGCGTTCCGCGACCTCGGGCTGCCGGAGGGCGCGCCCGTCGACGCGACGATCGCGCCGGCGCCGCGCAGCGTCGATCTCGTGCGCGCGAAGCTCCGCGGCGAGCGGCTCGACCGCGCCGCGTTCGACGCCATCCTCGGCGACGTCGTCCGCCACCGCTATTCGCGGGTCGAGCTCGCGATGTTCGTGCTGGCCTGCGCGCTGCGCACGCTCGACGAGCGGGAGATCGTCGAGTTCACGCGCGCCATGATCGCGCGCGGCCGGAGCCTCGACTTCGGCCGCGGACCGATCGCCGACAAGCATTGCATCGGCGGCATCCCCGGGCATCGCACGACCATGATCGTCGTGCCGATCCTCGCCGCGCTCGGCGTCACCATCCCGAAGACCTCGTCGCGCGCCATCACGAGTCCGGCGGGCACCGCCGACACCATGGCGCTCTTCGCGGAGGTCGCGTTGCCGCCCGCCGAGCTGCACCGGGTCGTCGAGCAGGCGGGCGCGTGCATCGCGTGGGGCGGGGCGCTCGACCTGGCGCCCGCCGACGACATCCTGATCACCGTGGAGCGGCCGATGGAGATCGACACCGAGCCGCAGATGGTGGCGTCGATCCTCGCCAAAAAGAAGACCGCCGGCGCGACGCACGTGCTGATCGACATTCCCGTCGGGCCGACCGCGAAGGTGCGCGACCATGCCGCCGCCGAGCGTCTGGCGGCGCTCTTTCGAACCGTCGCCGAGGCGATCGAGCTCCGCGTGGACACGCTCGTCACCGAGGCGCGGGGTCCGATCGGCCGCGGCATCGGACCGCGGCTCGAAGCGCTCGACGTGCTCGACGTCCTGCGCCGCGCCGGCGCCGCGCCGCTGGACCTCCGCGAGAAGTCGCTCTACCTGGCCGCGCATCTGCTCGAGATGGTCGGCGCCGTTCCCGCGGCCGGCGGCTATCACGCCGCGCAGCAGGCGCTCGACTCGGGCGCCGCGGCCGCCGCCTTCGAGCGCATTACGGCCGCCCAGGGACGGCGCGTGCTGCCGCCCGAGGCGGCGCACCGGGCGATCGTCCCCGCGCCCGCCGACGGGCGCATCGCGGAGATCGACTGCTGGGAGATCGCGCGGGTCGCGAAGCGGGCCGGCGCGCCCGCGAACGTCGTCGCGGGCGTGAAGCTCCTGCGGACGCTCGGCGACGTCGTGACGCGCGGCGATCCGCTCTTCGAGATCCACGCGCAGAGCAAGGCGCAGCTCGACTTCGCGTGCGCCTACGCGAACGCGCACCCCGAGATCGTGCGCTACGGATTCTGAACGCGGACGGTCCGTTCGCGGTGGGACGCGGCGGCGGCGTCTCCGCGAGGTCCGCGTCCGCGCGCCGGCTGCGCACGCGTCAGCGCGCCCGCCGCGTCCGTGGCCGCGGCGACGGCTTCGCCGGCGGAGGCGTCGGCGCCGGGCGCTGGAGCGTCGCGAGGTAGCGGACGAGCATGTCGACCCGGCGCTGCGCGTCGATCGACGCGACCGCCGAGGCCGCGTCGCCGCCGCCGAGCCGGAAGCTCCAGATCGGCATCGCGCGGGTGCCGTGCGCGTCGATCGCGCGCTCGCCGGCGATCACCGCCACCGTCTCGTCGAAGGGGAAGGCTCCGCCGCGGCGCGCCGCCAGCAGGGTGAGATCCGCCGGCGGCCGGCGCAGGCTCCCCGCCACCGGTCCGGCGCCGCGCGCGTCGGAGCCGTGGCAGGGCGCGCACGCCGCCCGGAAATCCTCCGCGGCGGCGGCCATGGAGGCCGGGCTCGTCGGATCGAGGCGCTCGAGGTCGAAACGGCCGGGGCGGCTGCAGCCGGCGAGGGCGAGCGCGCCGGCGACGGCGAGGACCAGACGACCTGGGTCGCGACGGCGCACGGGCGCCTTGTATCCGGGGACGCACGCGTGCGCGAGCGCGGCCGGCGGGGCCCGTCGCCGGGACGAGTTCGACGGGATCGGGCCCGACGGGGTGAGGGGGCGGGTCAGGAGGGCAGGTCGGACGGGGTTCTCACGGCTGCGACTCCCGAGGGGGGTTCTTCGCGCGGTTCGGAACCCGTCGAGCCTGAGTGTCGTGTTTTCGCGGCCCAGGATCTGGCACGCGCCTTGCCTATGCCAGCCCGCATGACCGCCGTACATCCTCGGGTCGACGCGACCCCGGCTCCGTGGCCGCTCACGATGTTCTGGCTCGTGTTCTTCGTGGTCGCCTTCTCGAGCCTGCTCGCGAACCTGCTCCGCCTCGGCTGACGAGACCGGCCGGGCTCCCCTGCTCACGGTCCGCTCCTGAACCCCGTCCGGGGGAGGGGCCCTCGCGCGGGCGCCGGCCACGCCGCCCGGCCGGCGCATGGCAGGCGGGTGCGTCGTGGACGATGCGTCTCCTTGCCCGGGAGCGAAGACGCCCGTTTCCGTTTGCGATGAAGCCGGCCCTGAACGCGGTACGAGGGCCGAGGGTCTTCCGGGCCGTTGCGCGGCGCGTGTCGTGCGGCGGCCGGACGACCGCCTGCGGCGTGCCGTCTGTCGCCCCGGCCGCCGCTTTGCTAACGAAAACCTGCCATGACCGACCTCGCGCTCCGTCCCGCCGTCGCGCTCGTCGCCGCGCTCAAGAAGGGGGAGGTCGGCGCGCGGGAGCTCCTCGACCACTATCTGGCGCGCATCGAGCGGCTGAACGGCGCCCTGAACGCCGTGGTCACCCTCGACGTGGAACGGGCGCGCCGCGCCGCCGACGCCGCGGACACCGCGCGCACGCGCGGCCTCGCGGCGCTCGGCCCGCTCCACGGCTTGCCGATGACGATCAAAGACACGTTCGAGACGGCGCGCCTGCGCACGACGGCCGGTGCGACGCTGCTCTCGGGCTACGTGCCGGGGACCGACGCGGCCGTCGTCGAGCGCGTACGCGCGGCGGGCGCGGTGATCTTCGGCAAGACCAACACCCCCACCTACGCGGCGGACGTCCAGACCTACAATCCGATCTTCGGCATCACGCGCAACCCGTGGAATCGCGAACGTACCTGTGGCGGCTCGTCCGGGGGGTCGGCGGTCGCGATTGCGGCCGGGCTCGCGGGCGCGGAGATCGGCAGCGACATCGGCGGCTCGATCCGCGCTCCGGCGCACTGCTGCGGCATCTACGGTCACAAGCCGACGCACGGGATCGTTCCGTCGCGCGGCCACATCCCGGGGCCGCCGGGCACGCTCGCCGAGTACGACCTCGGGGTGATGGGGCCGTTGGCCCGGAGCGCCGACGACCTGGCGCTCCTTCTTGATGTGGTCGCGGGACCCGACGCCGCCGACGCCGTCGGCTGGCGCCTCGATCTTCCGCCGCCGCGCCGCGGCGCGCTCGGCGATTATCGCGTCGCGGTGTGGATGGACGACCCGTTCTGTCCCGTGGACGCGGAGGTGCAGTCGCAGGGCGCTGCGATGGTGGCGGCGCTCCGCGAGGCCGGGGTCGCGGTCGACGAGCGGGCGCGCCCGGTCGACGACCTCGGGGTCGTCCATCGCCTGTACGAGAAGCTGCTCTGGCCGATCCTCTCCGGCGGCATGACGCCCGAGGAGGTCGCCGAGCTCGCGCGCGTCTCCGACGCGACGCCGCCCGACGACGCCAATCTCTTCGACCGCTTCACGCGCGCGGTGACGCTGCCGGCGCGCGACTGGATCGCCGTCGACGAGGAGCGCCAGCGCATCCGCCGCGGCTGGGCCGATTTCTTCACGCGCTTCGACGTCCTGATCTGTCCGATCTGGCCGGTCCCCGCGATCGCGCACGACCACGGGGACACGCTGCTCTCGCGCACGATCCGCGTAAACGGTCGCGAGCGGTCGTACATCGAGCTCCTGGTGTGGGCGGGGCTCGTCACCATGGCGCTCCTTCCGGCGACGCAGGCGCCGATCGGTCGCACGCCGGCGGGGCTGCCCGTCGGCTTCCAGATCGTCGGTCCGTACCTCGAGGACCGCACGACGATCGACTTCGCGCGCCGGCTCGCCGACGTGATCGGCGGGTACGTTCCGCCGCCGGGCGTCTGAGGCGATGTTCCACTACTACCCGCTCGCCGAGCGCATCTCCGAGGAGCTCGAGGCGCTCGAGGACGCAATCGTCGAGGACCCGGAGTGCGACGCGCTCGGCCGCCTGCACCGCCTGCGGCGCCAGCTCGCCGTCCTGCGGCGGGTGGCGTGGCCGCAGCGCGAGGCCGTGAGCCAGCTGGTGCGCGAGCAGACGGCCTTCGTCTCGGAGCCGGTGCGGCTCTACCTGCGCGACACGTTCGACCACGTGTCGCAGATCGTCGAGATGATCGACTCCGCGCGCGAGATGGCGGTCGGCCTCTCGGAGCTGCACCTCTCGACCATCGGCCACCGCACCAACGAGGTGATGAAGGTGCTGACGCTGATGTCGAGCATCTTCATCCCGCTCACCTTCATCGCCGGCATCTACGGCATGAACTTCGACAACATGCCGGAGCTGCGCTCGCCGGTCGGCTACTTCGCGGTGCTCGCGGTCATGGTGGCTACGGCGCTCGGCATGCTGGCGTTCTTCCGCCGGCGCGGGTGGGTCGGGGGCGGCCGGCGCGCGGCGAGATCCTGAATCCCCGCGGCTCACGACGTGCGCGCGGTCGCGGCGCGTCGTCAGCGTCGCTCGGCGCGGACGGCGGCCGCGGCGCCGGCGATCACGAGCCCGACGCCGGCGAACACGCCGGCGATCGCGACCCAGAAGAGGAGGTTCACGAGCGCGTTGGCGGGCGGCGCCTCGAGCGCGAGGCCGCGGACGCCGAAACTCGCCCCGACCACGGACGCGACCACGTTGCCGTAGGCGGCGGCGGCGAACGACCAGAAGAGCCAGCGCTGCTGGCGCGCCGAGAGCACGATCGACCCGCCGGCGGCGCCCGCGAGCATCGTCAGCATGCCGTTCAGGAGCCCCTCGAGGTGGGCCATCCGCCAGGCGCGTTCCTCGCCGGCGATCTGGCCGGTCAGGACGAAGGCGTGCGGGAAGCCGGCGAATAGACCGAGCAGGACGACCACCGCGCCGTGGAAGACGAGGCGCGCGCGGATGCGGGAGTCCATGGCTGCGGAGGTATAGCAGGAGGAGGTACCCGGACGGCAACGGTGAGGGCGACGGCCTTCCGGTTTTTCGGGAAACCTCCCGGCGTTCCTTGCCAGAATTGGAAACGCGACCGCGCCAGCGCGCGCGTTCGCGGCTGGCACGCGCTTCGCTCCGCGGGGAGACATGGACCTCGACCTCGATCCGCGCCGCGCGATCGCGCGTCTCGCGGCGGCCGTGATGGTGGCCGACGCCCGTGTGCCCAGCTCCGAGCTCAGCGCCGTCGCCGGGCTCACCCGGCTCGGGCTCGGCACGCTCGAGTCCGCGACCCACGGCGAGCTCGCGCGCGCCGTGGACGAGCCGATCGACGTCGGCGCAGCCTGCGCCGTCCTGCTCGACGCCTACCCGGACGCCGGCGGCACCATCCTCGCGGCGCTCGCCGACATCGCCGCGGGCGACGGCGAGCTCGACCCGCGCGAGGTCGCGGTCCTCGGCCGGATCGGCGACGCGCTCGACGTGGCGCCCGCGATCGTCGCGCACGTCGTGCGAACGGCGGCCGCGGCGGCGGGAGCGTCGGTGCTCAGGGAGCCACGGCGGGAGGCCGAGCGGCCGCCGGCCGAGGAGACGCCGGCCGATGCGAGCCCCGCCGCGGCGCTCGAGCCCGGCGGAGCGCCGCCGACCGCGACGCCCGACCCGCTCGCGACCGCCTATGCCGCGCTCGGGCTCGCGCCCGGCGCGCCCGCCGCCGTCGTCGAGGACGCGTACCGCGCCGTGATCGAACGATATCAGCCGATCAAGGTCCTCGACCTCGGCCCCGAGTTCGCGGTGCTCGCGGTGCGCCGGCTCGCCGCGGCGACCGCGGCGTTCTCGGCCATCGGCAAGGCCCGCGCGTCCCGGTGACGACGGCGACCGCGGCCGCCGCGCGCGCCGAGCGGCGGACAAGAGGAAGAGCGTCCGCGATGCGTCTGCGCTCGATCGCGCCGATCCTTCTCGTCGTCGTGGCGGCGGCCGCCGCGAGCGCATGCCGCGCCCCGGCGGGACGTCCCGCCGGGACACGCGCACGCGCGCACCCCGCGGTGGCGCGTCAGGCCGCCGAGATCGCGCGGGGGGAGGTCGCGTACGCCGCCTACTGCGCGAGCTGCCACGGCGCGCGCCGGGATGGCCGAGGGGCGCTCGCCGCAGCGCTCGACCTCCGTCCGACGGATCTCCGTGCGCCGGCCCTCTGGGCGGCGCGCGACGACGCGCTCGTCGCGCGCCTCGCGCGGGGAACGCCGCTCCCGGTGCCGGGCGGCGCGGCGGCGCCGGAGCTGGAGCGCGACGCCGGAGCGGTCGCCGCGTACGTCGCCGGGCTCGGGCGCGCCGACTGGAACCTGTTGCGCGCGGGCCGTGTCGTCTACGAGGAGTCCTGCGCGGCGTGTCACGGCCCCTACGGTCGGGCCGAAGGCGCGATCGCCCGCTGGCTCGGGGCTCCCGACCTCCTCGTGGTGCGCGAGCGCGTGAGCGACCGGAGCCTCGCGCGCATCGCCGACGCCGGGATCCGCGCCATGCCGCCCCTGCGCGGAGGCTTCGATGCGGTCGAGCGGCGCGCGCTCGTGGCGTACGTGCGCCATCTCTCCGACGGGTTCCGCGTCTACGACGGCTACTGCGCCGATTGCCACGGCGACGACGGGGAGGGAGCCTACACGGACGAGCTGGTGCCGCCGGCGAGCCCGGCGCCGACGATCGCCGGACGCTACCCGCGCGCTGTGCTCCTCCACATGCTCGAACGGGGGCGCGGGATCATGCCGCACTTCCGGGACATTCTCGACGAGGCGCGCCTGCGCGACGTCGTGGCGTACCTCCGGGCCGCGGCGGGGCCGCCCTGAGAAGCCGTCCCCGCTGCGCGGCGCCGGCGCTCCGAGGCAGGGGGTCGCGATGACGCGCCGGCGGCGGCACGCATCGCCCCCCGAATCTCGTTCGTCTACGCGGCGCCGCCGGGACTCCGCGCCGCGCCGGCGGCGCCGCTGCCGTACGGGCGCGCGCTGCTGCGCGTCCGAGCGCCGCGGACGGGCGCCGGATCAGCGGGCGCGGCGGCGGCGCGGCTCGTTGGTGGCGACGCGCGGGTTCCGCTCGACCTCGATCTGGCGGTGGAGCGCGAGGACCGTGTCGATGTAGGCGTCGGAGCGGTTGTACTGCCAGATCACGCGGCGGCGCTCGGGGAGCGTGAGCCCGGCGCGCCAGCCGTTGCCCGCGAGGAAGCGCGCGCACGAGGCCGCGGCGTCGTCCATGTCGTAGAGGCTCACGCGCCCGTCGCCGTTGCCGTCGACGCCGTAGCGGAGATAGCTCGTCGGCAGGAACTGCGGGAAGCCGAAGGCGCCGGCGCCCGAGCCCTCCATGCCGAGCGGATCGAGGTGGAGGCGCTCGGCCATCGTGAATACGCCGCGGACCTCCGGATAGAACGTGCGCTCGAGATAGGCGGCGCGTTCCCGGACGGTTGCCGCGATCGCCGGGTCGGGTGGATCCCCGGCGTGGTCGAGGACGTTGCGGGCGAGGTTGGCGGGCTCGTTCGCCATGGCGAGGCGGGCGAGGCGGTGGAGCACGTTGCTCGAGCCGGTCGCGTTCCCGCACGAACTCTCGACGTGCACGATCGCCGCGATGAGGCCCGCGGGGACGCCCTCGCGCGCCTCCGCCTTGCGGAAGGCGTCGGCGTAGCGCATGCGGCACCGTTCCGCCGCGCGCACGCTGGCCGGGCTCCGGAGCTGACGGTAGCGGGCGCTGCTCTCGCGCGGCGCGAGCGCGAACCAGAGGCCGTCGAAGGCGGGGAGGCGGGGATCGGCGAACGCCGCCGCCGCTTCGGCGCGCGGAACGCCGTCGGCCGCGAGCTTGTCGACGAGCCAGCGCCAGCCGCGGCGTTCGGCGATCGCTTCGTCGTCGCTCGTCGCAGCGCGCACGGCGGATGCCGCGAGGAGGGCGCAGGCGAGCGCGGTCACGATCGACAGACGACGCATCACGACGATCCTCTTAGCACGGTGTCGGCATTCCGCACGTCCGGCTTCAGCGGAGCACGGTCGTTCTGGCGTGCCGGCGTCCGGGGCGGGGCCTCGCGGCCGGAGGCGCGCGGAGCGAGCGAAGCGTCGCCCGCGGGCTGCGGCATGTCGATGCCGCCGGACGCCGCGCCCGCGTAGTAGGCCTCGCACTCGATCTCGCGACCGCGGACGACGCGCTTCCCGGCGAGCGGCCCGCAGCGCTCGGTGACGATCGTCGCCTGGCGCTCGTGGTGGTCCTCGTCGACGTAGAGCACGACCCAGTCGCGCGTCGTCCCGAGCGCGTGGGACCGGGCGGTGTTGGAGAAGAGCGCCGTGTATTCGCGGGCGCCGCGGCGGACGTGCATCACGGGAAGCCACGCCTCGCGGGTCGGGTTCAGGCGGCGCGGCGCGATCTTCACGAGCGTGCCGGTGCGGGCGCGCTCGCGATAGGCGCGGTCGACCGCGAGCATCTCGGCGACCGGCGGCTCGGCGACGGTCGGCGCGGGGCGCACGAGGCGCGCCTGGAGCCGCGCCTGCAGGTCGGTCAGGACCATGCGGGCGCGGCGTCTCCCGAAGCCGGGGACGCGCGTCAGCCGGCCGGTCCGCGCGGCGTGCTCGAGCTCCTCGAGCGTCTCGATGCCGAGCGTCTCGTGGATGCGGTGGGCGAGGGCGGGTCCGATGCCGGGGACCGTCGTGAGGCGCGCCTCGCCGTCGTCGTGGCCGCGCAGGCGGTCGAGGAGCCCGAGCCGGCCCGTCGCCGCGAGCTCGCCGATGGCGCGCGCGAGGCTCGGTCCGATCCCGGGGAGCTGGACGCCGGTGCGCGGCAGGCGGCGGCTTGCCGGGGCGAGCGGCTCGGGGAGGGTGCGGACCATCGCCGCGGCCCGACAGTAGGCGGCGACGCGCGACGGGTGCGCGTCCTGCGCCGCGAGGAGCGTGCCGACCTCGTCGAGCGCGTCGGCGATGGCGGCGTTAGACCGCTCGGGCATCTCCGCGGGCATGCGGGTCCAGGGCCTGGCGCGCGACGTCGAGCAGATGGATCACCTCGTCGTCGGTCGTCTGGCCGAAGTCACGATAGAAGAAGCCGACGGCGTAGAACGGGTCGGGCGTCGCGAGGCAGACCGTTTCGTCGACCTCCTTCGCGAGCTCGGCGAGGGTGGCGGCGGGCGCCACCGGCACGGCGAGCACCAGGCGCGCCGGATCGGCGCGCCGGATGCTCCGGAGCGCCGCGCGCATCGTGCTGCCGGTCGCGAGGCCGTCGTCGACGACGATCGCGGTGCGCCCCGCGATCGGCACCCGGGTACGTCCGCCCCGGTAGACGGACTGCCGACGGCGGATCTCGGCGAGTTGCGCGGCGACCTCGCGATCGAGGTAGTCCTGCGAGACGCCGAGCGCGCGCATCATCTCCTGGTTCAGGACGCCGAGCGGCGAGTCGCCGTCGACCACCGCGCCGATGCCGAGCTCCGGCTGGCCAGGGGCCCCGAGCTTGCGGACCACGATGACGTCGAGCGGCGCGGCGAGCGCCCGGGCGACCTCGTAGCCGACCGGGACGCCGCCGCGCGGCAGCGCCAGCACCGCCGGCGCCTCGTCGCGAAACGGCAGCAGCCGTCCGGCGAGCCGGCGGCCGGCGTCACGCCGGTCCTCGAAGAGGACGTCGCCGGCGGGAGCCTTCTGCCATGGCGTCTCGAGTCGCATGCTCCGGCGACGCTGCAAGCCGCTTGCCACCAGGGAGACGCCACCCGACCGAGGGGTTGCACCCCTCCCGCGCGACGGTTTCCCGAATGTGGGTCCGGGGTTCTCAGGCGCGGTAGCCGTCCCGCGAGGCCGCCACCGCTGCGGGCGGGCTCCGGACGGCCGTGGACGCGCTCTGCGCGGCGTACTGTGGCTATGATCGCGAGTCCGTCCGCACCTGTCCGGCGGTCGCATGTCCCGTGTGGCGCTACCGGCCGTGGCAGCAGAAGCGCCGCAGCGGATCAGGGGAGCCGTCAGCGTGAGCATCGTCGAGGCATTGCGCGATCCCGGGTTGTTCGGGCGGCTTCCGCTCTTTGCCGACTTTGCGAGCCGGGACCGCTGGCTCGTCTTCCACAAGGCGTGGTCCGCCTTGTCGATGACGGCCGAGGAGATGCGGATCTACCAGCACCCGCACGGGCCGCCAGATTCCGCCGACCATCCCGCCGTCCGAGGCGTACGTCGCCGCCGGCCGCGGCTCGGGCAAGTCGTTCATGGCGGCGCCGATCGCGATCTTCCTCTCCTGCTTCCGTGACTACCGTTGGGTCGGGGTGTTCCGGATCGGTGACGATCATCACGTCGTCCCGCGCTGGCCTGGCCCACGGCGCGAGCCACACGGAGTTGAATGGCACGCGCAGGCCATACGCCGCTCCCACGGCCCCGAGGGCCTCGCCGATTCGGCGTGCGCGGCTCTTGGCGGCGCCCCGCCGGCGTCACCGATCGCGGATCCGGTGGCGCTGCACGAGTCCCAGCTCGAGTGGTGCCCGCCGCACGAAGAGGACGTGCTCGGCCCGGCGCGCAAGGCCGAGGTGCGCCGGAACATCGAACTGACCTTGTGGAAATGGGGGAGCAACGTGCGATGGCTCCGGTGAACGGTCCGCGACGCGAGGCCGCGGAACGTGCCGCCGCGGCGGCGGACCAGCTGCCGCACTGATCGTCTCGGAGCGGGGCCCTGGCCGGGACGACTCCGCGCCTCAACTGAGCCGGACGTTATGCACAGCCACACCGAGCGCCGGCGCCCGTGACAATGGTCCATCGGCGGTGACCAACGTGGCTGCCCGGGCGCGTGCGGCAGCGACATAGAGCGCGTCGTAGGCGCTCACGTGACCGCGCAACGCCCATGCATCGTCGAGCAAGTCGCGGTGCGGCAGGCGTTCGAGCCCCCACGATCGAAGATCCGCGATCGCCTCACCGGCGCGCGCGGCTCCGAGGCGCGCAGCGAGCACCTCGCGTCGCAACACGGCGAGAACCTCGGCGTCGAGGAGCTCGGGCGCTGCGAGCTCGGAGGTCTCCAGGATCCCGGCCACCCGAAGGCCGATCGCCGTTTGCAGGAGGTACTCGACGGCCGCCGAGGCGTCG
>JADYZW010000047.1 GCA_020852955.1 Deltaproteobacteria bacterium | reverse complement strand
GCACCTGGTACTGGAACCGCTATCCCGGCGCCCAGTGCGACACGACGTCCTTCATCTACATGCCGCTCCTCGAGGAGACGGGCCACATGCCGACCGAGAAGTACGCGCACGGGCCGGAGATCCTCGAACACAGCCGGCGCATCGGCCTCCGGTTCGGGCTCTACGAGAACGCGCTCTTCCACACCCGCGTGACCGAACTCGAGTGGGACGAGCCGCAGGCGCGCTGGATCGTTCGCACCGACCGCGGCGACGCCTTCACGGCGCAGTTCGTCTCCATGGGCACCGGGCCCCTCCACGTTCCCAAGCTCCCGGGTATCCCGGGCATCGAGACCTTCCGCGGCCACTCCTTCCATACGAGCCGCTGGGACTATGCCTACACCGGGGGCGATCCGGAGGGCGGGCCGATGACGAGGCTCGAGGACAAGCGCGTCGCGATCATCGGCACCGGGGCGACGGCGGTGCAGTGCGTCCCCGAGCTCGCGAAGGCCTGCAAGACGCTCTACGTCTTCCAACGCACGCCGTCGTCGATCGACGTTCGCGACAACCGTCCGACCGACCCCGAGTGGTTCGCCGAGATGGCGACGCCCGGCTGGCAGCAGCGCTGGCTCGACAACTTCTGCGCCGTCCAGACGGGCATGCTGCCCGAGGAGGACATGACGCAAGACGGCTGGACCGACATCGCGCGCCGCGTGCGGAGCAAGGTCATGACGCTCCCGGTCGAGGAGTGGACCCCCGACGGCATGCTGCGGGCCTTCGAGGACACTGACTTCGAAAAGATGAGCGAAATCCGCGCCCGCGTCGACGCGATCGTGAAAGACCCGGCGACCGCCGAGAAGCTCAAGGCCTGGTACCGTCAACTCTGCAAGCGGCCGTGCTTCCACGACGAGTATCTGCAGGCATTCAACGCCCCCGCGACTCGGCTCGTCGACACCGACGGCAAGGGCGTCGAGCGCGTCACCGAGCAGGGCGTCGTCGCGAACGGCGTCGAGTACGAGATCGACTGCATCGTCTACGCCTCCGGCTTCGAGTTCGGCACGGAACACACCCGACGCATGGGCTTCGATCCGGTCGGGCGCGGCGGCCTGAAGCTCTCGCACTACTGGCGCGAGGGCATGCGCTCCAAGCACGGCATGTTCGTGCACGGCTTCCCGAACCTCTTCGTCGTGCAGCCCGGGCACGGCGCGAACCTGATCTCGAACGTCCCCCACAACCTCCTCGAGGCCGCGAAGACGATCGCGATGATCCTGCAACGCGCGCGCGCCGTCGGCGCACGCGAGGTCGAGGTCACGAAGGAGTCCGAGGACGCGTGGCTGGACCTGCTCCAGTCGGGCCCCGGGACGTTCTTCGGCTCGACCGAGTGCACGCCGGGCTACTACAACAACGAAGGCCAGCCGACGGTCGCCGGCCGCGACTTCATGATGGGCTACCCGCTCGGTGCGACCGCGTTCTTCCAATACCTCGAAAGCTGGCGTGCGCCGGGCACGTTCGAGGGCCTCGAGCTCCGCACGCGAGACTGACGACCGCTGACAGTCCGCGTTGACGGGAGCGCCGCATCCGCGGAAAGACGGCCGGGTGCGCATCCTCTTCGATCCCACCTTCGATGCGACGCCGTGGCCCGGTCCGCTCGCCGCCCGTCACGCCTCCGCGGGCGAGGCGTGGGCCGGGCCGCGGTTTCTCTTGAGCCTGCTCGAGACGCAGCTCGGTCTCGCGGGGCCGCCCGTGCCGGCCGGGTTGCGGGCGGCGTCGCTGGTGCCGGAGCTTCGGGCGCGCGAGGGGTTCTGGAGCGCGTCGGCCGAGGTCGATCCGCTCGGGACGGCGCGCATGCTGCTCGAGTGGCGCGACGCCCTCCGGATGGCGGGCTGGCGCGGCGAGGTGCTGCGCGCCGGGCGCCTCGCCGCCCTCGCAGGGGTCACGAGCGGCGCGCTTGCGGGTGTGCCGGATCGGATCGCGGCCGTCGCGGACGTGCTGGCGCGCCGCGCGGGCGACGTCGAGGAGCTCGTGCTGCTCGAGCCGACCGACGACCTGCCTCCGCTCTGGCGGACCGTCGTCGACGGGCTCGCGGCGCGCGGCACGCGGGTGGCGACGGCCGTCCTCGCGCCGGCCGACGCCGCCGGGGACCTCGGGCGCGCGCAGCTCTTGTCCTTCCGACCGGAGGCCGACGGAACGCTCCAGCTGCTCCGTCCGCATGGGCCGCTGCAGGCCGCGGAGGAGGTTGCCGCCTGGCTCGCGGCCCGCTCCTCGCTGGACGACACCGTCGTCATCCAACCCGATCCCGTGCTCGATGCGGCGCTCCATCGCCACGGCCTGCCGACGACCGGCAGCACGCGTCACGCGCGTGACAACGCGCTCATGCAGATCCTGCCGCTCGCTCTGGCGCTCGGCTGGGCGCCGCCCGATCCCGAGCGTGCGCTCGAGCTCCTGACGCTCGCCGAAGGCCCCGTGCCGCGCGCGATCGCGTGGCGACTCGCTCGCGCGCTGCACGAGCAGCCCGCGGTCGACAGCGATCCGTGGCGGAACGCGCTGCGCGACGGGCTCGCGACCGTGGCGTCGGCCGACGACCGCTCGCGGATCGAGACCAGGCTCCACGCGCTCTTCGACGCACGGGTACCGCGGGGTGGGAAGTATCCGGCCGCCGAGGTGCGGCGGCGGCTCGACGTGCTCGACGGCTGGGCGCGCGGGCGCATGGCACGCGCGGCGGCCGATCGGCGGCCGGGATGGACGGCGCTTCTGCGCGCGGGACTTGCACTCCGGGATATGCTCGACGCGTCGGCGCTCGAGAGGCTCGAAGCGCCGGAGCTCGAGCGCTTCGTCGAGGAAGCGCTCGACGGCGACGTGCCGCTCCCGGCGTTCCCGGCCGAGGCGGGGATCGCGGCGGTGCGCGCCCCTGGGGCGGTCGCCGGGCCCGCGGCCCGTGTCGTGTGGTGGGGTTTCGATCTCGACTCCGTGCCGTCCACGGCCGCGGTGCCCCTGACCGGCGCGGAGCGGCGCGCGCTCGCGGAGGCCGGCGTCGCGCTACCGGACCCGGGCGAGCTCGCCGTCGCGGCCGCGACGCGCTGGCGTAGGCCGTTGCAGCAAGCGACCGAGGCGCTCGTCCTCCTGTGCCCGCGCACCACTGCCGACGGCGAGGAGCGCCACCCGCACCCGCTCTGGGACGAGCTCGAGGCCGAGCTCGCGTCCGGTGCCTCGCTCGCGGCGCTCGTCCGCTCGACGCCGCTCGCGGCGCCTCCGCCGGTGCGGCACGCCGTCCGCCCGCTCCCCGAGCCGCGCTCCGGCTGGCGCGTCGCGACCGGCGCGTTGCGCGGCCGTGCGGCCGAGTCGCCGTCGAGCCTGGGCACGATGCTCGGTTGCTCCTTCAAGTGGGCGGTGTCGTACCAGGGCGGCGTGTGGGCCGGCGAGACGGCGGCGCTCCCCGCGACCGAGCGGCTCCTCGGAACCCTCACGCATGTCCTGCTGGCGCGCATGCTTGGAGAGGGCGTTACGTCGCCGCCGACTGCGCAGGCGCGCGCCGAAGCGCTCTTCGACGCCGAAGGCGCCCGCATCGCGGCGCCGCTCTTCCTCCCGGGATTCGACGCGGCTCGCGCCGACGCGCGCGCGATCCTCGGATTCGCCGCGCGCGAGCTGACGCGGTTGCTCACGGCCTCGAAGCTCGGCGTCCGCGCCGTGGAGACCGCCGTCGAGCGCGAGACCGGCGCGGGCCGGCTCGCCGGCACTCCCGACCTCGTGGTCGGGCCGCCGACCGCCGTCATCGACCTCAAGTGGAGCGGGGCGCGCTATCGGCGCGAGCAGCTCGCCGCCGGCACGGCGCACCAGCTCGCCGCGTACGCGCACCTCGTCGCCGACGACGGGGCCTCGAGTCTGCCGCCCGTCGGCTACTTCATCGTCCGGGACCAGCGGCTGCTCACGACCGACGGTGCGGTGTTTCGCGACGCCGACCGGGTCGAGGGCCCGCCGATCGCGGTCACGTGGGACGCCTTCGTGGAGGCCGAGGGTCGCGTTCGTGCAGCGCTCGCGGATGGCGTGCTCACAGCCCCCCTCGCCGATCCCGCCGACAAAGAGACGCCCGCCGCGATCGTCGACGGCGTCCTCACCCTGCCGCCGCCCTGCAGGTACTGCGATCTCCAGACGCTCTGCGGGCGCGTCTTCGGAGCCTCCTGAATGGCCCGCATCGAAATCATCTCGGCCAGCGCCGGGAGCGGGAAGACGCATCGGCTCGCGACGGTGCTCGACGACGCGATCGCGGACGGCAGCGCGCGGCCCGACGCGGTGCTCGCGACCACGTTCACCACTCGCGCCGCCGCCGAGCTCAAAGAACGGACGCGGACGCGCCTCCTGCGGACGGGTCGCGTCGAGGAGGCGCACCGGCTCGGGGCGGCCCGCATCGGCACGATGAACGCGGTTTGCGGCCGACTCGTCGGCGACTTCGCCTTCGAGCTCGGTCTGGCTCCCGATCTCCGCGTGATCGACGAGCGCGCCGCGACGGTCGCGCTCCGGCAGGCGATGTCGCGGGTCGTGACGGGCAGGGAGGCGGCGCAGCTCGCCGACGTGAAGCGGCGTTTCGACGAGGCCTGGGAGTGGCAGGCGGACGTGCAACGGATCGTGACGCTCGCGCGTGCGAACGGCGTCGGCGCCGACGACCTCGCGCGCACCGCCGAGCGCAGCGTCACGGGGCTCCTCGCCTTCTTCGCGCCGGCGGCGGAAGACGGGCGCGCGCTCGATGCGGCCCTCGCCGAGGCGCTCGCGCGCTTTCTCGCCGAGGTCGACGTTGAGGTCGACACGACGCAGAAGACGCGCGATGCGATCGAGAAGGCCGAGCGCTGCCTCGGACGCGTTCGCCGGGGCCTGCCGCTCCGTTGGGCGGATTGGTACCGTCTCCAGGATCTCGGCGCGGGCAAGAAGTCGGCGGGCGCGTCGGCGCCGCTGGTGGCGGCGGCCGGCGCGCATGATCGGCATCCCGGCCTCCAGGCCGACCTCCGCCTCACCTGCGAGCTCGTGTACGCGATCGCGGGGCGGACGCTCCGCGCCTACGAGGACCACAAGCGCGCCTGGGGCGCCATCGACTTCACCGACCAGGAGGTCTTCGCCCTGACGCTCCTCGAGCGCGGCGACGTCCGGGGGCGGCTCGCCGGTGAGATCGATCTGGTGCTTGTCGACGAGTTCCAGGACACGAGCCCGCTCCAGCTCGCGATCTTCCTGCGGCTCGCGGAGGTCGCCAAGCGGAGCGTCTGGGTCGGCGACCAGAAGCAGTCGATCTTCGGCTTCCGCGGGACGGATCCGGCGCTCATGGACGCCGCGGTCGACGCGATCCTCGCCGGCGCCGAGCCCGAGACGCTGGGGACGTCGTGGCGGAGCCGGGCCGATCTCGTGGCGCTCACGTCCGACGTGTTCGCGAAGGGCTTCGCGGGTCATGGCGTGCCGGAGTCGCGCGTCCGGCTCGAAGCGGCAGCGGTTGCGGAGGGTGCCGGGCTCGGCCCCGTGGTCGAGCGCTGGCGCCTGCCCGCGAAGAATCAGCCGCAGGACGCGGCGTATCTCGCCTCCGCCGTCCGCGACCTGCTCGCGGATCCCGACGTGCGCGTCCGCGATCGCGCCAGCGGCGACGTCCGGCCGCCGCGCGCAGGCGACGTCGCCGTCCTCTGCTACCAGAACGCGACGTGCGCGAGCCTCGCGCGCGAGCTCGCCGCGCTCGGCGTGCGTGCGGTGCTGGCGCGCGCGGGGCTCATGGCGACGCCCGAGGCGCTGCTCGTGCTCGCCGGGCTCCGCCTCTTCGTCGACGCGCAGGATACGCTCGCGATGGCGGAGCTGGCACGTCTCGTCGCGTACGCGGCCTCGGGCGACGCATGGCTCGCCGATCTCGTGGCGCGTCCCGCGCGCGAGGCGTTCGCCGAGCTCGAGGTCGTGCGCCGCGTCGCGGACGCCCGGACGGCGGCGCCGCACGCCGGCGCGCTCGCCGCCCTCGATGCGGTGCTCGACGCGGTCGAGGCGCGGGAACGTTGTCTCGAATGGGGCGATCCGGCGTTCCGCCTCGCGAACCTCGACGCGCTGCGCGCGCACGCCGTCACCTACGCGAACCTCTGCGCCTCCGACGGCCGCGGCTGCACGCCGGCCGGGCTGGTGGCAGCGTTTGCCGACCTGGCGGCCTCGGGGCTCGACGCGCGCGCGGTCGTCGCCCAGGAGGACGCCGTCGTCATCAGCACCTGGCACAGCGCGAAGGGCCTCGAGTGGCCGGTGACGGTGCTCTTCGACCTCGATCGCGACCCCTATTTCACCGCTCTCGGGGTGCAGATGGTGGCCGACCACGCCGGGCTCGATGTCGCCGATCCCCTCGCCGAGCGGTGGGTCCGCTATTGGCCGCAGCCCTATCACCCGATGCAGAGGAAGACGCAGTTCCACCAGCGACTGCGCGAGGCGCCGGAGACGGAGGCGGCGCGCCAGCGCGAGGAACGCCAGGCGATGCGGCTGCTCTACGTCGGGTGGACGCGCGCCCGCGATCGGGTCGTGCTCGCGGGCCGCCCGGCCTGTCTGAGCTTCGGCATGGTGGCGCAGCTGAAGGACGCGGAGGGGAGGGCGCTGCTCGCCGAGGCGCCGCATCCGACGGACGGTCCGACGGCCGACCTCGTCTGGGCGGGCCGCCCGATCACCGTGCGCGTCCGCGACGTCGCGCTCCTCGGTCCGGCCCCGCGCGATGCCGTGCCCGGGCTCGGGTACGCGGCCTCCGGCCCGCGTGTCCGTCCGCCGGCGATCGTGGCGCCCTCGGAGATGGAGCCCTCCGAGGACGAGGCCCCGATCGATCCCGCCGCGGCGGTGGCGAGGCTCGGGATCGAGCGCTGCGGCGAGCGGCTCGTGCTCGTCGGCACACCCGACATGCAACGCCTCGGCGAGGCCCTGCACGGCTTCCTCGCCGCCGACCGCCCGACGCTCGGCGAGCGCGACCGGCGCGAGATGGCCAAGGGCCTTCTGGAACGGTGGGGGGTCGAGACCGCACTCCGACCCGATGATCTGCTCGCCGCGAGCGACCGGCTACGCTGGTGGGTCGAAGCGCGGTTTCCAAACGCCGTCTGGCATCGAGAATGGCCGCTCCAGCATCGCCGGGAGAACGGGACGATCGTGCGCGGCACGGCCGACCTCGTGGTCGAACACGCCGGGGGCTTCGCGGTGATCGATCACAAGAGCTTCCCGGGGACGACGGAGCAGGCGGCGCTCCGCGCCGTCCGCTACAGCGGACAGCTCGCGGCGTACGCAGCCGCCGTCACGGCGGCGCGGGGGCGTCCCGTGACGGGGTGCTTCGTGCACATGCCGGTGCTGGGCGCGATCGTGCCGACACGTCCAGGCTGAGGAGTCTACCAGTGCCGTCCGTGGCCACCGTGGCCACCGTGCCCACCGTGCCCGTGCCCGTGATGTCCGCCGCCATACCAGTGGCCCCTTCCCCAACCGCCGTAGGTCTGGCCGTACCCGTAATAATAGGAGGGGGCGTAGTAGGCTCGCGGGTAGTAGTAGGCGGGTGGCGCCGGATAGTAGACCGGGGGCGGCGCATAGACCGCGACGCCCGGCAGCGGAATCCCGATCGCGATGTCGACACCGGCCGCCGCGTCGGGAAGGCCTACGGAGAGCGACATGGCGAGCGCGATTCCGGCGACGGTCAGGTTGGTGGTCTTCTTCATGGTCGTGAGAACCTCCCTTGCGCGCGAGCAACGCGCTAGGGCTGGTCGAGTTGCGCGGTGCCACGGGTTCGCACGACCGGCGCATCTTCTCGAGCCTCACCTTGTTGGAGGAGGCGCTTCGTTCCAAAGGAGGAACTCGCGCGATGGCATTGCGGCGTAGCCTGGGTTCGTTGTTCTGCTCGTGTGCGGTGGCTCTGACGCTCGGCGTTCCGAGCGTCCGCGCGCAGCAGGTGCGCGCGATCGGCGTCACACCTCCCCGACTCTCGTTCCTGGACGGCGAGGTCTCGTACTGGCGGCCCGGCGCCGACGATTGGGCGCCGGCGCAGGTCAATACGGCGCTCGGAGCCGGCGATTCGCTCTATGCGGGCGACGGCGGCAACTTCGAGCTCGAGATCGGCGCACGCGCCTACGTCCGTGGCGGTCCGGGGATCCAGATCGGCGTCGAGTCGCTGGAGACCGGATACCTCCAGCTCCGGGTGCCTGCCGGCTTCGCGGCGATCGATCTTCGCGGTATCCCGGAAGGTCAAGAGCTCGAGCTCGATACGCCGAACGGCGCCTTCCTGATCTCCCACACCGGGTACTACCGGTTCGACGTCGACGACCAGTCGACGCGGTTCACCGTTCGCCGAGGCGGCATCGCGCGCGTCGTCCCGGCCGGCGGCAACGACGAGGTCGAGGTCGGCAGCGGCGAGACCGTCGTCGTGAGGGGCACGGACACGGCCGACTTCGAGCGCGTGGCGCCCGTCGGCGAGGATGCGTGGGACCGCTGGAACTACGATCGCACGGCGGATCTCTCCGAAGCGCCGCAGAGCGTCCAGTACGTCTCGACCGACGTCGCCGGTGTGGACGATCTCGACAGGTACGGAGACTGGCGCCCGACGCCGACCTACGGCCAGGTATGGGTGCCGCGCGGCGTCGCCTCGGGCTGGTCGCCGTACACGACCGGCCGCTGGGTGTGGGACGGTTACTACGGATGGACCTGGGTCGACGACGCGCCGTGGGGCTGGGCGCCGTATCACTACGGTCGCTGGTGCTGGGTCGACGGCTATTGGGGCTGGGCGCCGGGTCCGGTGGTCGCGCGTCCGGTCTACTCGCCCGCGCTCGTCGCGTTCTTCGGTAGCGGCGGCGTGAGCGTATCCATCGGCATCGGCACGCCGTTCGTGAGCTGGGTTCCGCTCGGCTGGGGCGAGCCGGTCGTACCGTGGTGGGGTCCGCGGGGCTTCGTCGGTCGTCCGTACTGGGGCGGCTGGGGCGGACCCCGCGTCGTCAACAACACGGTCGTCAACAACACGACCATCGTCAACGTGAACTCCCTCGATCGCTACGCCAACGTCCGCCATCGCGGGGTCGTCGGCGTCGACGGCAATCGCTTCGGGCGGGGTCGCCTCGAGACCGTACGCGTCGATCCCGCCCGCGTGCGCACCATGCGCCCGGTGCGGGGAGAGCTCGGCATCCGACCGTCGCGGGAGAGCCTCGTGCCGCGTGAGGGGCGGGGCCAGCGTCCGCCCGAGCGCATCCAGAGCCGCCAGGTCGTCGCGACGCGACTGCCGCAGGATCCCTCGCGGCTGCCGCGGTCGCGCGGGCTCATCCGCGAGACCGAAGCGGTGCGGCGACCCGAGCCGCGCATCGTGGCGCCGCGTGGCGGGAGCGGGGTGAATCGTCTCGAGCGCGCCGGCGGACGGAACGCGCCGCCGCCGGTCCGGGGGATGGAGCGCGATGCGGTGGAGCGGATGCGTGGCGGGGACGAGCGCGGCGCCGTCGAACGGAACGAACGCGGCGGGGTCGAGCGCGTTCCGGGTCGCGATCGCGGCGACCCGGCCCGGGAGGCGCCGAAGCCTCCGGACGCGAGTCGTCGCGGGCCGGACGAACGCGACGGTAGCGGCCGCGACATCGGCCGGTCGATCGAACGACGCGGGCCGGATGGCGGCGCGCCGCGGCCTCCGCGTCGCGGTAGCGACGAGCCGACCCGGCGCATCGAGCAGCCCCGCGTGCCGCGCGAGACCGGTGTGGACAGGAACGACCGCTCCAAGCGGGTGCCGCGGAACGAGGCGCCCGAGCGCGACATGCGGATGCAGCGGCCTGCGCCGCCGGCGCGCGGGAGGCAGCCGGACCGTCCGCCGCGGAACGAGGGGTTCCGTGTGCGCAACGAGCCTGCGGGCGGGACTGCGCCGGCCCGTTCCTTCGGCGGTGGCGGTCGTGATGCCGGCGCGGTGCCCGGGCGCATCGAGCAGCCACGCATCGAGCCGCCACGCATCGAGCCGCGGCGCGAGCAGGCGCAGCCTCACCGGATGGAAGCGCCACGCCCGCAGCGCATGGAGGCGCCGCGCCCGCAGCGCCAGGAGGCGCCGCGCGTGGAACGAGGCGGCGGCGAGCCTCGCGGTGGCGGGGGGAACGACCGCGGGGGTGGCAAGCGCGATCGTGACGGATGACGGTGGAGCATTGAGTCGCCCTTTCCGAGGAGCTAAAGGGCCGGCCCGGGGAGGGCGACGACATGACACCGACGACGACGGCACTGCTGGGGTTCGCTGGGTGGTATCTCCTGCTGACGTTCGCGCTCGGGGTCTTCCGGAGCAGCCTGGTGCTCTCCGGGAAGAAGGCGGCCAACACCTTCGCCGCCGACGGATCCGACGTCGGCGCGTTCGGCCAGCGCCTGAGCCGCGCCCGGGACAACTGCTACGAAACGCTGCCGCTCTTTGCGGCCATTGCGCTCGCGGCGTCGATCGCCGGGAAGCTCGAGGTTCTCGATCCGCTGGCGCCGTACGTGCTGTGCGCGCGCATCGGCCAATCGGTGACGCACCTCGTTTCGACCAGCCTCATGGCGATCAACGTACGGTTCGTCTTCTTCATCGTTCAGGTCGTGATCTACGCGATCTGGATCCTGCGGCTGCTCGGATGACGGCGACGCGTCAGCCCGTCGGCAGCCGCTCGGCGCGTTACGTCGCGATCCTCGTCGGAGTGATCGTCGGGTACGTCGTTGGACGGATGTTCGAAGAGCGCCTGGCGTGGGAGAACGCGCGGATGCTGACGATGCCGGTCGGCGGTTTGCTCGCCGGCATCGTGGCCCGCTTCACGTTCTTTCGCGACGCGTAGCGCGAGCCGAGCGCCACCGTGCGATCCCGGGGATGCTCAGCCCTTGGGCTTTCCCGGGGAGTAGAACGTGGTCGGCAGGGTCGCGACCTTGCCGCCGCCCGTTCCGACCGCGTGCACCTTGCTGCTGCCGCTCTTGTCGACGCTGTCGATACGGATCACCGCATGCAGCGGGACGAGGGTGCGCTCGACGCCCGCGAACGCGAGCTTGAGCTTCTCTTCGGACGGATCCACCACGACGCTCGACCGTTCGCCGAAGAGCAAGCCCTCGATCTCGACGAAGCCGAACATGTCCGCTGGTCCGACCTTCTGGCAGTAGACTTCGTAGATCTCGGTGTCGTTCCGAAACGTGACCCGGTAGACGCGTTTCTTCGCCATGGTGGCGCAGAGTACGGAGCGCCGCCCAGGTTGGCAACCGCGATGGCGTGGGCGAGGGGCCTCCGGTAGGCTCGCGCGCCATGAGTGATTCCTCGAACGGCGCGCCCGGCGGTCAGGCGGCCCTCGACCAACTGGTCTCGATCCTCGACCTCGAAGAGCTCGAGCTGAACCTCTTCCGCGGCCGGACACCGAAGGAAGATCGGGTCCGCGTCTTCGGGGGCCAGGTCGCCGGCCAGGCGCTCGTCGCCGCGGGGCGGACCGTCGAGCGCGGCCTCGTCGTCCACTCGCTGCACTCGTACTTCCTGCGTCCCGGCGATCCCTCGATCCCGATCGTCTATCAGGTCGAGCGCCTGCGCGACGGCAAGAGCTTCACCACCCGCCGCGCGACCGCCATCCAGCACGGCCAGCCGATCTTCAACCTCTCGGCGTCGTTCCAGCGTCCCGAGCAGGGTATCGAGCACCAGACCGCCATGCCGGAGTCGCCGGCTCCCGAGACGCTCCTCACCTTCCGGCAACGCATCGACCCGTACCTCGGACGTCCGGACCTCCACCCCGAGCTCAAGAAGTGGCTGCAGCGCGACCGGCCGATCGACATGCGCTACGTGAACCCGCCGGACTACCTCCAGCCCGAGCCCGGGCCGCCGCACCAGCAGGTCTGGATCCGCGCCGACGGGACGTTGCCGGACGAGCCGCTGCTGCTCCACCAGTGCATCGTCGCGTACGCCTCCGACATGACCCTGATCGACACCGCGACGCTGCCGCACGCCATTCCGTGGTTCGACCCGAACGTGCAGATGGCGAGCCTCGACCACGCGATGTGGTTCCACCGCCCGTTCCGCGCCGACGAGTGGCTGCTCTACACGCAGGAGAGTCCGACGGCGACGGGCGCCCGCGGCTTCACGACGGGCCGCCTCTACACGCGCGCCGGCGTGCTGGTCGTGTCGGTCGCGCAGGAGGGGCTCATTCGCAAGCGCAACGGGAAGAAGGGAGGCCGTTGATCGCGGAGCCCCAGACGGTGCCGTTGCCGCATCGGCGTCGAGCTCGCGTGCTCGTGGCGCCGGCGGAACCCGGAGCGTCCGTTACAGGATGCGCGACGCGCGCCCCTGCCAGTAGCCGTCCTTGAGGAGCCGCTTGTAGAGCTTCCCCGTCGGGTGGCGCGGCAGCTCGGCCTCGAAATCGATCGAGCGGGGACACTTGAGGTGCGAGAGGTGCTGACGGCAGAACGTCATCAGCTCCTCGGCGAGGGCGGGGCCCGCCTCGGTCATGTCCACCGGCTGCACGACCGCCTTCACCTCCTCGCCGAAGTCCTCGTTCGGAATGCCGAACACGGCGACGTCCTGCACCTTCGGGTGCGTGATGAGGAGGTTCTCGGCCTCCTGCGGGTAGATGTTCACGCCGCCCGAGATGATCATGTTGGCCTTGCGGTCGGTGAGGTAGAGGTAGCCGTCGGCGTCGACGTAGCCGATGTCGCCGAGCGTCGAGGCGCCGTCCGGCCGCCGGCTCGCGCGGGTCTTCTCCTCGTCGTGCAGGTATTCGAAGGAGTTGCCGCCGGCGAAGTAGATCGCCCCCTCCTCGCCGACCGGCAGCTCGGCGCCGTCGTCGCCGAGGATCCGGATCGTGCCGAAGAGCGGCCGCCCGACCGAGCCCCTGTGCGCGAGCCACGCGGCGGAATCCAGCGCGCAGAGGCCGTTGCCCTCGGTGCCGCCGTAGTACTCGTGGATGATCGGACCCCACCACGCGATCATCTGCTCCTTCACCGGGATCGGGCAGGGCGCGGCGGCGTGGATCGCGTGCGTCAGGCTCGACAGGTCGTAGCGGCGGCGCACGTCCTCCGGCAGCTTCAGGAGGCGGACGAACATCGTCGGTACGACCTGGGTGTGTGTGATGCGGTGCCGCTCGATCAGGCGCAGGAACTCCTCGGCGTCGAAGTGCTCCATGATGACCGACGTGCCGCCGAGCCGCTGCACGGCGAGGTTAAAGCGGAGCGGCGCGGCGTGGTAGAGCGGCGCCGGCGAGAGGTAGCGCGTCTCGGGCCCCATCGCGTAGAGCCCGGTCACGAGCGCGAGCAGGGCGTTCGGCGTCCCGAGCGGATCGCCGCGGAGCGGGAACTTCACGCCCTTCGGCCGCCCCGTCGTTCCGGACGAATAGAGCAGGTCCGTTCCTTCCCGTTCGTCCGCGATGGGTGTCGTGGGCGCGGCCGCGATCGCCGCTTCGAACGACGCGTAGCCCGGGATCGTGCCGCCCGTCATGAGCCGGTGGGCCACGCCGGGAATGCGGTCGCGGACGGCCTCGGCGAGCGACGCCAGCGCGTGCGACGTGACGAAGACCTTCGCGCCGCAATCGTTCAGGATGTACTCGAGCTCAGTCGGCGTGAGGCGCGTGCTGACGGCCGTGTAGTAGAGACCCGAGCGCTGCGCACCCCAGACGACCTCGTAGTAGCGCGCCGAGTTCTCCATGCAGACGGCGATGCCGTCGCGGAGCTCGAGCCCGAACCGACGGAGCGCGTGCGCGAAGCGGTTCGACGCCGCATCGAGCGCGCCGTAGGTGACGGTCTCGCCGCCCGCGGTCGCCGCCGTCATCACGTACGCCGGCTTGTCGGGATGGGTCGCCGCGTGGACGCCTGGATGCATCCCGGGCACCATGCCACCGTCGGCGCCTCCGGGCCAGCGCCGCCGCCACGGCGGCAGCGTCTTGACCCGCTCGCGCGCCGTTGACCAACTGGAGGCGGCCGCATGAACGACGAGTTCTTCGATCCGGTGAGCCGCGGCCGCGGCGTCGGTGAGGTCAGACGCGCGGCCGGCGACCTCGCCCGCGAGTCGCTCGCGCGAGGCGATGCGACCGGCTGGTTCGACACGCTCTATCGACAGGCCGACGGCGATCCGGGCGGCGTTTCGTGGGCCGATCTCGCGCCGAATCCGAATCTCACGGCATGGCTCGATCGCGAGCACGTCGCCGGTGGTGGCCGGCGCGCGCTCGAGATCGGCTGCGGCCTCGGCGACGACGGCGAGGAGCTCGCCCGCCGCGGTTTCGCCGTCACCGCCTTCGACGTGTCGCCGACCGCGGTCGCGTGGTGCCGCCGCCGCTTTCCCGGGAGCGTCGTGCGCCGGGCGATCGCGGACGTGCTCGCGCCGCCGCGCGCCTGGAGCGGGGCGTTCGCCTTCGTCCTCGAGTCGTACACGCTCCAGGTCCTGCCGTCCGCCGCCCGCGCGCGGGCGATCGCGAACGTCGCGCGCTTCGTCGCGCCGCGCGGCGAGCTGCTGCTGATCGCGCGCGGCCGCGATCCCGGTGATCCCGAAGGGGCGATGCCGTGGCCGCTCCTGCGCCGCGAGGTCGACGCGTTTCGCCGGCTCGGGCTCGCCGAGATCGCCTTCGAGGATTTCTTCGACGTCGAGACGCCGCCGGTCCGACGCTTCCGCGCGTGCTACCGGAGGATCGCGAGGTGACGACGAGGACCGTCGTCCGAGGGGCGCCAACGGGCGGGATCAGCCCGACGCGCGCGCGAGCGCGATCTTGAGGGGGTGGCGCGCGTCCGGCGACGGGAAGTCCTCGTCCGGCGTCAGCACGTCGAGCGCCGCGAGCGGACGGCCCGCCTTCGCCGCCGCGCGCTCGAGCGCGGCGAGCCAGTCCTCGCGCGCGACCTCGGGCACGTGGTTGGTCGCGAGGACCGTGCCACCGGGCGCCGTCGCGAGGAGCGCCGGCTTGAAGAGCGACGCGTAGTCGCGCACGACGTCGACCGCGCCGAACTTTCCCTTCGCCCAGCGGGGCGGGTCGAGCACGACCACGTCGAAGCGCCGCGGCGCGCGGCGCGTGAACGGCCGGGCGCGCTTGCCGTGCGTCGGCAGCGCGAGACCGGCGAGCTGGCGCACCACCGGGATGACGTCGTCGGCGATCGTGACGAAGCGCTCGGCGAGCGTCGTCGGGTCGTCGGCGTTGCGCTCGGCGTTGGCGCGTCCCACCGCCAGCGCCGAGCGCGCGAAGTCGACGTTCACGACCTCGCGCGCGCCGCCGGCGAGCGCCGCGACCCCGATGCCGCAGGTGTAGGCGAAGAGGTTCAACACGCTCCGGCCCGCGCTCGCCCCCTTGACCCAGCGGCGGCCGACGCGGAGGTCGAGGAAGAGGAGGGGATCCTGTCCGCGGTGCCGCGGGCGCACGTCGTACGCGAGCCCGAGCTCGCGTCCGAGCGGCGCGACGAGCGCCTCGTCCGCCCGCGCGGAGCCTCCGGGTCCCTCGCCGCGATGGTTCCAGCACGGCGTGAGCGCGACGCCGAGCGCGTCGTGCGCGACCGCGGCGAGGGCGTCGAGCTCGCCTTCGGCGAGCGGCGCGCGCCAGGTCTGCACGAGCAGGATCGGTCCGTAGCGATCGACCGTGATCCCCGGCGCGTCCTCGGCGACGCCGTGCAGGAGGCGGACGCAGTCGGTGTCCTCCGCGGCGAGGCGCGCGAGCAGCGGCCGGCGGCGCGCGATCGCGGCGGCGAGGCGTTCGGCGACGCTCACTGCGCGGCCGCGCGGCGGCGCCGCCGACGGCTCAGTGGCGCGGGGTGATCGTATCGAGGACGCGGGCGATCGAATTGGCGCGCGACGGCCGGATGACGCGCGCCACTTCCTCGCCGTCGCGCAGGAAGACGAGCGTCGGCCAGAGCTTCACGCCGAAGGAACGGCCGAGCGGTCGGCCCCTTGCGTCGGCGACCTTGAGGTGGCGCACCTCGGGAAATCCCCCGAGCGCCGCGCCGATCAGCGGCTGAGCCGCCCGGCAGTAGCCGCACCAATCTGCGCCGAACTCGATCACGGCAGGCCCGAGGAGCGAGTCGATCATCGCACGATCGGGCTCCGCGTGTTCGGATCCGAACGTCATGGCGGTTTTTCGAAGCAAGCGACGTGCCGAGACCCGTCCACGAGATCTCAGGGGCTTTCGTGCCCCGCGTGCACGGATCTCTGGCAGGAAGGGAAGGCCGGCGGCAAAGTTTACGATGCCCGCCGCCGTTCATCCGAGCGCACCGGCAACGACGAGATCCGCGATGCGATCCGCGTCGTAGCCGAGGATGGTCTCGAGGACCTCGTGGTTGTCCCGGCCGAGGGTCGGCGCCGCCCCAGCGACCATGGCGGGCGTGCGCGACAGGCGCGAGCGCGCGTTTTCGACCGGCGTCGTTCCGTAGGTCGGATGGGTGAGCTGGCGGACGTGCTGGCGGTGGACGAGCTGCGGGTCGGCGCAGAGGTCGGCGCTTCCCGCGACGACCGCTGCCGGCACGCCGGCCGCCTGGAGCGCGGTCTCCGCCGCGTGCGGATCGCGCGCGGCGGTCCACGCGGCGACGACGGCGTCGAGCGCGTCGAGGTTCGCGCGGCGCGCCTCGATCGTCGCGAAGCGCGGGTCGCGCGCGAGCGTCGGGTCGCCGAGCGCCGCGGCGAGCGCCGCGAACTCGGCGTCGTCGCGCACGGCGATCGCGATCCAGCGATCGTCCCCGGCGGCGGGGTACACGCCGTGCGGCGCCGCATCGTGGTCGGCGTTGCCGGCCGCCGTCCAGACGCGGCCGTTCACCGTGTAGTCGAGCATCGCGGGGCCGAGGAAGTGGATCGCCGCCTCGGCCTGCGCGAGGTCGATGTGCTGGCCTTCGCCGGTCCGCCGCCGGTGGTCGAGCGCGGCGAGGATCGCGATCGCGCTGAAGCGCGGCGCGATGTAGTCGGTGTAGGCGCCGAAGGGTCCGGCGGGCGCGCGGTCGGGCCAGCCGCAGAGCGCGCCGAAGCCGGTGATCGAGTGCGCGAGGTTCCCGAAGCCGGCGTAGGCGGCGAGCGGCCCCGTCTGCCCCATGAGGCAGGTGCTCAGCATGATGATCGACGGGTTCACCGCGCGGAGAGCCTCGTAGCCGAATCCGAGCGCATGCATCGTGCCCGCGCTGTAGGCCTCGGTCACGACGTCGGCCCAGCGTACGAGATCGAGCGCCACCTCGCGGCCGGCGGGCGTTCCGAGGTCGAGGGTGATCATGCGCTTCCCGGCGTTCATCTCATGGAAGAGGACCGCGCTCTCGGACTCGGGCGGCAGCTCGTGGAACGGCGCCACCGTGCGGCAGATGTCGGTGCGGGTCGTCGACTCGACGCGCACCACGGTCGCGCCGTAGTCGGCGAGCATGCGCGTCGCGGCCGGTCCCGCGATCGCCCACATGAGGTCGAGCACCTTGACGTCGGCGAGCGCGGCCTCGGACATCAGATCACTCCCCCCGCAGCGAGGCGCGCGAGCTCGGCGTCGTCGAGCCCGAGCTCGCCGCCGAGGATCTCGCGGTTGTGCTCGCCGACCATCGGCGGCCGGCGGCGGTAGCGGAGCGGCGTCCGCGACGGGCGCGCGAACGGCCCGGGGTAGCGGACGGCGCGGTCGAGCTCCGGATGGGCGAGCGTTCGCCAGTAGTCGCGTGCCGCGAGCTGCGCGTTCTCGACGACTTCGCGCGTCGTCGCGACCGGCGCGATCAGGAGGTCGCGCTCGAGCGCCGCGCGCAACAGCTCCGCCTTCGTCTTCGTACGGGTGAACCCCGCCACCGCCTCCTGCACGCGGACGAGTTCGGCGAACGTCTCCTCGCCCGTGAACAGCTGGTCGAAGAAGCGGACCCAGTCCTTGTCGCGGGTCGCCGCGTCGCAGCCGCCTTCCTCGGCCACCCAGTGCATGAGGCGGCGCGTGAACGGGCCGACCGACGAGCCGAACAGGAACGTGATCGAGACGTGCCCGTCGGCCGCCGGATGGACGAACCGCACCGAGAGCGGCCCCATGCCGGCGCCGCCGGAGATGCGGCGGGCGTCGGGAAAGCCGACCGCCGAGCTCAGGAGGTACGCCTGGGTGGCGAGGGTCACTGCCTGCTGCGCCGAGACGTCGACGTGCTGGCCGCGTCCCGAACGCGCGCGCTCGTGGTGGGCGACGAGCGCGGCGCCCGCCGCTTCGGCGGCGGCATGGGCATAGGCCTGCGGCACGCCGACCCGGAGCGGCGCGCGGTCCTCGTCGCCGGTGAGGCGCAGCGGCCCGCCGGCCGCGAGCAGGACGAGGTCGCTGTCGGCCCACGCCGCCTTCGGGCCGGTCTGTCCGAAGGGCGTGATCGAGACGTAGACGAGCCCCGGATTCGCGGCGGCGAGCGCGGCGTAGTCGAGCCCGCGCGCCGCCTGGACTCCGGGCGTCTCCGACTCGATCAGGAAGTCGGCGGCGGCGACCAGGCGGAGCAGGAGCTCGCGACCGCGTGCGCGGTCGAGGTCGAGTGTGACCCCGCGCTTGTTGCGCGCGACCGCCCACCATTCGAGGGAGCGGTCGGGGTGCGGCGCGTCGTCGACGAACGGCCCGCGGCGCCGCGTCGGCGCGCCGCCGGGTGGCTCGACCTGCACCACGTCGGCGCCGAGATCGCCGAGGATCTGGCCGCAGAGGTGGCCGCGGCTGCGAGTGAGATCCAGGACGCGGTAGGGGCTCAGCATCGTCGCCTCCGGGCGGCTCGTAGCGGAGGCCTCGCGCGCATGTCAAAGCGCGCCCCGGTTGCGAGCGGGTGTGCGCGCGGCGTAGGGTGCCGACACCAAACGCCGCGAAGGAGATCGCCCATGGGACTGCTCGACGACTTGCTCGGTCAATTGACCGCCGGTCCGGCCATGTCGGAGCGGCAGGTCCGCGCGGACGGCGTGGGCAGCTCCGACATGAGCCGCGTCCTGATGGCGCTCCTGCCGGTCGTGCTCGCCATGCTCGGCAGTCGGCGCGGCGCGAGCGAGCCGTCCGCCGGCTTCGGCCGCGCGAGCGCGGGCGGGCTCGGCGACATCCTCGGACAGATCCTCGGCGGCGCCGGCGGCGCCGGCGGCGCGGGCGGGCTCGGGGGGCTCCTCGAGGCGGTGCAGCGGGCGGGCTTCGGCGAGCAGGCGCGCTCGTGGGTCGGCAGCGGCGAGAACCAGGCGCTGCCGGCGGGAGCGCTCGAGCAGATCTTCGGCGCCGGCGGTCTCGCCGAGATCGCGCGCCGCGCCGGCCTCAGCGAGGCGGACGCGTCGCGCGGGCTCGAGCGGCTCATGCCCGAGGTCGTGGATCACGTAACGCCGGGCGGCGCCGTGCCCAACGGCTCGGAGCTGCTCGACAGCGTCGACGCGCTCGCGCGTCGCCTGGGGATCTGAGGGCGGGCGGTGAATCCGGACGGGGTCGGCGAGCGCGACGGCGACTGAGTCATGCCGCGCGCGGCGGCACCGGCCGCTCGTCGAGCCCGCGCCTTCCATGGAGACGCGCGGTGAGGGGCGCGGCCACGGGCGCGGCGCCTGCGTAGTGCACGATCGTGCAACCGCTTGCCGCGTCCCGGGGCTCGTGACACATTCCCCGCCGGTCGCGATTCGCCCCCGCAGCGATCACGCCGAGAATCCCCGCGAGAAGGAGCAGCTCCCATGACCGAGCACGAGGAGTTCCGTGAGTACTGCCGCCGCTGGCTCGCCGAGAACCGGCCCGCCGCGCCGAGCTTCCGGCTGCCGCTCAGCCCCATCGAGGTCATGACCGAGGAGCAGCGGCGCTACCTCTGCGCCTGGGAGAAGAAGTGCTACGAGGCCGGCCTCATCGGCTGCGACTATCCGAAAGAGTACGGGGGCGGCGGCCACGCCGGTTTCCAGCAGATCGCGGGCCAGGAGATGGGCCGCGCCCAGGTGCCGTACCTGATCAACGTCATCGGACTCTCGATGGCGGCGCCGACGATCCTGAACCACGGCACCGAGGAGCAGAAGCGGCGCTTCATTCCGCCGCTGCTGGCCGCCGACGAGATCTGGTGCCAGGGCTTCTCCGAGCCGAACGCCGGCAGCGATCTCGCGAACGCGCAGGCGTCGGCCGTGCGCGACGGCGACAACTGGATCATCAACGGCCACAAGGTGTGGACCAGTCTCGCGCACTTCGCGAGCTGGATGATCATGGTCACGCGCACCAGCAACGAGCACAAGTACAACGGCCTCACGTACTTCATAGTGCCGATCGCGAACACGAAGGGCGTCACGGTGCGGCCCCTCATCAAGATCACCGGCGAGACCGGCTTCAACGAGGTGCTGTTCGAGGACGTCGTCGTGCCCGACGCGTACCGCGTCGACGAGATCGGCAAGGGCTGGACCGTCGCGATGACGACGCTCCTCTACGAGCGCGGCGCGGCCGAAGGCGCGGGGAGCGGCGGCGGCATCTCGCTCGACGAGCGCATCGCCCAGCTCGTGAGCCTCGCCAAGCGCTCGCGGCGCGACGGCAAGCCCGCGTGGGAAGACGCCATCATCCGCGACCGCGTCGCCCAGCTCGCGATCCGCGTCGAGGGCATGCGCCAGGGGCACCGCCGCATGCGCGTCGAGCCGCTCACCGACCACCCGATGCGCCTCCCGCTCCAGGCCAAGGTCACCGTCAGCGAGCTGATGCAGGACATCGCGGCGGTGGCGCTCGAGATCGAGGGACCGGCGGCGAGCCTCTACGTCGGCGACCCCGGCGCCCCCGACAACGGCCAGTGGCCGCTCGCGTATCTCAACTCGTACGGCTTCACGATCGCCGCCGGTAGCAACGAGATCCAACGCAACATCCTCGGCGAGCGCGTCCTCGGCCTCGCGAAGTCGAAGTAAGGAGACGGGACGATGGCCCAGCCCAAGGATTTCGGTTTCGGCTCGGAAGAGCAGATGTTGCGCGACGCCGCGCGCAAGTTCCTGAAGGACCATGCGCCGATCGAGAAGCTCCGCGCGCTCGTCGCCAAGGACCACAAGCTCGCCTACGAGAGCGCCGTGCAGCCGCTCGCCTGGGACGAGCGGGTCTGGAAGCAGATGGTCGAGCTCGGCTGGACCGCGCTCGCCGTGCCCGAGTCGGCGGGCGGCGCCGGCATGAAGACGATCGCGGTCGCGGCGCTCGCCGAGGAGATCGGCCGCGCCGCGCTGCCGTCCCCGCTGATCGCGACGCTCATCGCGACCGCGGTACTGCGCGAGGCCGGTACCGACGCCGCGAAGACGTGCCTCGAACGCGTCGTCGGGGGCGCCGCCGCGTCGTTTGCGGGTCCGGGCGCCGAGGGCTCGTGGCTCCCCGACGCCACGTCGATCGCCGTCACCGAGAGCGGCAACGGCGCGGTCCTGAAGGGCAGCGTGCCCTTCGTGCAAGAGGCGCGGAAGGCCGCGTTCTTCGTCGTCGCTGCGCGCGACGCCAAGGGCGGCGTCGGCCTCTACGCCGTCGCGTCGGACGCGCCGGGCCTGAAGATCCTCCCCGATCGCGTCGTCGACCTCACCCGCGATCAGGCGCGCGTGGAGTTCGACGACGTGAAGGTCGGCACGTCCGCGATCGTCGCCTCGTCCACGGGGAGCGTCGGCGCGAAGGCGGTCGCCGCCGCGCTGCCCGCGATCCTGACCATCGTCGCCGCCGATCTCTGCGGCGCCGCCGAGTGGCAGCTCCAGACGACCGCCGAGTACGCGCGCGTCCGGACGCAGTTCGACCGCTTGATCGGCTTCTTCCAGGCCGTGAAGCACCCGATCGTGAACGTGATGATCGACGTCGACCGCGCCCGCTCGCTCACCTACGCGGCGGCCTGCGCCATCGACACCGAGCCCGAGAGCGCGCTCTGCCTCGCCCGCATGGCGAAGGCCGCGGCCTCCGACGCCGGGGCCTTCGCCTCGAGCCGCTCGATCCAGCTGCACGGCGGCATCGGCTTCACGTGGGAGTGCGACGTCCACATCTACGTGAAGCGCCAGAAGCACAACCAGTTCTACTTCGGCGACGGCCCGTACCAGCGCGCGAAGATCGCGCAGCTGATCGACCGCGCGGCGTAGGCGCCTGCGCCGGCGCCGCCGGCGTAGCGCGGGTCTCGTGCGCCGGCTCGACGTGTCGCGGGTGGGCGCGCTTTGCGCGGGTCGGCCGGTTGCGCCTGCGGGCGTTTCCGCGATCGTCGGCACGATCTCGCCGCGAGCGCGACGATCCGTGACGTGGTCTTCCGCATGGCGCTCCTCCTCTGGTCCCCGTCCTGGGGTCCGTGTCGTGGTCTCGGGAGGAGCATTCAGCAACGGCCGTACCCCGCCGCGACCCGAGGCGGATCCGCGCCTTGGGGCGAGTGCTCGTCAGGGCGGGTGGGCGATATCCCGCAGGGTGCGTGATGGTGCGCAGGCGGCCGCGCTCCGCCGCGGGCGCTGGTCGCCATCGCCGGGACCGAGCACCTGGCCCGCATTCCTCACCAGGTCCACGGCGCGAGAGCGGCGCGGCGACTTCCTGACCTCGTCCTCGAGGGCGATCCAGAGCTTCGAGGAGAGGCCCGGGGCGTAGCCGTCCCCGGGCAGAAGCTCGATCTCGATGGTCTCCGTCGGCTCGGGGATCATGGCGTAGGCAGCGCGAAGGACGAACGATGTCGGTGCAGAAATCACCGCCGAAGAGCGCGGCGACCCTGCGCACCGCGTCGTACGTCATCGCGTTGGCGCGCGGCGTGCGTCTTGCGACCCGGGAACTCGCCGCGTAGATCTCGGCGTGCCCACCCGCCCGATGCCGACCTCCGCGACCGCCTACTCCCGATCCTGGCGTGTCGTAGCCGGACTGCTGGTAGCGCTCGGCCGCGGCAGCCTGCTCGCCATGGCGTTCGTGCTGGCGTTCACGGAGACCCCGCTCGAGAACCCGCTCCGGCTGCTCCGCACGTTCGTCGTGGCGAGCGCGGCCCCGGGGCTCGCGGCGTGGCTTCTCGCGCGGGTGTTCGCGGCGTCGGTGAGCGTCGTGGACGGCTTGCTGGTGATCACGCGCCGCGACCGGCGCATCGAGATCCCCTGCGACGCGATCGTCGCGCTCGAGGCGTGGCGGGCGCCGCTTCCCGCGCCGGGCGTCGCGTTCCGGTTACGGTCCGGCGCGCGCGCCGCCTACGGCCTCGCGCTGGCCCCCCCGTCGGCGCTCGGCGTTCTCGTGGACGCCATCGCCGCCGGTGGGGGAGGCGACGGCGTGCGTACGGCGGCGCGCACGCCCGCGGCCGCGTATGCGGCGTCGCGCACCGACGGGACCGGCCGCTGGTATCGTCCGCTCCTCCAGTACGTCGCGTTCGCGCTCGTTCTGGCGCTGCCGCTCTTTCGCCTGCACCAGTGGGTCGCCTACGGCGGGACCTTCGGCGAGTACTACACGTACGGGCTCCGGGCCTATCTCCTCGGGTTTGCCGCGTACTGGTGGACGCTCGCGATCTACCTCGTGCTCTGGTCCACGGTCCTGCGCGTGCTCGTCGAGGCTGTCGTCCTCGCCACCGCCTGGACCGCCTCGCCGGCCGCCGCCCGCGCGCGCCGCCTCGCCGAGCGGGCGTACTGGATCGCGTTCGTCGGCGGCGTCCCGCTCTTCCTGCTGCGGGTCGCCCTGCTCGCCGCGTAGAGAGGTCTGTGCCGGGTCGGCAACGCGCGCTCGCATCGATGGCGCTCGCGATGCCGCGTCGGGTCACCGATCTCTGGGCCGCCGAGCGGTCGGTGTGGCCGATCGGGCGGCGGCGGGTGACGGCGAGGCGCGCCGGCGTTCGGCGCGCCTCGCGTCGTCGCGTTCAGTCCTGCGGCTGCGGTTCGCCGTAGATGAAGTCGTCGAGCGCCACGACGTCGAGGTCGTCCACCTCGAGCGGACCGAGGGGCTCGTTGCCGCAGGTGATGCGGACGCGTTTCACGACCGGATCGTCGAACAGCACGCCGAGGAAGGAGAGTCCGGCGGCATCGGTCGGGACGAAGTAGTCGCCGAGCGAGGTGTCGTTCTCGGCGAAGAGCTCGATCTTGCTGCCGCCGCCCTCGACGTCGGTGAATACGGCGCCGAAGCCGCGCGTGAGCGCCGGCTGGTCGGGCGATCCCGGGATCGCGAAGGCGAGGTCCACGATCGTGCTGCCGATCGGGGCGAAGAGCCGCTCGGCGCTGAACGTCCGGAAGTTCAGGGGATAGGTCGCGCCGAAGTTGCCGAAGCGGACCGGCGTGGCGTTCGCGTTGTCGGCGTCGGCGCTCACCTGCACGCCGTTGCCCGGCGACGTGATGCGGATGCCGCGCGCCAGGGGATCCGAGCGGCTGTTGAAGAAGTCGGGCGGGAGGAAGGCGGGCGTCGCGTTCTCGTCCGGGATCGCGTCCCAGTCGATCTCGCGCCGCCCGGTGAAGCCGCGCTCGGGGACGCCGCCGTTGTCGCGGCCGAGGCGGGCGCGGAACTCCTCGACGATCTCCGGCACCTCGGTGCCCTTGCCGGTGAAGACCACGGGGTTGCGCCGGCCGTCGTTGGACCCGCCGCCGCCGCCGCCGCCGCACGCCGAGGCCGTCAATGCGAGCAAAGCTCCCGAAAGGACCACCAGATGCCGCGCGTGTGTCATCGCCACTCCTCCTCCTGCCGCGAGATGTCGCGTCCTACCCCAAAGACGCGCGAAAACGCAATTTCGGCGCGGCGCGGCGCCGGCATCGCGCGGCATTGACTTCGCGCGCGGCGGACCGGAAGCTCTCCGCTTCACGCGATGACGCCGACCGAGCTCTTCGATCCGAACAACATGCTGGCGACGAGCGGGCTGACGGGCCCGGACGGGGCGCGGGTTCTGCTGGAGGCCGGCAAGGACTTTCCGGGTGGTCCGATCGGCCTCGTGTTCGCGCTCTTCTGGGCCCCGGTCGGCCCCGGCATCCCGGCGGGCGTGCTGCTCGCGCGCCACATTCCCCTCCACCCGGCGGCGACCTTCGGGCTCTACGCCGCCTCGGACGTGCTGGCGGCGGCGATCTGCCACCCGCTCTTCGCCGGCTTCAAGCGGCTCGCGCGGCACGTGCCCGCGCTCCGCCGCGCCGGGAAGGGGATGCTGAAGCTTGCCATGCTCGGGACACCGGCCGCGCACGGCGAGGCGCGCGGCGTCGCATCGAGCCGACCGGCCGCGCTCTTCCGCGTCGCCACCATCGGCTTCGGCGTCGACGTCTACACGGCGGGGGCGGTCGCGACCGGACTCGACGTGCCGCGCGTTCTGCGCTGGCTCTGCGCGATCGCGGGCGACCTCGTCTGGTTCGCGATCCTGCTCGGTACGAGCGTCGTCGCGGCCTCGTTCGCCGACGACGACCGCGTGGTCGGCGGGGTCGTCCTGCTGGCGATGCTGCTGGTGCCGCCGCTGGCGCGCCGGATCTTTCCAGCGCTCCGGGTGTAGACGGGACGCGGAGCGCGCCGTCGCGGCCGAGGACGACGGCGCCTTCCTTCAAGAGCCGGCCGACGGCGCGCTTGAACGCCTTCTTGCTGAGGCCGAAGCGGCCGCGGATCTCCTCGGGGCTCGAGGCGTCGCCGACGGAGCCGCCGCCGGCCCCGGCGCGCAGGATCGCGAGCACGTGGGCGGCGTCGTCGCCGATCTCCTCGTGCGCCGGCGCGCGCAGCGACAGCTCGAACCTGCCGTCGGGCCGCAGGCGGGCCACCCGGAACATCGCAGACGCGCCGCGCTCGAGGCCGTGCGGCTCGCTCTTCGGCACCAGACCGACGAAGCGGCGCTCGACGATCACGAAGAGGCCGACCGCAGGATCCGCGCGCCACGCCACGCCCGCGACCCACTCGCCCGGACGCACGACCGGCTTCGCGCGCAGCATCTCGCTGACCCGCATGGTGCCGGCGAGGCGTCCCGTCTTGTCGACGAAGAGCCCGACCGGGTGGCGTTCGCCGACCCGGAGGTCGCGGGTCTGCTCGCGGAACGGGATCAGGAGCTCCTTCGGCAGCCCCCAGTCGGCGAAGGCGCCGACCGGCGTCACCGCGGTGACGCGCAGGAAGGCGACCTCGCCGAGCTGGAGCGCGGGCAGGCGCGTGGTCGCGATCGGCCGGTCCTCGGAGTCGAGGGTGACGAAGACGGAGAGCGCGTCGCCGACGCGCGTCCCGGCCGGCATCTCGCGCTTCGGCAGCACGAGCGGCGCACCGCCGGCCGCGGGATCGTCGCTCGACCCCCAATCGGGCTCGGCGAGGACGGCGCCCGCGGCGCCGAGCCGCGTGACCGCGAGCACGGCCGTTCGACCGATGAGGTCGGCGTGCGGGACGACGATCGTGCGCGCGCGAGGCGTCATCGGTCTCCGGTAGCACGGCGGTTCGCGCGCCGGAATCCGAGGGCGGAGCGTTCCCGCCCGCGGGAAGCGCGTTCCGATTCCCGCGTCCTTCTGGGCGCCTATGCTGTGACGGGCCGACGGCGCGCCGGGCGGTTCGGCCGCTCGGCGCGCTGGCACGTCGCGTGCTGGTCGATGATCGAGAGGAGGGACACCTCATGTGGCCGCCGAAGATCGTGCTCTGCGCCGTCGACCTCACCAAGCTCGCCGCGCGCGAGGTGGCGGTTGCGAGCGAGCTCTGCGAGGCGTTCGGCGCCCGGCTCGTGCTGCACCACAACGTCGCCTCGGTCGCCCCGGGGCTCACGCGGGCCTGGGAGTGGAAGGAGGTGCACCGCGACACGCGGGCGTCGGCGACCGAGGTCGACGACGCGATGCGCGCGCTCATGCGCGGCGTGCCGACGACGGTGCCCGTCGAGGCGAGCGTCACGAGCGGCGCGCTCGTCCCGATCCTCCTCGACCTCGCGAATCGCCTGCCGGCCGATCTCCTCGTGCTCGGCAGCCATGGATGGAGCAGCGAAGAGCACGCGTCGGTCGCCGAGCGCGTGATCGCCCGCGCCTCGTGTCCGGTGGTCTCGATCCACGACGGCTACGCGGAGACCGCGCCGCTTCGCATGCGCGCCCATCCCGGGCACGCGGCCCCCGAGGTCGTCGTCGCCGTGGACCGGACCGAAGCGATCGGGCCCGTGCTCGATCATGCGTTCGACCTGGCGCGCGCGCTCGGCCTCCGGTTGCACCTGCTGCACGTCGAGAACGCGGGCACCACGACCCGGGGGCACGACGAGATGCATCGTCGGCTCACGGAGAGCGTGCCGCCCGACCTCGTGGCGCGCGTCGATTGCCACCTCGACAGCGGCGAGCCGAGCGAGCGCATCATGTCGTTCCTGCACGAGCGCGAGCCGGCCTTCGCGATCATGGGCGAGCACGCGCGCGGGTTCGTCGGCCGGTATTTCACGCACGACACCGCCCGCGACGTGTTGCATCGGGCACCCTGTCCGGTGTGGTTCGTGCCGCCCGCCTGAGCCGGACGTGGGACGCGACTTCGGTCGCGAAGCGCGCTAGACCCGCCGCATGACGCGCGCATCGCGCCGGCTGTTCCTTGTCATCGCCGCGTGGACGGGGGTGTCCGCGTCCGGGGGCGCGGCCACGGCCATGACGCTCGCATCGACGAGCTTCGCGGCGCACGGCGAGATCCCCGTGGAGCACACCTGCGAGGGCGCCGACCTGTCGCCCCCGCTCGCGTGGTCGGACCTGCCGGCGGGCACGCGGAGCCTGGCGCTCGTCGTCGACGATCCCGACGCGCCCGACCCGCGGGCGCCGCGCACGACCTGGGTGCACTGGGTCGCGTACGCGATCCCGCCGACGGCGACCGGCCTCCCCGCGGGCGCCAGCGGCCGCGCGATGCCCGCCGGCGCCCGCGAAGGACAGAACGATTGGAAGCGTCCAGGCTGGGGCGGTCCGTGCCCCCCGGTCGGCCGGCACCGCTACTTCCACACGCTCTACGCCCTCGGCATCGGACTCGCCGACGCCGCGATCTCGACCAAGGCCGACCTCGAGCGTGCGATCGCCGGGCACGTGCTCGCGGAGGCGGTGCTGGTCGGCACCTACGAGAAGCGCGGCACGCCCGCTCCGGGACGGTGACCCGGCGGTGCACCGGTGGCCCTTGCTCGATCTCGTCGCGGCGTACGCGCTCCGCTTCCCGGCGGAGGACGCCGTCGCCGCGCGCTTCGCGGCCTTCATCTCCGCCCATCCCGAGTGCTTCGAGCGCGCCTGCGCTCCGGGGCACATCACCGGCTCCGCGTGGCTCGTGTCGCACGACCGCACGGCGTACCTGCTGACCCATCACCGGAAGCTCGGGCGCTGGCTCCAGGTCGGCGGCCACGCCGACGGCGACGCCGATGCGGCGCGCGTGGCGCTGCGCGAGGCGCGCGAGGAATCGGGCATCGCGGGCCTCGCGCTCGCGGCGATCGACGGGTGCGTGCAGCCCCTCGACCTCGACGCCCACGTGATCCCGGCGCGCTCCGGCGAGCCCGCGCACGTCCACTACGATGTCCGCTTCCTCGTGGTCGCGCCGCCGGGCGCGACCTTCACGATCAGCAACGAGTCATTGGCGTTGCGCTGGTTTCGCGCCGACGCGCCGCTCGGCGTCGCGCACGACGAGAGCGTGGCCCGCCTCGCGGCGAAGGCGCGCGCGCTCGCCGTCTGAGCCCGGGCGGCGCGACGTCGCTCGGGTCGCCGACCGCGCCGCTCTCGCGAGGCCGGGCGGGCGGGCCGTTTCGGAGCGCGCGGAGTTCCGGGTGACGACCCGCGGTGATACCGTGCCCGCCCTTCCATGCGACCACCGTCCGTCCCGGAGGTCCTGGCGCCCGCCGGCGATCTCGACGCCCTGCAGGCCGCGCTCGCGGCCGGCGCCGACGCCGTCTACTTCGGGCTCCGGGAGGGCTTCAACGCGCGCGCCCGGGCCGGCAACTTCGCGCTCGCCGACCTCGCGGCGACGGTCGCGCGCGTCCATCGAGCCGGCGCGCGGGCGCACCTCGCGGTGAACACGCTCGTCTTCGAGTCCGAGCTCGACGTCGTGGAGCGCGTCGTACGGCGGGCTGCGGAAGCCGGCGTCGACGCGCTCATCGTGCAGGATCCCGCGGTTGCGGTGCTGGCGCGCGCGATCTGTCCCGCGCTGCCGGTGCACGCGAGCACGCAGATGACCATCTCGAGCAGGGAAGGTGCGGCCTTCGCCGCGAGCCTCGGAGCGGCGCGGATCGTCGTGCCCCGCGAGCTCTCGATCGACGAGATCCGCCGGCTGGCGGCCGGGACGGACCTCGAGCTCGAGGTGTTCATCCACGGCGCGCTCTGCGTGGCGTGGTCGGGCCAGTGCCTCACCTCGGAGGCCTGGGGCGGCCGCTCCGCGAACCGCGGCCAGTGCGCGCAGTCGTGCCGCCTGCCGTACGCTCTCGTGCTCGACGGCGAGGTGCGCGACCTCGGCGACGTGGCGTACCTCCTCTCGCCGAAGGATCTGGCCGGGCTCCGCGCCGTCGCCGATCTCGCCGCGCTCGGCGTTCGCGGGCTCAAGATCGAGGGCCGGCAGAAGGGCGCCGCCTACGTCGCGACCGCGACGGCGGCGTATCGACACTGGGTCGACGCGGTGACGCGGCCGGGCGGAGCCCGCGCCGCGGACGTCACGGGCGCGCGGGACGATCTGCTCCGGACGAGCCTCGTCTACACGCGCGGCTTCGGTGACGGCTTCCTCGGCGGCTCCGATCACCAGACGCTCGTCGAGGGGCGCTTCCCGAAGCATCGTGGTGTCTTCCTCGGACGCGTGGCGACGGTCGGGCGGGGCGTGGTGACGGTCGTTCGCGACGCGAGCGGCCGGCCGTGGACGGGCGGGCGCGCGAGCGCGGTCGCGGTCGCGGCGCCGCTCGGCGCGCCGGCGGCGGCGCTTCACGGGCTCGATGGGGCCGCGGTCGTGCGCGGCGGGCCGCGGGCGGCCGCGCTCGACCCCCGCCCGGGCATGGGCATCGTCTTCGACGCCGGACACCCCGAGGATCCGCGCGAGCCCGGCGGCCCGGTCTTCGCGGTCGAGCCGATTCGCGACGGCTGGGTGCTGCGCTTCGGGCGGCCCGGTCCGGACCTCGCGCGGGTCGCGGCGGGCGACCGCGTATGGGTGACGAGCGATCCGACGATCGCGCGCGAGGCCGCGCACATGGCGGCGTCCGGCGAGCCGACGGGCCGCGTGCCGGTGGCGCTCGTCGTCGAGGGGCGCGCCGGCGCGCCGCTCCGCGTGGTCGCGACCGCGGGGCACGCGCGCGCCGAGGCGACGACGGCGGCGGTCTTGCGGCGCGCCGCGGGCGAGGGGCTCACGCCGGACGTGCTGCGCGACAAGCTCGCGGCGTTCGGCGGCACGCCGTTCGCGCTCGCGACGGTCGATTGCGGTGCGGGCGCGGCGATCGACCGTCGCGAGCGCTCGGCGCTCGACGGCTGCGCGCGCTCGGCGCTCGACGTGGCCGGGCTCGCGCCCGGCCTGCACGTGCCGGTCTCGGAGCTGAAGCGCGTGCGGCGCGCGCTCGTCGCCGCGCTCCTGCCGGCGGTCGAGTGCGGCCCGGCGCGCGAGGTGCGCCAGGGCGCCGTCGCCGCCGGGCTCCGCGCGGCGGCGCGGCGGGTCCGTCCGTCGCGCTGGGTCGTCCCCGCTGCGCCGGAGCTGGTCGCGCTCTGTCGCAGCGCCGAGCAGCTCGAGGCCGTGATCGCGGGCGGCGCCCGCGCCGTCGAGCTCGACTGGATGGAGCTCGTTGGCCTCGGGAGGGCGGTCGCACGCGCGCGCGCGGCGGGTCTGCACGTGACGCTCGCGACCGTGCGCGTGCAGAAGCCCGGCGAGGAGGGCTACGACCGGCGCCTCGCGGCGCTCGCGCCCGACGCCGTGCTCGTGCGCCACTGGGGCGCGCTCGTCGCCTTCCAGGGGCTGGCGCCGGGCGCGCCGCGTCCGCTCCTGCACGGCGACTTCTCGCTGAACGTCGCCAACTCGATCACGGCGGCCGAGCTCTTCGCGCGCGGCCTCGATACGCTGACGCCGTCCTACGACCTCGACCGCGCCCAGCTCGGGGCGCTCCTCGACGCCGCGCCCGCCGAGCGCTTCACCGTCGTTCTGCACCACCGCGTCCCGACCTTCCACACCGAGCACTGCGTGTACGCGCACCTGCTCTCGGGCGGCCGGGACTACCGCACCTGCGGCCGGCCGTGCGAGCGCCACGAGGTCGCGCTCCGCGACCACACCGGGCGGACCCACCCGGTGATCGTCGACGTCGGCTGCCGCAACACGGTCTTCAACGGCGAGCTGCAGTCCGCCGCCGAGCTCGCACCGGAGCTCGTCGCGCGCGGCGTGCGCCGCTTCCGGGTGGAGCTGGTGCGTGAGACCCGCGAGGAGACCGCAGGGGTGCTCGCCGCCTACGCCGATCTCCTGGCCGGCCGGATCGGGGCGCGGGCGTGCCTCGCGCGGGTCGCGGCGCGTCCGCATTACGGGGTCTCGACCGAGCCCATGGCCCTCATGCGCTGATCCGATCGAGGAGGGCGGCCCCCGGTTCGTCCTCGCATCCGGCGCCGATTGGCGGCAGAGTCGCGGCGTGCGCTCGCTCGGAATCGCGCTCTGGCTCGGGTGCCTCGTCGCGGCCGCGCGCGCCGACGCGGCGGCGACGCCGGCGCCGGCGGGCGTGCGCTGGGAGGACGGTCGGCTGAGCGTGAGGGTCGTCGATGCGCCGCTCGACCGCGTGCTCGTCGAGATCGCGGCGGCGACGCGCGCCGCTCTGCGCGGCGAGGTCGAGGCGCGCTCGGTCACGATCGACTTCACGGCGCTGCCGGTCGCCGACGGTCTCGCGCGCCTGCTCGGCGCCGAGAGCTTCATGCTGACCTACGCCGCCGACGGTTCGCTGCGCACGATCGACCTGCTGACGCGCGGCGTTCCGGTGACGCCGGCGCCGTCCGTCGGGACGACCTCCTCGCCCAGGCCGCCGCTCGCAGACGAGGAGGAGCAGGCGGTCGTGCTGCAGCGTCCGGTCGCCGTCGCGGGACCACTCGCGGCGGCGGTCGGTGGCGACGCGGCGCCGATCGGGCTGGTGCTGCACGTCGCGGTCGGGGAACGCGACCCGGCGGCGCGCGCGGCAGCCCGCGACGTCGCGCTCGCCGCGTTCGCGCGCGATCCCGAGGTCGAGGCCGCGTACCTCTCGACGCTCGCGCCCGTCGACGACGTCGTCCTGGCGCGCATCCTCCACGGGGCCGCTGCGGATCCGCGCGGTGTCGAGGAGTGGCTCGCTGCGCTCGCGGGGCACGCGCCGTCGGCGGCGCTGCGTGCGAAGGCCGCCGCCGTGCTCGCCGTGCTGCCGCGCTGATGCGCGTCCGTCCTCGGCGGAGACGCGCGCCGCGCCGCGGCGGGGAGTCGCGACGGCCGGCCCCGTGCCCCCTCGCAGGTTGCGGCGCGACTGCGCCGCGCGCCGTCACGACCGGCGCGGGGAGCGTCAGTCCGACTTGTCCTTGAACTGGTCCGGCTGGTTGCGGATCGCCGGCGCGCTGAACGCGGCCTCCCAGCAGACGCCGGTCGAACTCCGGAGCTGTACCGTGACCGGCTGCGCGAACGGCAGCGCCGGCATCGCCAGGTGCGCCCCGCGGCCCTTGAGCAGGACCTTCGCTTTCCCCGGCGCCGCGCCGCTCTTGAGGACGAGCCGCGTGACCCCGTGGAGGCCGGTCTTGTCCGCGTACTGGAAGCCGGCGCCGTTCTCCTTCCAGCACGGCCGTTCTCTGCAGACGCCGGCCGCCGGCAGCGGCAGGCTCATGCGGAGCGCGCCGCCGTCGTAGACGCAGAGCTGGTAGCCCGCGTCGACGGTCGGATTCCCGAAGTCCGCCTTCGGCGTGACGGCGCCGTGGCTCCACTTCCACTGGAGGCTGTCCTTCTCGGGGAGCGTCGAATCCCGGAGGGAGAGCGACGCCTGCGCCGACGTGATCGGCTGGCGACACCCCGCCGCCGGCGTCGGGCCGCAGCCCGGCGTGCTTTCGATCGCGCAGCTCGCGGAGCAGCCGTCGCCGTTCGCCGCGTTGCCGTCGTCGCACTGCTCGCCGCAGCTACCCTGCGTGATGCCGTCGCCGCAGATGTCGGGGTTCCCCTGGCACTGGCCGGCGACGCAGGCGTCGGGGAGCGTGCAGGACGCGCCGTCGTCACAGGGCGCGCCGTCGGGTTGCGCCGCGTCGGCCGGGCAGGCGGCGCCCGCGCCGGTGCAGCGCTCGGCGGCGTCGCAGGCGCCCGCGGCCGCACGGCACTCCACGGTCGCGGCCGCGAGCGCGTCGGCGGGACAGTCGTCGGACGCGCCGTCGCAGCTCTCCGCCACGTCGCAGACGCCGGCCGCGGCGCGGCAGACCGCCGTGCTCCTGGCGTCGGCGGGACAGGCCGCGGAAGCGCCGGTGCAGAGCTCCGCGAGGTCGCAGACCCCCGCGGCGCTGCGGCAGGCGACGCCCGCGGGGCGGAGGCTGTCGGGCGGGCAGGTGATGCCGACGCCGTCGCAGCTCTCGGTGAGGTCGCAGAACCCGGCCGACGGCCGGCAGACGGCGGTGCTCCTGGCGTCGGCGGGACAGGCCGCCGTCGCGCCGTCGCAGCTCTCAACGAGATCGCAGACGCCCGCGGCCGCGCGGCACACCGTGCCGCTCGTCACGACGACGTCCGCGGGGCACGCGTCCGCCGCGCCGTCGCAGCTCTCGGCGACGTCGCAGGCGCCGGCGGCGGCGCGGCAGACCGCCGTGCTCTTGGTGTCGGCCGGACAGGCCGCGGAGGCGCCGGTGCAGAGCTCCGCGAGATCGCAGACGCCCGCCGCACTGCGGCACGTGACCGTCGCGTCGGCGAGCGCGTCGGCGGGACAGTCGTCGGACGCGCCGTCGCAGCTCTCCGCGACGTCGCAGACGCCGGCCGCGGCGCGGCAGACCGCCGTGCTCCTGGCGTCGGCGGGACAGACCCCGCTCGATCCGGTGCAGCTCTCGGCTACGTCGCAGACGCCCGCCGCCGGCCGGCAGACGACGCTCGCCGGCTGCACGCCGTCGGCCGGGCACGCGTCGCCGACGCCGTCGCAGCTCTCCGCCACGTCGCACGCGCCGGCGCTCGGGCGGCACACGCCGCCGCTCTTGGCGTCGCCCGGGCAGGTGGCCGTGCCGCCGCTGCAGTGCTCGGCGGGATCGCAGGCGCCGGCCGAGGCGCGGCAGACGATCGCGCTCGACGCGAAACCGTCGGCGGGGCAGGTCGCCGACGTCCCCGTACAGGTCTCCCCGACGTCGCAGACGCCGGCCGGCGCGCGGCAGGACGCGCCCGCGGCCGCGAAGGCGCAGCTTCCGAGGCAGCACGCGCCGGGGGTGCCGTTCGCGGCGCCGAGATCGCACTGCTCGCCCGGATCGACGACGCCGTTGCCGCACGGCGCGCCGTCCCAGAAGCCGCCGGGGTAGAAGCTCGTCGTGTCGGTGGCGGAGCAGGTCGCGTTCACCAGCGGATCGGCCGACGGGGCGCAGCACGGATTCGCGGCGCTGCACTGGATGCCCGCGTACGTGCCCTCGGCGAGCTTCGCCTGCCCCGAGCTCGCAGGGTGGAAGCAGTCGCAGCACGAGATGTCGCCGCTCGCGAACTTGTAATGAAAGGGGGCTTCGGCGAAGCGCAGGCCGACGTCCGACGCCTTCACCGCGCCCGTCGCCGACGCTCCGCCCGCCGGGATCGCGGCGTACTCCGCCGTCACCGACTCGAGGATCGCGTTGTAGGCGACCGTGGTGTCGTACATGTCGATGCGGCGCTGGTTCGAGCAGTCGTCGGTGAGGGAGCTGCAGACGCCGCCCGCCCCGAAGATCGTGGTGAGCGTGCCCCAGAAGAAGCTGCAGTTGGTGCCGAAGCCGAGTCCGCAGCTGTTCTTCGAGCCGAAGTTGCAGAGCTCCGAGATGCGGACGAGCGCCGACACGAGAATGCGCGACGACGGCACCTGGATCAGCTGGTCGAGTCCTTCGCGCAGCTCGCGCTCGAAGGCGGCGTTGGTGGTGCGGCAGTAGTTGTTCGGGTTCTGGTCGCCGCCGCAGCCGTTGCCGATCTTGCTGGTCGTGTTGGTGCAGGCGTCGTTGTGGCCCATCAGCACCGTCACGTAGCGCGGCGCCGGTTGGGCGATCATGTTGGCGCGCGCCGTCGTCGCCTGCGCCTGGAAGTCGCCGCGCATGGTAGCGCCGCTCTCGCCGTCGTTGAGGTTCACGATCTGGCCCGGCTTGGCACACTCGAGCCGCTCGGCGTGGCTGAACGTCCCGTCGCCGCCCGAGGTGCACCAGCTCGCGCCGTGGTCGTCGCCGGTCGCCCAGTTGCGATCGACCTGGTCGCCGTAGGTGCAGCTGTCGGCGTTGAAGCCGCGCGTGATGCTGTCGCCGGTCGCGTCGATGGTGTCGGAGAGGACGCCGTCGGTGAAGGTCGCCTGCGCGACGAGGCCGGAGGCGCGCCCGATGGCCGTCAGGAGGAAGCTCGCGTGGAAGTGACGCCACTCGACGACGAACGAGTCGTCGCGCACGTCGCCGTCACCGTTCGCGACCGTGACGAAGGCGATGTCGTCGAAGCCGTCCGATGTCCGCTGGATCAGGATCTCGACCGTCTCCCAGGGCTCCCAGCCCGAGCCGAAGATCACGACCGTGTCGCCCGGCGCGTAGTCGTCCTTGTCGGTCTCGATAATGGCGGCGTGCGCCGTCGCTCCGGCGGCCACGGCGAGCGCGACGAGGAGCGGCGCCGCGATCGACCGAAAGCGCCGGCGGCAGGTCGTGTTCTTCATGCGGGGATCCTCATCGAAGCGTCGGGAGGGCTCGGCACCGGAAACCACCCGCGCGCGACCGCCCGTTGGCGGCTCGCGGCGGGCGGCCTCGTGTACCATGCTGCCTGCGGCCGCTGTCAATCGGATTTCCGCCGATTCGCGGTTGGCCGGCGGGTCGCGCTAAGAGCCTTCTCATGGAAGGCTCTAAGAGGAACGCCGTCATGCTGCGCCAGGCGGTCCATCGCCTCCAGGTCCGGACGCGCGGTGCCGGACTCTACGACGTGACGCCCGAGCTGCGGGGGTGGGTCGCGCGTCAGGGGATACGCGAAGGGCTCGTCACCGTCTTCATCCGCCACACCTCGGCGTCGCTCGTGGTCCAGGAGAACGCCGATCCCGACGTGCTCGCCGATCTCGCGGCGTTTCTCCGCCGGGTCGTGCCGGAGGGCGACCCGGCGTATCGCCACACGACCGAAGGGCCGGACGACATGCCGGCGCACATCCGCTCGGCGCTCACGGCGACGCAGGTCTCGATCCCGATCGTCGACGGGGACCTCGCGCTCGGCACGTGGCAAGCGGTGTACGTCTTCGAGCACCGCGCGGCGTTCCACGTGCGCGAGCTCGTCTTGCATCTCGCCGGCGAGTGAGCGAGAGACGCCGGACGCACCACCGAGGAGGACCTTCATGCCCGCATCCATCCCGACCCGCGCCGAGCTCGAGGCGCTCGTGCTCGCCTTCACCGACGCGTTCAACCGCGAGGACCTCGACGCCGTGATGACCTGCATGACCGACGACGCGATCTACGATCAGTTCAACGGCGTCTGCGCGGTCGGCAAGGCGGCGATCCGCGAGGCGTTCGTTCCCCAGTTCCGCGGCGACTTCGGCACGATCCGCTTCGTGACCGAAGACTGCTTCGTCGATGCGGCCGCCGGAAAGGCGATGATCCGCTGGGCCTGTACGCTGGAGCACGAAGGCGTGAAGCGCCGCTGGCGCGGTCTCGACCTCCTGCATTTCGACGGACGGCTCATGAAGGAGAAGCACACGTACGCGAAAACCGACGCGTTGCTGCTCCAGCCATTCGACTGAGCGATGCCGAACCGGCTCGTCGCCCCCGACGGCCGCGTGCGGCTCGGGATCTTCCCCGAGCCGATCGACGAGGTGAACCACCGCGACTTCGTCCTCCGCGATCCTTTCGGAAAGCCGCGCGGCCGACTCGCGCGTCACTTCGGCTTCCACCAGTTCCAGTTTCTCGGTGGCCTTTCGGAGCGGCTCGTCTTCGGGTGCGCGATCGTAGACACGCGATGGGTCACGACCGCGTTCGTCTATTGCTGGGACCCGACGACGCGGCAGCGCGTCGAGCACGGCGTGAAACGGCCGTTCGGCCTCGGGTTCCGCGGCGTCGACACGCCCGAGGCCGGGACGATGGCGTTCGAGGCCGGCGGCACGCGCATCGTGATGCACGCCGACGCGTCGCCGCGCGCGCGCCGCCTCGAGGTGACCGGGGGGCCCATCGCGATCGATGCGGTCTTCAGCGAGGAGGCGCCGCCGATGGAGCCGATGCGCCTCTGCACGCGTGCCGGCGCGACCGGCTGGGTGTACGCGCGGAAGACCGCCGGCCTCGCGATGCGCGGTACGCTCCGCGCCGCCGCCGCCACCTGGGACCTCGGCGCGATCGACGGCTACGGTCACCACGACTGGAGCGCGGGCTTCATGCGTCCCGAGACGTTCTGGAACTGGGGCTGCCTCGCCGGCCGCACGAGCGACGGCCGTGTCGCTGGCTTGAACGTCTCGTGCGGCGTCAACGAGACGAGCGTCACCGAGAACTGCTTCTGGCTCGACGGGCGCCTCCACAAGGTCGATACGGTGGCGTTCGACTACGACCCGCGCGACCTCATGCGGCCGTGGCGCCTGCGCTCGGCCGACGGCCGCGTCGACCTCGCGTTCGCGCCCGAAGGGATGCACGTCGAGCGCGTGAACGCGCTCGTGCTCGCGACCAACTTCCACCAGATCTTCGGGCGGTTCACGGGCGCGCTCACGACCGCGGCGGGGGAGCGCGTCGCGATCGCGAACATGCTCGGGTTCTGCGAGGACCACTACGCGAAGTGGTGACCGCCCGCCCTCAGGCCGAGATGGGAGGGCGGCGCTCCGCCCAGGGCGCGGCGGTCTCGAGTTGCGCGCCGACGCGGATCAGGACGTCCTCGCGTCCGAAGCCGGCGACGAGCTGCACGCCGATCGGCAGCCCGGCGTCGTTCCAATGGAGCGGCAGCGACATCGCGGGCTGGCCGGTCACGTTGAAGGGCACCGTGAACGCCACCATCGTTCCGGTCCTGGCCCAGGCGCTGAGCGGCGCCGCCGGATCGGGCGTCTGCTCGCCGAGCCGGGGCGGCGGCACCGGGATCGTCGGCGTCACCAGGAGATCGAAGCCGCCGGACCAGAAGGATGCCATGCGACGATTCCACGCGTGCAGCGCCGCGAGCGCGGCCAGGTACTGCGCTCCGCTCACCTGCCGGCCCATCTCGGTGATCGCCCAGTTGTCGCAGTCCATGTCGGCCGCGCCGAGCGGACGGCCGAGCTGCTCCCCGAAGTGGTCGATGGCGTGCGCCTGCGACGCCGCGATGATCCGGATGACGGCCTCGCTGATGGTCGGATCCTCGAGCGCCCGCGGATGCGCGATCTCGACGCGGTGGCCGAGGTCGGCGAGGAGACGGCCCGAGCGCTCGACCGCCCCGGCGCAGTCGGGGTGGACCGGCACGGTTGCGATCGCGGGCACGAGGCCGATGCGGAGCGTGCCGGGCGGCGCTCCGACTTCTGCGAGGTAGGGACGGAGCGGCAGCTCCGCGACGTAGGGATCCCCCGGCATCGCGCCGGCGACCGCGTCGAGGAGGCCCGCCGCGTCGCGGACGGAGCGCGTCACCGCCAGCTCGAACGCCAGCCCCGCCCACATCTCGCCGATCGCCGGCCCCATCGAGACCCGGCCGCGCGACGGCTTCAAGCCGACGAGGCCGCACTTGCTCGCGGGAATGCGGATCGACCCGCCGCCGTCGCTCGCGTGCGCCGCGGCGACCATGCGGGAAGCGACGGCCGCGGCCGCGCCCCCGCTCGACCCGCCGCTCGAGTGCTCCGGGTTCCAGGGATTGCGCGTCGGTCCGTAGGCCTCGGGCTCCGTCGTCGTCCAGGCGCCGAGCTCCGGGACGTTGGTGCGGCCGACGATGACGAGCCCGGCCCGCATGAACTTCTCGACCAGATAGGAGGTCTCGGGCGCGCGGTACCCGGCGTCCTTCAGGAAGCGCGCGCCCCAGTGGATCGGGTCGCCGGCGCGGGCGCCGTTCGCGAGATCCTTCAGGAGGAAGGGCACGCCGCGAAACGGCCCGTCGGGGAGGGGACCGTCGGCCTCCGCGCGGGCGCGCTCGAAGTGCTCGTGGATCACGGCGTTCAGGCGCGGGTTCACGCGTTCGATGCGGCGAATCGCCTCGTCGACCAGCTCGCGGGGCGAGACGTCCTTGCGGCGCACGGCATCGGCTTGCCCGGTGGCGTCGCGGTCTCCGATCTCGGTCGTACGATCCATCCGCGCTTCATGACAGAGCGCTCCGCGGTTCGGCAAGGGGCCCGCGGTTCCTCCTGGGGTGCCTCGTCGGCGGATCCGAGGTAGAGGTGCGGCATGGCCCGCTACGAGATCTTCCACAATCCCCGCTGCACGAAGTCCCGCGAGACGCTCGCGCGCCTCACCGACGCCGGCGTGACCCCGACGATCGTCGAGTACCTGAAGGACCCGCCGACGGCGGCGCGCCTCCGGGAGATCCTGAAGCTCCTCGGCTTCGACGACCCGCGCGCGCTCATGCGCACCAAGGAGCCGGTCTACGCGGAGCTCGGCCTCGGCGAGGTCGACGATCCGACGAAGCTCGTCGCCGCGATGGCGGCGCACCCGGTCCTCATCGAGCGCCCGATCGTCGTCAAGGACGGGAAGCGCGCGGTGGTGGGACGCCCGCCGGAGAACGTCGACCGGCTGCTCTGACTGGCGCGGGCGGATCGCGCCGCGCGGGTCCGCTCAGCGGGGCAGCTGCTCGGTCTTCGCCGCGAGGACGAAGTCGCTCTCGGTGAGCCCGTCGATCTTGTGCGTCCAGATCGTGATCCGGACCGCGCCCCACGCGAGATGGATGTCGGGGTGATGGCCCTCGCGCTCGGCGAGGGCGCCGACGCGGTTCGTGAAGGCGAGGGCGCTCGCGAAGTCCGGGAAGGCGAAGGCCTTCTCGAGGTGATGGCCGTCGACGACCCGCCAATCGTGGCCGAGCCGACCGAGGAGCCGCGCGCGCTCGGCGGCCGCGAGGGGGGGAACGCCTCCCCGGCACGGCACGCAGTCCCTCGAGGTGAGATCGCAGAGGTCGTCGCTCATGCGCGGAGGCTCCCGCCGTCGAGCTTGGCGCGCCCGGCGCGCCGCCGCAAGCGCGGGGCGTCCGCCGCCGCGTGTTTCGTGGCGGACGCTGCTTGCATATGCCCGTCGAACAGGCTTTCACGAGGCGGCGATGGCGGATGGTCCCGACGCGCCCAAGTGGTTCACCGACGCGCTGGCGGCGCCCCGGAGCGAGCGCTTCCTCGAGGTCGAGGGCTGCCGCGTCCGGTATCTTGCCTGGGGCGATCCCTCGAAGCCCGGCCTGGTGCTCGTGCACGGCGGCGCGGCGCATGCCGAGTGGTGGAGCTTCCTCGCGCCGCAGCTCGCGACGCAGTACCACGTCGTCGCACCGGAGCTCTCCGGCCACGGCGACAGCGGCCGGCGCGAGGAGTACCCGCGCGAAGTGTGGGCGCGCGAGGTGATGGCGGTCGCGGCCGACGCGCGGATCGTCGGCGCGCCGATGCTGGTCGGCCACAGCCTCGGCGGCTTCGTGAGCATCGTCGCCGCCTCCCTCTACGGGGATCGGCTCGCGGGCGCGATCATCGTCGACTCGCCGGTGCGGCGGCCCGACCCGGAGAGCGAGGAGGGCGCGCGCGGCCGGGCGTTCCGCAATCCCAAGACCTACGCCGACCTCGAGACCGCCATGCGGCACTTCCATCTCATCCCGCCGCAGCCGTGCGAGAACGCCTTCATCGTCGAGCACGTCGCGCGCCATTCGCTGAAGCGAACCGACGCGGGCTGGACCTGGAAGTTCGACCCGCGCGTGTTCCTGAAGACGTCGCTCGTACCGATGAGCGACTACCTCGCCCACGTGCGCTGCCGGGTCGGCGTCTTCCGCGGCGAGCTCAGCTTCCTCGTACCGCCCGAGATCGCCGAGTACATGTACGGGCTCCTCGATCGGAACGCGCCGATCGTCGAGATCCCGCAGGCCCATCATCATCTCATCCTCGACCAGCCCCTCGCGTTCATCGCCGCCCTGCGCGCGATTCTCGCCGACTGGGAGCACAGCGTGCCGCGCCGTCCGCCGCTCTGAGCGCGGTCCGGCACACGAAGGAGCGAATATGCCGTCCCCGCAGGATTTCACCCTCATCACCGGCGCCTCGAGCGGCATCGGCGAGGCGCTGGCGCGCCGGCTCGCCGGCGAGCGCCGTCCGGTGGCGCTCGTCGCGCGTCGCACCGACAAGCTCGAGCGCCTCGCCGGCGAGCTGCGCGCCGCGCACGGCGGCGAGGTGCAGGTTCTCACGGCCGATCTCGCCAAGCCCGGCGCCGGCGCGGCGCTCGAGGCCGAAGTCGGGCGCCGCGGCATGGTCGTGGACTGGCTCGTCAACAACGCGGGCTTCGGGACGCACGGCCGCTTCCACGAGCTCCCCGTCGCCCGCGAGCTCGAGGAGATCCAGCTGAACGTCGCGGCGCTCGTCGAGCTCACCGGGCGCTTCCTCCCCGCCATGGTCGAGCGCCGGCGCGGCGCGGTGGTGAACGTCGCGTCGGTCGGCGGCTTCGGTCCCGGGCCCTTCATGGCGACCTACTGCGCGACCAAGGCCTTCGTGCTGAGCTTCACCGAGTCGCTCGCCGCGGAGCTCCGCGACACGGGCGTCCACGTGCTCTGCGTCTGTCCCGGCTTCACCCGCACGGAGTTCCAGGAGAAGGTCGAGACCTTCGACACCTCGGCCATGCCGTCCTTCGTGTGGATGACGGCAGACCAGGTCGCCGAGCAGGCGATTGCGGCCGTCGGGCAGCGCTCGGTGCTGGTGAACGGGCTCATGAACGCGGTCGCGGCGGGCCTCTACAAGCACCTGCCCGCCGCCATCACGACGCGCCTCATCGGCGGGATGATGAAGCCGAAGGACGCGTAGCGGGCCGCGGCCGTTTCCCCTGCGTCGGCGTTCTGGTAGGGGCGGAGCATGCCGGGGTTCTTCGTGCGCCTGCTCATCGCCGCGCTCGGCCTGTGGCTCGCCCAGGCCCTCGTGCCCGGCGTGGAGATCCGCGGCGCCGGCACGCTCCTCGTGGCCGCGTTCCTGCTCGGCTTCGTGAACGCGTTCGTGCGTCCGCTGATCGTGCTCCTGACGCTGCCGATCACGGTCGTGACGCTCGGACTTTTCCTCTGGATCGTGAACGCGGCGATGCTGTCGCTGGTCGCCGCGCTCCTCGAGGGATTCACGCTCGCGGGCTTCGGTTCGGCGCTGCTCGGTGCGCTCGTGGTGTCGTTCACCGGCTGGATCGCATCGTGGTACGTCGGATCGTCCGGGCGCTTCGAGGTCATGATCGTCCACCGCGAGCCGTGACGGCGCCCGCCCTCGACCTCCGCGCATGGAAGACCTGACCGCGCTGCTCGACCGGATCGCCGGCATCGTGTGGGGTCCGCCGATGCTGATCCTGCTGGTCGGGACGCACGTCTATCTGACGATCCGCCTGCGCTTCGTCCAGCGCTACCTGGGACGGGCCATCCGCATCTCCCTCGAGCGCGGCGCGGAAGGCGAGGGCGACGTCTCGCAGTTCGGGGCGCTCACCACCGCGCTCGCGGCGACGATCGGCACCGGCAACATCGTCGGCGTCGCCACGGCGGTCGCGTCCGGCGGTCCGGGCGCGGTGCTGTGGATGTGGCTCACCGGGGTCTTCGGGATCGCCACCAAGTACGCCGAGGCGCTGCTCTCCGTGAAGTACCGCGTCACGGCGGCGGACGGCACGATGGCGGGCGGCCCCATGTACGTGCTCGAGCACGGCATGCGGAGCAGGCCGCTCGGGGTCGCGTTCGCGGCCCTCACCGCGGTGAGCGCCTTCGGGATCGGCAACACCGTGCAGGCGAACTCGATCTCGACGCTCGCGCGCGATTCGTTCGGCGTCTCCGTCTGGATCTCCGGCGCCGCGATGGCCGCGCTCACGGCGCTCGTCGTCCTCGGCGGCATCAAGGCGATCGCCGCCGTCTGCGAGCGCCTGGTGCCCTTCATGGCCATCTTCTACGTGGCGGGATGCGCGCTCGTCCTGGCGCTGCACGCCGCCGAGATCCCGGCGACGGTCTCGCTCATCGTGAGCACCGCGTTCACGGGCCAGGCGGCGGTCGGCGGCTTCCTCGGCGCCGGCGTCCGCGAGGCGATGCGCTACGGCGTCGCGCGGGGACTGTTCTCGAACGAATCCGGGCTCGGCAGCGCGCCGATCGTCGCCGCTGCGGCGCAGACGAGGAATCCCGTGCGTCAGGCGCTCGTGTCGTCGACCGGCACCTTCTGGGACACGGTCGTCGTCTGTCTGATGACCGGTCTCGTCGTCGTGCAGTCCGGCGGCTGGACGCAGGGCCTCGGCGGCGCGGCGCTCACGTCGCGGGCCTTCAGCGACCTGCATCCCGTGCTCGGTCCGGCGATCCTCACCGTCGGGCTTCTGACGTTCGTCTTCTCGACGATCCTCGGCTGGGCCTACTACGGCGAGAAGGCGTGCGAGTACCTCTTCGGCACGTCGGCCGTGCAGGTGTACCGCGTGCTCTGGGTGCTCGCGGTCTATCTCGGGTCGGTGGCGCCGCTGCCGGTCGTCTGGTCGGCCGCCGACATCACCAACGCCCTCATGGCGATCCCGAACCTGATCTCGCTCCTCGTCTTGACCCACGTGATCGTCGACGAGACCCGCCGCCACCTCTGGAGCGAGGACCGGCCGGAACGGTAAGGTGCGGCCTCACCCCGCCTCGGGAGAGGAGCCGGCGCATGCGTGACGCGTACGTGGTGCAGAAGGTCTGCCGGTAGGAGATCGCCGTGTCCACGGCTCCGCGCACCATTCTCCACGCCGATCTCGATGCCTTCTTCGCGGCGGTCGAGCAGCGCGACCGGCCGGAGCTGCGCGGCAAGCCGGTCGTCGTCGGCGGCGCCGCGGGACGCGGCGTCGTCGCGGCGGCGAGCTACGAGGCGCGGGTCTACGGCATCCACTCGGCGATGCCGTCGTTCGAGGCGCGCCGGCGCTGTCCGCACGCGATCTTCGTCGCGGGCGACATGGCGAAGTACCGGTGCGAGAGCCGGCGCGTCTTCGCGATCTTCGACCGCTACTCGCCGCTGGTCGAGGGGCTCTCGATGGACGAGGCGTTTCTCGACCTGACGGGAACGGCGCGCCTCCTCGGCGACGCGGTGTCGGCGGCCGAGCGCCTCCGCGCCGAGGTGCGGGCAGCGACCGGCCTCACGCTCTCGGTCGGCATCGCGCCGGTGAAGATGGTCGCGAAGATCGCGAGCGACCTCGCGAAGCCGGACGGGCTCCGCGTGGTCGCCCCGGACGAGGTGCGCGCCTTCCTCGCGCCGCTGCCGGTCGGACGCATCTGGGGCGTCGGCGCCGTGGCGCGCGCGCGTCTCGACGCGCTCGGCATCGCCACGATCGGCGACCTCGCCGCCGCGCCCGACGAGATGCTGCGGCGCGCGCTCGGCGGATTCGGCGTCGGGCTCGCGGGCCTCGCGCGCGGCGAGGACGCGCGCGCGGTCGAGCCCGACCGCGAGGCGAAGTCGTACGGCGAGGAGAACACCTTCGAGCGCGACGTCGCCGAGCGGGCCGCGCTCGCCGATCCGATCCACGCGCACGCCGACGCGATCGCGCGGCGCCTGCGCCGCGATCGTCTCGCCGGCCACGGCGTGACGGTGAAGCTCAAGCTCGCGCGACCGCTCGGCCGCGGCCGCTATCCGCTGGTGACGCGGTCGCTGCTCTTGCGGCGTGCGACCGACGACGGCGAGGCGATCGCGCGCGCCGCGCTCTCCCTGCTCGCCCGCGTCGAGCCGTGGGAGCCGATCCGCCTCGTGGGCGTCGCGGTGACGCGTCTCGAGCCGAACGACGCGTCGCAGCTCGCCCTCGCGCTCCGCGGACCGACCGACCAGCGGCGCGCGCGGTTGAACGCCGCGGTCGACGCGATCCACGTCCGCTTCGGCGACCAGAAGCTCCGCCGCGGCGCCGGCGACGTGCGGCGCACGGGCCTCTCGACCGGGATCAAGCGCGGCGAGCGCGAGTAGCCCCGAGTCGGGCGCGGGGGCTTCGGCGGGGTGCCGCGCGCCCGGTGCGCGCTACTCGCCCGCCGCGAGCTGATCGTCGCGCTTCGGATGCTCCGGCGTCGCGTCGGCCGTGGCGCCGTCGCGGGTGACGTCGATCGGCACCCCGAGCTTCTGCCGCACGGCGTGCGCGACGCGGTCGGGATCGACGCGCTGGTCGAGCCGGGCGCGCGTCAAGAGGCTCCGCGTGTGCGCCTCGAGGTCCTCGATCATCTCGTAGACGTCCTGGTGGACCTCCACGAAGACGCGGCCTTTGCGCTCGCCGATCTTCACCGGCTGGTAGACGAACTCGCCCGGATATCCGCGATCCACCAACGGATAGAGGTACTCGACGTCCTCGGGATAGAGGCGGACGCAGCCGTGCGTCGTCAGGCGTCCGACGGTCCACGGGTCGTTGGTGCCGTGGATCGCGTACAGGTCGAAGTCGAGCCGGATGCGGTAGTCGCCGAGCGGATTGTCGGGGCCGGGCGGCACGACCCGCTTCGGGTCCTCCATCTTCGCGTAGATCGAATCCGGCACGACCCACGTCGGCTTCTCGTCCTTCGACTTCACGTGGAACGCCTGGATCGGGCTCTGCGCCCATTCGGCGCCGAGCCCGACGGGCCAGGTCATGACCGGTGCGCGCTCGCCGAGCCGCGTGTCGACGGGGAACATGTACAGACGGAACTCGGGGATGTTGATGACGAGGCCCGAATAACGGTTCGGGCGCGGCAGGATGCGGCGGGTCGGCAGCACGAGCTCGACGCCCGCCTTCGGCTCCCACTCGTCGACGCGGGGGTTCGCGTCGCGGAGCTCGCGGAAGCCGAGGCCGCCCTCGCGCGCGATCTCGAGCAGGTTGCGGCCGGCGGCGACGCGGTAGAGTTCGTTCTTCCCGACCACGCCGGGCACCTCGTCCGGACGCGGGATGTACGCGGTGAACGCCGACGCCTTCACGATCGTGTCCGAGGCGGGCGGCAGCTCGCCGATGCTCGGGTCGATGGCGGGCGCGGCGACCTTCGCCGGCCGCGTCGCGCCGAGCTTCTTCTTCGGCGGCGCGACGCAGCCGGCGGCGAGGACGCAAACGACAAGACAAATGAGGCCGCGGGTCACGATGGGCGAGCGCATGGGCGAACGAGACAGCAACTGCGATGCCAGGTCTCGGGATGCGAAGCGCGCGAGGTGCGGGTCGGCCGGCCGGCCGGGACTCGAACGCTCCGTGACAAAGTTGCCGGTCGTCACGCGAGGGAACCCTCCATTGGTCTGCGCGTCACGAGGAGCGTCGGCGAGGCGGTCGCGCCGCCGGGGATCCCTTCGTGTCCACGATGAAGCGCGCTAGGGTATCGGACCGGCCCGCGCGCGCAAGCGGCGCCCGGCGTCAGCCGACGGCGGCGGCCTGTACGAGATCGGAGAGGCGCTGGCAGCGCTCCAGGTTGCGCGTTTCCTCGAGGAGCCCGGCCGAGAGGAACACGAAGGTGAGGTCGCGCTCCGGATCGACCCAGAACATCGCCGAGCCCGCGCCGAGCCCGGCGTACGTCCGCGGCGACGAGGTGAGCCCGAGATAGGTGGGGAACACGCCCGCGCCGCGCACGAAGAAGCTCAGGCCGATGTTGGCGGGAAAGGGATCCCAGCCGCGCTGCTCGCATGCGAAGGCGTAGAAGCCGTTCGGGCGCGCGCCGGTGTGGATGGTGGTCGCGAGGCGCACGAGCGCGGGCGCGAAGAGACGGGCGCCCTCGAACTCGCCGCCGCGCCGCAGGCACTCGGCGAGTCGGAAGAGGTCGGCGACCGTGGACACCGCCCCCGCCGCGGGGATCTCCGCCTCCGGTCCGACCAGCACGTTGAACGCCTCGAGCAGGTCGGGATCGAACACGCCCGGCGAGCGGTCGCGGACGACGACCGGGACCTTGCGCGCGGCGAGGTCGGGGCGGAGGCCGAGCGCCGTGTCACGCATGCCGAGCGGCCCGAGCACGTCGGCGTCGAGGATGTCGCGGAAGCGGCGCGTGCCGCCGTCGAGGCGGCGGACGATCTCGGCGAGGAGCGCGTGCGCGGTGAGGGCGCTGTAGTGGACGTCCGTTCCCGGCGCCGCGTCGAGCGGCTGGCGGCAGGCGGCGGCGACGAAGGCGGAGAGATCGCCGAGCGCCTCCACCGGGAGCGGCGGCACGCCCGCCGCGAGCCCGGCGGTGTGGGTGAGGAGCTGGGCCACGGTGATGCGCTGCTTCCCGCGGTTTCCGAACTCGGGCAGCACCTCCGCCACCGGCGTCGTCAGCGCGATCTCGCCGCGGTCGATGCGCACCAGCAGCGCGACGGTGGTGAGCGTCTTGGTGACCGAGAAGATCGTGAACACGTCGTCGAGGGCGGCGCGCCGGCCGGCCGCGCGATCGGCCCAGCCGATCGCCGCGTGCAGCGCCACCCGGCCGCCGCGCGCCACCAGTACGACGGCGCCGTCGTACCGCTCGGCGCCGACGTCGGCCTCCAGCGCGGCGAGGAGGCGCGCGAGTCGGTCGGGGTCGAGGCCGAGGTCGACCGGGTCGGTGGTTCGCATGGGTCAGTCTCCTGTGGCCGTCGCGCGTCCGGCGAGGTGTCCCGTCGCCCACGCCCACTGAAAGTTGAAGCCGCCGATGCGGCCGTCGCAGTCGAGCATCTCGCCGGCGAGGTGCAGACCCGGGACGACCCGCGACGCCATCGTACGGTGATCGATCTCGGCGAGCGGCACGCCTCCGGCGGTGATCTCGGCATAGTTCCATCCCCGAGGTCGTTCAACGGGGAGCGCGAGGGCGGTGAGCGCGTGGACGACGCGGCGGCGCTCTTCGCGCGTGAGGCGCGCGATCGGCGTCGCGGGCTCGACGGCGGCGCCGGCGCGGACGAGCGTCGCGGCGGCGCGCTCGGGGACGCGTTCGGCGAGCATGCGGGTGAGCGAGAGCTTCGGCCGCGCGCGCGCACACGCCGCGAGTCGGCGGTCGACCGCCGCGAAGTCCTCGCCCGGAAAAAGGCTCAGGCGGAGCTCGGGAGCGGCGCGCGCGGCGGCGGCGATCACCCAGTGCCGGCTGGCGTCCATGACGACGGGTCCGCTCACGCCGACGTGCGTCCAGAGGAGGCTCCCGGCGCGCCGGTCGACGAGCTTGCCGCCGGCGAAGGTCGCGAGCTCCACGGGATGCGAGACGCCGGCGAGCGCGCCGAACGGCGATCCCGGCGCGAGCACGAGCGGCACGAGGGCCTGGTGGGTCGGGGTGACCGTGTGGCCGAGCCGCGCGACGATTTCCCAACCGCCCCCGTCGCTGCCGCTCCTCGGCAGCGAGCGGCCCCCGGTCGCCATGACGACGCGGCGCGCGGCGACGGCGCCGTGGGCGTGCCGAACGCGGAGCGCGCCGCCGGCGGCGCGCTCCACGTCGGCCACGCGGTGTCCGGTGGCGAGCGTCACGCCGAGCGCCCGGCAGCGCGCGACGAGCGCCCGCACGACCGTCGCCGCCTCGCCCGAGACCGGAAAGAGCTTCCCCGTCTCCTCGCGCTCGAGATCGACGCCGAGCGAGGCGAACCATGCGATGGTCGCGCCGACGCCGAACGCGGCGAGCACGTTCCGCACCACCGGCCGCACGCCGTTGAAGTCGTCGGCGGTCACGACGTCGTGGGTCACGTTGCAACGTCCGCCGCCCGAGACGAGGATCTTGGCGCCGATCCTGGCGGCGCCCTCGAGGAGGACGATGCGCGCGCCCGGCGCCGCCTCCGCCGCGAAGATCGCGGTCGCGAGCCCGGCGGCGCCCGCGCCGACGACGGCGACGTCGGCGGTCGCGGGGCAGGGCGGTGGGGCGGGCTCGGACATCGGTAGCCTATGGCACGCCGGACGCCGGCGCGCAGCTCGCGGACCGGACCGGCGCCGGACGGGCGCGTTGCGCGGGGCGGGCGCCGCGACTATGTCGCTGTCATGGCGGCCGGACCCTCGCGCCGGTTCTTCGACGCGTGGTCGACCGTCTACGACTTTCCCCTCGTCCAGCGCGCCACCTACCAGCCGATCCACGCGGCGGTGCGGCAGGCGCTGGCCGCCGAGCCGTGCGCCCGCGTGCTCGACGTCGGCTGCGGGACGGGCCGGCTCGCCGCGCGCCTGGCCGTCGAGCCGTGTACGCGGATGGTGGTCGGCTGCGACTTCTCGGCCGGCATGCTGGCGCACGCGGCCGGGCGACTGCGGGGCGCGCGCGGGAAAGCGGCGCTCGTGCGCGGAGACGGGACGCGGCTTCCGTTCGCGGACGGCGCGTTCGACGCGGCCGTGTCGACCGAGGCGTTCCACTGGTTTCCCGACCAGGAGGCCGCGCTCCGCGACCTCCATCGCGTGCTGCGTCCGGGCGGCCGGCTCCTCCTCGCGCTCGTGAGCCCGCCCTTCGAGATCGTCGCCGACGCCGTCGCGCTCGGCATGCGGCTCGTCGGCCAGCCGCTCCGGTGGACGACGCCGAGCACGCTCGCGGCGCAAGTGCGGGCCGCGGGCTTCCGGGTCGAGCGTCAGTGCCGCGTCTTCCGCATCCCGGGCTTCCTGCTGCCGCCGACGCTCACCGTCGCCCGCCGTTCGGCGCGCGACGAATAGCGGTTGGCAGGTTCGACGGTCCGACCGGTGGGAGCGATGCGTCCGGCGGGTGGTGGATCCTCGCCGCATCCGCGTGCAGCGCTTCGGCGCGCGCCTTGATCGCGGCGCTCATCGCCGCGAAGCCGCGCTCGAGGCGGCCGCCGAGGAACGCCGCGACCACGGGCGCGAGCCAGCCGCAGAGCTCGAAGCGCGACACATACCGGCTGCGCGCGTCGCCGACCGGCTCCACGACGTGGGAGCGGTCGCTCGCGAGGGCGCCGAGCGGCAGCGGGGGGATGCCGTAGCGGAGGCGTCGTCCGGGCGCGTGCTCGAAGATCGTCTCGCGCTGCGGCTGAGCGACGAACGGCAGCACGCGGACGCGCATCGCGATCGGTGCGCCGGGCTCGAGCGTCGAGCGGCACGCGACCACGAAGGGGTTCCACTCCGGGTAGCGATCGAGGTCGGTCAGCACCCGCCATACGGTCGCCGCCGGCGCGGCGACGACCAGGGTCTGCGTGATCAGCATGCCGCGGCGGTCGCCGTGCGCCCGCGCGCCTGCGGACGCCGATGGCGATCGTCTCGGCGGCGGCGCACGCGCGGACCGTCCCAGAGTCCGCGGGCGCCGTCAAACCCTGGGCGCGCCGGGTGCGCCGGGCGCCATTCCGGTCGGCGACGGGTCGCGGCGGCAGGGTGGAAACATCGTTGCCACGGTGGGCGCCGCCCGCGTATGCTGCGGGTCGGCGTGCCGTACGGCGCTCGATCGAGGCCGCCACTGCCGCCCCTACGCCAAGGAGTCCGTCGCATGTTCCGAGCCGCCGCCGTCGCCCTCGCATTCTCGCTGCCGCTGCTCGCCGCCGTTCCCGCGTCGGCGCGCCGCATCGTGGTGGTGCCGGGTCCGGGGACGCCGCTTCAGGACGGCATCGACGCCGCGCTTCCGGGGGATACGGTGCGCGTCGGCGAGGGCACGTACTTCGAGTCGATCACCATCGACAAGCCCCTCAAGGTCTACGGCCGCAAGGCGGTGATCGACGCCGGCTGCGCGGTGCTCACCGCCGTGCAGGTGGCCGCCGACGCGGTGACGCTCCGGACGCTCGAGGTGCGGGGCGGGAACTTCTACGGCGTCGACGCGACCGGCCGCGACCGGACCGTCATCGACCGGGTGAAGGTCGCACCCACGTGCGTCGGCGTCGAGTACGGCATCAACGTCTTCCAGGGCACCAACATGCGGATCCGCGGCAACGTGATCGAGGATCCGAACGGGTTCGGCGACGCCGGCATCTACATCGGCGGGACGCCGCCCGACGCCGACTTGCGGATCGAACGCAACGTCCTGAACGCGCCGAATGATCGCGGCATCATCGTCGAGGACTCGCTCGACACCCCCGGGAAGCCGATCGGCGTCCGGGTGCGGAAGAACGAGATCACCGGCGCCGGCGTCGGCATCTTCGTGTTCGGATCGAACGGGGTGGAGATCCTGAGCAACGTCGTCACCGCGGGCACCGCAGCCGGGATCGAGCTCACCCCGAACTCGAACGGCAACCGCCTCACCGGCAACCGTCTCGTCGGCAACACCCCGGACGTCGTCGACGCCGGCACCGGCAACTGCTGGCGCCACAACGTCTACACCACCGGCGGCCCCGTCCCGGAGTGTTGAGCGTCGATCGCCCGCGCCGCCGGAGGGCGGCGCGGGCGGGCGGCCGCCGACTGCCTCGGGTTTGACTGGCCGCGGCGCGCTCGCATACTGTCGCGCGCCGTTGCATTCGCGCCCTCTGCTTCCCGTCCGCCGCTCCGACGCCGCGGGCCCGGGTCGGGCGGACCATTACCACGTCGCACGCATGACACGAGCCGGCGGTTCACGGAGGGCGAAGGAATGAAGATCGCGGTTCCCAAGGAGACGCGGGCGGGAGAGCGCCGCGTCGCCCTGGTGCCCGAGTCCTGCAAGAAGCTCGTGCAGGCGGGGTACGCGGTCGCGGTCCAATCCGGGGCCGGGGATGCGGCGCACTACCGCGACGACGCCTACGCGCAGACCGGCGCCACGCTCGAGACCGACGCGGCGGCGCTCCTCGGCTCGGCGGATTTCGTCTGCAAGGTCGCCGCGCCGACGGCGGCGGAGGTCGGGGCGATGCGTCCCGGCGCTTTCCTCCTCGGGAGCCTGATGGCGCTGCGCACCCCGGACGTCGCGGCGGCCCTGGCGGCGCGCGGGATCACCGCCTTCTCGACCGACGCGATTCCGCGCACGACGCGCGCGCAGGCGATGGACACGCTGTCGTCGATGGCGAGCATCGCCGGCTACAAGGGCGTGCTGCTCGCCGCCGAGGCGCTCAACAAGTATTTCCCGATGCTCACGACCGCGGCCGGCATGGTGTTCCCGGCCAAGGTGTTCGTGATCGGCGCGGCCGTGGCCGGGCTCCAGGCGATCGCCACCGCCCGCCGCCTCGGCGCCAACGTCTTCGCGACCGACGTCCGCCCCGAGGTGAAGGAGCAGATCGAGAGCGTCGGCGCCAAGTACGTCGGCATCGAGCTCACGCAGGAGGCCGCGGCCGGCGGCGGCTACGCCAAGGAGCTCAGCGAGGCGGACAAGCTCCGCCAGCGCGAGATGCTCGCCGACCAGTGCGCGGCGGCCGACGTCGTCATCACGACGGCGCTCATCGGCGGGGTGTTCGCGCCGCGCCTGGTGACGGCCGACATCGTCCGGCGCATGCAGCCCGGCGCCGTGCTCGTCGACCTCGCGGCCGACGGCGGCGGCAACTGCGAGCTCTCGAAGCCCGGCGAGACGGTCGTCGTGAACGGCGTGACGATCCTCGCGCCGCTCAACCTCGCCGCCACCATGCCGACGCACGCGAGCCTCCTCTTCTCGCGAAACCTCACGAGCTTCCTCACCACCTTCACGAAGGACAAGACGTTCGTGCTCGACCGGGACGACGACATCCAACAGGGCGCGCTCGTCACGCACGACGGCGCGGTCGTGAACCCGCGCGTGCGCGAGGCGATCCAGGCGGCCAAAGGAAAGGCATCGTGATGCAACGGATGATCGCACTCGCCGCGGCGGTGCTCGCCGCCGCGGCCGCGCCGGTCCACGCGGCCGAAGGGCACGCCGCGCCGGCGCTCGACCTGCCGTCGATGCTGTTCGTCTTCATGCTGTCGACCTTCATCGGGGTCGGCGTGATCCGGCGCGTGTCGCGTCTCCTGCACACGCCGCTCATGTCGCTCACCAACGCGATCTCGGCGATCGCGGTCGTCGGCGCGATCCTCGTCACCGGCAGCGACTACCCGACCCACATCCGCTTCCTCGGCGCCGTCGCGCTCTTCGCCTCGATGACCAACATCGTGAGCGGCTTCCTCATCACCAACCGCATGCTGAAGATGTTCAAGACCCGCGACGGCGGCGACAAGGCGGGCCGCGCGTGAGCGGGAAGGCGGCGCGCCCGTGATCCCTACGCTGGTCCAGCTCGCGTACCTCGTCGCGACCGCGCTCTTCATCTTCTCGCTCCACTGGATGAGCGATCCGAAGACGGCGCGCAGCGGCGTCCAGGCCGGCGTCGCCGGCATGGTGCTCGCGGTCCTCGCCACCTGGGCGCAGCCCGAGATCATCCACCACGCCTGGATCGTGGTCGCGATCGTGCTCGGGTTCGTGGTCGGCGTGCCGCTCTCGCGGGTGTCGCTCACGGCGGTGCCGCAGCGGACCGCGCTGTCGCACGCGTTCGGCGGCGCCGCCGCGGGGCTCGTCGGCACCGCGAAATACTATCTCTGGCTCGCCGAGGGCCCGGAGAACCTCACGACCTTCCGGATGATCGCGATCATGCTCGAGATCGTGCTCGGCTACCTGACGTTCACCGGCAGCCTTCTCGCCGCCGGGAAACTCCAGGAGCTGAAGTGGATCCCGCAGCGTCCGGTCACGTACCCGGGGCAGAACTTCGTCAACCTGGGATTGCTGGCGCTGGCGCTGGCGCTCGGAGGCTACGTCGTGCTGTATCCGACCGACCCGCTCTCGCCGGCGCTCTTCCCGGTCGTGAGCGTGCTGTCGCTGGTCTTCGGCGTGCTCCTCATCATTCCGATCGGCGGCGCCGACATGCCGACGGTCATCTCGATCCTGAACTCGTACGCCGGCCTCTCGGCGGTCGCGATGGGGTTCGTGCTCGACAACAAGCTCCTCATCACGGCGGGCGCGCTCGACGGCTCGAGCGGCCTCATCCTCTCGATCATCATGTGCCGCGCCATGAACCGCTCGTTCACGAACGTGCTCTTCGGCGCGTTCGGCCAGGTGCAGGCGCAAGCGGCGCGGGGCGAGCAGAAGGACTACAAGGCCGAGACGGTCGAGGGCGCCGCGCAGATCCTCGAGCAGGCGAACCTCGTCGTCGTCGTTCCCGGCTATGGCATGGCGGTCGCCCAGGCGCAGCACAAGGTGCGCGAGGTCTACGACGCGCTGCGCGCCAAGGGCATCACGGTGAAGTTCGCGATCCACCCGGTCGCCGGCCGCATGCCCGGCCACATGAACGTGCTCCTCGCCGAGGCCGAGATCCCGTACACCGATCTCGTCGAGATGGACGAGATCAACCCCGACATGCCCCAGTGCGACGTGGCGCTGGTGATCGGGGCCAACGACGTCGTGAACCCCGCCGCCGCGACCGACAAGGCGAGCCCCATCTACGGCATGCCGATCATCCAGGCCGACAAGGCCCGGACGATCTTCGCCATCAAGCGCTCGAAGAACCCGGGCTTCGCCGGGATCGACAACGAGCTCTACTTCGGCGACCGCACCTGGATGCTCTTCGGCGATGCGAAGGCGGTGGTGGGCGAGCTCGCGAAGCATCTGAGCGGCGGCTCGGGGATGCACTGAGGGTCGGCGCGGGATTTTTCGGTTGACAGGGGCCGCCGAGGAGTCCTACTCGGCGACCGATGTCCACCGCCCTCACCCGTTGGATCCTCGCCGCCGCGCTCGTCGTCCTGACCGCCGACCGCGGACGCGCCGCCGCCACGCCCGGCACGTGCGCGTCCGCCGAGCGGAACGCCGCGGGCAAAGCCGCGGCGGCGCAGCTCGGCTGCCACGCGAAGGCGACGCAGAAAGCGGAGCCGGTCGCCGGCGCGTGTCTCCAGAAGGCGCTCGACAAGCTCGCGGGCGTGGTGGCCAAGGCGGAGGGCGCCGGCGGGTGTCTCGTGCCGGGATACGGCGACGACCTCGCGGCGCTCGTGGCGAGCCTGGTCGCCGACGTCGTGAACGCGACGCCGCCCGGCGGCTTCGCGAAATGCGCCGCGGCCAAGCAGAAGACGGCGGGCAAGGCCGCGGCCGCGAAGCTCGGGTGCCACGCGAAGGCGAGTAAGAGCGGCGAGCCGGTGAGCGCCGCGTGCCTCGGGAAGGCCGGTGACAAGCTCAACGCCGCCTTCGCCAAGGAGGAAGACAAGACCGCCGGGGGCTGCGGCGCGTTCGGCGCGGCGGCGCCGATCGCGGCGCGGGTCGACGCGTTCGTGGCCCGCGTCGTGAACGGCACGCCGGTCGCCGCGCCGGCGGCGCGCTGCTGCGCGAACGGGGGCGCGAGCGTCTGCGCCGATCTCTCCGCGGCGAACGCGTCGCAGTGCGCGAGCGGCTACGGCGGGACGCTCGCCGGCCCCGCGCGTGTCTGCGACGGCGCGTCCGGCGACTGCGTCGAGGCGCGGACCGAGACCGCGACCGGCTGTTGCGACGCGTTCACGCTCGCGCCGGGCGCGGGTCTCTGTCTCGAAGGCCCGGGCGCGGCGGCCGAATGCGCCGTGGTCGGCGGCGCCTTCCACGCCGACGCCAAATGCCTGCCGTCCGGGGCGTGCGGTGTCGCGGACGCGCCGGGTGCGGCCGGCCCGTGGGCCGTCGGGCACCGGGCGCTGGTGAGCGTCGACGGCGCGCGCATGAACGGCCAGCGCTGCATCGGCGGCGCCAAGGACGGCCGCGCGTGCACCGTGGACTCGCAGTGCACGGGAGGCGGGACGTGCTCCGCCGGCCGCTTCCTCCCGATCGACGCCTGGTATCCCGTCGATGCATCCGGCGCCTTCGGACCGCGCACGCGCTACTCGCTCTCCGGGATCGCCAACCTCGATTCCGACCTGGCCCACGAGAACGCCCCGGCGTCCGCGGCGGGCGCGCGGCCGCTCCTCGTCTTCTCGCACGGCTCGGGCGGGATCGCGATCCAGTCGGTGCGACTCATGGAGCGGCTCGCGAGCCACGGGTTCGTCGTCGTCGCCCCGAGCCACACGGGCAACACGACCGGCGACTCCACCGCCGTGCCGCCGACGTCGGTCCCGATCGAGCAGGCGTTGCTCGATCGCGTGCCCGACGTGTCGTTCGTGATCACGCACCTGACGGCGCGCGCCGCGACCCCGGGCGATCCGTTCTTCGGACGCGTCGACGGCGCCAACGTCGGCGTCGCCGGGCACTCGCTCGGCGGATTCACGGCGCTGGCGGTGAAGAGCGGGTATCAAGGCATCCTGCCCGACGCGCGCGTGCAGGCGATCATGCCGATCGCGCCGGCGGCGAGCCCCATCAGCGACGCCGAGCTCGCCGCCGTCGCCGCCCCGACCCTCTTCATGACCGGCACGCTCGACCCGCTGCTCGCCGACGAGGTGCGGGCGGCGGGTCTCATCCAGGCGAGCCCGTTCAACTACCGGGCGGACGTCGTCGGCGCCGTCCACACGCACTTCGCGAACATCTGCGACATCGCGAACGCCCTGATCGCCGTCGGCTTCGGACCGGCGTCGTGGCCCTCGATCGGCGCTGGCGCGCTGGTTGCGCCCTACAACGCGACGTGCATCCCGCCGGCCTTCCCGATCGACGCGGCGACGCGCCTGCAGAATCTGTACGCGACGGCCTTCTTCCGGCGCCATCTCCTCGGGCAGACGGTCTACGACCCATATCTGACGACCGCCTACGCGACCGCGAACGAGCCGGACATCGCCTTCGTCGTCGCCCCGTGACGCTGCCGTAGCGCGCGGGCTCCGCGTCGTCGCGGCGGCTCCCGAGCGGCGTCCGCCATCGCCTGTGCGACGTCGCGGCGTCGAATTGCTTCGACAACGGCGGGCCGGCTGGGCTAGCATCCGGCGCGCCGCCCTGCCGCTCGAGGAGGTTCCCCCATGCCGTGTCCACGGATCCGTCAGGCCCTCGCTGCCGTCGTGCTGACGGCGGTCGGCGCGCTCGTCGCGTCGTCGCCGACGCTCGCCGCGCCGCCGAAGGCGCTGCACCAGGTCGGCCGCTGGCTCGTCGACGGCCAGGGGCGGGTGGTGATCCTCCACGGCGTGAACCAGGTGAACAAGCTGCCGCCGTACCTGCCGTCCGCGATCGGCTTCGGCGCCGACGACGCGGCCGCGATCGCGGCCGCGGGCTTCAACACCGTCCGCACCGGCCTCGCCCACCAGGGCCTCGCGGCCGCCCCCGGCGTCTACGACGCGGCGTACCTCGACGACCTCGCCGCGACCGTCGACGCGCTCACCGCCCAGGGCATCTACGTGCTGCTCGACTTCCACCAGGACCTCTACGGCGCTCGCTACCAGGGCAACGGCATGGCGGATTGGGCGACGGTCGACAGCTCGCCGACCGATCCGGCGCTGCTGCCGGCGTGCGACAACGGCTTCCCGGGCAACATCTTCGCGTGTCCGTTCCTATGGGAGGCGTTCGACCGCTTCCTCGGCATGAACGGCTGGACGCCGGAGATCGGGCCGCGCGCCATGACGCTACAGGAGGAGTTCGCCGACGCCTGGCGCCAGGTGGCGGCGCGCTTTCGCGACGAGCCGCTCGTCTTCGGCTACAACTTGTTGAACGAGCCGTACCCCGGGAGCGCGACCTGGGCGTGTCTTTCGCCGGTCGGCTGCCCCGCGGCGCCGGAAGCGGCGCTGACGGCGTTCTCGAATCTCGTCGCCGACGCGATCCGCGAGGTCGATCCCGACACGATCGTCTTCTACGAGCCCTTCGCGATCAGCTTCAATCCGGGCTTCGGGACCAAGCACGGCGACGTCGACGTCGATCAGGTGGGCTTCTCGTTCCACGTCTACGCCTGCATCCCGACGCCGAGCGCGCCGTCGCCGGAGAGCTGCCGCACGACCGAGCGGCAGGTCTTCACGAAGGCGGAAGCGCAGGCGGCCGCCTATGGCCACGCGCCGCTGCTGACGGAGTTCGGCGCCACCGACGACCTCGGGATGCTGCACCGGATCACCGAGCTCGCCGACGCCGCCCTGATGGGGTGGCAGTACTGGGCCTGGTGGAACCGCGACCCCTGCTGCGAGGCCGCGGAGGACGGCATCATCGACGACCCGGCGAACCCGCCGACGTCGGCGCACCTCGACGAGGCCAAGCTCGACGCGCTGGTGCGGCCGTATCCGCGCGCCGTCGCCGGAACGCCGACGCGGTGGTCCTGGGACCGGACCGCGCGCCGGTTCGCGCTCGCGTACGCGACCGCGCCGGTGGACGGCGCGCTCGCGCCGGGCGCGCTGACGGAGGTGTGGATACCGGCGCGGCATTTCCCGAACGGCTACGACGTGGTCGATCTCAGGGGTGGCGTCGTGACCTCGGCGGCCGACGCCGAGCGCCTCGAGGTCGCGGTCGCGTCCGGGGCGTCGAGCGTGTCGTTCGCGGTCGTGCCGGCGGGGTGCGACGCCGTGCCGCCGGCTGGCTGCCGCCAGCAGGTCGTCCCGGGGCGCGGCAGCCTCGATCTCGGAGACGCGGCGACGGACGCGAAGGCCCGGCTCGCGTGGTCCTGGGTCGACGGCGCGGCGACGTCGCGCGCCGACTTCGGCGATCCCGCGGCGGGCACGGGCTATCGCGTCTGCGCCTGGGACGAGACCGGCGGCGCGCCCCGGCTCGTGCTGAGCGCCGGCGTCGCGGCGGGCGGAATCTGCGACGGCAAGCCCTGCTGGCGCGCGACCGACGCGGGCTTCCGCTACAAGGACCGGAACGCGTCGGTCGAGGGCGTGCGCCAGCTCGTCGTGAAGGCCGGCGCGGCGGGTCGCGCCAGGATCCAGCTCCGCGCCCAGGGCGCCCGGCTCGCGCTCCCGGCTCTGCCGTTCGCGCAGGACCCGCGGCTCGTGGTCCAGCTCCGGCGCGCCGACACGGGCGCGTGCTGGGAGTCGCGCTACGGCGCGCCGGCGGTGCGCAACGACGGGGCGCGCTTCAAGGATCGCGCCGAATGAGGGCGCGCGCGGATCACCCGGTCCGCGCGGCGGCGGCGGCTCGGCGGAGCTCGGCGCGGTGGTCGGGGTGCGCGACCCCGATCAGGCGCTCGGCGCGCTCGCGGAGCGAGATGCCGTGCAGGTTCACCGCCCCGTGTTCGGTCACGACCCAGTGCACGTGCCCGCGTGAGGTGACGACCCCGGCGCCCGCCGCGAGCGTCGCCACGATGCGCGAGAGCGTGCCGTTCTTCGCGGTCGACGGCAGCGCGATGATCGCGGCGCCGCCCGGCGAGCGCGCGGCGCCGCGCATGAAGTCGAGCTGGCCGCCGATGCCGGAGACGATGCGGTGGCCGATCGAGTCGGCGCACACCTGGCCCGAGAGGTCGACCTCGAGCGCCGAGTTGATCGCGGTCACGCCCGGGTTCTGCTGGATCGCCATCGGGTCGTTGGTGCGGTCGCAGGGATGGAACTCGACCAGCGGGTTGTCGTCGACGAAGTCGAAGGTGCGCCGGGTCCCGGCCACGAAGCTCGTGACGATGCGGCCGTGGAAGATCTTCTTCCGGCGGTTGGTGACGGCGCCGGTTGCGACCAGGTCGACGAGGCGGTCCGAGAACATCTCGCTGTGGACGCCGAGGTCGCGCCGGTCGCCGAGGCGCGACAGCACCGCGTCGGGGATCGCCCCGATGCCCATCTGCAGCGTCGCGCCGTCGCGCACGAGGGCGGCGACCTGTTCGGCGATGCGGGTGACGACCGGTGTTTCGTCCTCGGGCGGCGTCTCGTAGAGCGGGCGATCCGTGTGCACGAAGCGGTCGATGCGCGCGAAGGGCACGAGCGTGTTGCCGTGCGTGCGCGGCATGCGGTCGTTGATCTCGGCGATGACCAGGCGGGCGTGGTCGACGGCGGCGCGCGCCGTGTCGACCGACGTGCCGAGCGAGCAGAAGCCGTGGCGGTCGGGCGGGGAGATCTGCACGAAGGCGGCGTCGAGCGGCACCTGGCCGTCGGCGAAGAGCGCCGGCACCTCGGACAGGAAGATCGGGACGTGGTCCGCGCGGCCGTCGTTCACCGCCGCCCGCATGTTCGCGCCGGTGAAGAGCGATACGCAGCGGAAGCGCGCGACGAGCGCCGGCTCCACGAAGGGCACCGGCCCCTGCAGGTGGAGATGGTAGAGGCGGATTCCCTCGACGTCGCCCCGGCGCGCCAGCGCCTCGATGAGCGGGGTCGGCGTCGCGGCGGCGCCCTGGAGGAAGACGTTGCCGCCGCTCCGGACGAGCCCGACCGCCGTGTCGGCGTCGACGGCTCGGCGTCTCCAGTCGGGGACGGGCGTGCTCATGGGAGCCCCTCATAGCTCGGCCGCGGCGGATCTGCACCTCGCCGCGGCGCGCCGGGTGCATTGACGACCGCATCGGCCCCTGAGTATGTCGCGCGCATCATGCGGAAGATGATCGCGGTCGCGACCGTGGCGGCATTCGGGGGGTTCTGTTTCGCCGCGGCGAGCTCGTTCGCGGCGCTGCGCTACAACATTTGGAACGGCTACGGCCACCCGTTCCAGCTCGGCTACGTGATCGGCTACCTCGACGCCGTGACCATGGCGCAGCGCAAGGACCAGCGGCTGAACGTTCCGACCGGGGGCGGCAAGAACTTCGAGAAGTGGGTGGCCGACATCAATACGTTCTACGCCGATCCCGCGAACCAGAACCGCACCGTGCCCGACGCGATGTTCGCGATCGGCTCGCGCATCCGCGACCAGATGCTGCTGGAGTGGGGGCTGAAGCGGCAGGGGCGGCCGGTGCCGACGCAGAGCGCCGCACCCGAGTGATCGACCGCGCTCGCGGCGACGGGCGCGCCGTTCCCGATCGCGGGCAACGTTCCCTTCCGGCGTGGCCTGCGGTATCGAGGCGGCGATGACGCGCCTCTCCGGGCCCGACCAGCGCGACCTCCGGCGCGCGAAGCGGCTGCTCGAGCGGACGAGCCTCGCGATCCGCATCAGCAACGTGGTCGGCCTGCCGATCGAGCGCGGCATCGAGCTCCTGCCCCGGCGCGCCTCGGCGCTCGTCACGGCGGCGACGCGGCGGGCGCTCGAGACCGCGCTCCGGTTCGCGCTCGTGACTCTCGACGACGCGCCCGGCGCGCGCTCGGCCGACCTCTGGCACAAGGTGCTGGTCACTGCGACGGGCGCGGGCGGCGGGCTCTTCGGGATGCCGGCGCTCGCGATCGAGCTTCCGGTCTCGACCACGCTCATGCTGCGCTCGATCGCCGACGTCGCCCGCAGCGAGGGTGAGCGGCTGCGCCTCCCCGAGACGCGCCTCGCCTGCCTGCAGGTCTTCGCGCTCGGCGGCCGGACGCAGGCGGACGACGCCGCCGAGTCGGCGTACTTCGCGATCCGCGGCGCGCTCGCGCGGGCGCTCGCCGAGGCGGCGCAGTTCGTGGCGGAGCGCGGGCTCGCCCGGGAGGGCGCGCCCGCGGTCGTGCGCTTTCTCACGCAGATCGCCGCGCGCTACGGCATGGTCGTCTCCGAGAAGACGGCGGCGCAGGCGCTACCGCTCCTCGGCGCGGCCGGCGGCGCCGTCGTGAACGCGCTCTTCATGGATCACTTCCAGGACGTCGCGCGCGGCCACTTCATCGTGCGGCGCCTCGAGCGCGCGTACGATCCCGAGGCGGTGCGCCGCGCCTACGTGGATCTCGCGTAGGGTCCCGGCCGCGAGCGGCGCCGGATCGGTTGTCGCGTCGCCGCCGACCCACTAGGCTGCGCGTCATGCCGCCGTCGCCGATCGCCCGGTTCCGTCGCTGGTACGCCGAGGCCGAGCGCGCGGGCGCCCCGCTGCCGGAGGCGGTCGCGCTCGCGACGGCGGATGCGCGCGGGCGTCCGTCGGTGCGCTACGTGCTCCTGAAGCACGCCGATGTGCGCGGCTTCGTGTTCTTCACCGACGGCCGCAGTCGCAAAGGCCGGGAGCTCGAGGCGAATCCCGAGGCGGCGCTCGCCTGCTATTGGGACGCGCTCGGCCGGCAGGTGCGGGTGGAGGGGCGCGTCGTGGTCGTCGACGGCCCCGAGGCCGACGCCTACTGGGCCACGCGCCCGCGGGAGAGCCGGCTCGCCGCATCGGCGTCGACGCAGAGCGCGCCGCTCGCGAGCCGGGCCGCGCTCGTGCGGCGCTGGCGGGCGCTCGGACGCCGCCATCCCGGCGACGATGTGCCGCGGCCCCCGCTCTGGCGCGGCTATCGCCTCGCGCCGCGCGCGATCGAGTTCTGGACCCGCGGCGAGTCCCGCCTCCACCGTCGCGAGCGCTTCGAGCGGCGGCGCGGGGGGTGGCGCCGCCGGCTCCTGCAGCCGTGAGCGCGATCGACTACGCGACGCTCGCCGCCGAGCTGGTGCCGGCCGAGCTGCACGTGCTGGAGCGACCCGCCCTCGGGCTCACGGCGGTGATCGCCATCGACGATCTGCGCCTCGGGCCGGCCTGCGGTGGCATCCGCTGGCGCGCCTATCCGACGCCGGAGGAAGGCGTGCGCGACGTCCTCCGGCTCGCGCGCGCCATGAGCCACAAGAACGCTCTCGCCGAGCTCGCCTACGGCGGCGGCAAGGCCGTCGTGTTGAAGGATCCCGTCGCGCGCGGGTTCGATCCCGCGGCGGCGTTCCCGCTGCTCGGCGAGCTCATCGAGGCGCTCGGCGGACGCTACGTGACCGCGTGCGACTACGGTACGACGGCCGCCGAGCTCGCGCTCGTGACCTCGCGGACCCGGCACGTCCTCGCCGAGGACGCGCCCGGCGGGCTCGATCTCGCGACGGCGACCGGCGTCGTGGCGGCGATGCGCGCGATCTGGCGTCGCGTCGCGGGCGCCGACCGCCTCGGCGGCGCGCGTGTGCTCGTGCAGGGCGTGGGCGACGTCGGGCTCGCGCTCGTCCGCCTCCTCGTGGGGGAGGGCGCGGAGGTGGCGTTCGCGGAGATCGACGAGGATCGCGCCGAGCTCTGCTCGGTGGAGACGGGCGCCGCGCGCGTCGACGCGCGCCGGATCTTCGAGCGTCCCGTGGACCTCTTCGCGCCGTGCGCGGCGGGCGAGGTCGTGACCGAGGAGGTGGCGCGGACGATCGCGGCACGGGGCATCGCCGGTGCGGCGAACAATCAGCTCGCGACGCCGGCCGCGGGACGCGTGCTGCACGCGCGCGGGGTCTGGTACGCGCCGGACTTCGCGGTCAACGCGGGCGCGGTGATCGCGGGCTACGAATGCGGCGCGGGCCGCGGCGCGCACGCGCTCGACGTCGTCCGGTGCATCGAGGCGCGCATCGCCCGCGTGTTCGCCGCGGCGGCGGCGCGGAGCGTCCCGCCACACGAGGCCGCGCTCGCGCTCGCCCGCGAGCGGCTCGACGCGGCCGGGCCGGGCGCGGCGCGGACCGTGATCGCGTCGCATTAGGATCGCTTCTGAGCTCGATCAGGCTAATTCACTTTCCGTGAACTTGCGGGATCGAGCGTCATCGGTATTATCCGCCCCCGCGTGCCTCAGGTCTTTCACCGCAGCACGAACACGATCGCGCGGGTCAGCATCTTCGGGGCGCTCATCGTGGTCGCGGCGGCCGGCTACGGATTGGATCTCGTGAACCGCTCGTCGTACGTGACGGGGGCCGGTCTCGCGCTCGAGCAGCCCGTGCCGTTCAGCCACCGGCATCACGCGGGCGAGCTCGGGATCGACTGCCGCTACTGCCACACGGGGGTCGAGACCGGCGCGAAGGCCGGCATCCCCCCCACCCAGACGTGCATGAACTGTCACAAGCAGATCTGGGCCGACAGCCCGACGCTCGAGCCCGTGCGCGCGAGCCTCCGCACCGACGCCTCGATCCCGTGGGTGAAGGTCCACGATCTTCCCGACTTCGTCTACTTCAACCACTCCATCCACGTCGCCAAGGGCGTCGGCTGCGAGACCTGCCACGGCCGCATCGACCGCATGAACCTGACGTGGCAGCAGAATTCCCTGCAGATGGAATGGTGCCTGGAGTGCCATCGCAACCCCGAGCGCTACGTACGTCCCAAGGAGGAGGTCTTCACGATGGGATGGCAGCCGCCGGGCGGCGATCAGCTCGCGCTCGGCCGTGAGCTCCTGAAGGCGAACGACGTGCAGCCGAAGACCGACTGCGATACGTGCCACCGATGAGCGATCCGACGCATCCGCATTCCGACGGGCCGGCCCTGGAACTCGCCGCCGTCCGCGAGGAGCTCGCCGCCGCGCGCGGCAAGCACTACTGGCGGAGCCTCGAGGCGCTGGCGCGGCGGCCCGGCTTCGAGGCCATGCTGCAGCAAGAACTGCCGCGCCAGGCGGCGAGCATGCTCGAGGCCGTCGATCGGCGGCAGTTCCTTCAGTTGATGGGGGCGTCGCTCGCGCTCGCCGGGGTGTCGGCGTGCACCCGCCAGCCGACCGAGCTCATCATGCCGTACGTGAAGGCGCCCGAAGACATTATTCCGGGGCGACCGCTCTATTTTGCGACGGCGATGCCGCTCGGCGGCGTCGGCACCGGGCTCCTGGTCGAGAGCCACATGGGGCGTCCGACCAAGATCGACGGCAATCCCGACCACCCGTCGAGCCGCGGGGCCACCGACGCGTTGATGCAGGCGTCGATCCTCGGTCTCTACGATCCGGACCGTTCGCAGACGGTCACGAGCGCGGGCGAGATCCGGACGTGGGAGGCCTTCGTCGCCGCACTTGAGCAGGCGCTCGACCGCGAGCGCGGCGCCGGGGGCGCGGGGGTCCGCATCCTCACCGAAACGGTCTCGTCGCCGACGCTCGTGGGGCAGTTGCGGGCGCTGCTCACCGCGCTGCCGCAGGCGCGCTGGCACCAATGGGACCCGGTCGCGAGCGACGGGGCGCGGGTAGGCGTGAAGACGGCATTCGGCGCGGACGCCGACGTGCAGTACCGTTTCGCCGACGCCGACGTGGTGCTGGCGCTCGACGCGGACGTACTGGCGAGCGGCCGAGACCACGTGCGCCATCTGCGGGACTTCTCGACGCGGCGGAAGCCCGGCGCCGAGATGAACCGCCTCTACGCGGTCGAGAGCACGCCGACGCCGACGGGCGCGCGCGCCGATCATCGCCTGGCGGCGGCCGCGGGCGAGATCGAGGCGATCGCGTGGGCGCTTGCCGCCGAGCTCCGCGCCGTGCCGCGGGCGCCGCAGGGTGCCGCGGCCGCGCACGCCGCGTGGGTGAAGGCGGTCGCGAAGGATCTCGACGCCCACCGCGGTCGCGCCATCGTCGTCGCCGGCGATCACCAGCCGGCGGTCGTGCACGCGCTCGCGCACGCGCTCAACGCCGCGCTCGGCAACGGCGGAAAGACGGTGGTGTACACCGATCCGGTCGTCGCGGAGCCGGCCGCCACGCTCGCGTCGCTGCGGGAGCTCGTCGCCGACATGGAGGCCGGCAAGGTGACGGTGCTCCTGATGCTCGGCGTCAATCCGGTGGCGACGGCCCCGGCCGACCTGCAGTTCGCGGCGCGGCTCGACAAGGTGCCGTTCCGCGTGCACCTCGGCCTCTACGAGGACGAGACGGCCGTGCTCTCGCACTGGCACGTGCCCGAAGCGCACTACCTGGAGAGCTGGGGGGACGTGCGCTCCGCCGACGGCACCGTCACGATCGTGCAGCCGCTGATCGCGCCTCTCTACGACGGCAAGACCGCGCACGAAGTGGTCGCGGCCGCCAACGGCAAGCCGCAGTCGGCCTTCGATCTGGTGCGCGCGGAGTGGAAGCCGAAGGCGGGCGCCGACTTCGAGCGCTGGTGGCGGACGGCGCTCCACGACGGCATGGTCGCCGGGACGGCGCTGGCGCCGAAGGATCTCGCCGCCCGCGCCGACTGGGTCGACGCGGCCATCGCCGAACGCGGGAAGGCGGAGGCGAAGGGCGTCGAGATCGTGTTCCGCCTGGACGCCGGCGTGCTCGACGGCCGCTTCGCGAACAACGGCTGGCTGCAAGAGGTGCCGAAGCCGCTCACCAAGCTCACGTGGGACAACGCCGCGCTCGTGAGCCCGGGGACGGCCGCGCGGCTCGGCGTGGTGTCGGGCGACGTCGTTCAGATCGCCCTCGGCGAACGGAAGCTCGACGCCCCGGCCTGGGTCGTGCCCGGTCAGCCCGACGAGTCGATCACGATCCACCTCGGCTACGGCCGACGGCGCGCCGGCCGGGTCGGCGACGGCGTCGGCTTCGACGCCAATCGCCTCCGGACGAGCACGGCGGCCTGGATCGCGCGCGGGGCCGACGTGCGGCGAACGGGCGCGCAACACCTCCTCGCCTCGACCCAGGAACACCACAGCATGGAGGGCCGCCACCTCATCCGCGAGGCGACCCTCGCGGAGTACACGCACGAGCCGGACTTCGCGAAGCACCTCGAGCACCAGCCCGACGACGACATGACGCTCTACCCGCTGTTCCCCTACGAGGGGCACGCGTGGGGCATGACGATCGATCTCGCCTCGTGCATCGGGTGCAACGCCTGCGTGCTGGCGTGCAACGCCGAGAACAACATCCCGATCGTCGGCAAGGATCAGGTGAGCCGGGGCCGCGAGATGCACTGGCTGCGGGTCGATCGCTATTTCGAGGGCGAGGCCGAGCATCCGACGATCCACCACCAGCCGGTCCCGTGCATGCACTGCGAGCAGGCGCCGTGCGAGGTCGTGTGTCCGGTCAACGCGACGGTGCACAGCAGCGAAGGCCTCAACGACATGGTCTACAACCGCTGCGTCGGCACGAAGTACTGCTCGAACAACTGTCCGTACAAGGTCCGCCGCTTCAATTTCTACAAGTATCAGGACTGGACCACCGAGAGCCTGAAGCTGGCGCGCAACCCCGACGTGACCGTGCGCTCGTACGGCATCATGGAGAAGTGCACGTACTGCGTGCAGCGCATCAGCCAGGCGCGGATCGCCGCTCGCCGCGAGGACCGCCCGATACGCGACGGCGAGATCGTGACCGCGTGCGCGCAGGCGTGCCCCGCGGATGCGATCGTCTTCGGCGACATCAACGACACCGGGAGCCGGGTCGCGAAGGCGAAGGCGGACCCCCGGAACTACGCCCTCCTCGGCGAGCTCAACGCGCGGCCGCGCACGACGTATCTTGCGTCGGTCCGCAACCCGAACCCCGAGCTGGAGAAGGCATGAGCCAGCCGACGCAGACGCCGCAGCACCCCGGCGTGATCCCGCGACCGCCCTTCATCGAGCCCGGCCACACGTTCGAGACGGTCACCGACCAGATCGGCGCGATCGTCCTCGACCAGGGCGTGCGCCGGGGCTGGCTCATCGGCTTCGCGATCGCGTTCTCGCTGCTCATGCTGCTGATGGTCGCGCTCACCAACCTCGTCGCGACCGGCATCGGCATCTGGGGCATCAACATCCCGGTCGCGTGGGGCTTCGACATCGTCAACTTCGTCTGGTGGATCGGCATCGGCCACGCCGGCACGCTGATCTCGGCCATCCTCCTGCTGCTGCGCCAGCAGTGGCGCACCTCGATCAACCGCTTCGCCGAGGCGATGACGCTGTTCGCGGTCGCCTGCGCCGGAATTTTCCCGGTCGCCCACCTCGGCCGCCCCTGGCTGGCGTACTGGCTCTTCCCGTACCCGAACGCGATGGCGATGTGGCCGAACTTCCGGAGTCCGCTCGTGTGGGACGTGTTCGCGGTGTCGACCTACGCGACCGTGTCCTTCATGTTCTGGTTCGTCGGCCTGATCCCCGACCTGGCGACGCTGCGCGACCGCTCGCCGAGCCGCGTCGGTCGCTTCGTCTACGGCATGCTCGCCATGGGCTGGCGCGGCTCGGCGCTCCACTGGCACCGCTACGAGACGGCCTACCTCCTGCTCGCCGGCCTCTCGACCCCGCTCGTCGTCTCGGTGCACACGATCGTCAGCTACGACTTCGCGGTGTCGCTGATTCCGGGATGGCACACGACGATCTTCCCGCCGTATTTCGTTGCCGGGGCGATCTACGCCGGGTTCGCGATGGTGTTGACGCTCGCGATCCCGCTGCGCTGGTACTACGACCTCGAGGACTTCATCACCATGCGCCACCTCGACAACATGGCGCGCGTCATGCTCGCGACCGGCCTCGTGGTCGCCTACGGCTACATGATGGAGGCCTTCTGCGCCTGGTACAGCGCCAGCACCTACGAAGAGTTCATGATGACGAACCGGTTCTTCGGGCCGTACAACAAGCTCTACTGGGCGTTGATTTTCTGTAACGTCGTGGCGCCGCAGCTCATGTGGTTCAAGAAGTTCCGCCTGAGCCTCGGCTGGCTCTTCCTCATGTCGATCATCGTCTCGATCGGCATGTGGCTCGAGCGCTACATCATCATCGTCGTGAGCCTGCACCGCGACTTCCTGCCGTCGTCGTGGGGCATGTACACCGGGTCGATCTGGGACTGGGCGACGTTCCTCGGCACCATCGGCCTCTTCTCGAGCCTCCTGTTCCTGTTCATCCGCTTCCTGCCCATGATCTCCATCTTCGAGATGCGGACGATGGTTCCCGAGGCGAAGGTCGAAGGGGAGCACGGCGGAGGTGGCCATTGAAGCGCGCGCCGCTGCACGGGGTGATGGCCGAGTTCGACAACCCGACGGCGCTCGTGGTCGCGATCACCAAGGCGCGCGCCGCGGGGTACCGCGTGATGGACGCGTACTCGCCCTTCCCGATCGAGGAGGTGTCGGAGGCGCTCCACATCCACGACCGCGTGCTGCCGGCCCTGGTGTTCCTCGGCGGCCTCGCCGGGTGCATCGGCGGCTTCGCGCTCGCGACGTGGACGTCGGTCATCGACTACCCCATCAACGTCGGCGGTCGTCCGTTGTTCAGCTGGCCGTCGTTCCTGCCGGTGACGTTCGAGACCACGGTGCTCGTCGCGGCGGCGACCTGCGTGCTCGGGCTGCTGGCGCTCAACGGGCTCCCGATGCCGTATCACCCGGTCTTCAACGTGCCGCAGTTCGCGCTCGCGACCCGCGAGAAGTTCTTCCTCTGCATCGAGGCGACCGACCCGCGGTTCGATCGCGAGGAGACGCGCCGGTTCCTCGAGACGCTCGAGCCGCTCAGCGTCGCGGAGGTCGAGGACTGATGGCGCGCCGGATCGATGCCCGCGCGCTCGCCGGGTGGGCGGCCGGACTCGCGCTCCTCGTCCTCCCGGGCTGCCGGCAGGACATGCACGACCAGCCGAAGTACCAGCCCCTCGAGGAGAGCCATTTCTTCGAGGACGGACGGGCGTCGCGGCCGCGCGTGCCCGGCACCGTGGCGCGCGGACGGCGCGACGACGACGAGCTGCTCGTGAGCGGCAAGGTCGACGGCAAGCTCTCCGAGGTCTTTCCCGAGCCGGTGACTCGGGCGACGCTCGAGCGCGGCCACCGCGACTACGACGTCCATTGCTCGCCGTGTCACGATCGCGCCGGCACCGGGCAGGGCATGATCGTCCAGCGCGGCTACAAGCAGCCCACGTCGTTCCACGACGCGCGCCTGCGCGGCATGCCGCCAGGATACTTCTTCGACGTCGTCACCAACGGCTTCGGCGTCATGCCGAGCTACGCGACGCAGGTGCCGGTCGCCGATCGCTGGGCGATCGCGGCGTACATCCGGGCCTTGCAGCTGAGCCAGCACGCCACCGTCGCGGAGGTGCCGGCAGAGGGTCGCACGGCGTTCCTCGAAGGGAAGACGCTCGATCCGCGGACGGGGCTTCCGGCGCAGGAGGCGGCCGCCGCCGGGCGCGCGGTTCCGGGGGGCGGTCATGAGTGACCCGGTGCGGAGCTCGCGGTTCGATCTCCCGCCCGACCACGCGTTGCACCGCGTGCAGCGCGCGGCGCTCGTCGTCGGCGGCCTCGGCATCATCGGCTGCGTCGTCGGGATCTTCGCGGCGCGCGAGGCGTTTCTCCACGCCTATCTCGTGTCGTACATGCTCTTCCTCGGAATCGGCCTCGGCTCCATGGCCATCCTGATGATCCAGTACATCACCGGGGGGGCGTGGGGCGCGGTGATCCGCCGCCTCCTCGAGTCGGCCACGCGGACGCTGCCGTTCATGGCGCTGCTCTTCCTGCCGATCGCGCTCGGCGTGACGGACCTCTACGAGTGGGCGAATCCCGAGCACGTCGCGCACGACCCGATCCTGCAGCACAAGAGCCTCTACCTGAACGTGCCGTTCTTCCTGGGGCGCGCGGTCTTCTATTTCGCGGCCTGGATCGGCACCGCGTACTTCCTGAACCGCTGGTCGCTCCAGCAGGACGCAGCCGCCGACCCGCGGCTCACCCGCCGGCTCGAGATGCTGAGCCGCGGCGGCCTCCTGCTCTACGCTCTCACGATCACCTTCGCGTCGATGGACTGGGGCATGTCGCTCGAGCCGCATTGGTTCTCGACCCTGTACGGGGTGATGTTCATGGGCGGGCAGGGGCTCGTGACGTTCGCCTTCGTGATTCCGATGGCGGCGCTGCTCGCGGAGCGTCCGCCGTTCTCCCGCATCATCACGCCGGTGCAGTTCCACGACCTCGGCAAGCTGATGCTCGCCTTCGTGATGCTCTGGGCGTACTTCGCGCTCTCGCAGTACCTCATCATCTGGTCCGCGAACCTGCCCGAGGAGATTCCGTGGTACCTGGCGCGCACCCGGGGCGGCTGGGAGTGGGTCGCCGTCGTGCTGGTGACCGTGCACTTCGTGATGCCGTTCCTGGTGCTGCTCTCGCGCGACCTGAAGCGCCACGCGCGCGCCGTTTCGGTCGTGGCGCTGGTGCTCATCGGTGCCCGCTTCGTCGACCTCTTCTGGCTGCTCCGGCCGGCGGTGGCGCCCGAGGGGTTTTCGATCCATTGGCTCGATCCGGCGGCCGCGGCGGCGATCGGCGGCACGTGGATGTGGCTGTTCGTGTCGCAGCTGAAGACGCGTCCGGTCCTGCCGCTCAACGATCCCGCGATCCCGAGGGAAGCATAGGATGAGCGCCCGCCCGCACCAGCCGCCCGCGCCCGACGCGTCGACCGGTCACGAGGAATCGGACGTCGCCCCGGCGTCGATCGGGCTCTCCGTGCTCGGGCTCGGCGCGATCGCCGTCGCCGCCTTCGTCGCGATGCTCGTGCTCTTCAACGTCCTCGCGCGCCTCCAGGCGGCGCAGACGAGCCCGCCGAACCCGCTCGCCGCCCGCTACGGCCTGAAGGAGCCGCCCGCGCCGCGCCTGCAGACCGATCCGCGCCAGGATCTCGTCGATCTGCACGCGCGCGAAGCCGCGGCGATCCGCGCCTACGGCTGGGTCGACAAGCAAGCGGGCGTCGTCCGCGTTCCCGTCGAGCGCGCGATCGCGCTGCTCGCCGAGCGCGGGCTGCCGGCGCGGCCCGCCGCGCCGAAGGACGTCCCGTGACGCGGCGGTGGCGGAAGCGCCTCGCGGCGCTGTGTCTCGCGCTCGGCGCGGTGCCGGCGCAGGCGGCGACCGAACCGGGCGTCCAGCCGGGTGTCGCCGACGTGCGTCCGCCGGCGCTGCGCGAGGTCGGCATCGACCAGCGTCTCGGCGAGGCGCTGCCGCTCGACGCGGCCTTCACCGACGACCACGGCCGCGCGGTCACGCTCGGCGACTACTTCGGCCGGAAGCCCGTCGTCCTCGTGATGACCTACTTCGAGTGCCCGATGCTCTGCACGCTCGTCCTGAACGGACTCGGGAAGACGCTCAAGACCATGAACTTCGAGCCCGGCAAGGAGTTCGACGTGGTGGCGGTGAGCTTCGATCCCCGCGACACGCCGGAGATCGCGGCCAGGAAGAAGGCGGCCTACGTCGCGGACTACGGTCGCGTCGCGACCGCCGACGGCTGGCACTTCCTCACCGGCGAGCAGGCCGCGATCGAGCGGGTCGCGAAGGCGGTCGGCTTCCACTACCGATGGGTGCCGGAGGAGAAGCAGTTCGCGCACGCGGCCGCGATCATGGTTGCGACGCCCGGAGGCAAGCTCGCCCGCTACTACTACGGGGTCGAGTACTCCGGCCGCGACCTCCGCCTCGGGCTCGTCGAGGCCGCGGACCACAAGATCGGCTCGGCGGTCGATGCCCTGCTGCTCTTCTGTTACCGCTACGATCCCGCCACCGGGAAGTACGGCGCCATCGCGCTCAATCTGGTGCGTGCGGGCGGCGTTGCGACCGTGCTCGCCATCGGCGCCTTCATGACGGTCATGCTCCGCCGTGAGGCAGTCGCCGAACGACGTCGCAAGGGGAGTGCCTGAGGCATGCTCGAACGACTCGGCCTCCTGCCGCCGCAAGCATCGACCGTCGCCCTGCAGACGGACCTGCTGTACGGGTTCCTGGTCGCGGTCTCCGCGTTCTTCGCGGTGCTGATCGCGGTCGCGGTGATCGGCTTCTCGGTCGTGTACCGACGCCGCTCCGACCACGACGTGACGCCGCATCTCCACGGCTCGACCGCGCTCGAGGTCGTGTGGTCCGTGATCCCCCTCGGGATCGTGCTGGTCATGTTCGTGTGGGGCGCGCATCTCTTCGTCACGTTGAAGCGGCCCCCCGACGACGCGCTCCAGGTGAACGTCGTCGGCAAGCAGTGGATGTGGAAGATCCAGCACCTCGAAGGGCGCCGCGAGATCAACGAGCTGCACGTCCCGCTCGGCCGTCCCGTGAAGTTGACGCTCACGTCGGAGGACGTGATCCACAGCTTCTTCGTGCCGGCCTTCCGCATCAAGCAGGACGCCGTGCCGGGCCGCTACACTACCGCGTGGTTCGAGGCGACCAGGATCGGCAGCTATCACCTCTTCTGCGCGGAGTACTGCGGCACCATGCACTCGGGCATGATCGGCAAGGTGATCGTGATGGACCCGGCCGACTACCAGGCGTGGCTGGCCGGGGGAGGCGGCGCCCCCGCCGCGGGCGGCGCGGCGGCGGACGGCGCCGGTGAGGGACCGAATCTCGCCGCGGCCGGCAAGGACCTCTTCGAGCAGAAGGGCTGCGTCACGTGCCACCAGGCCGGCTCCGTGCTCGGGCCGCAGCTTGCGGGCATCGTCGGTCACTCCGTCGAACTGCAGGACGGCAGCACCGTCACCGTCGACGACGACTACCTCCGCGAGTCGATCCTCACTCCGGCCGCGAAGCTCGTGAAGGGCTTCGCCCCGGTCATGCCGACCTTCAAGGGCCAGCTGACGGAAGCGCAAGTGATGCAGCTGATCGCCTACATCAAGTCGCTCGGACCGAGCGCCGGCGCGACCGACGCTGCTGCCGGGACGGGAAAGACGGGCTCATGACGTCGACCAACTACATCAACGCCGACTACGGCATCTGGTCCTGGCTCCTCACCAAGGACCACAAGCGCATCGCGATCCTCTACCTGGTCTCCATCACCTTCATGTTCCTGTTGGGCGGCGTGTTCGCCCTCATGATCCGCCTCGAGCTCCTGACGCCGGCGGGCGACCTCGTCGCCGCCGACACCTACAACAAGCTCTTCACGATGCACGGCATCGTGATGGTGTTCTTCTTCATGATTCCGTCGATTCCGGCCGTGCTCGGGAACTTCCTGATCCCGATGATGATCGGCGCTCGCGACCTGGCGTTTCCACGCTTGAACCTCGCCAGCTGGTACATCTTCCTCGTGGGCGCGCTCTTCACGCTCTACGCGGTGTTCACGGGCGGCGTCGACACGGGGTGGACGTTCTACACGCCGTACAGCACCGCGGCCGCCAACACGAAAGTGATTCCGGCGGCGCTCGGCATCTTCATCAACGGCTTCTCGTCGATCCTCACGGGTCTGAACTTCATCGTCACGATCCACCGTATGCGGGCGCCCGGGCTCACGTGGTTCCGGCTGCCGCTCTTCGTGTGGGCGCACTACGCGACGAGCATCATCTTCATCCTCGGCACGCCGGTGATCGCGATTACGCTCCTCCTCGTGGCGGCCGAGCGGGCGTTCCACTTCGGAATCTTCGACCCGACGCTCGGCGGCGATCCCGTCCTCTTCCAGCACCTCTTCTGGTTCTACTCGCACCCCGCGGTCTACATCATGATCCTGCCGAGCATGGGCATCGTCAGCGAGCTCATCACCTGCTTCTCGCGCAAGGTCATTTTCGGCTACGGCTTCGTCGCGGTCTCCAGCATGGCGATCGCCGTGCTCGGCTTCCTCGTATGGGGCCACCACCTGTTCCTGTCGGGCCAGTCGGTCTACGCGTCGCTCATCTTCTCGGTGCTGAGCTTCCTGGTCGCGATCCCGTCGGCGGTGAAGGTCTTCAACTGGACGGCGACGCTCTACCGCGGGTCGATCGAGTTCGCGGCGCCGATGATCTACGCCCTCGGCTTCATCGGCCTCTTCACGATCGGCGGGCTGACGGGCCTCTTCCTCGCGACCCTCGGCTTCGACGTGCACGTGCACGACACGTACTTCGTCGTGGCGCACTTCCACTACATCATGGTCGGCGGCGCGATCATGGGATACCTCGGCGGCCTCCACTACTGGTGGCCGAAGATCTCGGGCCGCATGTACCCCGAATGGCCCGCCCGCATCGGCGCCGTCATCGTCTTCATCGGCTTCAACCTGACGTTCTTCCCGCAATTCCTCGCGGGCTATCTCGGCATGCCGCGCCGCTATCACATGTACCCGCCCGAATTTCAGGTGCTGAACGTGATGTCGACGGCTGGCGCCACGATCCTCGGCGTCGGATACCTCCTGCCGCTCGCCTACCTCCTGTGGTCGCTCCGGTACGGTAGGGTGGCGTCCGCCAACCCATGGCGCGCGACCGGACTGGAATGGCAGACGCCGTCCCCGCCGCCGACGGAGAACTTCGCGACGACGCCCGTCGTCACCACGGAGGCGTACGCCTACTCCACCATGCACGAGGCCGAACGTGTCTAGTCCCGCCGCGGGCGCGCATGCCTACGCCCACCAGTTCGACAGCGCCGAGCATCAGCACAGCGCGGCGCAGCTCGGGATGTGGGTGTTCATCGCGCAGGAGATCCTGTTCTTCGGCGGGCTCTTCGTCGCGTACACCGTCTACCGGTTCATGTATCCCGACGCGTTCGCGCAGGGGAGCCATCACCTCGACGTGGTGCTCGGCTGTTTCAACACGGCGGTGCTGATCGGCTCGAGCCTCACGATGGCGATCGCCGTCCACGGCGCGCAGCTCGGGAATCGCTGGATGCAGGTGGTCTTTCTGCTGGCGACGATCTTCCTCGGATGCGTGTTCCTCGGCGTCAAGACGATCGAGTACGGACACAAGTTCCACGAGCACCTGGTTCCGGGGCCGAACTTCCTGTTCGACGGCGACGCCCGCCACGCCCAGATCTTCTTCTCCCTCTACTTCATGATGACCGGCCTGCACGCGCTCCACATGGTCATCGGTATCGGCATCCTCGGGGTGCTGGTGTGGCAGGCGGCCCGCGGGGCGTACGGCAGCGCCTACTACAGCCCGATCGAGCTCACCGGCCTCTACTGGCACTTCGTCGACATCGTCTGGATCTTCCTGTTCCCCCTGCTGTACCTGATCGGGAGACACTGAGATGAGCGGCGACGCCCACAGCAGCGATCACGTGGTCTCGATCAAGCTCTACGTCGCGATCTTCGCGGCGCTGATGGCGCTGACGGCGCTCACCGTGTGGGTGGCCTTCATCGACCTCGGGACGTTGAACACGTTCATGGCCCTCGCGATCGCCGTCGCCAAGGCGAGCCTCGTCGTCCTGTTCTTCATGCACGTGAAGTACAGCTCGAAGCTCACCTGGCTGGTGGTGGCGAGCGGGTTCGTCTTCCTGGCGATCATGCTGGCGCTCACGATGTCCGACATCGTGAGCCGCGGCTGGCTGGGGACCCCCGGGAGCTGACGCGGCGGCGGCCGGGCGCGCCGCCGCGGCGGCGCGCGGTTCCGCGAGGCCGCGGTCGGTGGACGCGGTCGCCCGGGCTACCCCTGGGCTAATGGATGCCGCGCGCGGGGACGAGCGCCGTCGGATCGACGCCGAGGCTCCGCACGACCGACTCCCACATGGCGTCCTCGGCCGTGTCGAAGACGACTTCGCGCCGGAGCGGAGCGAGCAGCCACGCGCCTTCGGCGAGCTCGCTCTCGAGCTGCTCGGCTCCCCAACCCGCGTAGCCGAGGAAGAGGCGGACCGCCGACGGGGGATGGCTCGCGACCGAGCGGAGCTTGTCGAGCGAGCCCGTGACGCGGACACCCTGCTGGAGCGTCGCGACGTCGTCGTCGGCGGCGGCGGGCGGCGGCGCCGGAGGGTCGTCGTCGCAGAAGACGACCCAGCCCCGCTCGGGTTGCACGGGTCCGCCCCATCCGACGCTCCCGACGCCCGACGGCCACCGGATACCGCTGTTCTGCATGAGCTCGCTCATCGTGAGATCGAGGGAGCGGTTGAGCACGATGCCGAAGCTGCCCCCTTCGCCGTGGTGCACCAGCAGCACGACCGAGCGCTTGAAATTCGGGTCGTCGAGCTGGGGCATCGCCACCAGGAGTTGCGACGAAAGGTCGGACATGGGCTCCTTCTGACACGTCTCACGACGGTCAGCCACTCCCCGGGCGCGAGGTGACAGCCGCCGACGAGCCGATCGCGGCGCGCTCGCTACGCGCGACGCCGGAGGGCCGCGAGCGCCACGACCGCGAGCGCGAGCCATCCGGGCCAATCGCCGAGCCGCGCGTAGAGCGTCGTCCCCGCGAGCGGGTGGACGACCCCGCGCAGGTTGGTGCGGGTCAGCAGTCCGGTGCGCGCAACGACGCGCCCGGCGGGATCGACGATCGCGCTCACCCCGCTGTTGGTCGCGCGCACGAGCCAGCGCCGGTGCTCGATGGCGCGGAGCCGTGCGAGGCCGAGGTGCAGCCACGGCTCCTGCGAATCGCCGAACCAGGCGTCGTTCGCGAGCGTCACGATCAGGTGCGGCCCCGACTCGCCCATCATGCGGCGGACGAGCTCCGGACGGATCGCCTCGTAGCAGATCGGGGTCGCGATCCGCCAATCGCCCAGACGCAGCGGCGCGACGGCGTCGGCGGCGGCGAACTGCTCGGCGTGCGGGAAGAGCGCCGAGAGCGCCGGCAGCGCGGTCGCGAACGGCAGCGATTCCGCGAGCGGGATGAGCAGGTTCTTGTCGTACGCATCGCGGATGAGACCGTCCTCGCCGGCGAGGAGCGCCGAGTTCGTCTTGACCTTCCGGCCGCCGACTTCGCTCACCGAGCTCGCGCCGAAGAGGAGCGGGATGGCCAGATCCCGGACGATGGGGCGGCTCGAGACCGGAAGGGGCCGCCGGATGCCCCGGACGTAGGCGCTCTCGGGCCAGACGACGAGGTCGACCTCGCCCGCGCTCAGGAGCTCGCGCGTCTGCTCGAGGTGCTTGCGGTGGGTGAGCACGCCGAGGGCGTCCTTGGCGCGGACGTCGAGGTTCGCCTGGACGATGCCGACGCGGATCGCCGGCGCGCGCGCGCTGGCACGGTCGGCTTCGGCCATGCGCGCGGCTCCATACGCGACGACGGCGAGGGCGACGGCGGCGCCCGCGATCCAGATCGACGCCGGACGCGGGCGGCGTCCGTCCAGCCACGCGACGGTCTCGAGCACGACGAGGTTCGCGCCCGCGAGCAGCGCCGTCAGCAGAAGCGCGCCGCCGAGGTCGGCGGTCTGCGCGAGGAGCGGCGCCGCGACGAGGCCGTTGCCGGCGTAGAGGGGGAAGATCTGCGGCTGCGCCCATTCGAGGAGGACGTACGGGGCGATGCCGGCGGCGGCCACCCCGCAGCCGCGTCGTCGGAGGGCGTGGAAGACGAGCCCGTAGGCCGCGAACGCGCCCGCGAACCACGCGCCGTAGACGAACCAGAGCACCAGGCCGGTCGCCCAGCGTCCGTCGAGGAAGGGGCCGATCAGCGCCAGCAGCCAGAGGTGGCCGCCCGCGAATGCGGAGGCGCCGAAGAGGAAGCCGAGGCCGGCCGCTCGCCGCGCCCGGGTCGCGCGTGCGAGCGTCCACCAGAGCGGCGCGAGGAAGAGGAACAGGCACGGCCAGGCGCCCCATCCGAGGTAGCCGAGGAAGTAGAGCGCGCCGCCCGCGACGGCTGCGAGCGCGTCCGGGCCGCCGCCGTCGGGCGGGTCGGCGCCCGGGCTCCGACCGGCGGCTACTGCGGCAACCGCAGGCACGACTCCGCGTCCGGCGCGCTGCGCTCCTTGGCGGTCCGCCCCTCCTGGTCCCGGATCGTCGCGTCGGCCCCGCGGCGGAGCAGCATCGTGGCGCTCGCCGCGTTGTTCTTCGCGCACGCGATGATGAGCGGCGTGTCGCCGAACTGATCGCGGGCGTTCACGTCGGCCCCGCGATCGAGCAGGTACGCGATCACGTCGGGATGGTCGGCGCCGGCCGCGTGCATGAGGGGCGTCCGCCGGTTGAAGTCGCGGCTGTCGACGGCGGCGCCCCGCTCGACGAGGTAGCGCGCGATCTCGAGCTGGCCGGTGTCGGTGGCGAAGCTGAGCGGCGTCCGGCCCGTGACGTCCGGGTCGTCGACGCCGAGCTTCTCGTCCTCGTGGAGCCAGCGCACGAGGGCGAGGCTCTTGCCGTCCATGACGGCGAGGAAGAGGGCGTTCCGTCCGATCTCGTCCTTGGCGCGCAGGTTCGCCCCGAGCTCGAGGGCGCGCGCGATCGTGGGCCGGTCGTTGCGCCGGGCGGCGTCGAGGAGCCGTTGATCGAGGGTGAAGGGCTCCGGGTCGCGCGCCTCCCCGAGTCCGAGGATGCGGTTCTGGGCGGCGGCCGTGGCTCCGGTGGCGCCGGTCGGGGACGGTGCGCTCGTCGCGCGCGCGGCCGGCGTCGCCGTCGGGACGGCTGCGGGCGGCGCGCTCGGGCTGCAGGCGGCGGCGAGGAGCGCGCAGCCCGCGATCGCGGGGCGCGCGCGCCGGCGAGCAAAAAGGCGGGGGCCCCGATGGGACCCCCGCCTCGTGATGTCGCGTCCGCCGATCAGGCGCCCGCGAGTGCGTCGTTGATCGCCGGACCGATGATCTGCATCCCGGGATCCTCGTTGTTGTAGTAGTTCTCCGGCTCGACGATGCGCTGCTGGAGGTTGCTGCCGATCCAGTTCGAGAGGAAGGTTTCGAAGGGCCGGAAGCCGCTCGGGCACTTCCACGATTGCGTCTGCGGCCACTCGAAGAACTCGTACCACTTCTTCTTGCGGACGCTCGGACAGGCGTGGCTGCCGATGAAGGTGATGATCGACACGCAGTGGCTGTCGTTGATCGGGCGGTGCCACGGCACGTGGTAGCTCCAGTTCGAGTAGTTCTTGATCTGGTTGATCAGGTTCGTCTGGTCCTGGCGCCACTTCTGGAGGATGCCGGCCTGGGTGATGCCCGGGTAGAAGCGTTCGTACGAGAAGCGCGAGAAGTTGTAGTCGCTCGAGTAGCCGGTGTACGCCATGCGGTCGTTCGGGAACTGCTGCGCGACCATCTGGTTGATGGTGCCGTAGTCGTTCGGGTTGAACGGCGCGGGCAGCTGGCTGAAGAGCGACGCCATGTTCCACGAGGTGGTGATGGTCTGGTGGAGCAGCTTCGAGTTGTAGCTCGCCGTCGGCGCGGGGAAGACCGGGCCCGAGTCGTTCAGCAGGTACGCCTTGTTGGTCGGGAGCAGCGTGCGGCGCGCCTGGTAGAAGATGGTATTGGTCGCGACGCCCCCGGCGCTGAAGCCCGTCACGACGAGCTTCCCGATCGAGGGGAAGCGCGTGTGCAGGAAGTTCAGCGCGGCCACGGAGTTGTTGTAGCCGTTGTGGCGGAACGTGAGCGGAGGGTTCTGGCCGGTCGGATCGGTATAGGTGACCACGCGGTTCCCGACGTGCACGTCGCCCGTGCAGTACGGCATGTAGACCATGTCCCAGCCACTGGTGACGAGGTTCGTCTTCGAGCGGAAGAGCGGGATGCCCGGGTCGGCGCCGTTGATGATCGGCGAGACGAACTTCGCCTTCATCTGGGTGATGTAGTCGGTCGGGATGCCGTTCGGGTTGGCGGCGCCGAGGATGCCGGTCTGCCCGCTGCAGCTCGGGTAGTCCCAGCACGCGCCACCGCCCTCGTACGAGATGGCCATGTTGTTGGAGGTCGGCGAATCGTAATACCAGAAGCGATACTGCGAGCCGTTGCTGCACACGGTGCCGGGCAGCTCGACGAGGACCCAGGGGTAGGTGTTGCCGCCGTCGACGACATCTTCGATGCCGATCGCGCGCGACGTGCTCGGCAGCGCGAGCGCCGCCAAAGCCGCAAGGACCAGTAGCAGGGTACGAGCTCTCATTTCGTCGCAGCCTCCTTTCGGATGTACGGGACGAGGCGCCATGCCTCGTCGGAAGGGACGTCGGGATCGCGGGCTAGCACGACGCGGTCGTCCAGAGCAAGAAAATTGTCGCGAAAGGGCAAACGATCTCGCGCCGCCGTGCGTCAGCGCGCGCCGTGGTCACGGCGGAGGAGGCGCGGGCGACGCGAACCGACGCTGCTCCTCGAGCCACGCCTGGCGCGCTCTGGCGTGCGCGGCGCTGCGCTCCTTCGCCTCGGCCATCTTGCGCGGGATCTCCTCGAGGCGCGCGAGGTGCATCTCGCCGGCCAGCTTCAGGCCGCCGATCGCGGAGCGCGGCACCAGGTTCCCGTAGTGGTCGGCGAGGTAGACGAGCCACTCGAGGTAGTCCTCGGAGATCCGCTGCTGCTCGCCGTAGAAGTCGTCGATCTCCTCGCCGGTCGCGGTGTTGGAGATCACCTTCCCGTACTCGACGTTCCACCGCTCGCGGATGCGGGCGCGCTCGTCGATCAACGCCTGGTCCTTGGTCGGGAACGCCATCTTCCAGTAGAGATTGTCGGGGAGCGCGCGCCGCATCTCGTCGAAGTCGATCCGGGCCCACTCGTCGGCGGGGTCCATCATCGGCGACAGGGGATCGGCCTTGTACGCCAGATCCTCGGCGGGCTCGGGGTCGTGCGGGTCCGGCTGCCAGTGGGGCGTGCGGCGCGCATTCGGCTCTGCCGGCGCGTCCGCCGTCGGCGCCGCGGCGGTCGCGACGGCGCGGTCGCGCGCCCGCTCGGCGTTCACGCGGCGGAGGAGCCACGCGATCCCGAGCACGAGGACCAATGCGACGCCGACGACCACGCCGACCCGGGAACCTCCACGCACGCCGGGTGCCTGTAGCGCGAAGCCGCGCGCGGCTTCAAGCCCCGACGGGGTCCGAGCGGTCGAGGGCGAGGAGGAGCGCCTGAATGCCCTTGCGTCCGTGCCCCGCGGCGACGAGGCCGGCGTACAGCCGCTCGGCCAGCTCCAGTCCCGGCAGGGCGAGCCCCATGCGCCGCGACTCCCCGAGGGCGATCGCCATGTCCTTCACGAAGTGCTCGATCATGAACCCCGGCTCGAGGTCGCCGCGCTCGACGCGCGGGACGTAGTTGGTGAGCGACCACGAGCCCGCGGCGCCGCCCGCGACCGACGCGAGGACGGTCGCGACGTCGAGGCCGGATCTCCGCGCGTAGAGCAGCGCCTCGCAGACGCCGATCATGCCGGTCGCGACGAGGATCTGGTTCACCATCTTCGTGTGCTGACCCGATCCGGCGGGACCCTGCAGTACGATCGTTCTCCCCAGGCGCTCGAAGAGCGGCCGCACGCGCCCGAACGTCGCCGCGTCACCGCCGACCATGATCGAGAGGCGGGCCTCGCGCGCGCCGACGTCGCCGCCCGAGACCGGCGCGTCGAGCGCCGCAACGCCGCGCGCCCGCGCCGCGGCGTCGATCTCGCGCGCGAGCGCCGGCTCGCTCGTGGACATGTCGACGAGGATGGCGCCCGGCGCCGCGGCCGCGAGCACGCCGGCGGGACCGAGCACGACCTCGCGCACGTCCGCGGGATATCCGACCATCGTGACGATCACGTCGGCGGCGGCGGCGATCGCCGCCGGTCCGTCGGCCCAGGCGGCGCCGCGCGCGAGGAGCGGCTCGGCGCGGGCGCGGGTGCGGGTGAAGACGGTCGTGGGGTAGCCGGCGGCCAGGAGATGCCCGCACATCGGCGCCCCCATGATCCCGGTCCCGATCCAGCCGAGGCGCGGCACGTCGACGGGGAGCGGCGGCATGATCGAACCCTCCGGAGAGGACGGGACCGTAGTCGGGCGGCGCGGTCGTGGCAAGACGGCGGCGGAGATCCCGGGAGTCCCGCCGCCGCGTTCCGGCGCGCGGCGGGCGGCTTGCTCCGCCGCGCGCGCCGGGCATGATGGCGCCGCGCGCATCCGATCGGCGGTGGTGCGCGTACGCACGCCGATCCCGCCGTCGTACGCGAGGAGGAGGACGTTCATGCTGGCAGCATCGTTTCGCGCGCGCCGGGTCGGGAGGACCGCGTGCGCCATGGTGCTCGCTGCGGCCGTCGCCGCAGGCGCGAAGCCCGCGGCCGCGCAGGTCTGCGGCGATGCCGACCGGAGCGGCGCCGTCACCGTCACCGACGGCGTACGCGCCTTGCAGGTGGCCGCGGGGCTCGACGGGCGCTGCGAGCCGGCGCTCTGCGACCTCGACGGCAACGGCGCCGTGAGCGTGAGCGACGGCGTGAACGCCCTGCGGCTCGCGGCCGGGCTGCCCGCGTTCACGGCGTGCCCGATCGCGCCGGCGCTCCGGCTCACGCCGGTCGTGACCGGTCTCGACGGCCCGTTGCTGGCGCTCGGCGCTCCCGGCGATCCGGGGCGGCTCTACGTCGTCGAGAAGCCGGGACGCGTGCGCATCGTCGAGAACGGATCGCTGCTCGATCGTCCGTTCCTCGACGTCACCGCGCTCACCAGCACGGGCGGCGAGCAGGGCCTTCTCGGCCTCGCGTTCCACCCGGGCTATGCCGCGAACGGGCGCTTCTTCATCTACTACACGGACGTCCGCGGCGACGTCGTGGTCGCGGAGTACGCGCGCCGCGGCAGCGATCTCAGCGCCGCCGAGCCGAGCGCGCGCCGCGTGCTCCGCACGATCGAGCATCGGTTCGCGTCCAATCACAACGGCGGCATGATCGCGTTCGGGGCCGACGGCTACCTCTACGCCGGGCTCGGCGACGGCGGCGGGGGCGGCGATCCCGAGGGGAACGCGCAGAACCTCGGGAGCAAGCTCGGGAAGATGCTCCGCCTCGACGTCGAGTCGGACGCGCCGCCGCCCGGCAATCTCGCGGGCGCCGATCCCGACGTCTGGGACTACGGCCTCCGCAATCCGTTCCGCTTCAGCTTCGACCGCCTGACCGGCGACCTCTATATCGGCGACGTCGGACAGGGCGACTTCGAGGAGGTCGACGTCGAGCCGCGCGGCCGGGGCGGCCGCAATTACGGCTGGGACGTCACCGAAGGCTTGGCGTGCTTCGAGCCGCGCGACGCCTGTGACACGAGCGGCATCACGTTTCCGGCGCTCGCCTATCCGCACGCCAGCGGCGCCGAGACCGAGGACTGCTCGGTGATCGGCGGCTACGTCTACCGCGGCGCCGCGATCCCGGCGCTCGCCGGCCGCTACCTCCACGGCGACCTCTGCACCGGCCGGGTCCGGTCGTTCGTGTGGAACGGCCGCGCGGCGGTGAGCCAGGTCGAGCTCACGGACGCGCTCGCGTCGAGCGCGACCGTCCAGGCGCTGGCGTCGTTCGGCGAGGACCTCGACGGCGAGCTCTACCTGGTCGATCTCGCGGGCGCGGTGTACCGCATCGATCCGCGGTAGCCCGCGTCCGCGTCCGCCTCCGCTCGCGGCACGCGGCAGGCCGACGTTGCGGGCACGGAGGTCGTTCGCTAGACGGCGCGCATGCGCGTGCTCGTTCGCCTGCTCGTCGGACTCGTCGTGGCGCTCGCCGTCTTCCTGCTCGGCGTCCGCCTCATCTTCGGGGGCGGCGCGCGCCTGGAGGACCGCACCAGCGCGCCGATCGTCCCGGCGAGCGCGATCGAGCAGGTGGCGGCGCTCGACTTCCCGCCCGGCAACATCGCGGTGTCCGCGAGCGGACGCGTGTTCGTCACGCTGCACCCCGACGGGAAGCCGCCCGTCAAGGTGGCGGAGCTCGTGGACGGGACACCGGCGCCGTTTCCGGACGAAGCGTTCCAGAGGCCGGAAAGTCCGCGCCACTTCGTGACGCCGCTCTCGATGCGGATCGACCGTCAGGGGAGGCTCTGGGTACTCGACCACGCCGGGTACGGGCGGGGCCAGCCGCGCCTCCTGGCGTTCGACGTCGACACCCGCCGGGTCGTGCACCAGTACGACTTCCCGAAGGACGTCGCCGGCTTCCTCTCGATGCTGAACGACTTCGCGGTCTCGCCGGACGGGAAACGCATCTACATCGCCGAGTCGAGCCCGATCGCGCAGACGCCGGCGCTCGTCGTGTACGACGTCGAGCGGCGGACGAGCCGACGTCTCCTCGACCGTCACCCGTCGGTGCTGCCGAAGGACTACGTGCTGAACGCCGCGGGGCGCGACATGGTCGTCCTCGGCGTCTACACGCTGCGGATCGGCGTCGACTCGATCGCACTCGATCGCGCGGGGCAGGGGCTCTACTACGCGCCCGTGAACGGCGATCGCATGTTCCGCATCGCGACCGCCGCGCTCGACGACCCGGTGCTCCCGGCCGACGCCCTCGCCGCCAAGGTCGAGGACTACGGCCCGAAGACCATCAGCGACGGGCTCAGCAGCGACGACGCCGGCAACGTCTACCTCACCGACCCGGAGCACTCCGCGGTGTTGCGGCTCGGCCCCGACCGCACCCTCACGACGCTGGTCGAGGACCCGAAGCTCCGCTGGCCCGACGGCCTGAGCTTCGGCCCCGACGGCTGGCTCTACGTGACCTGCAGCGCGCTGCAGCACGTCCTGTTCGTCCCTCCGGGCCACCAGGCCGCGCATGCGCCGTATCACGTCTTCCGCTTCAAGCCCGGCGGGACGGCCGCGCCCGGGCAGTAGGGCGTCCCGGCGCGGCGAGGCCGCCGCGCCGGCGCGGGGCGGTGCGGTCCGGGCGCGGGGGCGAGTCGCGCGCGGCCGGCGCCGTGCCCGACACGCTCAAGTTTCACCGCGAGACGGCCGAACGAACCCCCGGGGGGCAACCTGCCGGGGAGGTGTGCGCTACGTCATGCGAAGCGACGTAGCCGCGAGCGACGCATGGGGGTTCGGATCCATCTGCAGTACGCCAAGCCGCAGATGCGGCTCGCCCGACCGATCACCGACGCGAGCGGGCGGCTGGTCGCGGGCGTCGGCACGGTCCTCTCGCCCGGCGTGGTGCGAGTGCTGCGGCAGATGGCGCTCCAGAGCGTCGTGGTGGATGGCGCCGGCGCGGAGGCGTCCTGGGAGCGGGTGCGGACGCTCGACGAGGAGCGGTCGGCGCTCGCGGCGCGCTTCGCGGCGGAGCCTCCCACCCCTCCGCTCGTCGACATCCGGGCCGCGATCGACCGCCACCTGGAGCGCCGCGCGGCGACCTTCGCACGCGGCGCGGCCGTCGCGGAGGGGCGCGAAGCGTGAACGCGCCGGCGCCGACGTCGAAGGAGAAGTTCCGCTGGGAGGTGAGCCGCCTGCGGGCGCTCCCGACCCTGCCGAAGCTCCTCGAGCGCGTGGTCATCGCGCTCGAAGACCCGGAGATCAACTTGGCGAGCGTGGCGGAGCTCATCGAGGTCGACCAGTCGCTGACGTCGCAGATGCTGCGGCTCGCGAACTCGGCCTTCTACAACGCGCAGGGCTCGGTCAGCCAGGTGGGCCAGGCGCTCGTGATGCTGGGCACCGCCGTCACCCGCAGCGTCATCCTGTCGACGAGCGTGCTCGACATGCGCGCGCTCTCCGGACTGCCGGGGTTCTGGGAGCACTCGCTCGGATGCGCCGTCGCCGCGGGCGCGATCGCCAAGGTGACCGGACGCGCGACCCCCGAGGAGGCGACCGCGGCGGGGCTGCTGCACGACCTCGGCAAGGTCGTGCTCTACAAACAGCTGCCGGACGCCTTCGTCCACATCGTCGACGCGGCGGCGCGGACGAAGCGCTCGTTCCTCGAGGTGGAGCGCGAGGAGCTCGGGACGGATCACGGCGAGATCGCGGGCTGGCTCGTCGACAAGTGGCGCTTCCCGACGTGTCTCGCCGAGCCGATCACCTGGCACCACGCGCCGTCGCGGGCGCGCGCGGCGCGCGACGAGACCGCGATCGTCCACGTCGCGAACGCGCTGGTGCGCGCGCTCGGCTACGGGTCGGGCGGCGATCGCCGGCTCGCGCCGATCGATCCGGCCGCGTGGGACCGCCTCGCGCTCGGGCCCGAGGCCCTCGACGCCGTCCTCGAGCAGTTCGACGCCGATCTCGACCACGCGCTCAACTATGCCAGCTTCGAATGACCGCGGCGCCGCGGCCCTGAACACCGAGCGCGCGCTCCTCCAGCGCATCGAGGAGATGTCGTTCCTCGGCGCCGTGAACGAGCGGCTCGCACACGTTCCCGATTTCGCGTCCGCGTGCCGCGCCCTCGTCGAGCTGGTGTGGGAGGAGCGCTACGCCGACGCGGCCGCGTTCGTCGCGGTGGACGCCCCTCGGCGCATCTGCACCGTGCAGACGGTCGTGCCGGCGAGCTTCGACGTCGAGCCGACCGCCGAGATGCGCGTCGATCGCGAGCCGTTCGCGACCGCGCTCGCCGGAACCGATCCGATCGTGATCCGCGACGTTCCGCCGCTGCCGTGGATGCCGGAGCCGCCCTCCGGCGCGGCCTTGATCGTCGCGCCGTTGCCGGTGCGCGGCAACGCGATCGGCGTGCTGCTGGTGCACACGCGCGGCGACGCGGCCGCGCTCGAAGACCATCGGCGCGTGCTCGCGCTGGTCGCGACGTCGGCGGCGCTCGCGCTCGATGCGGCGCGCAACGAGGCGCGCGAGGAGTTCCTCGCGACCCTGCGCCACGACATCAACAATCCCGTCCACGTCGCGCTCGGCTACATGGAGATGCTCGCCGACCGCCTGAAGCACGAGGGGTGCTCCCCCGAGATGCTCGGCCTCGCGAGCTCGGTGACCGAGTCGCTGAAGGCCGTCGCCGACCTCGCGACCAATCACCTGCACATGGCCGCGATCGACCGAGGGATCGCCGGCATCGCCCGCGATCGCCTCGATTTCGGCGCGCTCGCCGGCGAGATCGTCGGCCGCCATCGGCCGACGGCGTCCGAGAAGAACATCACGCTGGTCCACGAGGGGGGCTCGGGCGTCGTGCGCGGCGATCGCCGCCAGCTCGGACGGGTCGTCACGAATCTCGTCGGCAACGCCCTCAAGTACACGCCGGCCGGCGGCCGGATCGAGGTCGAGATCGAGAGCACGCCGGCGGCGGTGCGCTTGCGGGTGCGGGATACCGGCTACGGCGTGGCCGCGGCGGACCTGGAGCGGCTCTTCACCAAGTACGGGCGCTTCCACCGCGATCGCGCGATCCCGGGGACCGGGCTCGGCCTCTACCTTTCGAAGGCGATCGTCGAGGCGCACGGGGGGACCGTCACCGCCGCGAGCGAGGTGGGGCGCGGGTCCGAGTTCACGGTCAGCCTGCCGCGGACGGCGGCGTAGGTGGTGCGTCGCGGGGGCGCGGCGCAGGGCCGTCCCGTGGGACGGGCGGCTCGCGGAACATCGGGCGCGCTCCGGACGTAGTCCGGAGCGGGAGGAGGCCATGCGGCGTACCTCGGGGGGACGCGAACTCTGGACGGTGGCGACGGCCCTCGGGCTGCTCGTCGCCGCCGGCTGCGGCTCCGGCGGCGGCGGCGACGACGCGCGCTCGGCGGCGCGGACGGTCTCGGTCGTCGAGCGCGAGAACCGGCGCCCGGGCACCGACGCCTGGCAGTTCTGGCGCCACGGCTACGCGCGCGGCGACGACGTGGCGGAGCAGGTGAAGGGCTACGCCTCCGCCACGAGCGTGAATCACGGCGAAACGATCACTTTCTACGTCAGCGTGGACCCGCCGCAGTCGTACACGATCGACGTCTACCGCCTCGGGTGGTACGCGGGGCTCGGCGGCGTCCTCGCCACGAGCCTCGGCCCGCTCGCGGGGAGCCGTCAGGTCGAGTGTCCGATCGACGCCGAGACGGGGCTCGTCGCGTGCGACTGGGCACCGAGCGCCGATCTCGCGGTGCCGTCGGAGTGGGTGAGCGGGGTGTATCTAGCCGTCGTGCGGACCGAGGCGCGCTTCGCGAACTTCGTTTCGTTCGTCGTGCGCGACGACGAGCGGTCCGCCGACATCGTCTACCAGCAGAGCGTCACGACGTATCAAGCGTACAACGACTATCCCTCGGACGGCCGGCGGGGGAAGAGCCTCTACGGCGACAGCTTCGGTCCGCCGACGATCGCCGGCAACGCGCGCGCGGTCGCGGTGTCCTTCGACCGACCCTACGCTCGCGACGGAGCGGGCCAGCTCTTCGACTGGGAGATCCATTTCGTGCGTTTCCTCGAGCGCGAGGGCTACGACGTCGCCTACACGACCGACCTCGACACCCACGCGCGCGGCGAGCGGCTGCTGCGGAGCCGGGCGTTCCTCTCGGTGGGGCACGACGAGTACTGGTCGCGCCCGATGTACGACGCCATCGAGCGCGCGCGCGATCGCGGCGTGCATCTCGGCTTCTTCGGGGCCAACGCGGCGTACTGGCAGGTGCGTTTCGCGCCGTCGGCGACCGGCGCCCCGGATCGCGTCATGGTCTGCTACAAGGACGCGGCCCTCGACCCGGTGCGCGACGGAACGATGACGGTCCGATGGCGCGACCCGGAGATCGCGCGTCCGGAGCAGGCGCTCATCGGCCTCCAGCACGGCGCCATCATCGCCGGCGGCTATCACGGTGCGTACGCCGACTACGTCGTGCGGAACGCCGATCACTGGGTCTACGGCGACACGGGCCTGGCCGACGGCGACGCGATCCCGGGCATCATCGGCTACGAGACCGACGCGTTCGACCCCGCCGCGCCGGCTCCCCTGGCGCGCGCCGGCAGCACGGCCTTCCTCTCGGCGTCGGCCTTCGCGAGCTTCTCAGGCGCCACGGCCGAGGCCGGCTCCGCGATCTACCAGGCGCCGAGCGGCGCGTGGGTGTTCGCGGCCGGCACCATCGGCTGGAGCCTCGGGCTCGACGCCTTCGGCGATCGCGCCGCTCCCGATCCCCGGTTGCAGCAGGCGACGCGCAACGTTCTCGACGCCTTCGTCGCCGCGCGCTGACCCGCTTGTGCCGGCCGGACGGGGGTGGAACCGTGCCTCCGGTGGGTCGCGGCGTCGAGGTCGAATGGCAGCTCGTGTGCCGCGACGTCGCGGCGCTCGAGCGCTGGCTCGCGCGGGCGCGCTTCGACGACCGCTGGGGCCTGACGCGCCTCGGCGTTCGCAGGCTCGCCGACGCGTACTACGACACGGCGGACGGGCGGATCGCGCGCGCGGGCTTTGCCCTCCGGGTGCGGCGCGACGGTGGGAAGGCGGAGGCGACGCTGAAGGCCCTCCGGCGCGCCGAGGGCGGCGTCGCGCGTCGACGCGAGATCACGTCGCGGCTGGCCAGTGCGCGGATCGCGAGCCTGCATGCGTCGACGGGCGTCGTCGGCGTGCGCGTCCGCCGGATGGTCGGGGACCGGCCGCTGCGGCGCCTCTTCGCCGTGCGCACGCGCCGCGTCGTGTTCGCGCTGCGCCGGGACGGTCGGGTGGTCGCGGAGGTGGCGCTCGATCGCACCGAGCTGCGCGCGCCCGACGTTCCGCTACGGCGGCTCGAGCGCCTGGAGGTCGAAGCGCGGGCGGGCCGGACCGCGCGCGTCGCCGCGTTCGTGGCGGCGCTTCGCCGCCGCCGGCGCCTGGTGCCCGCGGCGCGATCGAAGTTCGAAGAGGGTCTGCGGGCCGCCCGCCGGAGCTGCCACGCACGGCTCCCTGCCCATCTCACGGGCTTGGCGCCGGGCTCGGGCGCGGCGGCCGACCTCCGACCGCGGGCGCGTCCGCGATCGGCCGATACCGCATCAGCACGCGGCTTCCGTCCCGCAGGCCCGCGCGGAAGCTCCGCTCGTACTTCGGCCAGCCGTCGGGGTACTTCGCGGCGAAGGTCGCGCAGAGCTTCTCGTAGAGAGCCGGGTCGCGCACGAGCGCGCCCGCGGCGGTGAAGGGAGGTAGACGTAGGGGCTGGTCGCGAGGGCGCGCTCCAGCGCTCCGTCGAGCGCCACCGCGTCGACCGGCTCGGCGGCGAGCGCGACCGCCAGCACGAGCGCCGCGGCGACCGTCCTCACGAGCCCTCCGCGTCGCCACCGGCGCGGCAGCTGAACACGATCCGGGTGCCGCGCCCCGGCGCCGATTCGATCGCGAGCCTCCCCCCGACGGCGGTGGCGCGCTGCTCCATGCCGAGGAGCCCGAGGCTCCGCGTGCCGACGGTGCCCGGATCGAAGCCGAGGCCGTCGTCGGCCACGATCAGGACGACCTCGTCGGCCGCAGGCTGCACGGAGACCCGGATGGCGTGGGTGTCGGCGTGGCGGATCGCGTTCAGCACCGCCTCCTGCGCGATCCGATAGAGCGCCAGCGCGACGTTCGCGCCGAGCGGAGGCAGCGTCGGGGCGATCGCCGTGTCCACCGTCAGCCGCGGCGTCGACATCGTCTGCGCGAGCGTCCGCAGGCTAGCGGCGAGCCCGAGGTCGCGCAGCACGACGGGGTGCAATCCGCGCGCGACCGCGCGGAGATGATCGATCACGTGGGCCAGCTGCCGTTGCGCGCGCGTCAGCTCGGCCAGGTCGTCTGCGCGCTCGGGGCCGATCCGCCGCGCCGTCGCTTCCAGCATGAAGGTGATGCCGGTCAGCTCCTGGCAGATCTCGTCGTGGATGCGGAAGCTCAGGCGCTGCCGCTCCTCTTCGCGGACGGTCACGAGCTGCTGCGTCAAGCGTCGGAGCTGCCGCTCCGTTTCGCGGCGCTGCGTGATGTCCGTGGAGATGCCGCACACGCCTTCGGCCCGGCCGTGCTCGTCGCGCAGCGGCATCTTGACCGAGACGTAGGTGTGGCTTCCGTCGTCCTGCGGCACGACCTCCTCGAACTCGATCGGCTCGTTCCGGCGCATGACCTCGACGTCGTTGTCGCGCAGCGTCCGCGCGACGTCCGGCGGAAAGATGTCGTCGTCGGTGCGGCCGAGGAAGTCGGCGCTCGACACGTGGAAGATGTCCTCGTAGCGACGGTTCATGAGGAGGTAGCGGCCGGCAGCGTCCTTCACGTAGATGCACGTCTGCGAGTTGTCGACGAGCGTACGCAGGTGTTCGCTCGTCGCCCAATCGGTCGCGGAGACGCGGCGCGTGGGGAGCGGCGCCACCTTGCGGACGGCGCCCGAGGCGGGAGCGGTCTTCGACGGCGAGTCGGGGCGCTCGGACACGAGGCGACCCTAGGTCATCTGCGTCCGGCTCGCCACCCGCGGGATTCCGGCGTCCCCGCGGTCCGGGCCGCGCGCGCCGCGCTTCACGCCGTCAGTGGGAGCGCGGCCCGCACCGGCATCGTCACCGTGAACGCCGTACCGCGATCGAGCGCGCTCGCGACCGCGATGTCCCCGCCGAGCTGCTCGAGGAAGCGCTGCACGATGTACAGCCCGAGCCCGACGCCGCCGTACGAGCGCGCGTCGGAGCTGTCGCCCTGGCGGAACATCTCGAAGATGACGGGCAAGCGGTCGGCGGCGATGCCGATCCCCGTGTCGCGGACCGTGAAGGCGCAGCGGTTGCCGTGCATGGCGGCCTCGATGCGCACCTCGCCGCGCGGCGTGAACTTGAGCGCGTTGGCGACGAGGTTCTTCAGGATCATGCGGAGCTTCCGGCGGTCGGTGTCGAGGACGAGGCCCGCGTCGTGGCGCCAGTGGAGCGCCGGCTCCGGCGCCTGGTGTACGGCCGCGAACTCCACGGCGAGGTCGTCGAGCATCGCGGAGACGTCGACCGGCTCGATGCGCGCCGGATCGCGCCCGGTTTCGAGGCGGCCGATGTCGAGCGTGGCTTCGATCATCTCGAGGAGCTCGAAACCGGCGCGGCGGACGCGCCCGAGCGTCCGGCGCCGCTCGTCGGCATCGAGGGCCGGATCCTCGAGCACGTCGGCGTAGCCGAGGATCACGCTGAGCGGCGTACGGAGCTCGTGCGACATGGTCGAGACGAACTCCGTCTTGAGCTGGCTCGCCCGCTGGACCTCTTCCACGAGGCGGGCGTTCGCGAGCGCCATCGAGCCGATCTGCGCGATGCCGGCGGCCAGGCGCCGCTGCAGCGGGGTGAAGGGCCGCGTGCGCCCGCGATGCGCCGCGCAAAGGAAGCCGATCACGTCGCGGCCGCGGCGGAGCGCCACGTAGAGGCTGTGGGTGACGCCGTACTCCGCGAGGAGGCGCGCGTGCGCGGGTTCGACGACGGCGTCGGTCCGGAGCTGGACATCGCCGTCGCGCTCGAGCGCGTGCAGCAGCGGCGCGACGGCGGATTCAGAGAGCCGCAGCACCCGGAGCGCCTCCGCCTGCGCCGGCGTGCAGCCGTCCGAGGCGCGCGCGACGAACAGTCCGCAGGTCGGATCGCGCAGGACGGTCGCGCTGAGGTCGCAGGAGAGCCGCTCGGTCGCGAGCTGGCAGAGCCGGTCGAGGAGCACCGGGGTGTCGAGCGACGAGATCATTTCGTGGCCGACGTGCGCGAGGGCGCTCGACAGGCGCGATTCCTCGGCTGCGTGCGCGGTCGAGCGCGCCAGCTCGATCGCGGTGCGATGGCGTTCGAGCGCCACCGTGGCCACGTCGGTCGCGACCTCGATCAGACGCCAGTCGTCGCGGGTCGGGGTGCGGACGCGACGGTAGTACATCGCGAAGGTTCCGAGGCAGCGCCCGTCACCGCCGAGGATGGGAAAGGACCAGCAGGCCGCGAGGTCGTGGGCGAGCGCGACGTCGCGGTAGTCGTTCCAGAGCGGATCGTGTGCGATGTCCGTGACGACGACCGGCGCGCGCGCGTGCGCGGCCGTGCCGCAGGACCCGACGGTCGGTCCGATCGTGATGCCGTCGATCGCCCGGCAGTATTCGGCGGGGAGGCTCGGCGCCGCGCCGTGCCGGAGCCGGTCGCCGTCGAGAAGGAGCACCGAGCAGAGCATGCCGGGCACGTGCCGCTCGACGAGCGTACAGAGCGCCTCGAGCACCTCCCCGTGCGGCTTCCCGAGCGCGATCATCTCGAGCAGCCGGGTCTGGCCGCGGAGCAGCGCGGCCGTCCGCCGCGCGCGCCGGTTCTGACGGATCAGGACGCCCATGCCGACGCCGGCCAGCACGGCCCCGACGAGCGATGCGGTCACCCGCGCCACCCGGCGACGCGGGCGTGGCGAACGGCATCCTGGTGACGACGCGACATCTGGCCTCCGGCCGAAGACGCTCGATTTTCCCGACCGCCGTCTCGCGAGCAAGGCGCGTGCCGCGGCGTGGGCGGTCGTCGGCGTCGGGGCGAACCTTGCCGCAGCGGCGCGTGCGCTCCAGAATGCGCGGTTCGTGCCGCGCGCTCGACGAACGTCCTATTACGGCTGGCGCATCGTCGCCGTCGCCTTCCTCGCGCACTGCCTGAACGTCGGCTGCGTCTTCTACAGCTTCGGCGTCTTCTTCACGCCGCTGATCCAGGAGTTCGGCTGGAGCCGCGCGCAGATCTCGTGGGGATTCTCGTCGGTGTCGATCGTCGGGGCGCTCTGGTCGCCCTTCGTCGGCCGCGTCGTCGACCGTCACGGCCCGCGGCGCTCGCAGCTGGTCGGGGCGCTCGTGCTCGGCGGCACCTTCATGCTGCTCTCCCAGGTGCGCTCGCTCGGCCAGTACTACGTGCTGATGGCGCTCTGCGTGTCGCTCGGCTCGACCGCGCTCGGCCCGATCCCGAGCAACAGCGCCGTGGCGGGTTGGTTCCTGCGGCGGCGCGGGCGCGCCCTCGGGCTCGCGACGGCCGGCATCTCGATGGGGGGCGTGATCTTCGTGCCGCTGGCGCAGACGCTGATCGCGCACCTCGGGTGGCGGCAGGCGTTCGTCGCGCTCGGCGCGCTCGTGATCGGGGTCGGCGTCGCGCCGATCGCGTACGTCATGCGCAAGCCGCCGGCGGAGCTCCCCGCCGAGGAGCGCACGCCGGGCGGCGACGCGACCGGGATCGCGTTCGAGATCGAGCACTCCGTTACGCCCCGCGACGCGGTGCGCGACCCGAACTTCTGGTTGATCGCGGGGGCGTTCTCGTTGACCGTCATGGGGCTCTCCGCGGTGCTCCTCCACCAGGTGCCGCTCCTGATCGACGTCGGGGTGAGCCCGGCGTATGCCGCGCTGGCCCTCGGCGCGACGGCCGGCGTCGGGGTCGTCGGCAAGCTCGGGTTCGGAGCGCTGCTCGAGCGGAGGGAGCAGCGGCGGGTCATCGTCGGATGCTTCCTCGCGCAGGCGGCGGGATTGTTGCTCCTGCCGTTCGCGCGGATCCCGGCGATCCTCGTGCTCTATGTCGTCGTCTACGGCTACGCGATGGGCGGCAACGCGACGCTCCAGGCGACGGTGCTCGGCGAGTGCTTCGGGCGGCGTCACTACGGCGCGATCGCCGGCCGCATGGGGCCGATCATCGTCTTCTCGCAGGCGGTCGCGGTGCCGCTCGTCGGATGGCTGCGTGATCGCACCGGCAGCTACGTCCCGGCCATCCTGGCGATCGAGGTGATGACGCTCGCGGCGGCCTTCTGCATCTCGCGCCTGCGTCCGCCGGCCTGGCGCCTGGCCGACGCGGCGTGAGCGCCCCCGCCGTGACGACGGCGCGGCGCGATGGTAAGGGAGGCGGCGCATGAAAGGGGCGGGTGGCGGGAAGCGGGGTGGCCGGAAGTCGACGCGCGTCGAGTCCGACGATCGTCCGCGCGGCTACGAGGCGATGCGCATGCGGCAGCTCTGGCGGGACATCGACCACGCCAAGCGCAAGGCGGGGCTCGACCCGGCGCCGGAGCCGGCGCCGGAGGCGACGGGTCCGGGCGTCGCCGCGCTCCTCGCGCGGGCGGCCGCGCTCGTCGGCGACGCCGCCGCGTGGGTGCGATCCAACGCCCCGGCGGCGTGCGCGGTGCTGGCGAGCGGCGCTGGGATGCTGCGCTCGGTCCCGGTCGTGGGCCGCCTGCTCGACCTCGTTCCGGTGCCCGAAGGCGGTCGGTCGGCTTCGCGGCCGCCGGAAGGACACGTGAACGGCGCCGGTCGCCCGTCGAGCGCCGACGCGGACGAGCCGAAGGGCCCGGACGGAGGCTGGGTCCACTAGCGCTGCGCGGATGGCTCACGGCGGCGCCGCGCGATTCCATACCGCGATCGACGGCGGCGCGGAGAGCCCGTCGGGGCTCTGGCCGGTCGCCTCACGATCTGGTAGGGCACGGCGACCCGCCGACGGGCGACGCACTCGAGGCAGGACTCGAGCGCACCGCCTGCGGCCGCGAGCGCCGGACGCGGGCGACCCTGGTTCGTAGAAGGAGACGAAGTGAGCAATCCCCGAGTTCGCACAGAGAGCCGCTCCGGGCGCGAGCGCGCCGGCGCCGCGGCGCCGGCGACGTCCCACACGTTCACGGAGTTGCTCTCGCCGGACGTCAGGTTCGACTTCGTCGGCAAACGCAAGTTCTTCCTCGTGCTGTCCTCCGTTCTGAACGTCCTCTCGGTCGTCCTGCTGGTGACCTGGGGTCTGAACTTCGGGATCGACTTCGCGGGCGGTACCGACGTCCGGGTACGCTTCAAGGACGCTACCACCGCGCACGCGCTCCGCGAGGATCTCGGCGCCCTCGATCTGCCCGACCTCACCGTCCAGGAGTTCGGCGGGCAGGGGAAGGAGTTCCTGCTGCGCTTCGAGCCCGAGACCGCGACCGCGATGAACACCGTCGCCGAGACCATCAAGGGCGCGCTCGCGAAGTCGCACCCGGGCGAGCAGAACTTCGAGATCCTGAGCGTCGAGAGCGTCGGCCCGAAGGTCGGCGCCGAGCTCCGCCAGCGCGGCTTCCTGGCGGTCGCGTTCACCACGCTCTTCATGGGCATCTACATCGCCTTCCGCTTCGAGCTGAGCTTCGGCGTCGGCGCCGTGATCGCCCTCGCCCACGACGTCATGATCGCGCTGCTCGCGCTCGTCGTGTCGCGCACCATCTTCGATCTCACGACCCTCGCGGCCATGCTGACCGTGATCGGCTTCTCGGTGCACGACACGATCATCGTCTCCGACCGCGTGCGCGAGAACCTGAGGAAGATGCGCCGCGCGAGCCTCGCCGAGGTCATCAACCTCAGCATCAACGAGACGCTCTCGCGGACGATCCTGACGACGGGCACCGCGCTACTCGTGCTCTTCGCGCTCTACTTCCTCGGCGGTCCCGGACTCGAGCCGTTCGCCTTCACGCTGATCGTCGGCTTCCTGACCGGCACCTACTCGTCGATCTACATCGCGGCGCCGGTCGTGCTCTTCTGGTCGAAAACCTCGAAGCTCGCCGTCGCCGAGTGACGCGTCCGCGATTCGCCGGAGCGAATTGCAAGCGCGCAGGCGCTCAGCTAAGCAGCTGCGCATGATCGGCGAGGCCGGGGTCTTCGATCTCGTGCGTCAGGGCGGGATCGTGATGGCTCCCCTGGCGCTCTGCTCGGTGGTGAGCGTCGCGGTCATCGCCGAACGCCTGTGGGCGCTGTCGTCGGCCGCGCGGCGCTCGGAGCGCTTCCACCGCGCCGCGCTCGAAGCGTGGCAGGAGGGCGGGGTCTCGGAGGTCGTCGCCGTCACCCGGCGCGACGATTCGCTCCTCGGACTGGTGTACCGCGGCGTGCTGTCGGTGACCGACGCCGACGAGGACACGCGTCTGCACGTCGCGGCCCGGCAGGTGAGCGCCGCGACGCGCTCCCTCAAACGCTACGTCTGGCTGCTCGGGACGATCGGCAGCTTGGCGCCCTTCATCGGCCTGCTCGGAACGGTCGTCGGCATCATCCGGGCCTTCGAGAACATGGCGGCCACGGGCTCGGGCGGCTTCGCGGTGGTCGCCGCGGGCATCTCCGAGGCCCTCATCGCGACCGCCGCGGGCCTCCTGGTCGGCGTGCTCGCGATCTTCGCGTACAATGCCTTCATGGTCCGGATCGGGAACGAGAGCGCCGATCTCCGGGAACGCAGCGACGATTTGCTCCTCCGACTGCGCACGTCCGAACGGACGGCGCCGCGAGCGTATGGCAGCGCGGCTGCTCAGTGACGGCGGCGACGACGAGGCGATCGTCGCCGAGATCAACGTCACGCCGCTCACCGACATCTTTCTCGTGCTCCTCATCATCTTCATGGTGACGAGCACGGCGATGATGCAGCAGGGCTCGAAGGTGTCGTTGCCGTCGTCGCAGAGCGGCAGCCCCGAGACGACGGGGCTCACGATCACCGCCACCGCCGACCACACGATCGAGCTGAACGGGGTCACGATCGAGCGCGCCAGGCTCCGCGACGAGCTCGCCAAGGCGCTCGCCGCACGCGAGGACAAGGGCGTCATCCTGCGCGGCGACCGGACCATCATCCTCGAGGACGCCGTGCAGCTGATGGCGATCGCCCGCGAGGCCGGCGCCGACCGGCTCGCCATCGCGACCGCGCCGCCCGGCAAGTAGATCGCCGGCGGAAGGGCGCGGCATGAAGGCGTCGACGGCGCGTCGCGGTCCGCGATGACCGGTCGCGGGCGTACGCTGGCGGCGGCGGCGCTCCTGGCGGCGACCGGCGCGTCGCTCTGGGTTGTGAGCGGCCGGCTGCGACTCGATCCCAACGTCGGCTCGCTGCTTCCGGATCGCGGCGACGCCGTCGCGCTCCGGCGCTACGTCCGCGCCTTCGGTGGCGGGGATCTCGGCGCCGTCATGGTGCGCAGCGACGAACCGGACCTGAACCGCCGACTCTGTGCGGAGATCGCGGCGGCTCTCGCGGCGCGGCCGAGCATGGCGATCGCCGTGGACCGCATCGACGCCTCGCAGCAGCCGAGCCCGTGGCTCGTGTGGCGGCACGCGAACGCCGCGATCCGGGAGCGTCTCGCGGCGGCGCTCACGCCCGACGGCATGCGGGCGCGGCTCCGCGAGAGCCGGCGGCTGCTGGCCCTTCCGGGCAGCGGACCGCTCGCTGCGCTCGTCGCGCAGGACCCGCTCCGCCTGACGCAGATCGCCTTCGAGAGCGCCTCGGCGGCGAGCGGGCTCCACGCGCAGGCCGACGGGCGCTTCACGAACGACGGCGGGCGGACCTGCCTCGTCCTCGTGAAGGGACGCGGGCAGGCGCTCGTCTCGGCCGACGCGCGCGCCTTCGCGAACGACATGGCGGCGGTGCTCGATCCGCTCCGCGCCGCGCATCCGGGCGTCGAGATCGGCGACACCGGCGGCCACGCGATCGCCGCTGCGACCGAGACGATGATCACGGGCGACCTGATGCGCTCGGGACCGATCGCGACGGTGCTGGCGTCGGGGGTATTCGTGGCGATCTTCCGGCGCGTCCGTGCGCTCGCAGCGGTGCTGCCGCCGCTGCTTCTCGGGACCCTCTGGACGGCGGCGCTCGCCTCGGCGCTGCCGGGGGGCCTCTCCGCGATCGCGGTCGCCTTCACGTCGGTCGTCGTCGGCGTGGGCGTGGATACGGGCGTGCACGTGTACGCCGCGCTCCTCGCGGCGCGGCGCGCCGGCCTCGACGCGCGCGCCGCCGCCGCCGCCGCACGGCGTGCCACCGCGCGCGCCGTGCTGCTCGCGGCCGTGACCGCCGCCGCCGCCTTCGCGGCGCTCGGGCTCTCGGAGATCCGTGCGGTTCGCCAGCTCGGAGTGCTCTGCGCCGCGGGCGAGGTGCTGACCGCGATTGCGATCGTCCTCGTGACGCCGGAGGTCGGGCGCTGGCTCGAGCGCGGCGCGCCGCCCGCTGCGCCGCCGGCGCGGTGGACGCGGCTGTTCGCGTGGCTCGCCGGCACGCGCCGCCGCGCGCTCGTCACCGCGGTGGCGGCCCTCGCGCCGATCGTCGGGGTGGCGGTCCTCGGGCCGCCGCCGCTCGCCGCGGCGATCGTCGGCATCCGGGCGGGCACGCTCGCGCCGCTCCGGGTGCAGGAGGAGATCTACCAGACGTTCGGCGGCCGCCCGGGGCAGGTGATCGTTATGGTCGCCGATCGCGACCCCGCGGCGGCGCGCGCCCGCGCCGATCGCGTGGTCGAGACGCTGGCGGCGGCGCCCGAGGCGGAGGCGATCGACGCGCTCACCACCCTGGCGCCGGCGCTCGCGACGCAGGCGGCGCGCCTGGCCGAGCGCGACGCGCTCGACCTTCCGGCGAAGGCCGGGGAGCTCGAACGGGCGCTGCGCGAGAGCGGATTCGTCGCCGATCGGTTCGGCTCCGTCCTCGCGGCGATGCGACGGCCCCCGCGGGACCTGCTCGACCTCCCCGCGCTCGAGGCGACTCCGTCGGCCATCCTGCTGTCCCGCTATCTCGCGGTCGACGACGACGAGACGCTGCTCGCGATCTACGTGCAGCCGCGCGGCGGCACCGACGCGGTTTCGCGGCTCGAGACAGCCGTGCACGCCGTCGAGCCGACGGCGGTCTTCACGGGCTATGGACGCCTCGAGAAAAATCTCCGCGAGACGCTGCGTCGCGATCTGCCGCGCATCGGGTTGGTCGCGGCGCTGTGCGTCGTGCTCGCTCTCGCGGCGGCGCTCCGCCGTCCCCGCGACGTGGCGATCGCGGCGGTCGTCGTGCTCGGCGAGGTCGCCGCGGTGCTGACGCTCTTCCGCTTCGCGGGCATCCCACTCCACGCGTACTCGGCGCTGGTGCTGCCGGTGCTGCTCGGCATCACGGTCGACGAGGGCATGTTCCTTCTCCACCGCGCGGGCGCGAGCGACGAGCCCGACGACATCGCGGCGACGCTCCGCGACGAGGGGCCGCCGATCGCCGCGACGGCGCTCACGACCGCCGCGGGATTCGGGGCGCTCGTGTTCGCGGAGTTCGACGGCCTGCGCGACCTCGGGCTCGCGGGCGCTCTCGGCAGCGCGGTCGGACTCGTGATGGCGCTCACGCTGGTGCCGGTCGGGCTCCGACTGCTCGCGGCGCCGCGGGCGCGCCGTCAGGCGTAGCGGCCGGCGTCGAGCGTCGGGAAGAGGTTGTCGGCCGTCTCGATCGCGACGAGCCGGCGCTCGTCGATCGGTCCGCGCTCGATCTCGTCGGCAAGGCGTCCGAAACGCTCGAGGTGCTCGGTTGTCCGCCGGACGGCGTAGTCGACGACCGTTCCGCGCGCGATGATGAACGCCCAATCGCTCGCTTGCGCCAGCAGGAGCTCGCGCGCCGCTTGATCGAGCGCGCGCTTGGCGAGCCCGCGCGCGTCCGGGTGGCGACGCGCCAGCGCGACCATGCGATCGGCGGCATGGTGCAGGTGGCCGTAGATCCAGTCGTTCGCGTCGGACAGCCAGACCTCGTGGTAGCCCTTGAAGCCCCACGAGCTGGTGTTCGGCTCGGCGACCTGGTGGGTCGGGTGCGCGTCGAGGTACTCGTCGAGCGTCGTCAGTCGGAAGGCGTCCTGCGCGGCGACGCGGCGGCAGAGGAAGTCGAGCCACGTCGGGCCCTCGTACCACCAGTGGCCGAAGAGCTCCGCGTCGAAGGGCGCGGTGAGGAGGGGCGCGCGTCCCGACGCACCCTGCAGCCGGGCCACCTGCCGCGCGCGGCTCTCGACGAAGTGCGTCGCGTGGAGCTCCGCCTTCGCCCGCGCCCATTCGGGGTTGTAGGGCTCCTTGTGATCGCTCGTGCCGGTCACGCGGTAGTACTTGATCCCGGTGTAGGCCCGCGCGCCGCTTTCGGGCACGAACGGACGGAGGTCCTCGAGCGGCAGGTCGAAGCCGATGTCGCGGTAGAACTCCCGGTAGTCGAAGTCGCCGGGGTAGCCCTCGACGGAGCTCCACACCTGGCGCGCGCACTCCGCGTCACGGCCGAAGGCGGCGACGCCCGCCGGGCAGAAGATGGGCGCGTAGACGCCGTAGACCGGCGGTGACGACGCGAGCTCGATAGCGTGCGAGTCGACGCAGGCGTAGCGCACGCCGGCGTCGGCGAGGATGCGGTCGAGCCCCGCGTAGTAGGCGCACTCGGGCAGCCAGAAGCCCGACGCGGAGCGGCCGAAGAAGCGGCGGAACTCGCTCATGCCGAGCGCCACCTGCATGCGCACCGCCGGCTCGTTCACGGCGAGGAGCGGCAGACAGCCGTGGGTCGCCGCCGAGGTCATGAGGCGCACGCTGTCCGTGTCGGCGAGGGCGGCGAAGCCGGCGATCAGGTTGCGCCGGTAGCGGCTCGTGTAGGCTTCGTGCGCCTGCCGGAACGCCGTCAGGTAGTGACGCGCGAGCGGCCCGAAGCTCGGGTCGCGGCGCGTGCGTGCGACCTCGCGCTCGGCGAGTCCGATGCGCTGCTCGAGGTAGCGCTCGTAGCGCGTCTGCAGGAGCGGGTCGGCGAGCATGTTGAGGAGCGGCGGCGAGAGCGAGATCGTGACCCGGTACGGGATCCCGTCGTCGCTGAGCCGCTCGAAGGCTCCGAGCAGCGGGAGGTAGGTCTCGGTGATCGCCTCGAAGAGCCAATCTTCTTCGAGGAAGGACTCGTATTCGGGATGGCGGACCCACGGAAGGTGCGCCTGCAGGACCAGGGCCAGCAGGCCGGGCTCGGCCGCCATCAGCGCTGGGAGCGGATCGCGGGCGGCGCGTCGACGGTCGTCGGGCTGGCGAGGCCGCCGCGCACGAGGCTCCAGCTGCCGCGCTGCGCGGCGCTTGGCGCCGTTCCGGTCCAGGACGAGGGCGCCGCGCGGACGACGTTCGTAGGCGGCGTTTCGGAGGGGGCGACCGGCGCCGGCCGGGCCTCGGCCGGTGTCGGTGCCGGGCCCGCCGTCGCGTCGCCCGGGACGACCTCGCCGGCGCCGCGGCGCTCGCTCCACCCGACGGTCATCCAGCGCCCCGGAGCCGTTCCGGGTTGGTCGGTGCGCGGCGTCCACGCCGGAAGGGAGCGCGCCAGCGGGAAGAAGGCGCCGTCGGGCCGGAGGTAGCCGACCTCGGCGACGAAGCACGCCGCCGGCGTGCCGACGTACGCGTAGAGCGAGCGCGCGATTCCGCCGACCGCGAAATCCTGGAAGCGCCGCGGCGGCTCGCCGTCGAACGCGATCCGGGTGACGTCGTAGGTGCGCAGCACCAGGCGGAGCTGGCCCCCGGCCGCCTCGGCCCGGACCGCCTCGTCACGGTCGCGCGATACGTCCCAGTACGCGTAGAGACAATGCGGATCGCGCGCGAGGAGTACCAGGCGATCGCTTCCGTAGGACGCCGGCAGCCTACCGCTCGCCCGCAGGAGGTCCGCCGCCGGGGTCGGCGCGGAAGGCGTTGGCGCGGCGGCGGCGGGCGCCGCGGTCGCGACCGGTTCACCCGCCGCCGATCGGGTCGCGCGCGCGGGTCCGTCGTCCGGAAGCTGGGCGAGGAGCTCGCGGACCATGCGGAGACTCGCTTGCGCGACCGCCAACAGTTGACGGCGGACCGTCCCCGCCAATCGCTCGGCGACGGCAATCGCCTCGAGCTTCACGGGGCGGTCGCTTGGAACCCGAGTCACGACGCGACTCTAGCCGCGTCGTCTCGGTGCGTCAAAGCGCCCCTTCGGCGCCGGGCCCGGCGCCCGACCGCTGGGGGGTGTCGTCCGCCGCGGGCGCGTCCGGGACGGCGAGCGGCACGCCGGAGCCGTCCGGCGTCGGCACGTTGGCGAGGAGCGCCCGGCCCGACGGGCTCCGCCACCAGACGTACGCCGGCCGCGTCAGGTGCGCGCCGATCGCCTCGAGATGACGGACCTTCACGAGCGCCGCCGTCGGCGCCCCGCGGCCGAGCGCCCTCGCGACGTCGATGGGCGAGCGGACGCGCAGCAGGCGGCGGCCGCCGTAGTAGGTGAACGAATGGCCGCGGGTCTTGTACGCGAACACGAGCGCGTCCGCCGGGAGCGCGTCCGCCGCCCGGGCCGCCTCGCGGAGGCTCGCGAAATCGTCCACGATCGGGGCGCCGACGCGGAAGAAGAGGACCTGCAGGGTGAGCATTCCGGCTGCGATCAGGGCCGGGACGGCGCGCCAGGCGGCGTGGCGGCGGACCTGCCACCCGGCCGCGCCGAACACCGCGAGGGGCAGCGCCGCGAGCGCCGCGCGCGCATAGCTCGGGTGCGTGAGCGCCGTGCCGATCGGCGCGCCGACCGCGACGATCGCCAGGGCGGCCGACCAGACCAACGCGGGGGCGGCGAGCGCGCGGGCACGCGTCGCCGCGGGAGCTCGCCGCACGCGGTCGAGGTAGATCGCGATGATCAAGGCCAACGCGGGGGCGATCGGCAGGAGGTACGTCGCGAGTTTCGCGCGCGACAGGCTGAAGAAGACGAACGGCAGCGCGCACCAGAGGAGGAGGAACGCCGCGAGCCGGTCGCCGCGTCGGGCGCAGACGAGCGCGCGCCGGACAGCGCCGGGCAGAAACAGGGTCCACGGCAGGAAGGTGACCGGCAGGATCCAAGCGTAGAACCATATCGGCTCCGCGTGCCCCGCGAGCGCGCGGCCGACGAAGCGGCCGAGGTTGTGCTGCCAGAGAAAGGTCCAGAGGTAGTCGGGAACGTAGACGGCCTGGACGACGTACCATGCGACGAGGCCGACGATCGCGACGATCGATGCGGCGCCCGGGCGGAATCGCGCGAGACGGAGCGGCGGACGGGTCACGAGCACGAACGCGCCGACCACGAGGAGCGGCAGCAGGAGGCCGACGGGCCCCTTCACCAGGATGCCGAGCGCCGTCGCCGCGTAGAGCGGCCACGTCGCCGACGGGTACGGGCGCGAGGCCGGTCGGGCGTCGGCGCCGAGGAGCCGGAAGCTCTGCAGCAGGGTCACGCTGGTGAGGAAGGTCAACAGCATGTCCATCCGGACCGACCGGCCGAGCGCGACGACCTGCGCCGTCGTCGCGAGCACCACGCCGGCGCCGAGCGCGGCGCGCGGGCCGACGCGCGACCACGCGAAGGCGACCGTGAGCGCGATCGTCGCCACTGCAGCCGCGGCCGACGGCAGGCGCGCCGCCCATTCCGTCCGGCCGAACGCGGCGAACGAGCCGGCCAAGACCCAGAAGTACGGAGGCGGCTTGTCGTAGTAACGAGCGAACGCCAGCGTCGGCGCGATCCAGTTGCCGGTCGCGCGCATCTCGCGCACGGTCTCGGCGTAGCGGCTCTCGCCCGGATCCCAGAACGCCGGCCGTCCGAGGTCCACGAAGAACGCGAGCGCGACGACGGCGACCAGGACGAGAGCGCCTCCGGCCACGGGTGCCCGGCGGCGCGAGAGGAAAGGGGCGTGCACGAGCCGCGCGAGGCGTACCACGGGACTTCGGGGGCGTCCACGTCGCTCGCCGCGGGCGGGGACGCGGCGCCTAGGGAAGCTCTGCACAGATCGCGTCCGAGCGATCTGTGCAGAGCTTCCCTAGGGATTTTTTCCCAGCCGTGTGGGGATCAGAGGTGCTTGTCGCGGAGTGGGGAGGGCGCGCCTAATTCCGTGAGCAGGAGGCGCACGACGATGGTGTCCGGTCTTGGGCGGCACGTACCACGCGATCTCGAGAAGGAGCTGGCGAGCGCGTACGACGGCGAGATCCCGCCGCCGTACTACTTCTGGGACATCGGGCTCGCACGGCGGCACCTGCCGGCGTTGCGTCGTCCGGGAGAGATCGAGGTCGTGCTTCCCTACCGTGCTCTTCCCGCGGAGTACGTGCTGGCTTCGGCGATCTCGATCGACGAACTCGACGAGATGCTCGAGCGCCGCGCCCGCCGTGAAGAGCTGAGCGGGGGCAACTGACCCGATCGGCGCCGGGCGGATTCGCGGCCACGGGGAGGCGCCGGGGCAACGCGGGCGACGCCGCGCTCAGAAGGCGGGATCGCCCTCGTGCGCGGCGAGCGCGTGGAAGGCCGCGGACAGACGTCCGGTGACCGGCCCCGGCGCGCCGGCGCCGATGCGCCGGCCGTCGAGTGACACGACCGGGATGATCTCGGCGCCCGTGCCGGTGAGGAAGCACTCGTCGGCCACGTAGAGGTCGTAGCGCGCGAGCCGGCGCTCGTCCCATTCGAAGCCCGCCGCGCGGGCGAGGTCGCGGACCACGCCCGCCGTGATGCCGTCGAGGGCGCCGTCGGTCGCGGGCGGCGTCAGGATCCGTCTGCCGTGTACGGCGAAGACGTTGTCGGCCGTGCACTCCGCGACGAATCCCTCAGGGTTCAGCATCAACGCTTCGGCGGCGCCGGCCTGGTGCGCTTCCAGTCGCGCGAGCACGTTCTTCAGGTAGTTGAGCGATTTGATGCGCGGATCGACGCTCGCCGCGGGCACCTGCCGCGTCGCCGCCGTCACGACGCGGATGCCCGAGGCGTAGCGCGCGGCGGGGTACACGGCGAGGTCGGCGACGATGATGATGACGGTGGGGTGTGGACACGCGGCCGGATCGAGCCCGAGCGGTCCCTCGCCGCGGGTCACCACGAGGCGGATGTAGCCGTCGACTTGTCGGTTCGCGCGGACGGCCTCCCGGACGGCGGCGGTGAGCGCGGCGCGATCCATAGGCAGCGCGAGCCCGATCGCGTGCGCCGACGCTTCGAGCCGAGCGAGGTGCGCGTCGAGCCGGAAGATCCGGCGGTCGTAGACGCGGATGCCCTCGAACACGCCGTCGCCGTAGAGCAGGCCGTGATCGAAGACCGAGACGCGCGCTTCGGCGCGCGGGACCAGACGACCATCGATGGAGACGAGCATGTCAGGGCCTCCGGGAGCGTGCGGGGGTGCGGGTGGCGGCGCCGGCGGCGGGGAGCACCCGATCGGAAAAGACGTCGCGCCAGCGCCCGAAGTTCGGGCCGTACGTGCGGACGAGCAGGTCGTGGAAGCGGCCGACGATCTTCTGCACGTAGATGTCGTGCTTGAGATAGTCTTCCGCGGCGGCGACGAAGGCGCGGTTGCGGCTCCAGGCGCCGTGCGCGCCGCCGCCGCCCGCCACGAGGCCGAGCAGCGCGACGCGCCCGTCGGCGCAGAGTGTGAGCCCGCGGCCGCCCTTCTCGCCGTGGATCGTGTCCTTGATGGGATGCGGATAGACGGCGGAGGCGTCGAGCGGGAGCGAGCCGTAGTCGATGACGGCGACGCGCACCTTGCGGCGATGGGCGGCGGCGATCCCGGGGGCGAGCTCCGCGAGCTCCTCGTCCCACCCGGAGACGAGCAGGGTCGCCTCGGCGCCCTCGACGAGGCGCGCGGCGCGCTCCACGAGCGGAGCGCGTCCGTGCAGGTTCCAGACGTAGCCGACGGGTTCGCCGGCGCCGATCGCGTCGAGCTCGTCGCGCAGGCCGGCGAGCGCGCGGTCGACGCGCGCGCGATGGCGCTCGACGAGCTCCTCGGGGTCGACCGGGACGTAGCGCTTGGCGCGCCCGCCGCCGTCGGTGACGAAGACGAGATCCTTCTCCTGGAGGCGGGCCAGGACCTCGTAGACCTTGGAGCTCGGGACGCCGGAGCTGCGGGCGAGTTCGTAGCCGGTGGCCGGATGCCGCTTCACGAGCGCGAGGTAGAGCTTGGCCTCGTACGCGCCGAGCCCGAGCTCGCGCAGGCGGTCGACGAGGTCCATCGTCGATATTCACTACTGCCGTAGTGAATATGAGTCAACCCCGCAAGGTTGCTTGGTGGGTGGTCAAGGGAGCGGCCCTCTGGTACCTCAGCGTCGGGCAGTGCGAGTGGGGATGGAGCGACCGGCGCATCACGCCAACGGGCGGTTTCGGAACCTCGCGATCATCGACCGCGGCGGACTCGACGTGCTGGTGCCCTTCCTGGCGCGGCGCCTGGCGGGCTTCTTCCGCGACCGTCCCGGCGCGCCGCCCCGGGTGGCGAACGACGGCGCCTTCCTCCGCGAGAACGCGCGCCACAGCGAGCCGACGGTCACCTGGATCGGCCACGCGACCGTGCTCGTCCAGATGGACCACCGGACGTTCCTCACGGACCCGATCTGGTCTGCGAAGCCCTTCCCGGTCTCGTTCGTGGGTCCGAAGCGTTTCGCGCCGCCGGCGCTCGTGCTCGAGGCGCTGCCGCCGATCGACTTCGTGCTGATCTCGCACAACCACTACGACCATCTTGACCTTCCGACGCTGCGGTGGCTCGCGGGGAGGGGCACGCGTTTCTTCGTGCCGCTCGGCGACGCCCGCTGGCTCCGTGCGGCGGGGGTCGGACCTGTCGAGGAGCTCGACTGGTGGGATCGCCGCGAAGCGGCGGGTCTGGAGATTCATTGCGTGCCGGCGCAGCATTGGAGCGGGCGGCGGCTCACCGACGACTGCGCGAGCCTCTGGTCGGGCTGGGTCGTGACGGGTCCGACCCGGCGCTTCTACTTTGCCGGCGACTCCGGCTACTTCCCTGGATTCCGCGACATCGGCGCGAAGCTCGGGCCCTTCGGGCTCGCGGCGCTCCCGATCGGGGCCTACGATCCTCCGCGCATGATGCGGTCGGTGCATCTCGATCCCGAGGAGGCGCTGCAGGCCGGGCTCGACGCGGGCGCCGAGCGCATGCTCGGCATCCACTACGGGACGTTCGACCTTACCGACGAGCCGCTCGACGAGGCGCCGCGCCGCTTTCATGCCGAGGCCGCGCGGCGCGGCATCGAGTCGGACCGGCTCTGGACGCCGCCGCTCGGCGAGACGTTGCGCTGGTAGTGGCTACCGAGCGTCGCGCGCCGGACGCGGCAGACGTCGCTCTATGTACGCGGCGGCGGCGGCGAGGCGGGGGACGCGGGTGGCGTCGGGCGCCTCGGCGCCGACCTCCGGATCGCCGACCAGCACGACCTCGAGGCCCGCGCCGCGCGCCGCCGGCAGATCGTCGCGCGCGCTGTCGCCGACGTGCAACACCTCGTACGCCCGCAGACGGGCGTTGGCGAGCGCGCGCGCGAAGATGCGGGGGTCCGGCTTCGCCGCGCCGGCTTCGCTCGAGATGGTGATGGCGTCGATGGTGTCGGCGAGGCCGAGCGCCGCGAGCACCCCGCGGACGCGGGTGTCGAAGTTCGAGACGACGAGAATGCGCAGGCCGGCGGCGCGGAGGCGCGTCAGCAACGGCGCGGCGTCGGGATCGGCGCGCCACGCTTCGGCGCTCGCGAACAACGCGAAGAGCGCCTCGAAGCAGCGGTCGACGTCCGCGACCGGGGTGCCGGCGAAGACGCGGCGCACGATCGCCCGCCACCACGCCTTCTCGCGACGTCCGCGCTCGGAATCCGGCAGCGGCGGAAACGCGAGCGGCGGCGCGGCGCGGAAGGCGGCGTGGAAGCGACGGTCGAGGTCCTCCGGATCGGCCGTGATGCCGTGGCGCGCGGCGACCATGGCGTAGAGCTCGCCGACCGGACGCACCGGGTGGAAGAGCGTGCCGGCGGCGTCGAACGACACGGCGCGGAGCGGAGTCGCGCCGCCCGGCGGCCGGCACGGAATCATGCGGGCCCCGTCGCCTCGCTTCGCATGAGAACCCGGAGGCGGCGTCCGAAGGAGCCGAGCGCGGCGGCGGAATCGCGAACCGCGATCGCCGGGTGAGTCACGGGCACCGAGATTAAAGCAATCGCCGTGGAGGGTCAAACTTGCCGCGTGCGATCCTTCGCGCCATGATCCGTCGCAGTGGCGGAGATCATCGACTTCCAGGAGATCGTCCGGCAGCGCATGCGGCGACGCAGCCGGGAGCTCGCCGCGCGCTGTCTCGAGATCGTGGAGACCTGCCTGGCGGAGACGCGCCTCGCCTACGACGCCGCGCCGGCGGCCGAGCGACCGGCGTGGGGCACGAAGGTCCGCCAGCTGGAGGGGTTGGTGGAGTATGCGACGAACTGGCGCTGACGCGGAGGCGCGCGCGCTGCGACGCCTCATCGGGCTCGCGACGCTGCTGGTGCTGGTGGGGACGTCGGGATGCGGGCCGATCTGGCTCGGACGGCCCCGCCCGGCGACCGCGGAGCCCGAGAAGATCACCGCCGCGCTCGCGCGGGTGCCCGCGGCCGACGAGCTTCCCGGACTCGTCGGCCGCATGCAGTACCACCGGGTGAAGGGGGGCGAGACGCTCCTGGACGTCGCCCGCGAGGCGGGGCTCGGCTTTCACGAGCTGCGCGACGCGAATCCGATGGTCGACGAGTGGGTTCCGCCGCCCGGGGCGCAGGTCGTCGTCCCGTCGCGGTGGATTCTCCCGCGTTCGCGGTACCGCGGCCTCGTCGTGAACATCCCGGAGATGCGGATGTACGTCTTCCCGACCAACGCGCGGGCGGGCGAGCTCGTGCCGCTCAGGACGTGGGCCGTCGGCATCGGGACCGAGGAGGCGCCGAGCCCGATCGGACCGTTCACGATCCGGTCCAAGGACGCCAATCCCACCTGGATCGTTCCGGACAGCATCTTGCGGACGATGGACAACCCGCAACGGGTCGTGCCCCCGGGGCCCGACAATCCGATGGGCGCCTATCGGCTGCGCCTCTCGCACGGGCTCTACGCGATCCACGGCACGAACGACCCGTGGTCGATCGGCCGCTTGACGACCCACGGATGCATCCGCCTCTATCCCGAGGATCTGGAGGTGCTGTATCCGAACGTCGCGCCGGGTACGCCCGGCGAGCTCGTCTACCAGCCGGTGAAGTTCGGGACGCGCGACGCGCGCGTTTACGTCGAGGTGCACGCCGACGTCTACGGACGCATCCGCGACTTCGACCGCTACGCGCGCGGGGAGGCCGAGAAGGCGGGCGTCGACAAGCGCATCGACGTCGCGCGCTTCCTCGCTGCCGTGCGGGAGAAGCGCGGGATTCCGGTCGACGTCACCAAAGGCCCCACGGGCGGGAAGCGGACGTAGGGGATGCTCGGCGGGGGACGACCCCGCGAACGCCGGGAGCGCGTCAACTGTCGGCGGTGACGATGCCTTTGCGGATCGCGTAGCGTACGAGGCCCGGCGTGTCGTGGATGTCGAGCTTCGTCATGAGGCGCGTCCGGTGAGTGTCCACCGTCTTCGGCGTGATGCCGAGGGCGATCGCGATCTGACGGTTGGTGTGGCCTTCTGCGACGAGCTGCAGGATCTGGCGCTCGCGCTCGGTGAGGGTCGTCGTCTCCTCGGTCGGTTGCGGCGACGCCAGGTAGCGCTCGATGACGACGTGGGAGATCTCGGAGCTCAGGTAGAAGTTCCCGCGCTCGACCTTCTGGATCGCCTGGAGCAGCTCGGCGGCGGCCGACCGTTTGAGCAGATAGCCGCGCACGCCGGCCTGCAGCGCGCGCAGGACGTACTCCTCGTCGGCATACATCGTCAGCACGATCACCTTCGTCTGCGGCAGGGCGCGGCGGAGCTGGCGGGTCGCCTCTATGCCGTTCAGGAGCGGCATCGCGATGTCCATCACGACGATGTCCGGGAACGTCCGGCGCGCCTTGTCGACCGCTTCCTGGCCGTTCTCCGCGGTGCCGACGACGGCGATGTTCTGATGCGCCTGCAGGAGGGAGAGGATGCCTTCGCGGACGATCGTGTGATCGTCGGCCAGCAGCACCTTGGTTCGCTCGTTCTTCATGTCGGGGATTCCGGGGGATTCTCCGCGAATGCGTCGTGGCGCGGACGCTACCATCGGTGTTCGGGAACTGCCAAGCGCCGGTACCTCGTTTTTCCCGCATGCGTAGGGTGATGACCCCACAGTTCGATCTGGAGGGGAGGCCGCGGACGTCATACCCGTAGCCTGCGCCAGTCGGCGCCATTTGCCGAGGAGGGGACCCAGCCATGTCTGTTCCGCCGCTTCGAGAATCCGTGAGCGTATCGGTCGGCTCCAACGTGTGGCTGGCGGGGACGAGCGCCCCGATCCGCGAGATCGAGCGAGTGATCGCTCACCTGGCCAATGCCAACGTCAACATGGTCATCCATGGCGAGAGCGGCACCGGCAAGCGAATCCTGGCCGAGCGCATCTACCGGGAAGGGCCGCGCGCGTCCGAACCCTTCATCTCCATCTCGCTCGAGAAGCTCGGGGAGGCCGAGATCGAGCGCGTGCTCTTCTCGGAAGACGGGGGGGCGCTCGCGCCGAGTGCGCCGCGCGCGACCATCTATCTGAACGCCGTCGACGTGCTGCCGCTGCGACTGCAAGCGCAGATGGCGCTGGCGCTCGCCCAGCGCGACCACGACCACGACGTGCGAATCATCGTCGGCACGTCGGCGCCGCTCGAGGATCTCATGCGGCTCGGACGCTTTCGCCGCGACCTCTATTTCCGGCTCGCGGTCGTGCGGGTCGCATTGCCGCCGCTGCGCGAGCGTCGCGAGGACATCGCGGTCGTCGCGGATCGCGTGGTGGAGGAGTGGTGCGGGGCCGCGGGCGCGGCGCGGCCGGGCCTTTCCAGGCCCGCCATGGCGGAGCTCATGAACTACGCATGGCCGGGGAACTCGCGGGAGCTCGAGCAGACGCTCGAAGCCGTGCTCGCGCTCTCCCGGGGGACCGAGGTGACGCCCGAGCGCATCCGCGCCGTGCTCGGTCGCCGTCCACGGCGCTACGCGGCTCCTGACGTCTTTCCGCTGCGCCAACTCGAGCGCGACTACATCGCGGGCGTGCTCAGCAGCTGCAACTGGAACCAGAGCCTCGCGGCCCGTCGCCTCGGGATCGGCCGCAATACCCTGATGCGCAAGATCAAGACGTTCGGCTTGCGCGCCGCCGGGGAGGCGGCCTAGCCGCGTCTCGGGTTCGACGCCGCTGCGGCGCGCGGCGCGGGGATCTCCTCGCGCCGCGCGCGAGCGTTTCGTGAGCGGCGACGGCGCGGATGTTCGTCGCGTCGTCGTCGGCATCGCTTGAGTCGGAGTTCGGCTGCACGATGCCGAGTCCGAGGGGGCTCGTCCGACGTTGCAATGCCCGTGAGGCGCGAATAATCTGCCGCGGTTGTCAACGTCAAGGCGGCGCGGCGCGCGCCGGCGGAATCGGCGAGGGCGAGCGGATGTCGGAGTTCGTGAAGGTGGCGCTGGCGAAAGACGTGCCCGTCGGCGCCGGGATCTCGGTCGAGGCCGGCGGCAAACCGATCGCGGTATTCAATTGCGACGGGATCTTCTACGCGATCGACGATACGTGTCCGCATCAGGGCGGGCCGCTCGGAGAGGGCGAGCTCGCCGGTACCGTCGTGACCTGCCCCTGGCACGAGTGGCGCTTCGACGCGCGCACGGGCGTCAACACGGACGACGCCACCTGCAAGGTCGCGACGTACGCCGTCAGGGTCGAGGACGGCGCCGTGCTCGTCGAGATCTGATCCGGCGCCTCACGGGGCGTGTTTCCGGAAATCCGGCGCGCGTTTCTCGAGGAAGGCCCGTTTGCCCTCCTTCGCCTCGGCGCTCTGGTAGTAGAGTTCCACCGCGCTGAACCCGAGCCCGCCGATGCCGTGGATGTGGTCGCTGTCGGCGTTGAACGACTGCTTCGCGATGCGAAGCGCGGTCGGGCTCTTCGCCAGGAGGTCGGCGCACCAGCTCTCGACCTCCTTCCGGAGCGCCGACGCCGGGACGACCTTGTTCACGAGCCCCATGGCGAGAGCCTCCGCGGCGCTGTACTGCCGGCAGAGGTACCAGATCTCGCGCGCCCGCTTCTCGCCGATCACGCGCGCCAGATAGGCCGTGCCGAATCCAGGGTCGACGCTGCCGACGCGCGGCCCCGTCTGACCGAAGATCGCGGTGTCGGCCGCCACCGAGAGGTCGCAGACGACGTGCAGGACGTGGCCGCCGCCGATCGCGTAGCCGTTCACCATCGCGATCACCGGCTTCGGAATGTTGCGGAGCGCCGCATGGAGCGTCGCGACGTCGTCAAGCCCGACGTAGCCTTCCTTTTGGTCGCCGCCGCTGCAAAAGGCCTTGTCCCCCGCGCCGGTCAGCACGAGCACGCCGACATCGCGGTCGTGCCACGCGTCGCGCACGCACGCGATCAGGTCGCGGACGGTCTCGCCGCGGAACGCGTTGCGCCGTTCCGGTCGATTGATCGTGATCCACGCCGTGCCGTCGCGCTTCTCGTAGAGGACGTCGGTGAGCTGCATGGGCGCGCTTCTAGCGACGGCGCGCGACCTTGACAACCTCGGGACCGCTGACGAATGCTCGCGCGCCATGGCCGATGCGGCGTACCGAGCCATCCTCCGCTTCCCATGGTTGGTGTTGGCGGTGGTGACGGCCGTGACGGTGCTGCTCGGCTCGGGCGTACGGTATTTGCGCGTCGACAGCTCGGTCGGGACGCTGTTGCCGCGCGACGACCCGGGACAGGCGCTCTACGCGCAGACCATCGAACGGTTCGGCAACGACGAGATCGACATCATCGGCGTGCTGGCGCCCGACGTGTTGTCGACGTCCACGCTCGAGAAGATCCGCGTCGTGACCGCGCGCGTCGCCGCGATCGACGGCGTAGCGCAGGTCGTCAGCCTCACCAACGTTCGCGATCCGATCGCCGACGTCTTGAATCCGCCGTTGCTCATCCCCGAAGTTCCGAAGACGACCCACGCGCGCGATCACCTGCGCGCGCGTATCAAGGACAATCCGCTCTTCGCCGGCAACCTGATCTCTCCGGACAGCCATGGCGCGGCGATCAACGTATTCTTCCGGGACGGGCAGCGCACCGAGGAGGCGACGCAGCGCATCGACCGGGAGATCGAGGAGATCCTCGCCGACGTGCACGACCCGAGGAGTCCGGAGCGCTTCTACATGACCGGGCTCTCGCACCTGAAGGTGAAGGGCCTCGCCCTCATGCGTCGCGACCTGGCCGTGCTCACGCCGGCGAGCCTCGTGCTCATGATCACGGTGTTGTTCTTCTCGTTTCGGACGCGTCGCGGCGTCGTGCTGCCGTTGCTCTGCGTGCTCGTCGGCGTGATCTGGACGATGGGCGTGATGGGATGGATCGGGGAGCCGATCTCGCTCGGGACGCTCGTGCTGCCGTCGCTCCTGATCGTGATCGGCAGCTCGTACGCCACGCACGTCGTGGCGCGCTACTATCTGGAGCTGGAGGCGCCGACGGGCACGGAGCATCCCGTGCATCGGGCGCTCCGACAAGCGGGGCTGCCGGTGTTCATCTCGGGACTCGCGACCCTGATCGGCTTCTCCGCCCTGCTCCTGAACTCGATCCAGGCCGTGCGGGCGCTCGGGTTGTACTCCGTGATCGGCATCACGTTCCTGTTCCTGCTGGCCATGACGTTGGTGCCGGCGCTCATCATGGTGATGCCGGAACGCCGCTACCGCTGGGTGCCTGCGGGGGCGGAGCCGGGCGGCCTCGGGCCGGCGCTCGCGCGTCTCGCGCAAATCGACATTCGGCACAGGCGCGTCATTTTCATCGTCGCCAGTGGGCTCGTCGGGCTGTCGGTCGCGGCGTTGCCGCGCATCGAGGCGGATACGAACTTCCTCGCGTACTTCCCGCGCGACTCTCCCATCCGCTTCGCGCACACCGCCATCAGCTCTCGGGTTGCCGGCGCCTTGCCCTTCTACGTCGTCGTCGGGACCGGGCAGCCGCAGTCGATGCTCGACATGCGCTCGTTGCGCGAGCTGCGCGAGCTGCAGCGCTATCTCGAGAGCCTCCCGGGCGTCAGTCGGACGGTGGCGTTCACCGACTACCTCGACCTCCTCGACGCGGGCCTGCGCGCGAGCGGCGACATCGTCGTCGACGCGCAGGGTAACGAGGTCAGGCCCGCGGACGTGAAGAGCTTCTGGGAAGATCCGACGCGCCTCGGCGAGGTGCTCACCCTTGTCCGGCAGAACCCCGGCACGTTTCGATCGGTCATCGCAGGCGACTTCGGGCAGGCGAACGTCCTCGTGCGGACCCGCTTCGAGACCTCCACCGAGATCGCCGAGGTCGTGCGCCGGATTCGCGAGTGGGCGGAGCAGCACCCCGGCATGCCGGCCGAGCCCACCGGCAGCATCATCCTGTTGAATGGAACGACCGATGACGTGGTGTGGGGGCAGGTGAAGAGCGTGAGCGTGGCGCTCGCGGTGATCTTCGTCGTGATGTCGCTTCTCTTCCTGTCGGCCAAGGTCGGATTCATCGCGATGCTGCCGAACATCGTGCCCGTAATGTTCTTCTTCGGGATTCTCGGATGGTCGAGTATCATGCTGAACATCGGCACCAGCATCATCGCGGCGATCGCGCTCGGCATCGCGGTCGACAACACGATCCACTACATGGTGCGCTTCAATCGCGAGCTGCAGGTCACCTACGACGAGCGGCGATCGCTGTCCGCCGCGCTCAGCACGGTCGGACGGCCGATCGTGTACACCTCCGTCGCCTTGACGCTCGGGTTTCTCGTGATGCGTCTCTCGGACTTCGTGCCGATCCGCGATTTCGGCAGCCTGTCGGCGGCGACCATGCTCGCCGCCCTGGTGACCAACGTCGTGTTGCTGCCCGCGTTGCTCGCCCAGACGCGGATCGTTACACTCTGGGATCTGTTGTTCGTGAAGCTCGGCAAGGATCCCCACAAGACCGTGCGACTGTTCCATGGCCTTCGGCGCGCGCAGGCGCGCATCGCCGTTCTGCTCGGTCGTCTGCAGAACGTTCCGGCCGGCGAGGCGGCCGTCCGTCAGGGCGATCTCGGGGAGGAAATGTACGTAATCATCAACGGCCGCGCCGATGTCGTCGTGCGCGGCGCCGACGGGCGCCGGCGGCTCGTGCATCAGCTGAAGCGCGGCGACGTCTTCGGCGAGATGGGGCTGGTCCGGCGACAGCAGCGCACCGCCGATATCATCGCGGTGGAGGATCTCGAGCTGCTGGCGGTCGACCAACGGTTCCTCGAGCGGCTCCAGCGGCGCTATCCGCGCATCGCCTCCACCGTGTTTCTCAACCTGACCCGCATCCTCAGCGACTACGTCGAGCGCACGACGGCCCAGCTCGCGGCGGCACGGTGACGGCATGTCAGGCCCCGCTTTCTCGCCTGAGGACGCGCCGAATACAGGGAGCGCCGCCGCGCGCGCCGCGCGGGCGCTCGCGAACGGCGGGTACGAGTACGGCTGGTTCGGCGGGCGGGCCAATGGCCTCGACGACCGTCGCCACGTCGCGTTCCCCGTCCACGGCGTGACGGTGGTGGATGACCAGCTAACGTTTCGCTTCGACTTTCGCGACGCGGTCGTGAGCGGGCGGTTCTACGGCCGGTCGTTCACCGGAGTCTGGCGGCAGAGCACCGGCGACGGCGAGGTCGCGTTGGAGTTCGCGTCGGACTTCGGGGCGGCCGAGGGGTGGTGGACCTGGCCGCGGGGGCTGGCGCGTCATCGCGCGTTCATTCGGCGGCGGATGGCCGCGGAGTCGGGCGATGTCTGAGGATGCGCTCGTCGCCGCGATGCGGTCCGGCGGCGCGGTCTTCGTCACCGAGGCGGAGCGGGAGGTCGCCGCGCATTTCGGCGATGCGGCGGGGGAGTACGAAGCGATGTGCGGCGGGGCGGCGGTGGTCGAGCTGCCGTGGATCGAGCGCCTGCGGGCGACGGGCGAGGATCGCGTCGGGTTCCTGCAGGGCATGTTGTCGAACGACGTCGCGGCGTGCGTGGCCGGGACCGGCTGTCGCGCGCTGCTCTTGAGCGAGCAGGGCAAGGCCGTCGGCGACCTCCTCGTGCTGGTCGGCGAGGACGTGATCGCGCTCGATGGGGTCGGCGCGGCCTCGACGGTCCGCACCGCCCTGGAGCGATTCGTCGTGGCCGACGACGTCGAGTTCGTTCCCGCCCCGCCGGGGCGCGTGTTCGCGTTGTTCGGTCCGGACGCGCCCGCCGTGCTCTCCGAGATCGGCCTTCCCGCGCCGGACCAACCCTTCGCGCATGCGCCGGCCGCGATGGCGGACGGCGAGCCGCACGTCGTGCGCGTCGCGGAGCCCGGCGGGGGGGGGTTCCTTTGCCGCGTGCCGTGTGCCGGGGCCGCGATGTGGTGGGAGCGCTGTGTCTCGGCGGACGCGCGTCCCGCGGGCATCGATGCCTTCGAGATGCTGCGCATCGAGAGCGGGGTTCCACGCCACGGTCGCGACGTCTTCGTGGACACGCTCGCACTCGAGGCGCCGTACGAGAACGCGATCAGCTTTCGGAAAGGATGCTATCTCGGTCAGGAGGTCATGGAGCGGGTCACGGCGCGTGGGCACGTGAACCGAAAGCTCGTCGGCGTCGAGATCGAGGGCGAGAGCGTCCCGCCGCCCGGCGTTCGCCTGTTCGCGGGCGACCGCGAGGTCGGGTGGGTGACGAGCGTCGGGCGATCATGGCGGCTCGGACGAACGATCGGCCTCGCGTACGTGCGCCGCGAGCAGGTCGAGCCGGGCACCGAGCTCGAGCTCGGCGGCGCGGGCGGGCCGGCGGCGACCGTGCGCGCGCTGCCGTTTCGCGCGCAGAGCCGCTAGGCGCGAGCGCCGATGCGCCGCATCGGGCTCCCAAGCCGCGTCAGCTCGCGGTAGGTTTCGGTCGGGCTGGGGGTGCCTACGAACGCGCTCAGGTCCTCGGGCGTGTCGAGGTCGAGCTCGAGCCGGGCGGTGCGCACGATCGCGCAGGGCAGGCCGGCGCGTTCGGCGGCCGCGACGTGCCGCTCGAGGCTTCGGCCGCCGAAACACGGCGGGAAAGCGGTGGGTGGCGTGCGGAGCAGGGCGTTCGTTCCAGTGCCTTCCTTCGAGGGGACGACGAGGGCGCCGTGCGTCGGGGCGCGCTGCAGGAGATCGTCGACGTCCGCGGCCCGCACGAGCGGCACGTCGGACAGGACGACGAGCGTGTTCGCGGCGCCGAGCCGGACGGCCGCGTCCGTGCCGAGCGCGACGGCGCCGTTGAGCCCGCGGGGCGTCCCTTCGTCGACGACGACGGCGCCGGCTCGGCGGGCGTGCGATTCGAGCGTCGGGTCGGCGGTCACGACCACGACCACCTCGATCGTACGCGCCGCCGTGAGCGCATGGAGGACGTCGAGAAACATGGCGGCGGCGACGCGCGCGCGCACGGCGTCCGGGAGGAGCGGCGCGAGCCTCGTCTTGGCGAGCGCGAGCGGCTTCGCGGGAAGCAGGGCGACCTTCACGACCGGTTCCTCGGGTGGCGCTGCACTAGAAGGGGCCTCCGCGCGAGTCAAGCGCGCTGTCCGGCGACGGCTTCGCTTGCGACCTTTCGGCGCCGCGTGTAAAGAGCCGAACCGCATTTTCGTTATGCGTTCGTAGCCTTGCAACATGCGCATCGTGGCAGGTATCGCGCGCGGGCGGCGGCTGCACGCTCCCAAGGGGCGGCTCGTGCGCCCTACCGCCGATCGGGTGAAAGAGGCCGTGTTTTCGATCCTGGAAAGCCGCGGGAGTTCCGAGGGATGCGCCGTGCTCGACCTGTTCGCGGGCGCGGGGACGCTCGGTCTCGAAGCGTTGAGCCGCGGCGCCCGCGAGGCCGTGTTCGTCGATCCGGCCCGCGCCGCACGCGACGCGATCGAGGCGAATCTCGAAGCCACGGGGCTCGTCGGCGAAGTCCTGACGATGCCGGCGGACCGAGCCATCAGGCACCTCGTCGCTTCGGGCCGCCGCTTCGACCGGGTGTTCCTCGACCCGCCGTACGGTCAGGGGTGGGTCGAGCGCACGTTGACGGCGCTCGAGGCGTCGGACCTCGTCGCGGACGGAGGATGGATCGTGGTCGAGCACGGGCGCGGGGAGCCTGCGGCTCCGATCATCGGGCGATTCTCGCAGGAACTCGACAGACGATATGGGGATACCAACATTGCGCTCTACCGGGCGGGCGCTTCGGGGGCGGGTGACCATGCCGGCGCGTAGGCGAGCCGGCGCCGGCACGACCGTCGCCGTCTATGCCGGTTCGTTCGACCCGATCACCAACGGCCACGTCGACATCATCGAGCGCAGCCTGCAGGTGTTCGATCGGGTCATCGTGGGAGTCGCGTACAACATCCACAAGGACAGCGCGATGTTCACGCCCGACGAACGGGTGAAGATGATCGCGGACGTGTTCCGGCATCATGCCGGGCGCGTGATCGCCGATCGCTTCAGCGGTCTGCTGGTCGACTACGTGGAGCGGATGAACGCGAAGGTCATCATCCGCGGCCTTCGCGCCGTGGCCGACTTCGAGTACGAGTTCCAGATGACGATGATGAATCGCCATCTCAAGGCGAACATCGAGACGATCTTCATGATGGCGGGCGAAGCGCATTTCTATACGAGCTCGCGTCTGGTCAAGGAGGTCGTCACGTTGGGCGGGGACGTCGAAGGCCTGGTGCCGGACGTCGTGCTGAAGCGCCTCGAGGAGAAGGTCCGCCGTTCGTGATGCGCGCCGACTCGTCGTTGCGGGCGCTTCACCTTGACAATGTGGTACCCCGTCAGTAGACGAGAGCGAATTGCGTAGCCGGCGCGCTTCGGCGAGCTACCGGCGCTAAGGGGGCGTGGCGGGTTCTATGTTGGCACATCTTCTGCTCGAGCCCGGGAAGATCTCCTACGAGGAGGTCGAAACGCCCGTTCCCGGGCCCGGCGAGGTCGTCGTGCGGGTATCGACGGCGCTCACCTGCGGAACGGACCTCAAGGCGTTCCTGCGCGGACACCCGAAGATGCCCATGCCGACGCTGTTCGGGCACGAGTTCGCGGGCGACGTCGCGTTCGCCGGTAAGGGGGTTCGAGGCTTCCGTGAGGGCGACGCGGTCATGGCGGTGCCGACCGCTCCCTGCAAGACCTGTTACTACTGTCGCCACGAGCAAGAGAACCTCTGTACGACCATCATGGACAACATGGTGCTCGGAGCCTACGCCGAGTACGTGAAGCTACCCGCGGCAGTCGTCGAGACGAACATGTTCCCCAAGGCGGCATCGATCGGTTATGCGGAGGCCGCGCTTCTCGAACCGCTGTCGTGCGTGGTCCACGCGATCGACCGCCTGAAGATCCGGCCGGACGACACAGTGCTGATCATCGGCGCGGGAGCGATCAGCCTGCTCCATCTGCTGGTGTTGAAGGCCTCTGGAGTCCATGACGTGATCGTGCTCGGGCGCCGGCAGTACCGGGCGCATATGGCCGAGGAGCTCGGCGCGAAGGTGATCTTGGCCTCCGAGCCCGACCAGGCGCAGGCCGAGAGTCTCGAAGCCACCCAGGGTCGCGGTGCGGACGTCGTCATCGAGTGTACGGGACAGCCGAGCGTGTGGGAGCAGGCCATCCACTACGCTCGGCGCGGCGGAACGGTCGTGTTGTTCGGCGGATGTCCGTCGGGTACCCGCGTCTCCTTCGACACCGCCCGGCTGCATTACGACCAGATCACGCTGATGAGCCCGTTCCACTTCACGCCGCGCGACGTATGCAAAGCGCAAGCGCTGCTCGGCGAAGGGCACATCGACGGCCGTCCGCTGATCACCGGGACGTACTCCTTCCCGGAGCTGCATCAGGTGCTGAGTCTCCTGCAGCAAGGCCAGGGCATCAAGTACGCGCTCGTCCCGCAAGGCGCGTGATTCGCGGTCGCTCGCGAAGGTCCGCGCGCGCTCTCCCATGATCCCCCGCACGATGCGTGCCGCTCGTCTGGACGCGAACCTCTCGGTGGACGTCGTCGAGATGGACGTGCCATCGATCGGCTCCGGAGAGATTCTGGTCCGGACGCGGGCGTGCGGGATCTGCACCGGCGACATCATGGGGTGGTACATGCGGCGCAAGGCGCCACTGGTCTTCGGGCACGAGCCCGCGGGCGAGGTGGCGGCGGTCGCGCCGGACGTCGTGGCGTTCCGACCAGGCGACCGGGTCTTCGTGCATCATCACGCGCCGTGCATGACCTGCCGCTTGTGCGCGCGCGGCGAATACGTGCAGTGCGTCGCCTGGCGCAACGGCAAGCTCGTTCCCGGCGGCATGGCGGAGTACTTTGCGGTGCCCGCGGGCCAGGTCCGCGCCGACACGTTGCGCTTGCCGGAACACGTGACGTTCGCCGACGCCGCGTTGGTCGAGCCGCTGGCGTGTACCGTGAAGTCGCTCCGTCGCGCGGCGCTGCGGGGCGGCGAACGCGTCGTCGTGATCGGGCTCGGGATCATGGGGCAGCTCCACGTGATCCTCGCGCGCCACGTCGGGGCGGCGCAGGTCATCGGTCTCGACCGGGTGCCGTTTCGCCTCGACCGCGCGCGCGAACTCGGAGCGCACGCCGCTCTCCACGTCGACGAGCGCGATCCGGTGGAAGCGGTCGGGGAGCTCACCGGGGGCGACATGGCCGATGCCGTGATCGTCGGACCGGGCAGCATCGAGGCCATGGAACTCGGGGTTCGCCTCGCCGGCCGCGGTGCGACCGTCGTCTTCTTTACCGCGGGCCGGCCCGACGATCACCTCGCGATCGCCCCGTACGACCTCTACTTCCGGGAGATTCGCGTCGTGCCGAGCTACTCGTGTGGACCGAACGATACGCGTGAGGCGCTCGACCTGATCGATCACGGCGTGATCCGACGACCCCAGCTCGTCACGCACGAGTTTCCGCTCGACCAGGTGGCCGACGCGTATCGGACCGCCGCGATGGCGTCGGCCCTCAAGACGATCGTCACGTTCGGCGCCTGAGACAAAAAAGGCGGTCGCCCCGAAGGACGCCGCCCTTTCTGAACTCCACCTGCGTGATCCGGAGTCGTTACTTGCGCATGTGCTTCATGAAGATGGCTTCGGCCTTCTGAGCCGCCGCCTCGGCGCGACGGGCCGCGTCCTCGACGCGGCCGGCCGCCGCCTCGGCGCGCGACGCCGCGGACTCGGCCTTCGCAGCGGCCGCTTCGGAGCGGTCCGCCGCCGACAGCGCTTTCGACGAATCCTTCGCGCATCCCATGCCGAGCGTCGACGTCAGCATGATCGCCGCCGCGATTCCGGCAACCTTGATTGTTCCGTTCCGCATCGTTCTCACCTCCTTGAGTTGCACGCCTCCCGGCGTTGCTCCACGTGACTGCGTTTGGCACAGAAAATCAACGGTCGCAAGCCAGCGCCGGCGATCGATCAGTCCTCTTCGCCTTTCGTACGGCTCAGTAATCGTCTCCGTAGTCTTCCTCGCCTCCGCCGGACGGTGCGCCGCTCTTCTTCTCCGGCTTGTTCGCGATGGCGGCCTCGGTGGTGATCAGGAGGCTCGCGACGCTCGCGGCGTTCTGCAATGCCGATCGCACCACTTTGGCCGGATCGATGACGCCGGCCTTCAGGAGCGGCTCGTAGGCGCCGGTGAGGGCATTGTACCCGAAGTCGTCCTTGCCTTCCCGCACGCGGTTCACCACGACGGACGCTTCGCCGCCGGCGTTGTGCACGATCTGCCGGAGCGGTTCTTCCATGGCCCGCCGCACGATGCCGACGCCGATCGCGAGGTCGCCTGCGACCTTGACGTCGTCGAGCGCGCTCTGCGCCCGCAACAAGGCGACGCCGCCGCCGGGGACGATGCCTTCCTCGACCGCGGCTTTGGTGGCGTGCATGGCATCGTCGACGCGCGCCTTCTTCTCCTTCATCGCGACCTCGGTCGCCGCGCCGACTCGAAGGACCGCCACGCCGCCGGCCAGCTTGGCGAGCCGTTCCTGCAGCTTCTCGCGGTCGTAGTCCGAGCTGGTTTCCTCGATCTGGGCGCGAATCTGGGCGATGCGCGCCTGGATCGCGTCCTTCTTGCCCGCGCCGCCGACGATGGTCGTGTTGTCTTTGTCCATCACGACGCGTTTACAGCGTCCGAGATCGTTGAGGGTGACGTTCTCCAGCTTGAGGCCGAGCTCTTCGGCGATCACCTTGCCGCCGGTGAGGATCGCCATGTCCTCGAGCATCGCCTTGCGGCGGTCTCCGAATCCCGGGGCCTTCACGGCCGCGCACTTGAGCGTGCCCCGGATCTTGTTGACCACCAGGGTCGCGAGGGCCTCGCCTTCGACCTCCTCTGCGACGAGCAGGATCGGCCGCCCGCTCTGGGCGATGCGCTCCAGGAGGGGCAGGAGGTCGCGCATGTTGGAGATCTTCTTCTCGTGGAAGAGGAGGTAGGGCTCGTCGACCTCGACCAGCATCTTCTCGGCGTTGGTGGCGAAGTAGGGCGACAGGTAGCCGCGATCGAACTGCATGCCCTCGACGACTTCGAGGGTGGTTTCGAGGCCCTTCGCCTCTTCGACGGTGATGACGCCCTCCTTGCCGACCTTGTCCATCGCTTCGGCGAGAAGGCTCCCGATGGTGGCGTCGCCGTTGGCGGACACCGTACCGACCTGCTCGATGCGCTCGCGATCCTTGATGGGCTTGCTCTGACCCTTGATGTGCTCGACGGCGCGCGCCACCGCGAGATCGATGCCACGCTTGAGGTCCATGGGGTCGTAGCCCGCGGCAAGCAGGCGGAGCCCTTCGCGGACGATCGCCTGTGCGAGCACCGTCGCGGTCGTCGTGCCGTCGCCGGCGACGTCCGACGTCTTGCTCGCGACCTCGCGGACCAGCATCGCGCCCATGTTCTCGAACTTGCCCTCGAGCTCGATCTCCTTGACGACGGTGACGCCGTCTTTCGTGATCAAGGGCGTGCCGAAGCTGCGCTGGAGGAGGACGTTTCTACCGCGCGGCCCGAGGGTGACCTTTGCGGCGTCGGCGAGCACGTTGACGCCGGCCAGGATGCCGTCGCGCGCTCGATCGTGCAGATGGACGGTCTTGGCGCCCATGATGGGAACTCCTTTCGAGTGTCGTGGTCGGTTACGAGAGAGCGCAGCGAGTGTAAGCATTCCGACCGCGCATGCAAGGGCGTGGATCGGGAGGGTTCCCGGCGCGTCCTCGCTTGCGCTGGTACAACGCTTCGGCTACAGCAGGCGCAAGTTGCGCCGTTCACGATGATCGATCCGAGGCGCTTGACGAGGTTCCCCATGAGAGGCGGGTTGGTCGCGGCGTTGCTGCTCCTGGCGGCGTCGACGGCGCAGGCGCAAGCCCACGAGAACGCGCGGTATACGTTCGGCGGTGCGGCCGAGCAAGGAACGTTCGTGCTCGACACGCAGACCGGCCGCGTCTGGCGGTATGATCGCGTGGACGATGCCTGGTATCTGTACGATCTCGAAGCGCTCGTACGGACGCCGCGCGGTGAGACCGGACGGGCGCAGCGTGACGAAGGCGACAAGGCCGCGCCCGACAAGGGGCGCACCGAGTAATCGTCGCTCGGCGTGGCCGGCTCAGGGAAGGTCGCCGCGGTGGGCGGTGTCGAGCCAGCCGCTCGGCGCAATGGCCTGCGGCGCCACCAGCGGCACCACGGCGAGCAGGCGGCCGTCCTGCTCGACGACGAGTTCGCCGACCGGCTGCCGCACCTCGACGGGAGCCGCGACCTCGGTCGGCAGCTGCAGGCGAAAGGCGAGCGCCGGCGGCGAGGTCTGACGCGTGGTGAGCGCCCATCCTTCGGCGGCCACGGCCTTGAAGGTCGGGATGATGCCGCCGTGCACGCGCACCGCCGGTCCGACGGCCTGCCCCTCGCGGACGAGCTCGATCCGGCGGTAGCGCTGGAAAGCGCGGTCGATCGTCGTCGTGAGCTCGTCCGTCGCGGACGGTCCGGCCGCCACCACGAGGAGTTCGAGGCCGTCGCGCTCCACCAGCGCGAGCCGCGCGCTCGTCGCCGCCGGCGGCGCTGCGGTCCCGGACTCCACCGCGATCAAGGGGTCGGTGGCGCGCGCGATCAGTCCGCCGTTCGAGATCGGCACGCCGTCGAGGCCGAGCCGTCGCCGCAGCTCGGCATCCGTCACCACCGTCAACGCGAGCCGTCCGAGGTCGCGGGCGGTGGTCGCTCCCCGCTGGCCACCGCTCCCGACGTTCGTGAGAGACGCCGCGAAGGGCCAGTCGTCCGCGATACTCGTACGGGCGAGGCCGAGCCGTGTGGCGAGTTGCTGCATGCGCGCGAGGCAGCGTCCGATGCTGGGACCCGCCGTCCAGGCGAGCGTCTTCGCCGCCGTTCGCGAGTCGCCGAGAAGGAGCAGCTGCAGGAGGTCGCCGACCTCGATCGGTTCCTGTGCGCTCAGGTGGGGTCCGCGATCCCCGGCGACCGGCAGGACCGTCACGCGGTCCGCGAGCGAGACGTCGCCGGACGCGATGCGCTCGCGCAGCACGGCGACGAGCAACAGGTCCGCGATACGACCGGGCGGGACCGGGACCTCCGCGTCGGCGGATTCCAGGAGTCGGCGCTCCGCGACGTCGAACAGGACGTGACCGGCGTTGGCGCACCCCATCCACCCGATCCACCCGACGACGGTCGCCGCGACGACGAGCGCCGCGCGGTGCCTCCTGGACATTCGCATCCACCCCTTTCCGCGCTTCCGCGGACCGATCGAGCGCGTCGCCTACCATACGATCGATGCGCCCGGCAACGCGGCCTCGCGGACCGCGCGCGCGTTGACAGTGCGTCGCGTGCGCGCGCACAATCGCGTCCGTTGGCGGATCGTCGGGACCGGTATGCGACGGAGGTCGCGCGCGCTCGTACGCCTCTCGCGTCGGCGTGCTCGTGGGTCTTCCGCGACATGGCCGCGGAAGACCTGCCCGAGGTCGTGGCGATCGAGCGCGCCTCGTTCGCGAATCCCTGGACCGGTCCGCTCTTCCTCCAGGAGCTGGACGCGCGATTCTCGCGTATTCTGCTCGGGTGTGACGCCGCCGGGCGGGTCATCGGCTACGTCTGTCGGTGGGTCGTCGCCGACGAGATGCACGTATTGAACGTGGCGGTCGATGCCCGTGCGCGCGGCCGCGGACTCGGGGCGGCGCTCATGGCCGAAGTGATCGAGGAGGCGCGACGCCACGGTGCCGCGGCGGTGACGTTGGAGGTCCGCCGCAGCAACGACGCCGGTCGCCGCCTGTACGCGCGCTTCGGTTTCCAGCGGGTCGGGGAGCGGCCCGACTACTACGGACGAGGCGAGGACGCGTTGATCCTACGCCTGCCGCTGCGCGATGGCTGAGCCCGATCTCGCGGTCGACGTTGGCGGAGGGCTGACGTTGCGCAACCCCGTGATCGCCGCATCGGGGACCTTCGGATACGGGCTCGAGTTCGCCGGCGTCACGGATCTCACCGCGATCGGCGCGATCGTGGTGAAGGGGCTCTCGCTGGAGCCGCACCGCGGTCACCCGGCGCCACGGATCCTGGAGACCGCGGGCGGCCTGCTGAACGCGATCGGGCTCCAGAACGTCGGCGTGCGCGCGTTCGTGGAGGAGAAGCTCCCGCTGCTCCGCGAGATCGGGACTCCGATCGTCGCCAACTGCTGGGGGCACGTGCCCGAGGAGTTTGCGGAAGTGGGAGCGCGACTCGCGGACGCCGACGGACTCGCGGCCGTCGAACTCAACGTGTCCTGTCCGAACAAGCGGGAATGGGGCCGGATCATCGCCACCGACCCGGATCTCACCCGGCAGGTCGTCCGTGCGGTGCGGGCGCGGTGTCGGTTGCCGCTCTGGGTGAAGCTCTCCCCGAACGTGACCGACATCACGAGCATCGCGCGCGTCGCCGAGGAGGAGGGCGCGGACGCGGTGAGCCTCGTCAATACCTTCGTCGGCCTCGCCGTCGACCTCGAGACGCGGCGGCCGGTCCTGACGAACGGGACCGGGGGCCTGTCGGGGCCCGCCATCAAACCGATCGCGTTGCGGATGGTCCACGACACGGCGCGCGCGGTGAAGATCCCCGTGATCGGCATGGGGGGTATCGGCGACGCCGACGATGCCCTCGAGTTCCTGCTGGTAGGAGCCCGGGCGGTCCAGGTCGGCACGGCGTCCTTCGTCGATCCGCGGGCGACCGAACGGATCGCTGCGGGAATCGCGGCCGGTCTACGGCGGCGCGGCTATGCCGACGTGAATCAGTGGATCGGCACCTTGCGGGCGCCACCGGGACGGTGACTTACGCACCGGCGGCATGGCGGAAAGCAAGCGGATTCCAGCGCTTAGATGGGTCGAGACACCAAAAAACGATTGACGGATGGCGCGGATTCCGCTACCCTTGGCGACTGCAGTGTCGGTCCCAACGGAGGAGCCGCGTGACCAATACGTTCAAGGTCGGTGAGAAGGTCGTCTATCCGGCGCACGGCGTCGGCGTCATCGAGAGCATCCAGACGAAGACGATCTCCGGCACCGCCCGCAAGTTCTACATGCTGCGCATCCTCGACAGCGACATGACCATCATGATTCCGACCGAGAACGTCGGGAGCGTGGGCCTGCGCCGCATCATCGGTCGCGACATGGTCGCGAAGGTGTACAAGATCCTGCGGGACAAGAAGGTCGAGATCGACCAGCAGACGTGGAATCGCCGCTACCGTGAGTACACCGAGAAGATCAAGACGGGATCGGTCCTCGAAATCGCCAAGGTGCTCCGCGATCTCTTCGTTCTCAAAGGCGACAAAGAGCTGTCGTTCGGCGAGCGCAAGATGCTCGACACCGCGCGCAACCTGCTGGTGAAGGAACTCGCGATCGCCAAGTCGCACTCCGAGGACAAGATCATGGAGGAGCTGAAGACGATCTTCGCCCACTGAGGCGTGGATTCGATGTCCGACGTCGAGGTCATCCTCGTCGCGGGGGGTACGGGCCGGCGGTTCGGCGGTGGCGTTCCGAAGCAGTTTCGGCTGCTCGGCGGACGTCCGATGCTCGCGGTGACCGCGAGCCGCTTCGTCGGCGTTCCCGGGGTCGCGCGCCTGATCGTGGTCGTCGCCGACGAGGAGCGCGAACGGTGCGCCGGGATGCTCGCGCCCGTCGCGTTGCCGATCCGGTTCGCGTCGGCCGGCGCCGCGCGGCAGCTCTCGGTTGCGAACGGCATCGCGGCGCTCGATCCAGGGTGCGCGATCGTCGCCGTGCACGACGCCGCCCGGCCGCTCGTGCGGCCGGGCGACGTCTCGGCGTGCATCGCTGCGGCTCGGACGACGGGCGCTGCGATCCTCGCGACGCCGGTACCCGACACGGTGAAGCGCGTGCGCGGGGGGCGGATCGTCGCGACCGTCCGGCGCGACGACCTCTGGCTCGCGCAGACGCCGCAGGCCTTCGCCGCCGATCTGCTTCGCCGGGCGCACGGCGCTGCCCCGCGTGACCAGGTTTCGACCGATGACGCTGCGCTGGTCGAGCGCCTCGGCGTCGAGGTGGCGATCGTGCCGGGCCATCCGGACAACCGCAAGATCACGACGCCGGAAGACCTGGCGTGGGCGGAGCGCGTGGTCGCGGAACTCGGAGGCTGAGGGCCGCTCGTCAGGGATCCGCCCGCCCGGGTCAGATGCCTTCGGCGTGGAAGAGGTCCGTCGTGAGGTAGCGTTCGCCCGTGTCGGGGAAGACCGTCACGACGATCTTCCCGGGTCCGAGGCGCTTCGCGATCTCCAAAGCGGCGACGCATGCTCCTCCGCAAGAGATGCCGCCGAGGATGCCCTCTTCGCGGGCGAGGCGGCGCGTGCAGGCCGCCGCCTCCGCGTCCGTTACGCTCATCACCTCGTGGTACACCTTCGTGTTGAGGATCTCGGGTACGAAGCCGGCGCCCCAACCCTGGATCGTGTGGAATCCGGGCTCGCCGCCCGCGAGCACCGGGGAAGCCGCGGGCTCGACGGCGACGACGAGGATGCCGGGCATGCGCTCGCGCAGCACCTCGCCGACGCCCGTCACCGTGCCGCCCGTTCCGACCCCTGCCACGAAGGCGTCGATCCGATCGAACTGCCCGAGGAGCTCGCGCGCGGTCGCCCGGCGGTGCGCCTCCGGATTCGCCGGGTTCGCGAACTGCTGCGGCATGAAGTAATCGGGATGCTCGGTGACGATCTCTTCCGCCTTGCGGATGGCGCCGTGCATGCCCCGGGTATCGGGCGTGAGCACGAGCGTTGCGCCGTACGCGGTGAGCAGGCTGCGACGCTCTTCGCTCATCGTGTCCGGCATCGTGAGGATGAGGCGATATCCCTTGATCGCGCACACGAGCGCGAGGCCGATGCCGGTGTTCCCGCTCGTCGGCTCCACGATCGTCGCGCCCGGACGGAGTCGGCCCGTGCGCTCGGCCTCCTCGATCATGGCGAGGCAGATGCGGTCCTTCACGCTGCCGCCCGGGTTGAACGACTCGAGCTTCGCCCAGACCTCCGCGAATCCTTCGGGAACGATGCGGTTCAACCGCACGACCGGGGTGTTGCCGACCAGGTCGAGGAGAGAGTCGGCGGTGACCGCGGACGACATGAGCGGCGAATGATAGCCGTGGCTTTCCGGGGCAGTCAACGCGGCGCGGGGCGCTGAGTGCGTCGTGTCGTGCTCTTTCCGGGCGCGCTCGGAGACCTCTGCATGCTCGCGCCAGCGCTCGCCGAGATCGCGGCGCGCGGGGAGCGTGTGGACCTCAGCGTGCAGCGCGCGCTCGTCCCCGTTGCTCGCATGGTGCTCCCGACGGCCGGGCTCGGGCCACCGATGGACGGCGCGGCGATGGGCTCGCTGTTCGGACCGGCGCTCGAGGCGGCGCTCGCGGAGCGCCTGCGGACCGCCGATCGCATCCATGCCTGGCTTCGGCGGGGCGATCGTGACGGCGCGCTCTCCCGGCGCCTGGGGGCGTTCGGCGTCCCGTTCGCGCTCCACGAGGTTCCCCGCGCGGACGCCCCGCACCATGCGAGCATCGACTACGCGACCGCGCTCGGCGTCGCGCCGCTCGTCGCCGTACCGCGCGCGACCGCGCCGCCGCCGTCGCTGCCGCTCCCGTGGCGGCGTCAGGCGGCGCGGCGCCTCGTGCTGCATCCTGGCGCAGGCGCCTCCGGGAAGATGTGGACGCTCGAGGGCTTCCGCCGACTCTCCGACGCGTGGGAGGCGGCGGGCGGCGAGGTCGTGGTGCTGCTCGGCCCGGCGGAGTCGGCGCATGCCGACGCGTGGCGAGCGGTCGGACGGGCGCCCCTCGTCCACCTCGCCATCACGGATGCCGCGGCCCTGATTGCGAGCGCCACCTTCTGGGTCGGCAACGATTCGGGCATGAGCCACCTCGCCGGTGCCCTCGCCCGCGCCGGCGTGGTGGTGTTCACGACGACGCGGGCGGCGCGCTGGCGACCGCTCGGCGGGCGGCTCGCGGCGGTCGAGGTCGGGGGGCGCACGCTCGACGCGGTCGTGACCGAGATCCGCGGGCGTCTCGGATGGCTCGCTGCGCCGCCGTACCTTGACACCCCCAGGCCCCGGCATTAGCGTCCTCGCGAATCCATCGCATGGCCACGTTTGCCGCGCCGATGCGGGTCCTCCGCGTCCTCCGCCACCCGCCGCGATCCGGCGCCTCGTCGGAACACCTGCCCGGGAATCGTCACCGGATCACCGAGGTCGCTCCATGAACAACACGTTGCGCACGACAGTGCTCCTCGCGGCGCTCACCGGCTTGATCGTCTGGATCGGGCAGCTGCTGGGAGGGGCCCAGGGCGCCGCGACGGCGCTCGTGTTCGCCGCGGTCATGAACCTCGGCAGCTACTGGTTCTCCGATCGCATCGTCATCGCGATGTACGGCGGGCAGGAGATCCGCGAGCAGGACGACCCCGAGCTGTACGCCATCGTCAAGACGCTGGCGCAGCAGAATCAGATGCCGATGCCGCGGCTCTTCCGGATCCCGAGCGAGTCGCCGAACGCGTTCGCGACGGGTCGGAATCCGCAGCACGCGGCCGTCGCGGTGACGGCGGGCATCCAGCGGCTGCTCACGCGGCGCGAGCTGCAGGGGGTGCTGGCGCACGAGCTCGCCCACGTCATCAACCGCGACATCCTCATCGGCTCGATCGCCGCCACGCTCGCGGGCGCCGTCATGATGCTCGCCCGGATGGCGCAATGGGGGATGCTCTTCGGCGGCGGCCGTCGCGACGAGCGGGACGGCGGCGGCGGCGCGCTCGGTCTCGTCGTCATGATGATCCTCGCCCCGCTCGCCGCGATGCTGATCCAGATGGCGATTTCGCGGTCGCGGGAGTTCCAGGCGGACGACACCGGAGCGCGTCTCGTGCGCGACCCGGAGGCGCTCGCTTCGGCGCTGCGCAAGATCGCGGAGGCTTCGGCCGCGGTCCCTCTCGACGCGAGCCCGCAGACGGCGCACATGTTCATCGTCAATCCGTTGCGCGCTTCGACGCTGCGGAACCTGTTCAGTACCCACCCGCCGCTCGAGCAACGGATCGAACGGCTGCAACGGGTCGCTGCCGAGCTCGGACACGCGGCCAGGTAGACGCCAGATGAGCCAGGACGAAGAAGAGCAGGCGGCGCGCGGCTTCAAGGTTTCCGATCGTCGCCGGTTCGTGGACGACGCGGAGCCGGCCGAAGAGAAGCGCGAGGCGCCGGCGCCCGAGCCGGCGCCGCCGGCCGCGGCCGAGCCCCGAGGCGCCGCGGACGACCTGCCGCCCCGGCACGAGATGAACTTCACGACGTTCGTCATCAGCCTCTCCACGCAGGCCCTCATGTGTCTCGGGGAGGTGCCGGATCCGGCGGCAGCGCGGGGACCGGATCTGTCGGCCGCCAAGGAGCTGATCGATCTCCTCGGCATCCTGCGCGACAAGACGACGGGGAATCTCGAGGCCGCCGAGGATCAATTGCTCTCGTCGATCCTCTACGATCTGCGCATGCGCTACGTCGAGGTGTCCCGTAAGCGCTAAGCGAATCGCGGCCGCGTCGGTCGCTCCACCGGCTGAACTCCAGGAGGTGAATCCACGGTGCGTACCATGAGGGGAGCGCTTCTCGCGCTCGCGATCGGCATCATCGTCGGCGTCGCTGCGGCGCTGCAGTTCGGCATGACGGGGAAGCAGGCCACGATCCCCGCGCCGCCGGCGAAGCCCGCGATCGCGAGCGGCCCGGCGGCGGGCGCTCCCGCCGTGGCGGCGCCTGCATCGGCGCCGAGTCCCGACGGCCTCATCGCGCCGGCGGCGGGCGCGGTGACGGTGGTGCCAGATTTCGTCTCGCTCGCGGAGCGTCTGAGCCGCGTCGTCGTGAACATCTCGACGCGCGCGCAGCGCAAGGAGCAGTCGGACGGGCCGCGCTTCCGCGGTCCCGGCGGGCAGCCCGGTCCGCAATGGCCCTTCGGCGAAGGCGATCCGCGTGACTTCACCGAGCCCTTCGAGCGCTTCTTCGGCCCCGGTCCGCGCCAGCGGCAGCAGCCGCAGCGCAGCCTCGGCTCGGGTTTCGTGATCGACGCCGAGGGATACATCCTCACCAACAATCACGTGGTCGAGAACGCCGACGAGATCGTCATCCGTCTCGACAACGAGCAGGAGCACAAGGCGACCATGGTCGGCAAGGACCCGAAGACCGACCTGGCGCTGCTCAAGATCGACGGCGTGAGCGGGCTCACGGCCGTGCCCCTCGGCGACTCCGACACGCTGCGCGTCGGCGAGTGGGTGATGGCGATCGGCAATCCGTTCGGCCTCGACCACTCCGTGACGTCGGGCATCGTGAGCGCCAAGGGACGCTTCATCGGCGCCGGCAACTACGACGACTACATTCAGACCGACGCCGCCATCAATCCGGGCAACTCCGGGGGACCGCTCTTGAACCTGCGGGGCGAGGTGGTGGGCATCAACTCCGCGATCTTCAGCCGCACGGGCGGCAACATCGGTATCGGGTTCGCGATCCCGGTGAACCTCGCGAAGGAGTTGGTCCCGCAGCTGCGCGAGAAGGGCAAGGTCACGCGCGGCTGGCTGGGAGTGCTCATCCAGAAGGTGACGCCGGAGATCGCCGAATCGCTCGGCCTCGATCAGGCGCGCGGCGCGCTCGTGGCCGACGTCGTCGCGAGCGGTCCCGCCGCGGCGGCCGGTCTGAAAGTGGGCGACGTCATCGTCGAGTTCGACGGACATCCGGTGAACGAGTCGAACGAGCTGCCGATGCTGGTCGCGCGCACGCCGCTCGAGAAGGAAGTCGCTCTCAAGGTGATGCGCGACAAGCAGTCCATGGATTTCACGGTTACGATCGCCGAGCTCCAGGACGACGAGGCGCAGGTCGCGAGCGCCGGCGACAGCGAGAAACTCGGACTCAGCGTCCAGACGCTCACGCCGGAGATCGCGGAGAATCTCGGCGTCAGCGATACCAAGGGAGTTGTCGTGAGCAGCGTCGAGTCCGGCTCGGCCGCGGACGACGCCGGCATCCGGCGCGGCGACGTGATCCTGGAGGTGAACCGGCAGGCCGTCGAGGACCTGGACGAGTACAAGGCCGCGCTCAAGAAGGTCGAGAAGGGCAAGAACCTGCTCTTGTTGGTCCGCCGAGGCGACAACACGATCTTCCTGGCGTTGAAGCCGCCTGCCTGAGCGTGCGCGCCGGGACCGCGCCGCGCGGGGTGCGCGCCGGTCCCGGCCGTCGATTCTCATGAGGACGCCGCGCGCTCGCCGCTGGATCCTGCGCGCGGTCCCGGCGCTGCTGGCGGCCGCCGTGCTCGCCTCCGTCACGGCCGCCTACCGTGAGGTCGAGCGCACCGTCGCGGCGAAGCTCGACGGACGTGCGTGGGCGGTCCCGTCGCGCGTGTACACGGACGCGTTCGCGCTCCATCCCGGGCTCGAGATCGCCGGCACGGGGATGCTCGAGCGCCTGCAGCGCCTCGGGTACCGCGAGGTCGACGTCGTGCGCGGGCGCGGCGAGTTCCACAGCGACCCGGCCGGCGAATCGCTCGACGTCCACCTGCATGCGTTCCGCTATCCGCTCCACGCCGAGACCGGTCGCGCGCTCCGCCTGACGCTCGATCACGGCGTCGTCACCCGCATCGGCGACCTCGTGACCGACGAGGAGGTCTTCGACGCGCAGCTCGAGCCCGAGCCGCTCGCCGGGCTCTACGATCGGGTGTGGGAAGAGCGCCGCGTGGTGACGCTCGCCGAGATTCCGCCGCGTCTGGTGCAGGCGGTGCTCGCCGCCGAGGACAGCCGGTTCTTCGAACACGGCGCGATCGACGTGCGCGGGATCGTGCGCGCCCTCGTACGGAACGTCGCGGCCGGCCGCGTCGTCGAGGGGGGCAGCACGCTCACGCAGCAGTTGATGAAGAACTTCTTCCTGACGGAAGAGCGCACCTGGAGGCGCAAGGCGCGCGAGCTCCTCATGGCGATCGTCACGGAACGGCGCTACGCGAAGGAGCAGATCCTGGAGCGCTACCTCAACGAGATCTACCTCGGGCAGAGCGGAGCCAAGGGGATCTTCGGCGTGGCCGAGGCCGCGCAGTTCTACTTCGGGAAGCAGCTCGCCGATCTCACGGTCGCCGAGACGGCGCTCCTCGCGGGCCTCATCCGCGCGCCCAACGCCACCTCTCCTTTCCGGAGCCCGATGCGGGCGCAGGCCCGCCGCGACGTCGTGCTCACGGCGATGGCGGAGCACGGCGCGATCACGCCGCAGGAAGCGGACGCCGCGCGCGCCGAGCCGCTCGCGCTCCGGCCGTACGTGACCGACCGGACCAATGCGCCGTACTTCGTCGATGCGGTCCGGCGTCAGCTGCAAACGTCGTATCCGCCGGAAGCGTTGACGGCCGAAGGCCTCAGGGTCTTCACGTCGCTCGACGCGGAGATGCAGGCGGCCGCCGAGGCGGCCGTGCGGGACGGGCTCGCCGAGCTCGAGCGGCTCCATCCGACGCTGCGGCGCGACGAGCCAGAGGAGCAGATCGAAGGCGCGCTCGTCGCGATCCACCCGGCGACCGGCGAGATCAAGGCGATGGTGGGCGGGCGCGACTACCGCATCACCCAGTTCAACCGCGCGACGGACGCCGCCCGTCAGCCCGGCTCGGTCTTCAAGCCCGTCGTGTACTACGCTGCCTTCGATCCCGACGCGGGCGATCCGCACTTCACGCCGATCTCGCGCCTGGAGGATGCGGCGTTCGCTTGGACCTACGAGGGCCGCACCTGGACGCCCGGCAACTACAAGGACCGCTATCGGGGCATGGTCACGGCGCGGGAAGCCCTCGAGGACAGCCTGAATGCGGCCACCGCGCGCCTGGCGTTCGAGATCGGGCTGCCGCGCGTCCTCGACGCCGCCGAGCGCCTCGGTTTCCCCGGACCGCTGCCGGCCCTTCCTTCCATCGTCCTCGGCGGCCTCGAGACGACGCCCCTCGCGGTCGCGGAGGTCTACGGCGTGTTCGCCAGCCAAGGGCAGCGGACGACGCCGCGCGCGATCACCCAGGTCGCCGACGAGCGCGACGCGCTGATCGACGGGCGGCCGCTCGACGTCGCGAGCGTCGTGTCGCCGCAGGCCACCTATCTCGTGACCCACGTCCTCGAGGGCGCGCTCGATCACGGGACCGGCAGCGCCGCCCGGACCCTCGGCTTTCGGATCCCCGCCGCGGGCAAGACCGGCACCACCAACGACTACGGCGACGCCTGGTTCGCCGGCTACACGCCGGATCTCGTGACGGTCGTCTGGGTCGGATTCGATCGCCGGCAGGCGCTCGGGCTGTCGGGCGCGCAGGCGGCCTTGCCGATCTGGACCGCCTTCATGAAACGCGCGACCGCCGGGCGGCCGGCGCGCGACTTCGAGGTGCCGCCTGGTATCGTCCTCGCGACGGTCGATCCCGAGAGCGGCGGTCGTGCGACTGCCGCTTGCCCTCGAACAGTGGTCGAAGCATTTCTCGAAGCCGACGCACCGACCGCGGATTGTCCGCTGCACGGCGGCATGGCGCTCGACGAACCCGGACCGCCAGGCGCCGGCGACGAGCCGGAACCCGCGCGGCCGGGAGGGGGGAGCTGGTGGCGACGACTGTTCGGACGGTGAAACGGTGCGAGCGCGGGCTCGCGCTCGCCGCGACGCTCGCGTTCGCGGTCTCGGCATGCGCGCCCGCGGTCTCGCGGACCGATCGGCCGCGCCCGGCCCGCGGGGGAGGCGGCGAGCGCCCGCCGGTCGAGATCGCGCGGGCGCGGCCGCCCGCGCCGCCGGCCCCGCCGTCGGCCGCCCGTGCGAGCGAGGTGCGTGCCGACGACGGACCGCTCACCGCCAAGATCGACGCCCACACGCCGCCCGCCCGCGCCAACGCGCTTCGCCTCGCCGAGGAAGGTCGCCAGCGCCTCGCGTCCGGCGACCCGGCACGGGCCATCGAGCTGCTCGAGCGCGCGGTGGCGGTCGATGCGCGCGTGCCGTACTCCTACTACTTCCTCGCCTGCGCCCATGCCGAGATGCGCCAGCCGGATCTGGCGCGGCGGCTCCTCGACCGCGCCGGCCAGAAGCTCGCGCACGAGCCGTACTGGAGGAGCCGCGTCGAGGAGCTGCACGGCAAGCTCCTGTCCGACGCCGGCAAGACGTCGGAGGCCGATGCCGCCTACCGCCGCTCCCTCGAGGCGTGGCCCGGGAACCGCGTCGCCGCCGAGGCCCTGACAGGCGCCGCGCGACGTGGCAAGGAAACGAGCGGCGGAGCTCCCTGACGCATGCGCGTGCTGGCCATCGAGACCTCCTGTGACGACACCGCGGCGGCCGTCCTCGACGCGGGCGGTGTCCGCGCGAGCATCGTCGCGTCGCAGGACATGGTGCACGGGAAATACGGCGGCATCGTGCCCGAACTCGCGTCCCGGCAGCACATGGTGACGATCCTCCCGGTCATCGCGCGCGCGCTCGCCGACGCCGGCCTCGGGCTCGACGCGATCGAGGGCGTCACGGCGACGTACGGGCCGGGGCTCGTCGGCTCGCTGCTGGTCGGGTTGCAGGTCGCGAAGGGCATTGCCTACGCGCGCGCATTGCCGTTCGTCGGTGTCAACCACCTCGAAGGCCACCTGCTCGCGATCCTGCTCGACCGGTCCGTGGCCTTTCCGTACCTCGGGCTCCTCGTCTCCGGCGGACACACGAGCCTCTATCTCGTCGAGGACGTCGGCCGGTACCGGCAGCTCGGCCGGACGCGCGACGATGCCGCCGGCGAAGCCTTCGACAAGGGCGCCAAGATGCTCGGGCTCGGCTTTCCCGGCGGTCGCGAGATCGATCGGCGCGCCGCGGCCGGGGACCGGGCGGCGATCCGCTTCCCGCGCGCCTCGCTCAAGCGCGGGGGCTACGACTTCAGCTTCAGCGGCGTGAAGACCTCGCTGCGGCAGTATCTGCTTGCCCCCGGGGGCGTGCTCGACGGCGGCCCGCACCCGCTCGAGGACGTGTGCGCGAGCTTCCAGGAGGCGATCGTCGACATGCTCGTCGAACCGACGCTGCGCGCCGCCGAGGATCTCGGCGCGACGACGATCGTCGTGTCCGGCGGCGTCTCGGCCAATAGTCGGCTGCGGACCGCGATGACCGAGGCGGGCGCCGCGGCCGGCTTCGACGTCGCGTTCCCGCGCTTCGCGTACTGCACCGACAACGCGGCGATGATCGGCTACGCCGGCCGTGCGCGGCTTCTGCGCGGCGAGCGCCACGACCTCACGCTGAACGCGGCGGCGACGCTGCCGATCGGCGTATGAGCCGCCTCGCCGCCGAAACGCGCGCACTCCTGCAGCGCGAAGGTCTCGCGCCCCGCAAGAGCCTCGGGCAGCATTTCCTCGTCGACCAGGGTGTGGTCGCCCGCATGCTCGATCTCGCGCAGGTGTCCGACCAGGATGCGGTGCTCGAGATCGGACCGGGCGTCGGCGCCCTCACCGACGTGCTTGCGGTGCGCAGCGCCCGACTCTACGTCGTCGAGTACGACCGCGGGCTCGCCGTGGTCCTCCGCCGCAAGTTCGCGGGCCGTCCCGAGGTGAAGGTCATCGAAGGCGATGCCCTCGAGGTGGATCTGCGCGGCGAGATCCCCGAGACCGACGTGAAGGTGGTGGCGAGCCTGCCGTACAACGTGTCGGTGCCGATCCTCTTCCGCCTGATCGAGGAGCGCCGCGTGTTCGCGGACCTGACGGTCATGGTGCAGAAGGAGGTCGCCGACCGGCTGCTGGCGAAGGTCGGGACGCGCGCCTACGGCGGACCGTCGGTGCTCTTCCAGCTCTACGCGGAGCCGATCGGCCGCTTCCGCGTCCCGTCCGCGGCGTTCTATCCGCGTCCGCAGGTCGCATCGGAGGTGCTGCGCGTCCGGCTGGCGTCGGCCCCGCGCGTGCCGGTCGCCGAGCCGCGCCTGCTCGCCGCCGTCGTGCGCGCGGCCTTCAACCAGCGTCGGAAGATGCTGCGGAACGCCGTGCAGACGCTCGCCGCGCCGTTCGCGCTCCCGCCGCCGGCATGGGACGAGGTGTTCGCGGCGGCCGGCGTCGATCCGCGCGCGCGCGGCGAGACGCTCGACCTCGCGACGTTCGCGCGGTTCTCCGACGCCGTCGGCCGGGCGCTCGCCGCGGCGGACACGCCGCGACGAACCCCGCGGCCGGCGCGTTAGAGCCTCCCGTGCCGGAGCTTCCCGAGGTCGAGACGGTGCGGCGCGGGCTCGCCGACGCCCTGACGGGGCGCCGCATCACCGCGGTCGAGATCCACGAGCGCCGCCTGCGCCGTCCGCTCGCCCGCGACTTCGCGGCCCGCTTGACGGGACGGCGCATCGCGCGCGTGCGCCGCCGGGCCAAGTACCTGCTCCTCGACCTCGACGACGGCGCCAGCTGGCTCGTGCATCTCGGCATGACGGGGACGATGGTGGTGCTGCCGGCGGCCGCGCCGCGCCGGATCCACACCCACGTCGTCGCCGCGCTCGACGACGGCCGGACGGTGCGCTTCCACGATCCGCGCCGCTTCGGGCTCATGCGGGTCGGCTCCGCCGCCGCGCTCGCCGAGCTCGCCGCGCTCGGGCCCGAGCCCCTCGCCGCCGAGTTTTCCGCCGCTTTCCTCCACGGCGTCGCCCGGCGGCAACGCCGGGCGGTGAAGAGCCTGCTCATGGACCAGCGGGTGGTCGCCGGTCTCGGCAACATCTACGCGAACGAGATCCTGTTCGGCGCCGGCGTCCGCCCGAGCCGCCGCACGTCGCGGGTGACGCGCGCCGACGCGGAGCGCATCGTCGCCGAAACGGGCCGCGTGCTCGCCGAGGCGATCGCGCTGCGCGGCTCGTCGATCTCCGACTACCGCGACGAGCGCGGCGAGCCGGGAGCCTTCCAGCACGCGTTCCGGGTGTACGAGCGCGCCGGTGAGCCCTGCTGCCGCTGCGGCGTCGCGATCCGCCGGTGCGTGATCGTCGGCCGCAGCTCGTTCTATTGTCCTCAGTGTCAGCGGTGATCGGAAAGGAGACATGCGCATGTCCCGACGCACCTCGATGTTACTCGTCGCCGTCCTCCTGGCCCTCGCTGTCCCCGCCTTCGCGGGCAAGCAGGAGGAGATCGACCGCCTGTTCTCTGAGGCCGCGAGCCTCGAGTCGCACGGTCAGTGGAGCCTCGCATCCTCGAACTACTCGAAGATCCTCGACCAGGATCCCGAGAACGCGCTCGCGCACTATCGCCTGGCGACGTGCCAGGTCCGGGTCGGCATGAACGACTACGCGATCAAGCACTTCGACGAGGCCATCCGCATCGATCCGAACCTGAAGGAGGCGCGCGAGGGCCTCGAGGGGGTGTACGTGACGCGCGGCTTGCTCGCGCGGCAGAACGGCAAGCGGAGCGAGGCGCTCGCCGCGTTCGAGAAGGCCGCGCAGGCGAATCCGGCGTCGGCGACCGCCGCGCTCGAGCTCGGCGACGAGCTCGAGAAGCAGGGACAGCCCGCACGCGCCGAAGAGGTCTACGCCAGGGCCGCGTCGGCGTCGCCGGACGACGCGGCCACGCACGCCAAGCTCGGCGCGGTGTTCGCGGAGCGCGGGATGAACGAGCGCGCCGCGACCGAGCTCGAGACCGCCGTGCGGCTCAATCCGCGCGACGCGGCCTCCCACAAGACCCTCGGCTACGTCTACGCGGCGCTCGGGAAGCGCGACCGGGCGGTCGCCGCGTTCCACGAGGCGATGCGGCAGTACGTGCTCGTCGGCGACATGGTGGGCGGCACCGAAGCGGAGTCGCTCGAGAAGAAGGCGAAGGCCGGCCAGCCGCTCGGCGCGTCGCGCTGACGGCGGACGCGGACGCGCGCTCAGCTCGTCTTGAGCGCTTCGCCCCTCGCGTTCTTCTCGCGCAGCAACGCGAGCAGGCGCTCCGGTCCGCCGTTCGAGACGACGTCCTGGAACTGTGAGCGAAAGTTCGAGACCAGGCTCACGCCTTCGATCACCACGTCGATGATCTTCCAGGCTCCGTCCTTCCGGCGCAGACGATAGTCGACCAGGATGTCGTGGTTGCCTCCGCGGACGACCTTCGTCTTCACCGTGGTGTCGCCGCCGTTCTCGAGCCGCTCCCCGGCGATCTGCACCTTCTCGTTCTTGTAGCTCTCGACGTTCCGTCCGTAGGTCATCGAGAGGTGGTTCTTGAAGAGCTCCATGAACTCGACGCGCTGCCGCTCGTCGAAACGGCTCCAGTTGCGGGCGAGCACGAGCCTCGAGAGCGTTTCGAAGTCGATGCTCCGAAGCACCACGTCCTCGACCCGCTGGCGCTTCGCCTCGGTCGACAAGCTTGGATCGACGAGGATCGCGATCGCGCTGCTCGTCGTCTTCTCGACCACGGCCGCGGCGGCGCTTTCCGCCGACCACGCGGCGCGCGGCGCGGCGGCCCCCAGGGCGAGCGCGGCGACGAGCGCGAGGAAGCCGGGGAAGCTCCGTACGGATGGCTCCCGGCTGCGCAGACCTTCCCTAGTTCGAGCCTTCGGTGGCGTTGAGGTCATAGAGATCGTCCGGCGGCGCCTGGCCGCTTTCCTCCTGTTGGTCGTTCACGAGCGCCTTGCGTCGTTGATAGTACGCGTTCCGTGCGAAGACGTAGTAGTCGAGCGAGGCCTCCTTCGCGTTCCGGACCTCGTCGAGGTACTGCGCCCGCGTGTTGACGACGTTCACGATCCCCGCGCCCGTCCACCAGAACGAGTCGAGGACGAGGGGCGTGATGCTGAGCACGTAGTCGACCGGCATGCCGCCCGTGTCGCGCGGGTTCGACGGCCCGAGCAGCGGGAGCACGAGATACGGTCCCGGCGGAACGCCCCAGACTCCGAGCGTCTGTCCGAAGTCCTCGTCGTGCTTGGTCAGGCCCCAGATGGTCGCCGGATCGAACAGGCCGGCGATGCCGAAGCTGGTGTTCACCATGAAGCGGCCGACGTCGATCGCTGCCGCGCCGGGCTTTCCCTGCAGCAGGTTGTTCACCATCACGACCGGGAAGCGCAGGTTCGCGAAGAAGTTCGCGATGCTGGTCTCGGCGCGTTCGGGCATCACCAGGTCCCAGCCCTTCGCGACGGGCTCGAGCACGTAGACGTCGCACCGGTCATTGAACCAGAAGATGCCGCGGTTCATGCGCTGCCACGGATCGTAGTCGGCGCCCGCCTCCTCGTCCGCGCGCGCGGCCGCGGGCGCCGCGAGCGCGAGCGCCGCCAACAGGGCGAGCATCGTTCGCATCAGGACCATCGGGGCTCCTCTATTCCTTTTTCGTGTCGCGCTCGCCGGGAGCGTCGTGCACCATTTTGCCGATCAGGCGCTCGAGAATCACCGCCGATTCGGTGAAGGTGATGTCGTCGCCGGGCTTCAGCATCTGCTCCTCGCCGCCGAGCTGGAGCGCGACGTAGCGGTCGCCGAGGAGACCGGCCGTCTGGATCGACGCGGTGGTGTCGGTCGGCAGCGCGAGCTTCGGGTCGAGATCGAGGGTGGCCCGGGCGCGGTAGTCGTCGGCGAGCTCGATCTTGGAGATCTGCCCGACCTTCACCCCGGCGATGACCACCGGCGCCCGCACCTTGAGTCCGCCGGTCTGATCGAAGGACGCATAGAGCGTGAGGCCGCCCGGGCCGCTGTACGAGAGCCCGCCGACGTTGATCGAGAGGTAGGCCATCGCGCCGAGCCCGGCGAGCACGAAGAGGCCGACGACGAGGTCGCGGAGGGGGGATCGAGTCATGGGTCACACTCCCCAGAGGGCGGTCACGAAGTAGTCGAAGATAAGGATGCTCACCGATCCGACGACCACGGTGGACGTGGTGGCGGCGCTCACGCCCGCGGACGTCGGCGCGGCGTGGTAGCCGCGATAGGTCGCGATCAGGCCGATCAGCACGCCGAAGATGAGCGCTTTCAGCAGGCTCCCGAGGACGTCGTCGTGGAAGTCGACCGCCGACTGCAGGCTCGCCAGGTAGTTGCCGCCGTCGAGCCCCATCAGCCCCACGCCGACGAGATACCCGCCGGCGAGCCCGCAGACAATGAAGAGCGCGGAGAGGAGCGGCATCACCGCGACCATGGCCAGGGCTTTCGGTTGCACGACGAGATCCACCGGGTCGACCGACATCATGCGGAGCCCGTCGAGCTGCTCGGTCGCGACCATCGTGCCGATCTCGGCGGCGGTCGCGGATCCGGCGCGTCCCGTGGCCAGCAGCGCCGTCAGCACCGGTCCGAGCTCGCGCACGAGGCTCAGCCCCACCACCGCCCCGAGCGACTCGGCCGCGCCGAAGCGCACCAGCGTGTTGTAGCCCTGGAGGCCGAGCACCATGCCGACCGCCAGCCCGCAGACGCAGATGATGACGAGCGACAGTACGCCGAGCTTGTAGATCTCGTCGACGAAGAGCCGGAAACGCCAGGGCGGTATCACGGTCGCGCGGAGCACCTGGAGCGTGAAGATCGCGAGCGCGCCGAGGTCGGCGACGAAGCGCAGCGACGCCCAGCCGAGATCCTGAATCGGTCGCAACATCAGCGCGCGCCCCTCACGCGGGCCTCGCGACGGCGGACGTGCCGGGGAGATCGTCGGGCGCGCCGACCGACGGATCCTCGCCGTCGCTCAGGAAGGCGACGATGCGCGGATCGGTGCTCGCCCGTAGCGCCGCCGGAGTGCCCTCGACCGGCCCGTCGGGGAGGAGCACGACGACGTGATCGGCCATCCGCATGGTGGACGGGATGCTGTGCGAAACGACGATCAACGTGACGCCGCGGCGGCGGTTGATTTCGACGAGGAGCCCTTCGATCCGTCGCGCCGAGATCGGGTCGAGGCCCGAGAACGGCTCGTCGCAGAGCAGGATGTCGGGCTCGCGCACGATGGCGCGCGCGAGCGCCACGCGCTTCACCATCCCGCCCGAGAGCTGGCCCGGAAGGAGCGCGTCGACGTTCTGCAGGCCGACCGCTTCGATGCAGGCGTGGACGGCGTCGGCGATCTCGCGCGCGGGAAGACGCGTGTGCTCGCGGAGCGGAAACGCCAGATTGTCGAACACCGTCAGGGCGTCGAGGAGCGCGCCGTGCTGGAACATCATCCCGAGCTTCTTGCGCACCCGGTAGAGCTCCGACTCCGAGAGCCGGGTGACGTCCTCGCCGTCGACCACGACCGAACCGGAGCGCGGTCGCACGAGGCCGCCGATCGTCCGCAGCAGCGTGCTCTTGCCCGAGCCGCTGCCGCCGAGGATCACCGAGATCCTACCGCGCGGAAACCGGCACGACAGATCCCGCAGCACCTCGCGCGCGCCGAACGCCACGCGCACGTGCGAAAGCTCGACGTGCGCCTCGGTCATGCGGGACGGGGGATGCGGAGCCGCGGGGAAGGACGCGTCACGGGCGTCCTTCTAACAGCATCGGGTCTGCGGAACGAGGGGCGGGGCGAACGGATACGCGTAGCCCGCCGGCGTCGTTGCCCGGCCCCGGACGCGCGGGCTTGGCTGGCGCGCATGACCCGTGGAGGCCGCCGGATCGTCCGCGCGCTTCGCCGCTACGCGCGGCGCGCGCGCGTCCGCGTCACGCCCGACCGGCTGCGCTGGTCGGTGCGGGTGCGCGCCACGGTGATCGTCGTGTTCCTCGCGGTCGCCGTCGCGGGATGGCGGCGCGGCGTGCTGCCGGCGCTCGGCCCGGCGCTCGTCGCCGCGGTCGTGGGCGGCGTCATGAACCGGCTCGCGGCGGGCCGGATCGCGCGGTGGGAACGCATTCCGGGGATGCTGGCGTGGACGGGGGCGGGCGACGCGGTCCTCATCACCTACGTGGTGGCGTGGACCGGCGGCGCCGCGAGCCCGTTCCTCTTCCTCTATGTGGTGCAGGTGCTGACGACCGCGATCGTGGTCGACGTCGGGCTCGGCGCGGCGACGGGCGCCGCGAGCCTCGCCCTCCTGACGGCCGCGTCGCTCGCGGAGCCGGCCGGGCTCGGGAACGCCGCCCGGCCCGTCGCCGTCGCGGAGGCCGCCGTCCGTCTCGCCTCGTTCGGGACCACGCTCCTCTTCCTCGTGTTCGTGGGCGGCGTGCTCGCGCGCCGGCTGACCAGGAGCGAGCGCGCGCTCGCGGGCACCCATCGCCGGCTGGCGCGCTCGCTCCGCCGGCTGACCGCGACCCACGCCTCGTTGCGGGACGCGTACGACCGTCTCGCGCGCGCCGAGGCGGGGCTCGTCGAGACCGACCGCATGAAGACTTTGCAACTCCTCGTCGCCGGCATGGCCCACGAGCTCGGCAACCCGCTCGCGGTCCTCGCCGGCACGATCGAGCCCCTCACGGAAGCGGTGCGCGCGTACGAGCGTGCGCTCGCGCTCTGCGCGCCTCCCGGCGCGGCCGATGCCCCCGGCGCGTCGTGCGCCGCGACCGCGGCGCTCGTTGCGGCGGCCGCGGCGCGGCGCGAAGCGCCGTGGTTCCTCGCGAACTGCGCCGAAGCGACGAGCCGCGCGACCGGGCTCCTTGCGCAGTTGCGCGATTTCGGCCGCGGCGGCAAAGGGACGGTGCGGCGCGCGGCGCCGCTCGCGCCGGGGCTCGTAGCTACCCTCGCGCTCCTGCGCTATCGGGTCCCGCCCGGCGTGACGGTGCACGAAGACTACGGCGAGGTGCCCCCCGTGGTCTGCGTGCCCGCGGAGATCAACCAGGTCGTCATCAATCTCCTGATGAACGCCCTCGACGCCCTCGCGCCCGGCGGCAACCTCTGGCTCGCGCTCGCGCGCGACGGCGGCGACGTCTGCCTCGTCGTCCGCGACGACGGCGTCGGCATCGCGGACGATCTACTGCCGAGCGTCTTCGAGCCCTTCGTCACCACGAAGGAGCCCGGACGCGGCAGCGGCCTCGGCCTCGCGATCTCGCACGCCATCGTCGCGCGCCACGGCGGGCGCATCGAGATCGCGTCGATGCGGGGACGGGGAACCTCCGTCACCGTGCGTCTCCCCGCCGCCCGTGCGGCGCAGGGGACGGGCTAGGCCCGGCGCGAGGGAGCGAGCGACCGGCGCGCGCGGCGTCAGAGCTCCGTCGGTCTCCGGACGTCGAGTCGATCGCGGAGCCCGTCGCCCAGGAAGGTCAGCCCGAGCACCGTGACGAAGATCGCCAGCCCGGGAAAGACGGTGAGATGGGGCGCGACGAGCACGAACGCGCGCCCGTCGTTCAGCATGGCGCCCCACGAAGGCGTCGGCGGTTGGGCGCCGAGCCCGAGGAAGCTGAGCGACGCCTCGGCGACGATCGCCGCCGCCATGCCGAAGGTCGCTTGCACGAGCATGGGCGTCGCGAGGAGCGGCGCGACGTGGCGGACGAGGATGCGGCGCTCCGGGACGCCGAGCGCGCGCGCCGCTTCCACGAACTCCCGCTCGCGCAGGCGCACGACCTCGGAGCGCGCGAGGCGCGCATAACCGGTCCAGCCGATCAGGCAGAGGGCGATGACGACGTTGCGGAGGCTCGGACCGAGGATGCCGGTGAGCGCGATGGCGAGGAGCAGGCCGGGGAAGGCGAGCAGGACGTCGATGGCGCGCATGACGATCTCGTCGACCCAGCCGCCCGCGAAGCCCGCGAGCGCGCCGATCGCGGCGCCGATTCCGAGCGACACGAGGACCGTCACGACTCCGACCGCGAGCGACACGCGTGTGCCGTAGACGATGCGCGCCAGGATGTCGCGTCCGAGCTTGTCCTGCCCGAGCAGATGCGCCGCGGTCGGCGGCGCGAGGTTCTCGGCGAGCACCTGCGTCGTCGGGTCGTACGGCGCGATCCAGGCGGCCGCGGCCGCGACGACGAGCAGTCCGGCGACGATCGTCGCTCCGAGCCGCAAGCGCAGCGCCGCAACGGGCGGCCTCACGGGCGGGCCCGGGCCGCCGCAGCGCCGATCCGGGGGTCGAGCCACCCGTTCGCGACGTCGGCGAGCGCGTTGGCGGCGACGAATCCGGCCGCGATGGCGAGGATGCAGCCCTGCACCACCGGGTAGTCGCGCTGGTTGATGGCGTCGATGAGGAGCCGCCCGAGGCCGGGCCACGCGAAGATCGTCTCGGTGATGACGGTGCCGGCGAGGAGCGCGCCGAACTGGAGGCCGAGGATGGTCACGACCGGGGCGAGCGCGTTGCGGAGCGCGTGCCGCGCCAGGATGCCGGCACGGCTCACCCCCTTGGCGCGCGCCGTCCGGACGTACTCTTCCGCCAGGCACTCGAGGACGCTCGCGCGCGTCATGCGGGTGAGGATCGCGGCCATGCCGAAGCCGAGGGTCGCGGCGGGGAGCACGAGATGCGCCCACGTGCCCCGGCCCGAGACCGGCAGCCAGCCGAGGTCGATCGCGAAGAGGATGACGAGCATCGGCCCGAGCCAGAAGCTCGGCACCGAGACCCCGAGGAGCGCCACGCCGACCGAGCCGCGGTCGATCCACGTGCCGGGCCGCGCCGCCGCGGCGAGCCCGAGCGGCAGCGCCAGCGCGACGGCGACGGCGAGCGCCGCGAAGGTCAGCTCCGCGGTCGCGGGAACGCGGTCGGCGAGGAGGCGCGCGACCGGCGTCCCGTGGACGAGCGAGCGGCCGAGGTCGCCGCGCGCGAGGCCGGAGAGGAAGGCCGCGTACTGCGCGGCGATCGGCCGGTCGAGGCCGAGCGTCCGGCGGAGCGCTTCGCGGTCCGCCCGGGCCGCGCTCTCGCCGAGCATCACGTCGACGGGGTCGCCCGGGACGAGGTGGATCAAGAGAAAGACGAACGTCGCGGCCGCGAGCATCGTCGGGACGGCGAGCGCGAGACGGCGGAGCGCGAGTCGCAGCATCGGCGCGCCGACCCTAGCGAGCGTCGCGCGCCTGCGCCAGGTGGATGGGTGGCCGCCGGCGGAGTCATTCGAAAGGGGTCGGCGCCGGCGGCAGCATCCCTCAGTCGTCGTGCCGCCGTTGGGTGCGGCACGGCGAGGCGGCACGCGGATCGCTCGGGCGGTGTTGCGACACCGAACGAGAGACGGCTCGTGGCAGGCCGAGGCTCCGGTGCATGACCAAACCGAGACGCTACCAGCCTCCGCGCGCGGAACGTGCGGCCGCGTACGCTCAGTCGGCGCCCGACGTGCGGGGGCCCGGCGGCGCCTGGTCCGCGGGCTCGGCGAAGCGCGCGCCCGCCAGCGAGCGCAAGCTCCCGTCCGGCGCCGGCGCGAAGCCCGTGAGCGCGCGGTGTTTCACGACGACGTTCTCTGCCCACCAGAGCGGAACGATCGGCAGATCCTCCGCGGCGCGGCGCTGCACCTCGGCGTAGAGGCGGCGACGCTCGGCGCGGTCCTCGGTCGCGTGCGCCGCGGCGACCAGATCGTCCATCGCGGGATCGGCGTAGCCGCCGCGGTTCACACCGGCCGGCGGCCGCATTGTCGAGTGGAACATCCGGAAATAGATGTCGGGATCCCGGACCCCGACCCAGGCCAGCGCGTAGAGGTCGAAATTGCCCCGCTTGATGTCCTCGTAGAAGGTCGCCCATTCGTAGCTGCGGATGTCGAGGCCGAGCCCGAGCGCTTCCAGGTCGTGCTGGAACACCTCGGCGATCCGGCGGCGCAGCTCCACCGTCGAGGTCTTGTAGGAGAAGCGGCGGAGCGCAGCGTCCGCATCGGGGCCGAGCCCGGCCTCGCGCAGCAGGGCGGCGGCGCGCGCCGGGTCGTAGGGGTGGCGAGCGACCTCGTCCGTGTAGGCCCAATGCGACGGCGGCAGGAGGCCCGTTGCGGGCGTCGCGGTGTCGCGCAGCAGGTGGTGGACGATCGCCTCGCGGTCGATTCCGGCGGCGATCCCGGCCCGTACGCGGCGGTCGGCGAGGCGCGGGTCGCGGAGGTTCATGCCGAGGTACTGGAACGTCGTGCCCGGCGAGACGAGGAGTTCGAGCCCGGGGCGCGCCGCGAGCCACGGCAGGAGGTCCGGATCGAGGGCGTTCTGCACGAGATGGACGCCGCCGTTCGCGAGCTCGAGCGCGCGCACGATCCCGTCCGGTACGACGCGGAAGCGTACGCGCGCGAGGCGGGGCGCTCCGTCGTGCGCCTCCGCCCACGGCACGAGATCGATGCCGCCGCCGGCGAGCGGCTCCGCCACCCGGAACGGCCCGGTGCCGACGACCGCCGCCGGCGCGACCGGGCCCGTCGCCGTGAGGCGGGCGGGCAGGATGCCGAGGCTCGTGCTCTCGAGGAACGACGCCGACACCTCGCGCAGCCGGAAGACGATGGTCTTGGGATCGGGCGCCTCGACGGCGGCGATCGCCGCGAGGGCCTCGCGCTTCGGGGAGCCGAGGGCGGGATCGAGCGTGGACCGGTAGGTCGCGACCACGTCGGCGGCGGTGAGCGGCGTCCGGTCGTGGAAGCGGACGTTCGGACGCAGGCTGAACTGCCACTCGAGCGGCGATGGATGCCGCCACTCCGCGAGGGCCGGGACGGTCTCTCCCCGCGCGTCGTTCGTGGTGAGGCCGTCGCTCACGAGCTCGGAGACGAGCGAAGAGTTCGCGTCGGTCGTGAAGCGGGGATCGAGCACCGTCGGCGCGCTCTCGAGGGCGATCACCACGGTGCCGGGCGGCGCGGCGGGCGCGACCGGACGGCTACATGACAACACGCAGAGCAGCAGGACCGCGAGCGCGGCGCGCGCGCGACGTCCGCGGCGTTTCGCGATGACGAAACCGCGTTGACACATTTTTCGACCGTGCCATACGATTCCCGACCGTGACGGAGAAGGCGAGGACGGCTCGTGACCGCGCGTAGCGTACGCATCGCGCTTCTGACGCTCTCGGCCGTCGTCGCGAGCGTCGACGCGAGCCGGGCGAAGGCGCCGCCGCTCTTTCCCGAGCCCGCCGTCCTCCGCGCCCAGGTCGAGTTCTGGGAGCGGATCTTCGGCGTCTACTCGAAGCACCAGATCGTCCTGCACGATCCCGAACACCTCGCCCGCGTCTACAGCGTCCTCGACTTCCGCGATCGCGCGGCCGCCGGCGAGAGCGCGCTCGCGCTCGAGCTCGCCGAGCGCGACGCCGTCGCACGGGAGCGGGAGCGCATCCGGGGGGTTCTCCTCCGCCTCGACGCGCGCCAGGGCAACACCGGCGGCCTCGACGACGAGGAGCGGAAGCTATGGGACCTCTTCGGGAAAGACAAGGATGCGAAGCGGTTCGCGCTCGCCGCCGACCCCGGGCGCATCCGGTCGCAACGCGGGCTCCGCGAGCGGTTCGCCGAGGGCGTGCGCGTCTCCCGTCGCTACCTGGCCGAGATGGAAGAGATCTTCCGTCGCGAGGGCCTGCCGACCGAGCTCACGCGTCTGCCGCTCGTCGAGTCGTGCTTCGACATCGAGGCGTACTCGAAGGTCGGCGCCGCCGGTATCTGGCAGTTCATGCCGTCGACGGGACGGCGCTACCTGGCGATCTCGGGCGTGGTCGACGAGCGCCGCGACCCCCTGCGGGCGACGCACGGCGCGGCCCTCCATCTGAAGGAGAACTACGAGGTCCTGGGCACCTGGCCGCTCGCGATCACCGCCTACAATCACGGTCGCGCCGGGATGGCCCGCGCCGCCCGCGAGACGGGCACCGACGATATCGGCGCGATCGTGCGGCGGTACCGCGGGCCGCTCTTCGGGTTCGCTTCGCGGAACTTCTACGCCGAGTTCCTCGCCGCGCTCCACGTCGAACGGCGCTATCGGGACTACTTCGGCGATCTGCAGTTCGAAGGGCCCTTCGTCGGCGACGAGGTGCAGCTCTCGGAGGCGCTCGCCGGACACGTCGCTGCGCGCTGCGCCAACGTCCCGCCGGCGGCGCTCGCGGCCCTGAACCCGGCGGTCGACGGCGCGGTCTTTCTCGGGAGCGGCAACCTCCCGCGCGGCTACGTGTTGCGCGTGCCGCAGGGCACCGCGGGTGCGTTCCGGGAGCGCCTCGCGCAGGTCGCCGCCGACGTGCCGGTCGTCGCGACGAAGTCGGGCCGCGGGCGCAGAGCCGACGGCAGGAGCGGCGCCGTACGCGCGGCCGCCGCCGGCGCGGTCGCCGCGCGCACCCACACCGTCACCCGTGGCCAGACGCTCTCGCACATCGCCGAGCGCTACCGCGTGCCGGTCGGCAAGCTGCGCGACGCGAACCGCCTGCGCGGGAACTCGGTCAAGGCGGGGCAGGTCCTGAAGATCCCGGCGGGCTGAGCGCGCCTTCGGCGCCGCCGCGAATCCTCCGGCGCCGATGCGCGCGCGCGTCCTGTCCCGCGATCCGCCTTGAGCGTCGGGGCGGCCGATAATAGGGTGACCGGGCGTGCAGTATTACCCGGCGTATCTCGACCTGCGTGGGCGTCCGTGCATCGTGATCGGGGGCGGAGAGATCGCCGCGCGCAAGGTCGCGGCGCTTCTCGAGGCCGGGGCGCGCGTGACCGTGGTGAGCCCGACGCTCGCCGAGGAGCTCCGGGGGCTCGCCGATACGCACGAGATCGTCCACCACGCGCGGGCGTACCGGCGGGGCGACCTGGACGGCGCGTGGCTCGCCTGCGCCGCCGCAGGCGACGAGTCCCAGCTCGCGGCCATCGCGGTCGAGGCCGAGGAGGCGCGCGTCTTCCTCAACGTCGTCGACCAGCCGCGCCGGTGTGGTTTCATCGTTCCCGCGGTGGTGCGCCGCGGCCCCGTGCAGGTCGCGGTCTCGACCGGCGGGGCGAGCCCGGCACTCGCGAAGCGCCTCGCGCGCGACCTCGACGCCACGCTCGGCGTGGAGTGGGGCACGGCGGCGCGCATTCTCGGCGCGCTCCGGACCCGGCTCGGCGCCGGCGACGCGTCGACGCGCGGCCGGATCTTCGCGGCGCTCGCCGACGCGCCGCTCCTCGACGCGCTCCGCGCCCGCGACGCGGCGCGCGTCGATGCGCTCTTGCGCGAGCACGCCGGGACGCGCACGACGCTCGCCGAGCTCGGCATCGACCTCGCGGTCGGAGAGGATCGCTGATCGCCATGGACCTCCTGCTGCTGAAGATCGCGCTCGTCGCCTATCTGGCCGCCGCGGTCGGCCTGAGCCTGCACCTCCTGAGCCTCATGCCGGCCGCGCGCCGCCTCGGCACCCTCGGCCTCGCGGCGGCCTTCGCGGCGCACGGCGCGAGCATCTTCCTGCGGTCGGTCGCGGCGGGCTATCCCGCCTTCACGACGGAATACGAGGCGCTGTCGTTCTTCGCCTGGCTCACCGTCGGCGTCTATCTCGGGGTGCAAGCGCGCTATCACCTGCCCGCCGTCGGGGCGGTCGTCGCGCCGCTCGCCTTCACGGTGACGCTCGCGTCCTTCGCGTTCTACGCCGGGGTGCGCGAGCTACCCCCGAACCTCCGGAGCGCGTGGCTGCCCGTGCACGTGACCGCGGCCTTTCTCGGCAACGCGATCCTCGCGCTCGCATTCTGCGTGAGCCTCGTCTACCTCTTTCGCGAACGGCAGTTGAAGGAGAAGCGCATCGGTGGGCTCTCCAGCCGGCTGCCGTCGCTCGAGGCGCTCGATACGCTCAACTATCGCGCCCTCGCCTGGGGCTTTCCGCTCCTCACGCTCGGCATCGTGACCGGCGCGCTCTTCGCGAAGCACACCTGGGGACGGTTCTGGTCGTGGGACGAGCGAGAGATATTCTCGCTCGTCACCTGGGGCGTCTACGCGGGGCTGCTCGAGGCGCGCATGGTGGCCGGGTGGCGCGGCCGGCGCGCCGCGACCGTCACCATCGTCGGCTTCACGCTGCTCTTCGCGTCGTTCGTCTTCGGACAGATGATCTTCCCCGGCAAGCACGGAGGGAGCTTCGACTGACCGTGGCGCGCGACCTCTGTATCGTCGGCGTGAACCATCGCACCGCGCCGGTCGCGCTGCGCGAGCGTCTGGCGTTCCCGGCGGATGGGATCGCGACGGCGCTCGGCGAGCTCAAAGCGGTGCCGGGCGTGCAGGAGGCGGCGATCGTTTCCACCTGCAACCGCGTGGAGGTGGTGACCGGCACGTCGGTGCCGGCCGCGATGGTGGCCGCCCAGGTGGAGGCGTACCTCACGCGCGTGCGCGAAGTGGAGCGCTCGGCGTTCGCGCCCCACCTCTACGTCCACCACGGCCGGGACGCGATCCGCCACCTCTTCCGGGTCGCGGCGAGCCTGGATTCGATGGTCGTCGGCGAGCCGCAGATCCTCGGTCAGATGAAGGATCAGTACGTGGCGGCCGCGGCGGCCGGGACGTCGGGGCCGGTGCTGCACAAGGCGTTTCACCGGGCCTTCACGGTGGCGAAGCGCGTCCGCACCGAGACGGGCATCGCCAGCAAGTCCGTGTCGGTCGCGTCGGTTGCCGCCGACCTCACCCGCACCATCTTCGAGACGCTGGAGGACAAGACGGTGATGCTGGTCGGCGCCGGCAAGATGAGCCAGCTCGTCGCGCGCCATCTCCAGGCGCGCGGCACCGGCGACATCATGGTGACGACCCGCACCTTCGACCACGCGGCCGCGCTCGCCCACGCGTTCGGCGGCCTGGCGATTCCGTTCGAGCGCCTCGCCGAGTACCTGAAGCACGCCGACATCGTGATCGGCTCCGCCGGCGCCGCCGACCACCTCGTCGGTCCGCAGCTCGTCCAGGAGGTCCTGCGCGCCCGCAAGCAGCGGCCGATGTTCTTCATCGACCTCGCCGTGCCCCGCAACTTCGATCCGGCGATCAACGACCTCGACAACGTCTACGTCTACGACATGGACGATCTCGCCCGGACGAGCGCCGACCACACCGGCGAGCGCGAGCGCGAGGCGCTGCGCGCCGAGGCCATCGTCGAGGACGAGGTCGAGCGGTTCGTGCGCTGGCTCGCGGGCCTCGACGTCGTGCCGACGATCGTGGCGCTGCGGGAGAAGCTCGAGACCATCCGCCGGGCCGAGCTCGAAAAGGCGCTGACGGCGCTCCAGGACGCGGCGCCGCGCCACCGCGCGCTGCTCGACGCGCTGACGTCGTCGATCGTGAACAAGATCCTGCACACGCCGCTCGCCTCGCTGAAGCGCGAAGGGGCGCCCGACGATCCCGATCTCGCCGCCAGTGTCCGGCGCCTCTTCGACCTGGAGATCCCGGCGGCGCGCCTGACGGACGATCCCGAGGAGGAGAAATGAGCGTCGAGCCGCTTCGCCTCGGCACCCGCGGCAGCGCGCTCGCGCTCCGTCAGTCCGGCATGGTCGCGGCGGAGATCGAGCGCCGCGGCACGCCCGTCGAGCTCATCACGATCCGCACGAGCGGCGACGTCGCGACCGGAAGCCTCGCCGCTCTCGGGGGCAAGGGTCTGTTCGTGAAGGAGATCGAGGAGGCATTGGCGCGCGGTCGCATCGACCTCGCGGTGCACTCGTTGAAGGACGTGCCGGCGGTACTGCCCGCGGGGCTCGAGATCGCCGCCACGCCGCCGCGCGCCGACCCGCGCGACGTGGTGATCTCGCCGGTCGGCGTCGGGCTCGGACGCCTGCCGGCCGGCATGCGGGTCGGCACGTCGAGCCTCCGCCGACGCGCCCAGCTCGCGGCGCTGCGGCCCGATCTCGGCGTCGTCGACATGCGCGGTAACGTCGATACGCGCCTGCGCAAGCTCGGGGCCTGCGAGGTCGACGCCATCCTGCTCGCCGCGGCGGGGCTCGAGCGCCTCGGTCTCGCGCCCGCCGGCCTCGTGGCGATCCCGGCGGCGCGCTTCCTGCCCGCGATCGGTCAGGGCATCCTCGCGCTCGAGGTGCGGGAGGACGACGCGGCGACGCGCCGGGTCGTCGCGGCGCTCGACGATCCTCCGACCCGCGCCGCGGCGGTGGCCGAGCGCGCTTTTCTCGCCGCGATCGGCGGCGACTGCCACACGCCGCTCGCGGCGTACGCGACCGTCCACCGCGACCAGCTCCGCATGCGGGCGATCGTGGCGTCGGTCGACGGTCGCGAGATCCTCGGCGACGCCTTCGACGGGCCGCGCGACGCCGCCGCCGACATCGGAACGCGGCTCGCCGAGGCCCTCCTCACGCGCGGCGCGGCGGCGTTGGTCGCGCGCGCCGGCACGAGCCGTTCGTGAGCGCCGGCGGCCGCGTCAGCCTGGTCGGCGCCGGGCCGGGCGACCCGGGGCTCCTCACGCTCCACGGCAAGCGCCGTCTCGAGAGCGCCGACGTCGTGATCTACGACGCCCTCTCGAACCCGAGTCTGCTCGCGTTCACCCGACCCGACTGCGAGGTGATCTTCACCGGCAAGCACGGCTCCGGCGTGCGCCTCACGCAAGCGCAGATCACCGAGACGATGCTCGGATACGCGCGCGCCGGACGCTCGGTCGTGCGCCTCAAGGGCGGCGATCCCTTCGTGTTCGGTCGTGGCGGCGCGGAGGCGCGCGCGTGCGTGCGGGCCGGCGTTCCGTTCGAGGTGGTGCCGGGCGTCACGGCGGCCGTCGCGGCGCCGGCCTACGCGGGGATCCCGCTCACCCACCGCGATCACGCGTCGGTCGTGAGCTTCGTGACCGGTCACGAGGCGGACCGCGAGGGCGACCGTGCCGTGCCGTGGGAGGCGCTCGCGCGGCAGGGCGGCACGCTCGTGCTCTACATGAGCGTGCTGCAACTCTCTGGCAACCTCGACCGCCTGACCGCCGGCGGGCTCGACCCCGCGACGCCCGCCGCGGCGATCCGCTGGGGCACGACCGCGCGCCAGCGCGTGGTGCGCGGCACCGTTGCGACACTGCCGGCGCTCGTCGCGGCCGCCGGACTGCGGCCGCCGGCGCTCGTCGTGATCGGGGGAGTCGTCGGATTGGCCGCGGAGCTCGGCTGGTTCGAGCGCCGCCCGCTCTTCGGCCGTCGCGTCGTCGTGACGCGGCCGCGCGGACGGGCCGAGGCGTTCGCCGCACTCCTCGAGGGCGAGGGCGCCGAGGTGGTGTCGCTGCCGACGATCGCGCCCGAGCCTCCCGCGTCGTTCGCCGCGTGGGACGCCGCGCTCGCCGACCTCGGCCGCTATGCCTGGCTCGTGCTCACGAGCCCGCACGGCGTCGAGGTGTTCTTCGACCGCCTGCGCGCGCTCGGGCGCGACGTCCGCGAGCTCGCCGGCGTCGCGATCGCGGCGATCGGGCCGGCGACGGCGGCTGCCATCGGAGCGCGCGGGCTCGCGGCGGCGCTCACGCCCGGGGAGTACCGCGCCGAGGCGGTCGCCGACGGCCTCGTCGCGCGCGGCGTCGCCGGGAAGCGGGTGCTCCTTGCCCGCGCCGCCGGCGCGCGCCGGGTCCTGCCGGAGCGCCTGCGGGCGGCGGGCGCGCTCGTCGACGACGTCGCGACCTACCGGACGGTGCTGCCGCCGGAGGCCGCGGCCGCGCCCGCGCTCTTCGCCGGCTCGCCGCGTCCCGACCTCGTCACCTTCACGAGCTCGAGTACGGTCACGCACTTCGCGGGGCTCTTTCCGGGCCGCGACCTGGGCGCGGTGCTCGCGGGCGTCGCCGTCGGATGTATCGGTCCGGTGACCGCGGCGACGGCGCGCGATCTCGGCCTCGCGGTCGATGTCGAGCCGAAGGACTACACGGTGCCCGCCTTCGCGGCCGCGATCGTCGACTACTTCCGCTCGCGTCCGGCCGCGAATCCTTGACAACTTCGACGCCGAATCAGTAGGAAGGCGCGGCTTCTACGGTGGGGCGGCGTGGTGTTCCCGAGAAGGGATCGGGGTCGATGTCCGACAAGATAGACGAGGCGGACTATACCCGCCGAGGGACGCTGAAGGTCGACCAGCCGGCTGCCGTGCCGGACGTCGTCGACGTCTTCGTCGCGGGCGGCGGTCCCGCCGGCACCGCGGCGGCGGTGCGCTGCAAGGAGCTCGGACTCTCCTGCCTGGTCGTCGACTACGACGACCTGATGAAGCGCATCCGCGACTACCCGAAGGAGAAGCAGATCCTTCCGAGCTACGGCGGCGGCGACAAGCTCCAGTTCCCGGCCGGCGGGCCGATGCTCGCGGCCCTCGCGTTCGACGACATCGACAAGGACGATCTCGTGAAGGTCTGGAAGGCCAAGTACAAGGAGTACGGCCTGACCGCGAAGATCGGCCACGAGTTCACGGGGCTCGACCGGCTGCCCGAGGGCGTGTGGAGCGTCCGGACCTGGAACCATCGCACCGGCGAGGAAGAGCGCTACCAAGCGCGCAATGTCCTCCTCGCGATCGGCGCGGGCGTGCCGCGCCGGTTCGACATCCCCGGCAACACCGACGGCATCGCGTTCCGCCTCGACGACGCGAAGGACTACGTCGGGAGGCCCGCGCTCGTGATCGGCGGCGGCACGTCGGCGGCGGAGGCGGTGATCGCGATCTCGGGCGCGAAGATCGCGGGCGAGGATCAGAGCGCGATCTACTGGTCGTATCGCGGCGGCGGCATGCCGAAGGTGTCGCGGGCGCTCTCCGAGGTGTTCTTCTCCGCCTACGTCGGGAACGGCAACGTCCGCTATCTCGCGTTCTCGGAGCCCGTCGCGGTGGTCACCGCCGACGACAAGCTCGAGTACCTGTCGGTGCGGATCGACCGCAAGATCTCGGCGGGCAGGCCCTGTGAGACCGTCCACCTCGAGTTCGCCAAGGATCAGGTGGTGGCCTGCATCGGCGAGGACCTGCCGGTGAAGCTGCTGCAAGGCTGCGGCATCAAGATCCCGCTCCTCAACAACCGACCGCAGATGCTGGTGAACCACGACGGCGAGGTGTCGTTGCCGGGCGTGTTCCTGGTGGGCGACGCGCGCGGGCCGAAATATCTGCGCTGCAAGGATTTCGACGACGCGGGCTCGTACGAGCAGGTCGTCGAGAAGCGCAACATCAAGGCCGCCATGGTCGATGCGGTGAAGGCGGTCGAGGCGATCGCGCTGCGCGCCGGCATGGAGGTGCCGAAGTCCGAGGTGGCGCCGACGCCGACGCCGGCGCCCGCGCCGCCGAAGCCGGCGGCCGCCGCGCCCTCGAGCGCGCCGTCCGTGGCGCCGAGCGCTCCGCCGCCGCCGGTCGTCGTGCCGCCGGCGCCGTCGCACGCCGAGGCCGCCAAGCGTCCGGCGAGCGCGGCGCAGCTGGTGAGCCTCCATCCCGACGACTCGCCGGAAGAGGCGTTCCCGCTCACGAAGGATCAGGTCACGATCGGCAGGAAGACGCCCGACATCGCCTGCGCCGACGACGTCTACATGGCCGACACGCACGCGCTCCTGACCCGCCAGGACGACGGCTACGCGCTCGAGGACGAGAGCGGCGGGGCCGGCGTGTGGCTCCGCGCCAAAGGGCAGGAGGGGCGGCCGCTCGTCGCGAACGACCTCGTCTGGATCGGCGCGCAGATCCTCATGGTCGTGGAGCAGGGGAACGGCTGGGCCGTCACCCACTTCGACGCCGAGGGCGTGCAGCGGGAAACCTATCCGATCCCAGGCAAGGGGATGATCGTCGGCCGGGTCGAGGCGGTGTCCCTCGACAAGGCGGATCTGAGCTTGTCCCGGCGCCACGCGCAGTTGCGGATCGAGGGCGGCGCGCTCGGCATCTTCGATCTCGGGAGCAAGAACGGCACGTACGTGAAGCTGACGGCGCCGACCCGGCTCGCGAACGGCGACGAGTTCCGGGTCGCGAGCAAGCGGTTCCGCTTCGAACGGTTCGCGCCGGTATCGAAGCTCGCGCCGAGCGACGTGGTCGTCGCCGCGCCGCACGCCGCCGCGCCGCCTGCCGCGGCCGCTCCGGCCGCACCCGCTCCGGCCGCGCTCGCCGCCGCCACCGCGGGCGGGCTCGTCGCCGCGCTCGACTACGAGAAGTACAAGCTCACGATCCCGGTCGCGCCGGACCAGGACCTGCTGCACGCGTATTTCCACGAGCTCGTCACGCGCTTTCCCGATTGCAAGGTCGGCAAGGACGGCGCGCCGCGCGATCATCACGAAGAGCCGCTCGATTGGGAGTGCAAGATCGGCCAGTGCGGCCTCTGCACGGTCGAGATCATCGAGGGCGCCGAGCACTTCGTGCCGCCCGATCCGGGCGGCATGGAGCGGCCCACCATCGAAAAGGTGCGGCAGCTCGACTGGAATCCCGTGAAGTATCGGTTGGCGTGCGTCGCGAAGATCAAAGGTCCCGTGAAGTTGACGATTCCACCCGCCTGAGCGCGCGCATCCTTGGAGGGTCCGGAGCCATGCGGAGAGCCGTGATGGGGGCGCAGTACGGGAGGCGGTCGGAGTGGCTGGCAGCGGCGCTCGTGACGATGCTGGCCGCGTGCGGCGGCGGCGCCGGACAAGGCGAGGGTCCCGGCACGGGTCCCCCGCCGGCGGCGACGGCGCCGACGCTTGAGCGCGACGAGGTGCGTTCGCTCATGGAGCACGCGGCGCGGGCGGTCGACCGCGATCTAGTCGTCGCCGTGACCGACCGCCGCGGCGTGATCCTCGGCGTCGGCGCCAACTTCGCGATCGACGCGACGGCCTGCGAGGCGCCGAACCCGACGCCGGGCACCGATTGCGCGGTCGCGAGCTTCGCGACCCAGCTGGCGCGCACCGCCGCTTTCTTCAGCGCCGACCAGACGCCGCTCACCTCGCGCTCGATCCGCTTCATCAGCGACATCCACTTCCCGCCGCGCATCGACAACACGGGGGCGGCCGCCCTCTTCGGCATCGAGAACACGAACCGCGGCTGCAGCTTCGACGCGGCAGCGGGCGACGGGCTCTTCGAGGCGGACCAGGTGATCCCGCGCGCGCGCAGCCTCGCGGCGACGCTCGTCGATCTCGCCGGCGCCGCGCCGCTCGCGTGCGAGAGCGGCGGGTCGCGCGCCGGATGCACGACCGGCATCGCGACCCTTCCGGGCGGCGTGCCGATCTTCAAGAACGGACGCTTGGCGGGCGGCATCGGCGTCTTCCTGCGCGGCCAGGATCCCGGACCCGATTCCGAGGCCGCGCCCGAGGGCGACGTCGTGCTGCGCCGGCAGGACGGCGACCCGGACTTCGACGTCGGCGAGTTCGCCGCACGCGCCTTCGCCGGCGACGTGAAGGCGGTGGTGCCGACCGTCGTCGACAAGGGGCTCGTGAACGTCTGCGCCAACACCGCGATCGCACGCCCGGCGTGTTGCGCGGACCCGGTGAGTCCCTGCACCTTCAGCATTCTGCCGAACGTTCAGCGCATCGACCCGGTGATCTTCATCGACGGCATCGAGGTGCCCGAGGTCGCGAACGATCCCCCGGTCGAGGCCGGCTCGGGCCCCGTCGCGCGCGCCCTCTCGTTCGTGATGGACCCGGCGGGCGCGCCCGCCGCGGACGTCGTGCCGGGCGGCTGGCTCGTCGGTCCGCGCGATTCCTCGCCGGGCGTGCCGCCGATCGGCGCCGCCGAGGTGCGCGCGATCATCGACACGGGCGTGGCGGAGGCGCGCAGGACCCGCGCCGCGATCCGGCTGCCGCTCGAGGAGCGCACCGCGATGATACTCGCCGTCTCGGACGCCAACGGCGTGCTGCTCGGCCTCTATCGTATGGACGATGCGACCGTCTTCTCGATCGACGTCGCCGTCGCCAAGTCGCGCAACGTGATCTGGTTCAGCAACCCGGCGATCGATCCCGTCGACACGCGGGACAGCCCGGGCCTCGACGTCACGATCGGCACGGCCTACGAGCCCGGGACGGCGATCACCAACCGCACGCTGAGCTTCGGCGCGCAGCCGCTCTTTCCGTCCGGCATCGACGGCACGCAGCCCGGCCCGTTCCGGCGCGTGTTCCTCTTCGACTCGGCGAATCCGTGCACCAACGGCCAGGAGCCGGAGAACGGACGGCAGAACGGCATCGTCTTCTTTCCCGGCAGTGCCCCGCTCTACCGGGACGGCACGCTGATCGGGGGCTTCGGCGTCAGCGGCGACGGTGTCGAGCAGGACGACATCGTGACGAACGCGGGCGCGAACGCCCCACCGGGCTTCGAGCCGCCGTCGGCGATCCGCGCGGATCGGGTGAAGGTGCGCGGCGTGCGGCTGCCGTACCTCAAGTTCAACCGGCAGCCCAATCAGTGACGGCGCGTCGCCGAGGCGCGGCGAGGTAGGCGCGAGCACGAGCGATGGCGAAGGACGGGGACGACACGGGATTCGACGAGCACACGCGGATCGGCGGCGCGCCGCCGAAGCTGCCGGGGGCGCCGCAAGTCTCGTCGCCTCCGTCCCCGCCGACACCCGCCGCGCCCGCGAGCCCGGCGCCGCCGCTCGACGAGTCGACGCGCCTCGCGGCGACGCCGCCTCCGATGCCGAAGACGTCCGCGACGCCCGGGACGATCGTGCCGACGGCTCCGGCCGCGGGCGGCGACTTCGCGGAGCACACGATCCTGCTCGCCGACCTCCAGCCGCAGGCGCCGCCGCCGGCGCGCCTCCAGCGCGTGCAGCCGCCGGGACGCTCCGACATCGTCACGCTCGAGCGCGCGCACTATCTGATGGGCCGGCTGCCCTCGTGCGACCTCCGGCTCTATTCGCAGACGGCGTCGCGCGAGCACGCGCAGCTGACGGTGCGCGACGGCCACTGGTACCTCACGCCGGTCACCGGGAAGGTCGTGCTGGTGGACGGCACACAGGTGAAGGAGGAGGTTCCCTTGACGCACAAAATGCGAGTGCAGCTCGGAGGCGACGAGCTGATCTTCCTCGACGAGCGCGGCGCTCCGGCGGCGGAAGAGGGAGCCGGGACGGGCGCGAAGCCCGGCGGCCGGCGGTGGCTCGTGCTCGCGATCGGGGCGCTGGTGGCGGCGGCGCTGTGGCTGTGGGGGAGTTGGTGATGGCCCGCCGCGCGCGTCACGACGTCGTTCCGTTCGTCGCCTGCGCCGCCGTGCTCGCGTGGGCGCTCGCCGCGCCGTCAGCGCGGGCCGAGGACGCTCCCGGGGGCGGACCGAGCGTCACGGTCGAGAGCCCGGCGGTCGGCAGCGATACGCCCGCGACGGAGCTCTTCGAGGATCGCTGGCGGATGGAGCTGCCGCCCTACCAACTCAACACCAAGGGCCACTGGTGGGATCCCTACAACCAGAACGTGCTCAAGGGCGACATACCGATCCTCGGCGACGACGTCTTCATGAAGCTGACCGGCATTTCGAAGACGAGCGTCGAGGGCCGAGGCGCGCCGTCGCCGAGCGGCGTGTCCACCGAGGACCCGGGCAGCTTCGATTTCTTCGGGAACCGCAACGCGATCCTTTTCGATCAGAAGTTCGTGACGCGATTCGAGCTGCAGAAGGGCCAGACGTCGTTCAAGCCGTTCGAATGGCAGATCGTCCTCGCGGGCGCCTTCGACGTGAACCTGCTCGCGACCGGTGAGAACGGTCTCGTCGATCCCGACGTCCGCGACGCGACCGATCGGCTCACGACCCACGCGGCCCTGCAGGAGGCCTTCGTCGAGATCCACCTCCTCGACACCTCGGTGAACTACGACTTCCTCTCGACGAAGATCGGCCGGCAGCCGTTCAACAGCGACTTCCGGAGCCTCGTCTTCTCGGACGTGAACCAGGGCATCCGGTTCTTCGGCAACGCCAATTCGAACCGCTACCAGTACAACCTCGCGTATTTCTATCCGGCGGAGAAGGACACGAACTCGGACCTCAACACGTTCGGTCTGCGCGACCAGCAGATCGCGATCGGCAACCTCTACATCCAGGACTTCCTGAAGCTCGGCTACACGACCCAGTTCAGCGTCCACTACCTGAACGACGACGGGAAGGACGCGGGGTTCGTCTTCGACAACCAGGGCTTCCTGGTCCGGCCCGATCCCGTCGGCATCGCGCGGCCCCACAACCTCGACGTCTTCTACCTCGGGTGGACCGGCGAGGGGCACCTCGGCTGGGTGAACGTCAGCCACGCCTTCTACCAGGCCCTCGGTCACGACACGTCGAACCCGATCGCGGGACGCGACGTGGACATCGAGGCGCAGCAGGCGTTCCTCGAGCTCTCGATGGACCGCGACTGGATGCGCTACCAGGCGTCGGTCTTCTGGTCGTCCGGCGACAGCGACCCGCGCGACGACACCGCGCGGGGCTTCGACACGATCCTCGACAACCCGCAGATCATGGGCGGCAACTTCGGCTACTGGCAGCGCCAATCGATCCGCGTCACCGATCGCGGCGGCGTCGCGCTCATGCAGCGCAACAGCGTCGTGCCCGATCTGCGCAGCTCGAAGACCCAGGGCCAGCCGAACTTCGTGAATCCCGGCATCCTGATGGTGAACGTCGGCGCGACGGCCGATCTCACCCAGAAGGTGAGCCTGATCGGCAACGCCACCTACCTCCGGTTCGTCGACACCGAGCCGCTCCAGATCCTGCTGAAGCAGCCCGACGTTCGCCAGGACATCGGCATCGACCTGAGCCTTGGCGTCGAGTACCGGCCCTTCCTCAACAACAACGTCATCGTGAAGGGCTTCGGGGCGATCCTCCAGCCGTTCGGGGGGCTCACGGACATTACGGAGAGCAACACGCTCTATCAGGTCGGCACCGAAGTGGTGCTGGTCTTCTGATGAAGCCCATGCGGGGCAGGCGCGGCATGGGAGGGTGGACGATGAGCGATCGAACGCGATGGGTCGGCGTCGGCGTGGCGTCGGCGCTGGCGGTCATGGCGGCCACCGGCGTGACCGGCCCCGTACGGGCCGACGAGACGACGGCGACCGGGGCGGGGGCGGCGGCACACGAGCCGGGCGTCGGCGGCATCCCGGACAGCGCGCCGAAGCTCCTGCGCCAGACGCAGGGCGAGGCCGACGCGAAGAGCGCCGGCTGCCTCTCCTGCCATCAGGGCATCGAGCCGATGCACGTCTCGGGGCAGGTGAACCTCGGCTGCGTCGATTGCCACGGAGGCAACGTGCAGGCGAGCGCGCGCGGCGCCAAGCCCGGCACCGACGAGTACGCGGCGGCGCAGCGGGACGCGCACGTGGCCCCGCGCCGCCCCGACGTCTGGCGCGATCCGAAGAACCATGACCGGATCAGCTCCGCGAATCCCGAGCGCAGCTACACCGCGCTGAACGAGGAGTCGCCGGAATACCTGCAGTTCATCAATCCCGGGGATCTCCGCGTCGCTCCGGAGACCTGCGGCGGGTGCCACCTGAACGAGGTGCGCCAGGTCGAGCGCAGCCTCATGACGACGTCGGCGCTGCTCTGGGGCGGCGCCGCGTACAACAACGGGATCCTGCCGGCCAAGCGCTACATCGTCGGCGAGTCGTACACGAGGGACGGGAAGCCGCGGAAGCTCAATACCGTGCCGCCGCCGACGCCCGAGGAGCGGCGCAAGGGCGTGCTGCCGTTCCTCCTGCCGCTTCCGGCCTGGAACGTCGCGCAGCCTCCCGATCCGCTCCGCGCCTTCGAGCGCGGGGGCAAGATCGACCGTTCGGTCGTGTCCGAGGTCGGGAACCCTGGGCTCGGCCCGCTCCCCGATCTCCCCGGCAAGCCGGACATGAAGTTCGGCACGCGCGGGCTCGGCACCGACCTCCGCATCAGCGCCGGCGTGCTGAACATCCAGAAGACGCGCCTGAACGACCCGCACCTCTCGTTTCTCGGCACCAACGACCACCCCGGCGACTATCGCTCGAGCGGCTGCACCGGCTGCCACGTCGTCTACGCCAACGACAAGGATCCGGCGCACTCCGCGTCGTACGCGAAATACGGCCACGACGGCCGCTACTTCGGCAAGGACCCGACGATCCCGAAGGACGAGTCCGGTCACCCGATCGAGCACCGCCTCACGCGCGCGATCCCGACGAGCCAGTGCATGGTCTGCCACATGCACCAGCCGAACTCGTTCGTGAACACGTTCCTCGGCTACCAGATGTGGGACTACGAGACCGACGGCCAGCTGCTCTGGCCGGCCGAGCAGCGGCATCGGACGGTGGACAAGCCATGGCCGCTCAACGTCGCGGACTACGAGCCCATGCACAGGAGCCTCGACCACAACCCGGAAGAGGCCGCCATCCGCGGACTCTGGACCGACCGCGAGTTTCTGAAGAACGTCAGCGACCTCAATGCCAAGACCAAGGAGACGACCTTCGCCGACTATCACGGCCACGGCTGGATCTTCCGCGCCGTCTACAGCCAGGACCGCAAGGGCAATCTCCTCGACAAGAACGGCACGATCGTCGACCCGAACGACCCGAAGAAGTTCGACAAGGCCGTGCACCTGAAGGACATCCACCTCGAGAAGGGCATGCACTGCGTGGACTGCCACTTCCAGCAGGACGTCCACTCCAACGGCAAGATCTACGGCGAGTATCCCGACGCGATCGAGATCGGCTGCGTCGATTGTCACGGGACCGTGAACACCTGGGCGACCGTCACGACGAGCGGCCCGGCGGCGCCGGACGGGGGTACGAACCTCCTCACCGGCCTCACGCCCTGGGGCGAGCGGCGCTTCGAATGGATCGGCGGCGAGCTGATTCAGCGCTCGATGCTCGAGGAGGGCAAGGAGTGGGAGGTGCCGCAGGTCGTCGACGTGATCGACCCGCTCTCCAAGCACTACAGCGAGAAGGCGCGCCTCGCGAAGACGATGCGCGCCGACGGCAAGACCTGGGGCGACGTGCCCGAAAAGACCGATGCGCTCGCGCACGGCGCCGACAAGATGTCGTGCATCGCGTGCCACACGTCGTGGGTGACGAGCTGCTTCGGCTGCCACCTGCCGCAGCAGGCGAACTGGAAGATCGCGAAGAAGCACTACGACGGCGGCGAGACCCGCAACTGGACCTCGTACAATCCGCAAGTGCTGCGCCACGACATCTTCATGCTCGGCCGGCACAGCACGGTGAAGGGCCACACGGTCGCGCCGGTGCGCTCGTCGAGCGCCGTCATCATCAGCACCACCAACGCGAACCGCGAGCGGCAGTACTACCAGCAGCCGCCCGTCTCGGCCGAAGGTTACAGCTCGCAGGCGTTCAACGCCCACTTCGCGCACACGGTGCGCGCCAGGGAGACGCGGCAGTGCGACGACTGCCACGTGTCGGCGAACGGCGACAACAACGCCTGGATGGCGCAGGTGCTGACGCTCGGGACGAACTTCGTGAACTTCGTCGGCCGCTTCGCGTGGGTCGGCGAGGGCGAGCACGGGCTCGAGGCCGTCGCCGTGACGGAATGGGACGAGCCGCAGGCGGTGATCGGCTCGAACCTGCACCGCATGGTGTACCCCGACAATTTCCAGACCCACCTCGATCACGACCTGGAACTCCAGGAGGCGTACGAGCATCCGGGCGTCGACCTCGCGAGCCGGGCCGTCGACGTGCAGTCGGTCCAACTCCGCGGCGAGTACCTCTACGTCGCCAACGGGCCGGGCGGGTTCCGGGTCTTCGACGTCGCCAACACCGACAACAAGGGCTTCTCGGAGCGCATCGTCACCGCTCCGGTCTCGCCGCTCGGGCAACGCGCTTACGTGAAGACGCCGTGGGCCACCGGCGTCGCGCTGCCGACGAACCAACCGATCCACTACGGGCGCGAGCGCGACCCGGCGAACGAAGAGCAGCCGATGCACCCGATCTACAAGTACGCCTACGTGAGCGACAAGGTCGAAGGGCTCGTCGTGGTGGACGTCGACATGCTCGCCGATGGCGATCCGCTCAACAACTTCCTGGAGAAGGTCGCGAGCTTCAATCCGGCGGGCGCGCTCGACGACGCTCGCTACGTCACGATCGCCGGCGAGTACGCCTACGTGCTGTGTAAGCGCGGCCTCGTCGTCGTGAGCATCGCCGACCCGGTCCATCCGCGGATCGTGTCGGAGGTGGGTGCGCCGGACGTCGTCGAGCCCCGCGCGGTGCAGGTCCAGTTCCGCTACGCGTTCGTGACCGACGCCCGCGGCCTGCGCGTGCTCGACGTGACGCGCCTCGACCAGCCGCGCTTCGTGGCGTCGCTCGACATTGCGGAAGCCGGCGACCTCACCGTCTCGCGCACCTACGCCTACGTGCCGGCCGGATCGCAGGGCCTCGCGATCGTCGACGTCGAACGCCCGACCAGGCCCGTCCTCTTCCAGATGTTCGACGCCAATGGCACCCTCGACGATACCCGTGCGGTGCGGGTCGGCGGCACCGACGCCAGCGTCTTCGCCTATGTCGCGGACGGGAAGAACGGCCTGCGCATCCTCCAACTCGTCACTCCGGGAGAGACCCCGGGAAGCGCCGGATTCAGTCCGATCCCGACGCCGCGGCTCATCGCCACCCGCCACACGCATGGGCCGGCCGTCGCGCTGTCCCGCGGCCTCGAGCGCGACCGAGCGGTCGACGAGAGCGGCCATCAGGTGGCCGTATTCGGCCGGCTCGGCGCGCGGCCCTTCACCCGCCCCGAAATGGAACGCCTCTTCATGCACGGGGGCGAGGTCTTCACGGTCGCCAACTCGGCCCCCGCGAAGCCTCGGGCCTTTCTGCGCCCCGAGCTTCCCGAGGCGGGCATGGGCCCGATCGGCGGGCCCGTCGTACAGCCGGCCGCGCCCGAGGAAGAGCGTCTCCTCCCGGGACGTCGCTAGCCCGGGGGCCGGCGCGGGCAGCGCGGTTGCTTTTCGACCTGCGATGTAATTTTTCCCTCCCGTTCGGCAATCCGAGTCTGCTAGGCTTCCGCCAAGTCCCCGGGGGGCGTCCCCGTTCCGGAGACCAGTGCCGATGTCGGAATCCCTACGCCGCGATGCGGCTTGCAGCGATGGAGCGAGCGCTGCTAGCCGACGAGCCCCAAGCCAACGTACGCCCATGCCGAGAGAGGAGGCCTCCACATGACGATCGGCCGAACCCGAGCGTCCTTCATCGTCGCCGGACTGACCGCGGTCATGCTGACCGCGTCGCACGCCGACGCGCAGCTCAGCAAGAATCGTCTGAAGTGCCTGCTCGCGAGCGCGAAGGCTTCCCAGAAGTACACGATCGGGAAGCTGAAGCTGCTGCAGAAGTGCAAGAACACCCACCTGAAGGACGGCACCTGTCCGACGCCGGACGCTGGGGCCCTCGCGAAGATCGACGGAAAGCTCTCGAGCTCCATCGCGAAATCCTGCGCGCTCACGCCGACCGACTTCGACCTGATGGGATTCCCGGGCCCCTGTACGGACCCGGATCCCGGCGACGGCTTCACGACCGCCGACCTCCAGCTCTGCATGAAGGATACCCACGACGCGTTCGTGACCGCGGCGATGGCGCTCGCCTACGACGCGACCGTGACGGGGCCGCTCGGCGACGACCTCAAGTGCCAGACCGAGGTCGCGAAGCAGACGACCGGGTTTTCGAGCTGCGTCCTCAAGAACGTCTCGAAGTGCCGCGACGCGATCCTCAAGGGCAAGCCGCTCGGCGTGCCGCCCGACTACTGCGCCACCAACGACCCGAAGACGAGCGCCGCCATCCAGAAGTGCAAGGACAAGCTCACGGCCGCCCTCGAGAAGAAGTGCACGAACCCCCAGGTTTCGACCCTCAAGGTGTGCACGCCCGATCAGACGGACGCCGCCGGCGCGGCGACGTGCCTGATCGACGCGACGACCGTGTTGACGGACGGCCCGGAGATCATCGTGCCCCCCGATCTCGTCGACTACGAGTACGCCACGCGCGGCGGCCTCTGCGGCGACAACGTCGTGAACAACCTGAACGAGGAGTGTGACGGGCCGGACGATTCGGCGTGTCCGGGCCAGTGCGGCACCGCCACCACACCGGACGGCTTCTTCGCGTGCCTCTGCAAGACCAAGCCTCGCATGGTGGTCATCGAAGACGCCAACGCCGATGTCGACAACGGCTGGACGGGGGTCAGCGCCGACGGCGACGTCGTGGAGGAGGGCGGCTTCCTCGTCGATCTCTACGACTGCGACATGAGCGGCCTCTGCAATGCCGGCCCGAGCTGCTCGCTCGCGCCGCACTCGCCGTGCAGCGTCGCCGAGAACGCACCGTCCGGGACCACCTCGGATTCGATCTGCGCCGGCCTCGGTCAGGGAACCTGTCGCAAGGAGCGCACCGCGACGGGTCCGCACTGCTTCATGGACATCAACAAGAAGTGCGACCTCAGGAACGTGAACGATCCGGTCTGCAACGCTCCGGGCGACTTCTGCGCGACGACCTTCCATGCGTCTCCCGTCGCGCAGGCGGCCGGCGGCATCGCGGTCTGCAACGTCAGCTTCTTCAGCGAGGACGTCGTCGGCACCGTCAACCTGACGGCGGGCACGTCCGCCGTGAAGGTCCGTCAGCGCGCGATCACGCGCCTCGCGATCACGCAGGACAAGCCCTGTCCCGTATGCGGGAACTTCTGCGGCGTCGATCGCCAGCGCTGCGACGACGACACCGACTGCGCCCCCGGCATGGGCCCGTGCGTCACGGAGGCCGTGTGCAGCGACGGCACCCGCAGGGACAAAGCGTGCCGGCGTACGCCGCCATTCGGGGGCGAGCTGCCGTTCTTCGGCCTGACGAGCGTCGACTGTCCGCCCGACACCGACTTCATCACCAATCCGAACGGCACCGGGCTCGACATCAACGCGAACCCGCGCACGACCGGGACCGTCACCCTGGTCCCCAACTTCAACTGTACCGAAGCCGGGTTCGGCAACAAGACGTGCGTCGGCGGTACGAGCGAAGGCCGGTCGTGCACGGTGCCGTCGGAGTGCCCGGGAGGCACGTGCAACGGCCAATGCTTCTGCTCGGGGCAGAAGCGGCCGAATGCCTGCTTCGAGGCGTGCGTCGGCGGCGACAACGACGCCGCGCCGTGCGACACCAACGCCGATTGCACCGGCGGGGGTTTCTGCCATCCGGCGGACTGCCGCGCCGATCCGTCCGACACCGACTCCAATCAAGAGGGCAAGTGCACGGACGGCCCGCCCGACAAGTTCTGCGTGCTGACGCCGATCCGCGGCTGCAACACCGCCGCGGATTGCCAGCCATCGGCCGGGTGCCCCTACTGTACGGCGGGCGACACCTGCCAGCTCAGGCCGCGTGCGTGCTTCGTGAACAGCGGCATCATCCGCGAGGGCGTGCCGGGCACCCCCACGAGGGACACGGCCGCGGTCTACTGCGTGCCGCAGAACAACGGCGCGATCGACATCGCGGCCGGCTTCGCCGGGCCGGGTGCCCTGATCCAGCGCGAGACGGTGATCAAGGTTCCGTGACCGGCTGACGCTGCAGCGCGGCGAGGGGGCCGATCCCGCACCGGGGTTGGTCCCCTCGCGTTTTCGGGCCCGGAGTTCCGCGTCCGGTTGCCTGGATGCGAGCGCGACACTGTAGCGGTGCGGATCGTTCGAACGCCCGTCACTTCAGCTTCGCGCCCACCGCTCCGAGGCTCGCTGCGAACTGGTCCGGCTTGTAGGCGAAGCGGTCGATCGCATCGAGCATCGTGCGCATGTCGCTCTTGACGACGTCGCAGCGGTCGCCCCAGGCGGGGCGGCAGAGGGCGCGGATCGCGAGATAGCTCTGCTCTGGGCCGCCGGTCGTCCACCACCAGGGGGTGCTCGGGTTGTCGATGTCGACGCAGTTGGAGCTCTTCGAGCGGCTGAAGGAGAAGCGCTCGGCGAGCTTCAGGCGGTCGCCGCCCGCGGTCACGCGGGCGAGCATGCGGCGCGTCGCACTCTGGTCGATCGCATCGAGCCGCCCTTCCAGCGCTCCGAGCCAGCCGATCATGGCGTCGGCCTTCTGCTTGGCGGCCTGCGGGCTCGACGGGACGGCGGCGGCGACGGCGTTCCAGAGGCCGGCGAGCTCGTCGCGCTTGCCGGTGGCGACGCCCGAGAGCACGGCGTCGACCATCAGGTAGTGGCCGCGCGCCTGGCGGAGCGCGTCGTCCACGAGTTTGTGATGACAGGTGTAGCAGTTGCGGTCGGCGAAGTGGGGGAACTGGTCGAACGACTGGTAGTTGGCGCCGTCGGCGCGTTCCGAGAGCATGCGAAGCGCGTCGCGGAGGCCGGTGACCTGCCCGAGCGCCCAGATCGTGGGGTCGACGCTGAACGCACCCGCCGGCAGCTCGTCCTGGTCGTCCCAGTGCTTCATGATCTGTGCGTACGCGACCAGCTCGAACTGGAGGGGCGGGTGGCCGCCGGCCACGATCTCATGGTCGATCGCGACGTGACAGCGCGCGCAGTTACGGGCGCGCAGCACATAGTCGTCGTTGTCGTAGAAGCCTTTCGAGACGTACTGGCGGCGCGTTTGCGGCCAATCCTTCTGCGAGTGCGGCTCGAGCCAGAGCTCGGCGGGGCCGTGACAGTGCTCGCAGGTGACGCCGTCGCTCTTCTTGTAACGACCGCCGGGCGCGGCCGTCGCCGCGGGGGCATGGCAGGCGAGGCACTTGTCGCTCTGAGTCGCCTCGATACCCATGTAGCGCGCGATCGTCCTCCCCTCGTCGGTCTCGAGGGTGCGATAGGCGCGGGAGTGGCGGTCGATGTTGGTGTTGATCCACTGCGTCCGCGCCGACTTCCACGGGCGCCACTTGGGGTCGGGCTTCTCGCGGTTCGGGAGTCCGGCGCCGTGGCACGTGGGATTGCCGCACCGCCCGTCGCCGAGGAACCCGGGGCCGGCCGCCACGGGCGTCGCCGTCAGCATCCCGAAGCCGATCGAGGCGATCAGGAGGAACGTCGCGCGCATCATCCCCACCCCCGGTGCGCCGAGTAACACGCGCCGCGCGCCAGCTGCAACCGGCGCGCCGACTGGTGCAGCATCGGAATATCACCTACAAGCGGGGCCATGAGCACCGTGCGTGCGTTCATGGAGAAGCACTTCCTCCACTTCAACAGCCGGGAGACGGTCGCCGCCGCGAAGGCCTACGAGGCGCACCTCGCGGCGGGCGGCAAGATGCTGGTGGCGCTCGCCGGCGCGATGAGCACCGCCAAGCTCGGCCAGATCTTGAGCCGGATGATCCGGGCGGGCAAGGTGCACGCCATCAGCTGCACCGGGGCCAATCTCGAAGAGGATCTCTTCAACCTCCTGGCCTACGAGGAGTACGAGATCATTCCGGACTGGCGCGCGCTCTCCGCTCAGGACGAGGCCGATCTCTACGCGCGCGGCTTCAACCGCGTGACGGACACCTGCATCCCCGAGACCGTCATGCGCCACCTGGAGAGTCGGCTCCTCGAGCGCTGGAAACTCGCCTGCGAGCGCGGCGAGCGGAAGTTCGAGGCCGAGTTCCTCCACGATCTTTTCCGCGACGGCGAGATGGAGCGGTTCTACCAGATCCCCGCGGAGCACAGCTGGCTCCTCGCCGCGTGGGAGAAGGGGATTCCGGTGTACTCGCCCGGCTGGGAGGACAGCACGACCGGCAACATGTTCGCGGCCGGCGTGCTGCGCGGTGCGCTGCCGCATCACCAGTGCGTGAAGAGCGGCACCGAGCAGATGCAGCATCTCATCGAGTGGTACCTCGAGAGCTGCGGCAAGGACGACGGGACGCCGAGCGTCGGCTTCTTCCAGGTCGGCGGCGGCATCGCAGGCGACTTCGCGATCTGCGCCGTGCCGACCATCATCCAGGATCTCCAGCGCGACGACGTGCCGTACTGGGGATACTTCGCGCAGATCTCGGATGCGGTGACGAGCTTCGGCGGCTATTCCGGCGCCGTGCCGAACGAGAAGATCACCTGGGGCAAGCTCGAGGTCGCGACGCCGAAGTTCATGATCCAGTCGGACGCGACGATCGTGGCGCCGTTGATCTTCGCGTATCTCCTCGGCGACTGAGGCGGCCATGGCGGCGCGCGCGCTTCTCGTCACCGGCGCCGCCGGCTTCATCGGCGCGCGCTTCGTCGAGTCGTGCAATCGGCGCGGCGTGCCGCTCGTTTCGGTGGATCGCCTCGCGAGCTTCGTGGACCGCCCCGAGCACCGGGGGCTCGACTTCGGCGCCAGGGTGGACGTCGACGGGCTCGACGGATGGCTCGCGGCGGAGGCGCCCGGGCTCGCCGGCATCGTCCACCTCGGCGCGTGCACCGACACGACCGAGATGGACCTCGACCATCTCCGGCGGGTCAACCTCGAGTACTCGCAACGGCTGTGGCGTTGGGCGAGCGCGCACCGCGTGCCCTTCGTCTACGCGAGCAGCGCCGCCACCTACGGCGACGGAGCGAACGGGTACGACGACGACGAGGCCTCGATCCCGAAGCTCCGTCCTCTCAACCCCTACGGCGAGTCGAAGCAGCGGTTCGATCTGTGGGCGCTCGGCGAGGAGGGCGCCGGTCGGACGCCGCCGGCCTGGAGCGGCTTCAAGTTCTTCAACGTCTACGGCTTCGGCGAACGCCACAAGGGCAAGATGGCGAGCGTCATCCTGCACGCGTACGACCAGATCCGCGCCGACGGCGAGGTGCGGCTCTTCAAGAGCTATCGGCCGGACGTCGCCGACGGCGAGCAGCGGCGCGACTTCGTCCATGTCGAGGACGTCGTCGCGGTTCTCTGGTTCGCGCTCGAGCGCCCGCTCGCGCGCGGCATCTTCAATCTCGGCAGTGGCGCGAGCCGCAGCTTCCTCGACCTCGCCCGCGCGACGTTTGCCGCGCTCGGCGTTCCCCCGAGGATCCGCTTCATCGAGATGCCCGAGAGCCTGCGCGCGCGCTACCAGTACGCGACCGAAGCGAGGATGGACCGCGTGCGCGGCGCCGGGTGGACGACGCCGTTCACGACGCTCGAGGAAGGCGCGCGGCGCTACGTCGCGCGCTTGCTGGCGGAGGCGTAGCGCCGCCCCGCCCCGACGGAATCGTTGCCCTGGCTCGCGCCTTCCTGCTAAGAGCGACCGGCTTTTCGGTCCGGCTGGGAAGCGAGGGTGAGCGGGTGACACGACGACACGCCGATGGCCTCGACGGCCAGTGGCTCTCACTCGAAGAGGTCGCCGAGCTCGACTTCTTCAAGAGCAGCAAGCGCGCGAAGCTGAAGCTGCCGACGCTGCTCGGGGCCGCGCCGGACGCCGGCGAGCCCGGCATCAAGGCCGTCGTACGGCGCGAGTACGAGCCCGGCGAGGTCATCTGCGAGGCCGGCGCCTACGGCTCGACCGCGTTTCTCCTCGTCGAGGGCGCCGCGACCGCGTTCCTTCCCGAGCGGGTCGAGGCGAAGAGCGTCGAGGGACGTACGCCGCGCTCGCTCGCCCGGATCTTGGACGGTTTCCGGCGCCGTACGCGGCGCGCCGAGCGGACACCCGGACGTCCCGAGGTCGGCGAGGTGAGCCGCTACGCGACGCTCGCGCACGACCGCCGCCTCGGGCCCGCGGCGATCCGTCCCGGCGAGATCTTCGGGCTCGATACCTGCGTGAATTTCTACCCGCGCGAGGCGACGGTGCGCGCCGAGACCCGGTGCGTCGCGCTCGAGATGCTGCGCTCGGTGCTCGACACGATTCGCGGCGCCGGCGACGCCATCGACGAGGCCTACGAGGCGCACGCCATCCGCAGCACCCTGCATCAGAGCGCGCTCCTGGCGGAGCTGAGCGCCTCGCAGATCGAGGCGCTCGCGGCGGTGAGCACGCTCCTCACGCCCGACTCCGACGAGGTTTCGGACGGCGTCGTCTACGCGGAGGACACGCCGGCCGACGCGCTGTATCTCGTGCGTGCCGGCACCATCAAGATGTCGCAGACGAAGGCCGGCGGGGAGTTCGTCTTCACCTATCTCGGTCGCGGCGGAGCCTTCGGCTTCGAGGCGCTCATGCCGGCGCGTCCGCGGACCAGGCTGGTCCTGCGCTGCGCGTCGCACCCGACTCTCTTCCGGGAGCTGGCGCTCACCAAGCCCATCACGATCGGTCGCAGCGAGTCCTGCGACATGCTGGTGCCGAAGGAGAGCCGTGCGATCGGCCGTCGCCATTGCCGCGTCGAGGAGCGGGACGGCGAGCTCTGGATCGTCGATCTCGACAGCGCGAATCACACGCTTCTGAACGGCGAGCGCATCCGCGAGGCCATCCTCGCCGAGGGCGATCACATCGGCGTCGTCGAGTACGTCTTCGAGATCGGACGCGAGGACGTCACCGCGGTCGACGCGCCTGCGGCGGTGCGGGTCGCGCGCGCCTCCGGACTCGACAGCTTCGAGGTGGTCCGCGTCCCGGCCGAGGCGCTCGGCCGCCTCGCGGAGGCCAATGCCGCGGCGCTGGCGGCCGCGACGCGGGCTGGGCGCGCGCTCGAGACGGCCGCCTTCAGCCGCTCGGCGAACGAGCAGGCGATGCTCGAGGAGACCGTCGAGCTCAACCTCTACAACTCGCAGAACGTCCTGCTCATAGATCTCGAACGCTGTACGCGCTGCGACGAGTGCGTGCGCGCCTGCGCCGACGCCCACGACGGGGTGGCGCGCTTTACCCGCGACGGGCCGCGCATCGGCCGGTACCTCGTCACCATGGCCTGCCGCTCCTGCACCGACCCGAAGTGCATGGTCGGCTGCCCGGTCGGCTCGATCCGCCGCGAGGATTCGCTCGAGATCAAGATCGAGGACTGGTGCATCGGCTGCGAGCGCTGCGCCAACCAGTGTCCCTTCGGGAACATCAACATGGTCGAGCTCTCCGAGCTGAAGCGGCCGCCGCCCCCGCGCGAGGGCGTGTCGCTGCGCGCCACGGTCTGCGACCTCTGCGCCGGCTACGACGGCCCGAACTGCGTCTACGCGTGTCCCCACGACGCCGCGATCCGGGTCGCTCCTGGCGAGTTTCTCGCGCCCTCCGATCTGCGATGAGGCTCAACAGGGACCACCGCGGCTGGCTCGCGTTCACGATCGTCGCGACGATCGCCGGCGCGGTGAGCTACCGCCTCTACGTAGCGGCGAGCCCGTACGGTGCGTCGGGAGGCAGCTGGCCCGGGCTCGCGTACGGCGTCCTCGGGACGCTCGCGATGCTGCTCGCCGGCCTCCTCGCGGGGCGGAAGAAGGTTCGCACGTGGCGGATCGGGCCGGCGCGCGTCTGGATGCAGATGCACGTCTGGCTCGGCCTCCTCGCCGTGCCGCTGATCCTCTTCCACGCCGGCCTCCGGCTCGGCGGCGCCCTCACGACGACGCTCATGGCGCTGTTCGCGGTCGTTACGGTGAGCGGCCTCTTCGGGCTGGCGCTGCAGCAGTACCTGCCGGGGATCATGACCGAGCGCGTGCCGCTCGAGACGCTCGTCGGTCAGATGGACCACGTGCGCGAGGGGCTCGCGACCGACGCGTACGAGCTCGTCGCGAGCCTGGCCGGCGTCGTCCCCGAGGCCGCCGAGGAGCAGGCCCGGCTCGCCGCCGAGCAGGCCGCCCTGCAGACGCGCCCGGGCAACTGGAAGGCCGTGGCGCGGAAGCCCCCGGTGACTGATCCCGTGCCCGAGGCCGCGCTGCTCAGGGACGTTTACCTACGCGAGATCCGCCCGTACCTCCTGCGCGACGCCCGCACGCGCACCAACCCGCCCGACATCCGCACCCTCGTCGTGCGGGCGCCCGGGGAGTGGGCCCCGAAGCTCGAGCGCCTCGCGGCCATCTGCGAGGAGTCACACCAGCTCGCGGTGCAGCGCCGCCTGCACGACGTGCTGCACGGTTGGCTCTTCGTCCACGCGCCGCTCTCGTTCGCGCTCTTCGTGCTCGCGGCGTTCCACATCGTCATGGCGCTCAAGTACTGAGTCGGTGTACCGGTGGTCCGGAACAGCAAAGACCTCGCGAAACGCCTCCGCTTCGACCTCTTCCCGCGTCCCGACTTCTTCCGGCGCTGGTACTGGCTCGTGGGGGTGCTGTTCGTCGCGATCGGCGGCCTCGCGTGGTGGGGGCTCCACGCCGGCACGAAGCAGCGCCAGTACCTGCCGGGACCCGTGTCGCAGGGGCACGCGAGCTTCGGCGACCGCTGCGAAACCTGCCATGCCGCGTACGCCGGGGTTCCGACCGAGGCGTGTCTCGGCTGTCATACCGACCGTACGCACGCGAAGTCCGAGGTGGAGACGCCGGACTGCGCGGCGTGTCACGTCGAGCATCGAGCCACCGGCGTGTTCCTCGCCGTCGCGAACGCGAGCTGCGTCGAGTGCCACGGCGAGCTTGCGTCGACGCGCGAGCAGCCCGAGATCCGGCGTTCGGTCCGGACCTTCGCCGACCACCCGGAGTTCGGGGCGCTCCGCGCCGGGCGTCGCGACGAAGCCGCGATCCGCTTCGATCACGAGATCCATCTGTCGAGCACCAAGATCGATCCCGACGACACGCTCTCGTGCGTCGAGTGCCACGTGCCCGCGAAGGACGGCGCGCTGATGCTGCCGATCGATTTCGAGCGGCATTGCAAGAAGTGCCATGCGCAGTCGGGGCTCGGTCCGGACTCGTCGGTCGAGGCGGTGCACGAGGCGCCCGACGTCGTGCGCGAGGATCTGAAGGCGAAGCTTCTCTTCGCGGCCGTGAACAACCCCGACGGCATCTTCGGCTCGACCGATCCGGGCCTCCCGGGCCGCGTCCGCCGCGACCCGCTCGACGCCTCGGTCTCGCTGGCCGCCTTTATCGACCCGACCAACCCGAAGAGCGCACTCGCCAAGGCCGAGGCCAAGCTCTATCAGCCACTCGACCCGAACCTCGGCGACGGCGCCTCGTCGCTCCTCGACGCCAACAAGTACTGTTTCTTGTGCCACGACGAGGAGGGCACGCACGCGCCGGGGGATCTCCCCGAGATCGAGCCGACCATGATCCCGACGCGCTGGCTCGTACGGGGCGAGTTCTCGCACCGGGCGCACGACCTCCTGAAGTGCGAGCACTGCCATCCCGACGTGCGCGAGAGCGCCGAGACCGCCGACGTGAACCTCCCGATGAAGGACGTCTGCCAGCGCTGCCACATCGACGGCGAGACGCGGTCGGCGGGCACGAGCTGCATGCTCTGCCACCTGTACCACGACACCAGCAAGGACCATGTGCTGCGGGATGCTCGGCGCAAGGAGATCACCATCGAGGCGATCTTCGGCAGAGAGGCGCCGCGCGCTCGGGCGCCCACGAGGTAGCTCGTTCGGGGCGGACGGCGCCGGTCAGCGGACGCCGACGACGAGGGCGGTCGAGTTGTCGCGGCCGCCGCGGTCGTTGGCGAGGGCGATCAGCTCGCGGCAGGCGGCGCCGAAATCGTCGCCGTTGCGCTCGACGATCTCGAGCATCTCCTCGTCCTTCACCTGGCCATGGACGCCGTCGGTGCAGAGGACGAAGCACTCGCCGGGACGAACCGGCTCGACCCGCCAGCTCGCCTCGACCATCGGCTCGGCGCCGAGCGCGCGGGAGAGGACGTTCGCCGCGATCGCGTGGTCCTCCGTGAGGCGCTCGATGGCGCCGTTGCGGATGCGGTAGATGCGGCTGTCGCCGACGTGGCAGAGGTTCGCGAACCCGTCGGCGAAGTGCAGGGCGGCGACCGTGGTTCCCATGCCGCGCTGGCTCGGGTTGCTCGCGGCCGTCCGGAAGATGGCGTCGTTGGCGCATTCGACCGCGATCACCAGCCGGCGGGCTCCGACGCAGGGCTTGCCGTCGGCGTCGCGGAACGGGGTCAGATCGTCGTCGGCCAGGAGCTCCTGGAGCTTGGTCGTGATCGTCTCGGCGGCCGTGCGGCTCGCGATCTCGCCCGCGGCGTGGCCGCCCATGCCGTCCGCGACCAGGAAGAGATCGAGCGCGGGCTCGTACGCGTACGCGTCCTCGTTCAGCTCGCGGCGGAGCCCGCGATCCGACAGCACGTCACCCACGACCACCATGAACTCCACCGTTGTCCCATATCGACCCACGTTCGCGCAACGCGGGTTCGCGAAGCGGGCGTGACGCGGCCGGGATCACGCCGGGGTTTGCGGCCCGACTCTATAGCGCAGGGGTTCCAGATTCTGACGTCCCGGCAGGATTCGGCCGCTGCCGGCGAGGGTGATCTCCTCGCGGGTCACGCGGAACGTGTCGCCGCCGTCGGTCAGCACCCAGGTGCCGTTCGTGCTGCGATCGACCAGCAGGAACTTGTCGCCGCGCAGCACCACCTCGCAGTGATGGCGCGAAACGACCGTCTCGTCGATGCTGATGTCGTTGTCGGGATCGCGGCCGACCGTGAGCTTCGGACGCGACGGGCCGAGGGCGTACTTCTCGCCGCGGTAGGCGACCTCGAGCGCCGCCGTGTAGCCGCGCGGGCGGACGGTCGTGCTGACCGTCGCGCCTTCCTGCTTCCAGAGGTACTGGTAGACGAGCACCCAGTCGGGACGGCCGCGGAGCGCGAGCTGGTCGATGACGCGGACGTTGTCCTTCATCGACGCCGGGATCCCTTCGTAGGTCTCGCCGGCCATGAACACCTCGTCCGCGCCGGCGAGCGAGGTGAGTCGGGCGGCGACGTTGACGACGTCGCCGTAGATGTCGCCCGCGTCGAGGACGGCTGTGCCGGTCGCGATGCCGACCCGGACGCGGACGCCCTCGGCGTGGACCTCGCTGCCGGGGGCCTCAAGCGCGACCTGCATCGCGTGCGCCGCGTGCACCGCCGGCTCGGCAGCGTCGAAGATGGCGAGGATGGCGTCGCCGACCCGCTTGATCACGCGGCCGTTGAAGCGCTCGACCTCGGCTTCGAGCGTGCTCAGGCAGGTCGAGACCAGCTTGTAGGCGGTCTCGTCGCCCCGCACCGCGCAGAGCATGGTGCTGCCGCTGATGTCGGCGAAGATGACGGTGATCGGCGCGTCCGCCATGGTCCGCAGGGCTAGCACGCGGGCGGATGATTTGACAGGCGCGCGGCGCCTTCTGCATAGTGCCGCGCCGTCGACCCGACAGGCGTGATGGACGCTGCGACGCTCAGCTCACCGCTCGTGACATCCGCCCTGTGGCTCGCGGGAGCTCTGATCCTGGTGGGGGGGTGGTGGCTCGGGCGGGATCAGCCGGCCTTCCGGCGGTTCGGGGGCGCGCTCTGGTGCCTCGTCGCCGCGACCGTCGTCGAGGCCGTCATGCCGTGGCTGGCGTCGCGGCCGGCCAACGTCGCGTTCGTGCTGGCGATCGCCGCCGTGTCGTTCGCGGTCGTGCGCGGCATCGCCGTGACCGCCGACCTCGTCATGCGCCGCCGCCAGGCGCACTTCTCGACGATCTTCCGCGACCTCGCGACGCTCCTGGTCTACGCCGTGGTCATCCTCGCGGTGCTGCACTCGGTGGACGTCGACGTCTCCGGCCTCCTCACGACCTCCGCGATCGTGACCGCGGTGATCGGCCTCGCGCTCCAGGAGACGCTCGGCAACGTCTTCAGCGGCCTGTCGCTGCAGATGCAGAAGCCCTTCGAGCCGGGCGACTGGATCGGCTTCGGTGGCAACGTCGGCCGGGTGCAGGGCATCGGGTGGCGCTCGACGTCGATCGTCACCCGCAACCTCGAGATCCTCGACGTCCCGAACGCGTTCCTCGCGCGCGAGGTCGTACGCAACTTCCGGGGCGAGGCCATCGGCGACGAGCTCTTCGTCGGCGTCGCGTACGCGATTCCGCCGAACGAGGTGAAGGAGGTCATCGTCGAGGTGCTGCGCGGCGTGCCCGACGTCGTCGCGACGCCGCCGGCGACGGCGGAGGTGGTGGACTACGGCGACTCTGCGATCAAGTATCGGATCCGGTTCTGGATCCGCGACTACACGCGTCAGCCCGCGGTCCGCGACGCGATCATGAGCAGGCTCTGGTACGCGCTTCGCCGCCACGACATGGAGATTCCGTTCCCGATCCGGAACGTCTACCTGCACGAAGCGGCGCCGCAGCGGGACCCGGACGCGCGCGCCCAGGAGCAGCGCCTCGCGGCCCTCCGGCAGGTCGACTTCCTGGCGGAGCTCGACGACGCGGCGCTCGGCATGCTGCGGCCGGACGTCCGGGAGGCCGCGTTCGGCCGGGACGAGGTCATCTGTCGCGAGGGCGATGCCGGTGACGCCTTCTTCGTGCTGCGGCGGGGAACCGTGGAGGTCGTCGCGCGGGGCGCCGCTGGCCACGAGACCCACGTCGCCGATCTCCGCGCGCCGGCGTTCTTCGGAGAGATGGCGCTCCTCACGGGAGAGGCGCGCTCGGCGACGGTCCGCGCCAGGGGCGACGCGGAGCTCCTGATCGTCGCGCGGGCCGGGTTCGAGGCCCTCTTCAAGACCCGGCCGAGCGTCGCGGCCGCGGTGAGCCGCATTCTGGCGACCCGGCAGAGCGAGCTCCGCGAGCGCCGCGGCCAGAGCGTGGCGACGGAAAGCAACGAGGGCAGGGCGCGCCGCCTGCTCGCCAGGATGCAGGCAATCTTCCGCTTCTGACGCCCGGCATGGCGACGGATCGCCGCTCCGGGAGCGTTCGAGGCCGGTGGTCGCGAACAGCTGCGGCAGCCCCCTGAGGTCGGCGATCAGGTCCCATTCGTCGTGATCGCCGACGTCGAGGGCGGGGTTCGGGGCGTAGAGACCGTGGCTGACGCGAACGAACGGGCGGGGGTGGTAGACGTGGCTTCAGTCGGCGCCGGTCGTCTTCGCCGCGAACTGGTTCATCGCGTCGAGCGCCAGGTTCGAATGCGCGTACGCCCCGCCGGCGCGCATCTCGGCGGCGACCCAGATGGCCTCCATGATCTCCTGCTGCGTCGCGCCCCTGCGCAACGCGCTCGCGGTGTGGCCGCGGATGCAATACGGGCACTGCGTGACGTGGGCGACGGCGACCGCGATCAGATCCTTCGTCTTCGCCGACAGCGCGCCGTCGGCGAACACCGCGTTGCTGAACGCCTTGAACGCGGCCCCGATTTCGGGTGCGAGCGCCTGGCGCTGGCGGTGCAGTTCGATCGATGCCTCGGGGTACATGTGCTTGTCCACGATCTTCTCCTCATGTTTCGCAACGGGTGGGCGCGGTCAGCTGCTGGCGGCGATCGCGCGTTCGAACTCGACTTCGCTGCGCAGCCCCTCCAGGTCGCGCCGCACGACGGCGACGGCAAGCGTCTTGCCGCCGCGGCTGTAGCGCAGCGTGCAATCGCGTGCCGCGAGTGAGCCGTCGATCTCGACGCGGTCGAAGCGCTCGGCGTGCCCGACGTAGCCGAGCACGAAGTCGTACTGCTCGGTCCAGAAGAACGGCACGTGGTCGAACGCCTCCCGCCGGCCGAGCATGTTGCGCGCGGCGGTCTGGCCGGCGCGCTCGGCGACGACCCAGTGCTCGACGCGGATCGGCTCGCCGCTCAGGCGATCCGGCCAGCGCGCGATGTCGCCCGCCGCGTAGATGCCGGGAACGCTCGTCGCGAGGTAACGGTCGACCCTGACGCCGCGATCGATCGCAAGCCCGGCGCGCTCGGCAAGTTCGAGTGCCGGGCGCACGCCGACGCCGACGACGACCAGATCGCAGGCGAGCGACATGCCGCTTGCAAGCCGCACCGCTCGTTCGTCGATCGACGCGGGCGTCGCGCCCAGATGAACGCGCACGCCGTGCTCCTGATGCAGCGCGAGCAGAAAGGCGCCGACCTCGGCGCCCAGCACGCGCTCCATCAGCACTGTCTCGCGGCCGACGACATCGACGTCGATGCCCCGTGCCCGCAGCGACGCGGCGACTTCGAGCCCGATGAAGCTCGCGCCGATGACGACCGCGCGCTTGGCCTTGGCTGCCGCGGTGGCGAGCGCGCGGCTGTCGGCCCAGCTGCGCAGCCGGTGGACGTGCGGGAGATCGGACCCCGGCACCGAAAGCCGCACCGGATCGGCGCCGGTGGCGAGCAGCAGCGCGTCGTAGCCGTGGCGCGTGCCGTCTTCGAGCACCACTTCGCGCCTCGGAACGTCGATGTTCGCGACGCGCGTGCCGAGCCGCAGGTCGATGCGTTGCTCGCGATAGAACTCGGCACTGCGCAGCGGAATCCAGTCTTCCCGCGCCGTTCCGGCGAGGTAGCTCTTCGACAGATTGGGCCGGTCGCAAGGCGGCGAGTCGTCGGCGCTCAGCAGCGTGATGCTGCCCTCGAAGCGTTCGCGCCGCAGCGTCTCGGCCGCGGCGTTGCCGGCCGCGCCGCCGCCGACGATCACGACCGCCTTGGGCGTCGGGGCGTTGCCCGCGGCGCGCGCCCGCGGTGGTGCCGCCGCTGCGATCCGGTCGCCGACGTAGACCGTGCCGTCGCGCAATTCGACGTGCCGGCACGACACCGGATCGAGTGCCGGTGCGCGCAGGGCCTCCCCGGTGCGCAGGCTGAAGCAGGCGTGATGCCACGGGCAGCGCACCGTGTCGCCATCGACCAGCCCTTCGGCGAGCGGGCCGCTGTAGTGGGTACAGACGGCCCCGATCGCGAACAGATCCTTGCCGCGACGCACGACGATCGTCGGCTCGCCTTGCGCGTGGCCGAGCAACGGCACCGATTCCGCGAGCGCCGAAAACGGGACCCCTTTGCAGAGGTCTGGCCCGGCGAGTTCGCCGTTTGCGTCGCTCATGGTGAGTCTCCCCATCGCTCGGTTGACTGCAGCGGATCAGGCCACTCGAGACATTCCTTGCGATCCGAGCCCGGACGCCGTGGCAAACGCCAGGAGAGAGGCGAACGTCCGATAGCGCGCGTCATGTCGATCCACCGGTGAGAGAAGGCGCGTCGTGCCGCTGTTGACGCATCGACTCGGCCAGAACACTAGCACTGGGAACGCCCGTCATCGAGATGGGCGGCATTCGCCAGCGCCGCGTCCCCGTTCATCGGGAACCTCTGCGCCGGCACTGTCTCGTTCGATTCCCCGCGTTTCCGTCGCCGTCGCCGCGTCACGCTCGGGCGTGCAGGAGCGCCGCGGCGACGTGCGCCGCGCCGTACAGCCCGGCGTTCGGCTCGCGGATGATCCACACCGGGATCTCGCGCACGAGCCGTTCGTAGCGTCCCTTGGCGACGAAGGCGCGCATGAAGGCGCCGCCCGTCATGGCCGACAGCAGCTTGTTGACGATGCCGCCGCCGACGTAGACGCCGCTCGTTGCCATGACGGTGAGCGCGAGGTTTCCGGCCTGCGCGCCGTAGATCGAGACGAAGCGTTCGACCGCCGCGACGGCGGTGCCGCACGCGCCGGCGACGCCGAGCTCGCCGATCACGGCCGCCGGGTCCTCGTGCTGGAGGCGACGGCGCGTTTCGTCGGCGACCGGCATCCGGCAGTGCTCGTCCAGGAACGCGAAGATGTTGGCGAGCCCGTGCCCCGAGACCGCACGCTCGTAGGAGACGTGGCCATCGTACTTGCGCTCGAGCCAGCGGAGCAGGTCGTGCTCGACCTCGTCGCGCGGCGCGAAGTCAGCGTGGCCGCCCTCGGTCGCGACCGGTACGTGGCGCGCGCCGTCCCAGAAGAGGAGCGCCTGGCCGAGGCCCGTGCCCGCGGCGATTACGGCGCGATTGCCCGGCCGGGCGACCCCGGCGTTCAGCGCGAGGAGCTTCTCCGGCGCGAGCGCGAGCGCGCCGTGGGCCGTCGCCTCGAGGTCGTTGAGCAGCCGCACGAGGGGCGTGCCGAGGCGCGCGCGCAGCGCCGCGCTCCGGATGTGCCACGGGAGGTTGGTGGCGACGACGGCGTCGTCGACCACCGGCCCCGCGACGCCGAACGCGGCGGCGGCGACGGGCGGCGCCGAGGCTTCGGCGAGGAAGCGGGCGATCACCTCCTCGAGGCCGGCGTGGTCGCGGCTCGGGAACGTCGCGCCGCGGACGAGCGTCAGCCCGTCCGCTCCAGTCTGGTAGAGCGCGAGGCGCGAGTTGGTGCCGCCGATGTCACCCGCGAGAACGTGGGTCGTCATGGCCGCCGGACCATTCGGTGTGGAAGATGCCCTCGCGATCGAGGCGCTCGTAGGTGTGGGCGCCGAAGAAGTCGCGCTGCCCCTGGATCAGGTTCGCGGGCGTGCGCGCGCGGCGGAAGCCGTCGAAGTAGGCGAGCGAGGCCGACATCGCGGGGAGCGCGATGCCGAGCTTGACGCCGAGCTGCACGGTCTTCCGCCACGCTTCGACGCGCGACTTCACGGCCTTCGCGAAGTCCCGGTCGAGGAGCAGGTTCGCGAGGTTCGGGTCGCGCGCGAACGCTTGCCGGATGCGGTCGAGGAAGACCGCGCGGATGATGCAGCCGCCCTTCCAGATGCGCGCCATCTCGCCGAGCCTCACGCCGTAGTCGAAGGATCTCGACGCCTCGGCGAGAAGCGCGAATCCCTGCGCGTAGGAGCAGATCTTCGAGGCGTACAGCGCCGCCCGGATCTGCTCGATCGCGGCCTTCTTGCCCGTCGCGATCGGCTTCGGCGCGGGCGGGTAGGCCTTCGCCGCGAGGAGCCGCACCGCGCGCTGCGACGACATGATGCGCGCGTCGACGGCGGCCGTGATGGTGGGGATGGCGACCCCGAGGTCGAGCGCCGCCTGCGTCGTCCACTTGCCGGTGCCCTTCTGGCCGGCGGCGTCGACGATGGCGTCGATCAAGGGCTTCCGGCCGCCCTTGTCGTCCTTGAAATTCACGATCTTCGCCGTGATCTCGATCAGGAACGACTGCAGGTCGCCGGCGTTCCACTCGGCGAAGACGTCGGCGATCTCGGCCGCGCCGAGCCCGAGGCCGTAGCGCAGCAGGTCGTAGGACTCGGCGATCAGCTGCATGTCGCCGTATTCGATGCCGTTGTGCACCATCTTCACGAAGTGGCCGGCGCTCTTGCGCCCGACGTAGGTCACGCACGGGCCGGAGTCGGACTTGGCGGCGATCTTCGTGAGGATCGGCTCGAGGTGGCGATAGGTCGCCTCGTCGCCGCCCGGCATGATGCTCGGGCCCCAGAGGGCGCCTTCCTCGCCGCCGCTCACGCCCATGCCGAAGAACTTGATGCCGGTCGGGTCGAGCGCGGCGACGCGACGGTCGGAGTCTTTGAAGTGCGAGTTGCCGCCGTCGACGAGGATGTCGCCGGGCTCGAGCAGCGGCCGGAGCTCGTCGATCACGGCGTCGACCGGGCCGCCGGCCTTCACCATCGTGACGATGCGACGAGGACGCGCGAGCGCGACGACGAAATCCGCCAGCGTTCTCGCGCCGACGAAGTTCAGGCCCTTGGCGCGGCCCTTCAGGAGGGCATCGGTCTTCTCGAAGCTCCGGTTGTAGACGGCGATCGGGAAGCCGTTGCGCTCGATGTTGAGCGCGAGGTTCTCGCCCATGACCGCGAGCCCGATGAGTCCGATCTGCTGCATGCGCGACTGCCTTTCTCGGCCGTGCGGCCGTCGCCCGGCCGTCAGGCCGTCGGCCCCGCGGCCGCTTTGTCGAGGAACCAGACGAGCTCGCCGTCGGTCGGCCGGACGCCGAGGACGGGGTGCGGCGGCGGCTCGTCGCCGCGCGCCGCCGCCGCGAGGCACGCGGCGACCATGGGGCGCTTGCCCGCGCCGGCCGAGAGCACCCAGACGCGGTCGGCAGCGTTCAGCACGGGGTAGGTGAGGGTCATGCGGCGCGTGCGGAGCTGCGGGACGTCGTTCATCACGACCCAGCGCCGGCGCTCGCCGAGCGCGGCGGTTCCCGGAAACAGCGACGCGGTGTGACCGTCTTCCCCGAGGCCGAGCAGCACGACGTCGAGCACGGGCGCGTCGTTCCGCCGCCGCGCGATGCGCTCGCCGAGGAGGCGCGCATAGCCGTCGGCGTCGTCGTGCTCGGCGCGCATGCGGTGCGCCTTGGCCGGGACGTGGTCGAGGAGCGCGCGCTTCGCCATGCCGAAGTTCGAGTCGGGGTGCTCGGGAGGAACGCGACGCTCGTCGCCGAAGAAGAGCTCGACCCTGGTCCACGGCACCCGCTCGCGGAAGGGAGAGGCGGCGAGGATCTCGTAGAGGCGCTTCGGCGTCGAGCCGCCCGAGAGGGCGATCGTGAACGGTGTCGAGGCCGTCGCCGCGGCGAGCGCGCCGAGATCCTCCGCCACCGCTCGCGCCAGCGCCTCCCCGGTCTCGAAGATCTTCGTCTGGATCCCCGCGCCCATCGCCGAGAGCTGCTATGCCGAGTTTCACCGCCCGCCTCAAGGCTGCGCGAGCCGCGCCGGCGCGGCTCGCGATCGTCACTCGGCCGGCGGCGCCAATGGATCCAGCACGACGGCGCTGCGCGCCGCGGGCGGCAGCGCCTGATCGAGCCCGTGCCGGATCGCCGCCATGAGCGCGTCGGTGACGCGCCGCCGCAGGTGGCTCCGGGCGGTGACGAGCCCGATCTCGCGGACCGGCGTCGGGGCGACCAGCGGGCGCACCTGCCGGCGACGGCGCGTGGCCGGGAGTCCGTCCACGACCAGTTCCGGCAGCACGGTGGCGCCGAGTCCTTCGTCGACGAGCCGCACGAGCGTCTGGAAGCTGCCGCTCTCGAAGTGGATGCGCGAGGGGTGCGGGCGCGGCTCGGTCCCGCAGTAGGACAGGACCTGGCTCCGGAAGCAGTGGCCTTCCGACATGATCCAGAGGTCGCGCACGCTGAGCGCCGCCTGGGTGACGACCTTCTTGCGGAGGAGCGGGTCGCCCGGCGGCAGATAGGCGAGCATGCGCTCGCGGCCGAGGGTCTCCTCACGGAGTCCCAGGGCCCGGAGCGGCGTCGCGACGAGGCCGGCGTCGAGCGTGTCGGCGCGCAGGCGCGCGATGACCTCCTCCGTCTTGAGCTCCTCGATGACGAGCTCGACGCGGGGGTGCGCGGCGGCGAACCGTCCGAGAAACAACGGCAGGACGGTCGGGGAGAGCGTCGGGATGACGCCCAGCCGGAAGGGTCCCGCGGGCTCCTCGCCCTCGGCGACGACCTGGCCGAGCCGCTCGGTCTCCCGCAGGACCGCTCGCATCTGGGCGAGCGCCGTCGCGCCGTCGGAGGTGACGAGGAGCGGCTTCTTGCCGCGGTCGAAGAGCACGATCCCGAGGAGATCTTCGAGCTTCCGGAGCTGCATGCTGAGGCCCGACTGCGACACGTGACAGCGCGCGGCGGCTTCCCGGAAGTTCCGCGTCGTCTCGACCGCCACGGCGTAGCGCATCTGGGTGAGGGTGATCTGCCCGAGATCGACCACCTCCGTCTGATAACCGGGAGCGATCGGAAGTTCAAAACGTTCGATTGGACTGTCGAGCGCTCGCGGGGCACATAGGAAGAGCGCCGGGAGGCCCCGGCCGAACCAATCACCCAGGAGGAGGAATCGAGATGTCGCTGATCAACACGACCATCAAGCCGTTCAAGGCCACCGCGTTCCACGAGGGGGACTTCGTCCAGGTATCCGACGAGTCGATCCGCGGAAAGTGGAGCGTCTTCGTCTTCTATCCCGCCGATTTCACCTTCGTCTGCCCGACCGAGCTCGAGGATCTGGCCGATCACTACGACGAGTTCAAGAAGATCGGCGTCGAAGTCTACGGCGTGTCGACCGACACCCACTTCGCCCACAAGGCGTGGCACGACACGTCGCCGGCCATCAAGAAGGTCCGCTATCCCCTGGTCGGCGACCCGACCGCGACGCTCGCCCGCAACTTCGAGGTCCTGATCGAGGAAGAGGGCCTCGCGCTGCGCGGCAGCTTCGTCGTCGATCCCAAGGGCAAGATCAAGCTCTACGAGGTCCACGATAACGGCATCGGGCGCGACGCCAAGGAGCTGCTGCGCAAGGTGACGGCGGCCCAGTACGTCGCGGCGCATCCGGGCGAGGTGTGTCCGGCGAAGTGGCAGCAGGGATCGAAGACGCTGAAGCCGTCGCTCGAGCTCGTCGGCAAGCTCTGAGGGGGATCCGATCCGGCGGGGCGCCGCGCGGGCGCTTCGCCGGCTTCCCGCTCGGGCCACCATGTGGCGCGCGTGCGGCGCCGGCTGCTATGGGGAGCGGCCGAGCCGCGCTCGGTCACCTTCGCCACGGGAGCCCGCCGCCATGCCGTCCACCGCCGTCATCGATTTCGATTCTACGAAGCCGACCTCGCCCTTCTACACCGACAGCCACCGGGAGTGGCGCGATGTGCTCCGCCGGTGGCTCGCGAAGGAGGTCGCGCCGTACGTCGAGGCGTGGGAAGCGGCGGGAGAGATCCCGCTCGCGCTGTACGGCAAGGCGGCCGAGGTCGGTCTGCTCGGGCTCGGGTACCCGGAGCGGTACGGCGGCACGTCGGCCGGTATCGACCACTTCCACCACATCGTCACGTCCGAGGAGGCCGCCCAGATCGGCGCGGGCGGCGTCTTCGCCTCGTTGATGGTGCACTCGATCGGGCTTCCGCCGGTGCTCGCGCTCGGCTCCGACGAGCTGAAGGCCCGCGTGGCGGCGCGCGTGCTCTCCGGCGAGCGGCACATCTGCCTCGGCATCACCGAGCCCGACGCCGGCAGCGACGTCGCCAACATCCAGACCCGCGCCGTGCGCGACGGCGACGACTACGTCGTGCGCGGCAGCAAGATGTTCATCACGGGCGGGCTGCGCGCCGACTACGTGACGGCCGCGGTCCGGACGGGCGGGCCCGGCTATGGCGGCATCTCGCTCCTCCTGATCGAGCTCGACCGTCCCGGCGTGTCGCGCACGCGGCTCGAGAAGATGGGATGGTGGGCGTCGGACACGGCGGCGCTCTATTTCGACGAGGTGCGGGTGCCGGCGGCGAACCTGATCGGCGCCGAGAACCAGGGCTTTCTCGGCATCGTGCTGAACTTCAACGGCGAGCGGCTCGGGCTGGCGGCGAGCGCGAACGCCTACGCTCGCGTCTGCCTCGTCGAGGCCGCGCGCTACGCGCGGGAGCGCCGCACCTTCGGCAAGCGCCTCGCCGATCACCAGGTCATCCGCCACAAGATCGCGGAGATGCTCCGCCAGGTGAACGCGACGCAGGCCTATCTCGAGAGCTGCGCCTGGCGCGTGCAACAGGGCGAGACGCCGGTCGCCGACCTGGCGCTCCTCAAGGTCCAGGCGACGCTCACCATGGAGTATTGCGCCCGCGAGGCGATGCAGGTGCTCGGCGGGGCCGGCTATCTGCGCGGCAACAAGGTCGAGCGCATCTACCGCGAGGTACGCGTCAACGCGATCGGCGGCGGCAGCGAGGAGATCATGCGCGATCTCGCCGCGCGACAGTTGAAACTCTGAACGCGCGACGGACTCACGGGATCTTCGCCGAGAGCTTCACGCCGTCGTTCACCCTGGAGGTCGGGAACACCGACTGCCAGCAGGCCCCGCTCTGGAGGTTGATCAGCTGCGCCGTGAGCGGGAACGCCGCGGCGCCCGGCGCGAGGCCGAGCGAGGGTCCCGCGCCCTTCACCCGGATCCGGCCCGTTCCGACGCCCGACGTGCCCTTCACGCTCGTGACGCCCGCGTGCGCGCCGGACTTCTCGATGTAGTGCACGCGGTCCGCCTTGGCCGTCCACGCCGAGGCGCCGTGCCGGAGCGCGTCGCCGAGCAGGCGTCCGTTCTGATCGTAGAGGCAGACCGCGACGTCGTGCGGGCCGCTCGGCACGCCGATCTGCGCGCTGTCGAGCGTGCCGTTCTGCCACGTCCATTGCAGCTTGTCCCGCCCGTCGACGGGATGGTTCTTGATCGCCACGCCGCCCTTGGGGGCGTCGGTGCAGCCCGCGTGCGGGGCGCTCGGGCACGAGGGGCCCTTCACGATGCGGAAGCGGTCGGGGGTTTGCGTGGCGGCGTTCACGAACGTGGCGGAGAGCGTCTGGTCGTCGACGTCGAGGACAAGCGAGCCGAGCTCGAGGAGCCCGACGGGGAGCGCCGGATGATTCAGCGTCGTCGTGCGCACGTCGCTCGAGCTGCCGGCAACGACGTACACCGCGCCGTCGTGCGGGCGCTGGCCGAGGCTCGGCTTGCGGTAGGGGCCGTTGCCGTTCGGATCGCCGTCGCCGTCATCGCGGGTGTGGACCGAGCGCTCGAACGTGTCGGAGAAGCCGTAGTGACCGTCGAGCAGAAAGCTGCGCTCGTAGGAGTGGCTGTGTCCGCAGAGGACGAGATCGACGCCATAGTCCTCGAGCATCGGCACGACGTTCGTGCGCATCGTGATCTCCTCGACCTCGACGTCCGAGTCGTGGAGCAGGCCCTTGCTGTAGGGCGGCCGGTGAAAGAGCGCGACGACCCAGTCGGCGGTCGTCGCCTGCAGGTCGGCCTCGAGCCAGAGCATCATCGGACTCCCCGCCGCCTTCGCGTTGTGCTCCGAGTCGAGGACGACGAAGTGGACATTGCCGTAGTCGAACGAGTAATAGGCCTCGGAGCCCGAGGCCACGCCGCCGGCCTCGCCGGCGGTCGGGAAGCTGAACATGGCGAAGTAGGGGCCGGTCTGGAGAGCGGAGTTCCCCGCCATGGCCTCGTGGTTGCCGAACGTCGAGAGCACCGGGACGCTGCGCAGCATGTCGTGGTGCACGTCGAAGAGCGCCGCCTGGTAGTTGGCGTCGTTGCCGGTCGGATAGGCGTTGTCGCCGAGGAGGAGCCAGAGGTCGGTCGGATTCACGCCGTTGTACGCGGCATACGCGTCCCGCACCGCCATGCCGTTCGCGTCGGCGTAGCCGCCGTCGCCGGTGACCCAGATGCGCATGGGCCGCACCGCGCCGGGGAGCGGGGTCGTCCGGAAGAAGTGTGCCGCGTCGTCGCCTTCGAGGTCCGCGCTCGTCGTGCCGATGGCGTAGTAGTAGACGGTGTCGGGCGAGAGCGCCGACACGTTCACGGCGTGCTCGGTGGTGGCGGTCGCGTCGTCGACGTTCTGGCCGAGCGCCCCCGGGGCCGCGCCGTAGCGCACGCGGCTGTCGGTGGGGACGTCCGTTCGCCAGCGCACGATCATGCCGGTCGACGTCGGCTGCTGGAGGTACGGGCCGCGGATGACGGTCGCAGCCTCCGCAGCGGTCGCGATGAGCAGGGTCGTGGCGAGGGCGGCGACGCGCCGGGCGGTCGGCGTCATGGGTGATCCTCCTGAAGCTCCGTGGTGGCGAGATCGCGGCGGAGATCGGCGGCGAGTCCGGTCAAGGCGGCGCCGCGCCGTTCCGGGCGCCGGCGCTCGATCATGGCGAGGGCGCGGGCGCGCTCGCGCCGCGCGTCGTCGCGGCGTGCGAGCCGATCGAGCACCTCGGCCCGGCGCGCGACCCAGACGGGGCTCTGGGCGCCGGTTGCGAGGAGCGCGTCGAGGCGGCGGAGCGCGTCGGGGTAGCGCCCGAGGGCGAGCTCGAGGTCGAGCGCGGCGAGCTGCAAGGACGGCACGGCGCCGAGGTGCGCGATGCCGGCGTCGAGCACGCGGATCGCCCCGGCGCGGTCGCCGAGCGCGATGCGCGCGTCGCGCCATGCGAACACGTGCTCGGGGCGCGGCTCGCGCATGCGCGCGATCGCGCGCTCGAAGTCCCGTGCTGCGCCCGCGGGATCGCCGAGCGCCATGCGGGCGCGCCCGCGATCGTAGCGCGCCGCGAGGTCTTCCGGCGTGCGTTCGAGCGCGCGCGTGAACGCCCGCTCGGCGAGGCGCGGCCATCCCGCGTCGAGACAGACCTGGCCCGTGGCGACGGCGACGACGCTCGGATCGGCGCCGAGCTCCGCGGCGCGCGCGAAGGCGGCGAGCGCGGCGTCCCAGGCCCGTGCGGCGCGCTGCATGCGTCCGGCGGCGAGGTGCGCGTCGGCGTCGGCCGGGTGACGGGCGATCGCGGCGCGCGCCTCCGCCTCGATCGCCTCCGGCGGCGCGTGCCCGAACGCGGCGGGGTCTGCCGCCGTGGCGACCAGCGCGACGACGGCGGCGAGAACGTGGATCCGGCGCGGGCACATGGGGGACTTCGAGCTTGCCCCGTACGATCCGCGGATCGCAAGCGCTCTGCGCTTCCGACCGATCCGGGGGACGCCGGGCGCGCCATTCGAGATCTTCCGCTTGACTCGTCGGTGCGTGCCGACGCCCTAATACGCGCAGGAGCGCCCTGCTCGCGGGGGCGGGAGGAACGGCGATGGGACGTGTCTCGAAGGGTCTTGGCGGCGCGGCGATCGCGATGCTGCTGACGGCCTCCGCCGCATCGGCACAGATCGACGTGACGTGCGCCTCGGACACCCTGGATCACGCGAGCTGGCGCGTACGCGCCCTGCTGCGCTGTCACGTCGGCGTGGCCGCAGGCCGTGCGCCGGATCGCTGTCTCGCGAAGGTCGCGGCACGCGCCGACGCCCATGCCGTCGCCTGCCTCGGTACGCAGGATCTTGCCGCGCTCGCGACGCGCTCGGATCAGCTCGTGGATGCCGTACTCGGGATCGTCGGGACGGATGCGTCCCGCTGCGCGACCACGAAGCACCGTGCCGCGATCGGAGCGGTGCGGGACGTCCTCCACTGCCGATCGCGTGCCGTGCGGGGCATGCCCGGCACGACCGCCTGCTTCGGTGCGGCCGAGCGGCGGCTCGACATCCGCTGGGCGCGGGGCGAGTCCAAGGGTCCGTGCGGGAGCGCCGGTGGAGAGCTCACGCTCGATCGGCTCCTCGAGGCGTTCGTCGCCGATCTCGTGACCATCCTCGGGCCCGATGGCGAACCCGCATCGCTCTTCGGCACCTACGATGCGGTGATCGGTCCCGATCCGCGGCCGGTGGTCGGCGCCTCCGAGGCGCTCGGCAGGATCGCGGAGGTGTCCGCCGGCACCCTCGGTCTCGTGCTCCGGTTCGGCCCCTACGACTCCCTGTCGCTTCGCGGCCCGAACGCGGATACCGGTGCTCTCGTCCTCGACGGCTCTCTCGTGTTGGGCGGCGACATCTTGTTCACGGCGAACGCCACCGCCACGGTGAGCATCATCGGAACGGAGCGCCGCGTGACGGGAGTCGCGTACGTCGGCTACGACGGCGATCGCACCGTGACGTTCGCGATGGCGCGACCCGCGGCGGGCATCCCGCCCTCGCTGAACGGCGCCCACGTCCTCACGTTCGCGCACAGCCCCGACGGGCTCGGATCGACGTCGCATGCGGCGTTCGACCTCGCCGTACCGGCGGACGGCATCGGAACCTGCGCCGCGACGAGCGACATCGATGGACAAGGCGCGACGCGCGGCACGTTCTCCAGCGGAGAGTGCTGGGTATCGCCCCGGGGTCGATGGCATTTCGAAGGCCGCTACGCCGCGGCCGATCCGACCTCGCCGGCCGCGAGCTGCGGCGGCACTGGCGCCGGGTTCTGTCGCATGGTCATGGACGGGAGGCTGATGGCCGCCTTCCCGGGGAGCGGTCACTACCTGCTCGGCTGGCCGCCGATCATCGTCAGCAGCGGGAGCTGGTCGGCGACCCGCTGACGATCATCGGCCGGTCCCCGCAGGCTGCGGAGAGAGGAGTCGAGTCGAGGCGGACCATGTCCGACTTCGCCGGCGCCGCGCGCCGGGAGCTTGAGGCGGAGCGGAGAAACCGCGAGGATGTGCCGGTGCCCTCCGTCCAGGCCGTCCTCTTCGACTTCGGCGGCGTCTTCATGGCATCGCCCTTCGCGGCGGTGCGCGTGTTCGCCGCCGGACTCGGACTCGCGCCCGAGCGCGTCGTCGAGATCGTCTTCGGAGCCTACGACCGCGACACCGACCATCCGTGGCACCGCCTCGAGCGCGGCGAGGTGTCGCTCGCCGATGCCCGCCAGGCGATCTTCGATCTCGCGGCGCCGGGCCACCGCATCGATCTCTTCGAGGCGCTCGGCTCGCTTCGCGATACGAGCATCCGCGAGGACGTGATCGCGCTCGCCCGCCACACCCGCGCGCTCGGCGTCAAGACGGCGATCGTCACCAACAACGTACGGGAGTTCGGCGACGGCTGGCGCGCCATGCTGCCGGTGGACGAGCTCTTCGACGTGGTGGTCGACTCGGCGCACGTCGGCGTCCGGAAGCCCGATCCGCGGATCTTCCGGCTGGCGCTCGAGCGGCTCGGCGTCGGCGCGCCCGAGCGGGCGGTCTTCCTCGACGATTTCCACGGCAACATCGCCGCGGCCGAGCGCCTCGGCATGCGCGGCATCCTCGTAGCGGAGGATCACCGGCCCGCGATGGAGCGACTGCGCGCGTTGCTCGCCGCGCTCCCCTAGATTTCCGGCAGCGAAGGAGGCTCCCGTGTTCGTCGTCACCAACCGCATCCCCGTCACCAAGGCCTTCGAGGCCGAGTTCGAGGAGCGCTTCAGGAAGCGCGCCCACCTGATCGACCGCTCGCCGGGCTTCGTGAAGAACCTCGTGCTGCGGCCGGTGCAGCGCCGCTTCGACCATCGAACGGGACGGATCGAGGAGCGCCAGGAGCAGGGCTACTACCTGGTGCAGACCTACTGGGAGTCCGAGCAGGCGTTCTGGGATTGGACGAACAGCGAGTCGTTCCGGATCGCGCACGGCAACCGGCCGCCGGCCGAGATGTTCGCGGGGCCGAGCGTGCTCGAGATCCACGAGGTCATCCAGACGACCGAGCCGGCGCCGGCAGGCGGCTGAGCGCGTCGCCGTTCAGCCGCCCGCCACGATCCGCTCCCCGAGGCGGGCGAGGAACGCGACGGCGAGGACGAGGGAGCCGTCGACGACGCGCGGCAGGAGCTCCCGGCGTTGCCGCGGCGACCGGTATCGCCGTTCGCCACCTCGGTCTCGACCTCGGGGGTCATCATGGTGGCGAAGTAGGCGCGGAGCTCTTCGCGGAGCGCTTCCCGCTCGGGGGTGTAAGCGAGGTACATCGCGGGCGCGCGATGCGCGGACGGCTCGTCGCCGTCAACCGGCTCGCGGCATCCAACGTCGCGTCGCCCACGGGGACCTGCGGCCGGGTTGGCGGCGGCGCGTGATGCGACTACAGGGACCTCCCATGCGCATCGAAGCGTTCGGAGCCGGGATGGAGCTGCACCGCGCGGGCGTTCGCGCCACGGAGCTCGCGCGCGCCGGGTTCGACGGGCTCTGGCTCGCCGAAGCGGGACGCACGGCCTACCTCACGTGCGTGGCGTCGGCGCTCGCGGCCCCGGAGCTCCGCATCGGCACGGCCGTGGCGACGGCGTTTCCGCGGAGCCCCATGGTGACCGCGCAGGCCGCGTGGGAGCTCGCCGAGGTGACCCGCGGCCGCTTCGTCCTCGGGCTCGGGACGCAGATCAAGGCGCACATCGAGCGCCGCTTCTCGGCGACCTACGATCGTCCGGGTGCACGCCTGCGTGAGTACGCGCTGGCGCTCCGCGCCATCTTCCGGGCGTTCCAGGGGACGGAGCGGCTCGACTTCCGGGGCGAGTTCTACCGCTTCGACCTCCTCGGTTTGTGGAGTCCGGGGCCGATCGAGCATCCCGACGTGCCGATCTACCTGGCGGCCGTCAGGCCGTGGATGCTGCGCGCCTGCGGCGAGGTCGCCGACGGCGTGCACGTGCATCCGTTCCACTCCCGCCGCTATCTCGACGAAGTGATCCGCCCGAACCTCGCCGCCGGCGCCGCGAAGGCCGGTCGCGATCCGCAGGCGATCGCGCTCGCCTGCCCGGTCTTCACGATCGTGGGCGACACCGAGGAGGAGCGCGCCGAGTGGCGGCAGCGGGCGCGCTTCCAGATCGCCTTCTACGGGTCGACGCCCGCGTACAAGGGCGTCTTCGAGCTGCACGGCTGGCATGGGGTCTCGGAGCGCCTGACGCGCCTTCAGCGCCAGGGCGATCTGTCCGCCATGGCGGACGCCATCACGGACGAGATGCTCGACGTGTACGCCGTGACGAGCACGTGGGCCGACCTGCCGCGGCGTCTGGTCGAGAAGTACGGCGGCGTCGCCGAGTGCCTCATCGTCTACTTCGCGACCGAGGCCTGGGAGCGCGGTCCCGCGATGATGGAGCGCTGGCGGGACGCGATCGCGCGCGTCAAGGCGCTGCGCTGAGCGCGTCGTCCCGGCACGCGCGCGGCGCCGGGGGCGACGCCGTCCCGGTACGCGCGCGGCGTCGGGGGCGGCGCCGCGCGGCCCGTCTCCTCCGCCTCAGGCTTCCGGCAGAAGCCCCTGCAGGCGCTCGGCCGCCTCGAGGTAGTCCTGCACCATGTCCTGGATCACGTGGCGCGCCGAGCGGATCTCGTTCATGCGGCCCACGATCTGGCCGACCGGATTGAAGCCGACCGCCTGCGCCTTGGCGGCATAGTGGTGCCCGCGGCTCACGGCCTCGGCCGTCACCATGAACTGGAGCGGCATACCGAGCGGCTTCGGGTTCTCGGGCTTGTCCCAGGCTTCGGTCCAGTCGTTCTTCAGCATGCGGCAGGGCTTGCCCGTCCACGAGCGCGACCGGACCGTGTCCCTGCTCGTCGCCTTCAAATAGCTCTCCTTCTGCGCCGGCGGCGTATCGGCTTCGGTCACGGTCAGCCAGATCGAGCCGGTCCATACGCCCTGCGCGCCGAGCGCCATCGCGGCCGCCATTTGCTTGCCGCTGCCGATGCCGCCGGCGGCGAGCACGGGGACCGGCGCCGCGGCGTCGATGACCTCGGGCCAGAGTACGATGCTGCCGATCTCGCCGGTGTGGCCGCCGCCCTCGGTGCCCTGCGCGATGATGAAATCGAGGCCCGCCGCCTTGTGCGACAGGGCCTGCTTGGCGCTGCCGCAGAGCGCGCCCACCAGCCGGCCGGTGTCCTGGATCTCCTGGATGACCTCGGGAGGCGGCGTGCCGAGCGCGTTCGCGATCGCCTTCACTTTGGGGTGCTGGAGCGCCACCTCCACCTGCAGGCCCGCGGTCGCCTCCGTCCAGCCGAGCAGCTCGCGCGGCTTCTCATCGGCGGACAGCTCCGGCACGCCGTGGTCGGCGAGGAGCTTCTTCGCGAAGGCGCGGTGCTCGGCGGGGATCTGCGCGGCGAGCATGGCCTGCAGCTTCTCGACGTCCATCTCGCCCATGCCGACGTACTTGCCGGGGATGACGATGTCGACGCCGTATCCGCCGACGACGTGCTCGTCGAGCCAGTCGAGCTCGACGCGGAGCTGCTCGGCTGAGAAGCCGACCGCCCCGAGCACGCCGAACCCGCCGGCATTGCTGACCGCGGCGACGACGTCGCGACAATGGCTGAACGCGAAAATCGGGAACTCGATCCCGAGGCGCTTGCAGATCTCGGTCTTCATGGTGTCTTCCTCTGGCGTTGGCGCGCCGGACGTCGGGACGCCGCGGGCGCGGTGGTGGTGGGGGTCAGCAATCGGTCGGCGAGCAGCGTCAACGAGGCACGCAGCCGGCCTTCCAGCGGATAGTCGGGATCGTTGATCCAATGGGTCATGGCGCCGATCACGACCGAGACGAGGATCTCGGCCGCGAGCTCGACGTCGAGGTCGTCGGGGACGTCCTTCGCGGGCGCGTCGTCGTCGCGGCCGCGGCGCAACAGTTGCGCGAAGGCGGCCTGCATCGAGGCGAGCTCGTTGCCGGCCTCGCCGGGACGCGGCGCGCGCAGCACGGCCATGAGCACCCGTCGGGTCATCTCGGGCGCTCGCCGCACCAGGGCCGCGCCGCGCGTCGCGAACCCGTGCAGCCGCTCCATGCTCGTGACCGGGCGCTCGAGCTGCTCGTCGACCAGCCGCCGGAAACGCGAGAACACGTCCTGACCGATTTCCCGCAGCACGTCCTCCTTGCTGCGGAAGTGGTTGAAGAAGGTCGCGGGCGCGATGTCGGCGGCGGCGGCGATCTTCTCGACCGTGGTGGTTTCGTAGCCGTCCCGCGCGAAGAGCTCGGCCGCCGTTTCCAGGATGCTCTGGTGCAGCTCGCGGCGCCGCCGGGTGCGGCGCCCTTCGGAGGCGTCGCCGAGGGGCAGCGTGCCGCCGCCGGTCTGGGATCGCGCAATCATGGAGAATCTCCAAGATTAGATGAACTCCATTCAATTGCAAGCCGCTGGCCGGCGGAAACGGCGCATCGGGGGTCGCATCGTCCTTGCGCAGCGAATCGCCGATGCGCTAGCGACTCGTGAACCCCTGTCTCCGTGGAGTGCCTCGATGCGTGTCAGCCGGCCGTCGCGCCAGACCCTCGCGTTCTTCTGCTGTATCGCCGTGATCCCGGTGGTCGGGACGGGCTGCGCGATGAAGCGCGAAACCGGTCCCGGCGGACCGGTCGCGAGATGCGACTACGCGGTGCTCACCGCGCAGTCCGCGGGCGAGTACTACCAACGAGCGAGCGCGACGCTCGAGCGATCGTTCGTCGTCGTCAGCGACAGCGATCCGCGACTCGCGCACCCGGACGTCCGCAGGAAGGCGTGCACGGTCTCGATCGGCTGGTCTCCGGGATTCTGGTCGACGTCGGGCTGGGTTGAAGTGAAGGACTACGCTTACGGCACACACATGCATACGAGCTTCATGCGCCGGGGCATGGTCTGGACCGGCGCGAATCAAGACGTCCTCGACGCGATCAACGACGTCGCCAGCGTGCGGGCCGCTGCTGGCGCGTTGCCCGCTGACGCGCGCGACCCCGTCCCCGTGAACGCGGAAGGCGCCGACGCCGGCCGCTCGACCACGAGCCGACTCGAAGAGCTGAACAGCATGCGAGCGCAAGGGCTGATCACCGAGAAGGAGTACGCGGCGAAACGGAAGTCCATCCTCGGAGAGCACTGAGGATGCGCCCGCCCGGCTCGCCGCCGTCCGGGGGTGGATGCGCCGCGCTCCTCGTCCTCACCGTGCCGGCCCACGGCGCTCTCACCAGGACCCAGCAGGCGTGCGTCGTCGGCGCGAATGCGAGCTGGCAGAAGCTCGCGGCTGCCTTCACCAAGGCGACCGACACGTGCATCGAGGCGCACGATGCCGGGACGCCTTGGGACGCCCTTCCGACCTACTGGCTCGACGAACTCGACCGGCTGCGGCTGCCCTGAGCCGCGCGCCGCAGAGGGCGAGACCGATGCGACGTCATCTGCACGCGAGCTTCGCGCTGGTCCCGATGCAGCGGGGCTTCGGCCCCGTCGGCGGATTCCAGGCGAGGCTTGCGCATTCGGCGGCGGTACCGACCACGAGGGCCGTGCGCGTGACGGTCGGCGCCGGCAGCACGAGGCCGGCGGGCTTTCCCTGCACGGTGACGCGGACGAGACCGGGGAGCTGCTTCGACCGGTCCCGCAGCACGGCCCGCGTGATGCCGCCGACCGCTCCCGTGCGATCCTTGTAGGTCCACTGCGTGCCGCTCCGGTTGCGGGTCCACCCGCCGCCGCCCGGGAGCGTCACGTCGATCCCACCGCCTCCGCTCGTCGCATCGACCACGACGCGCATGCCGTTCGCGAGCGGGTCCACGCCGACCCACGGCCGCGGGATCAGCGCCTCGCCCTGCACGCGCAGACTCGCCGGCGCGACGCGCATCGTGAGCGATGCTTTCCCGAGCGTGATCCCGCTCGCGCAGGCCGGAGCGTTCACGCACCGGCAGCCGGCGCAGACCTCGGCCGCGCCGCACTGGCCGTCGTCCTCGCACTCCTCGGCGCCGCAGACGATGGCGTCGCCGCAGACCGGCGCCGGCGGGACGCAGGTGCAGCCGCTACACGTGGTGCACGGATCGGCGCAGGCGAGCCCGGCCTCGCCGCACTGCTCGCCGGGGTCGACCGTGCCGTCGCCGCAGCTCACGAGCTGCTCCTCGTACGCGCCGATGTCGACGCCCGCGCCGACGGGGCGGGGCGCATCGTCGAGATCGAAGGGCGGCGCGTCGGCGGCGCTGCCGGCGTCGCGCGCGGGGCTCCCCGGCTTCAGGTGGAAGTCGCTGCCGGCTGCGACGAAGAGCTCGGCCGGCGTCGCGACGAACGAGTGCGCATCGTAGCCCTGGCCCTGCCAGGCAGCGAGGCTCGACACGGTGTCGCCGCCATCGAGGCTGAAGCGGCTCATGACCGTGTTGTAGTCGCTCGTGAAGCCGGGCCGGCTCGCCGGATCGATCGTGATGACGCCGCGGAAGCCGTGCAGGTTGTAGAGCGCGTTGTTCACCACGCGATTCCCGGTCGAGCCGTCGCTGATGTTCACGCACCAGCGTCCGTTCGAGGCGGTCACGATCGTGTTGTTCACGACCAGGTTGCCGCTCGAGGCCGCGCCACCGTCGATACGGTAGAGACTGATCCCGCTCGCGTGGTTGTCGTAGAGCAGGTTGTTCCGGACGACGCTGTCCGTGACGCCGTCCATGTTGATGCCGGATCCGCCCCCGACGCCGTTCCCGTGGATGACGTTGCGCTCGACGAGCGCGTTCGCGATGATGCCGTCGCCGCCCTGCTCGGCGTCGCCGTTCATGTGGATGCCGTTCGCGTGGTTGTCGTGCGAGTGGTTGGCGCGGAGGATCGGCCGGTCGCCGCTGTTCGAGACGTAGATGCCGTGCTCGGCGACCGAGTGGTGCGTTTCGTTGAACTCGGCGGTGAAGTCGTCGACGAAGCCCGTGAGGATGCCCCAGCGGCCATTGTATCCGGCGCGGCAGTTGCGAACCGTCACGAACGCTCCCAGCACGGCGCGGATGCCGGCGCGCGTCCGGCCGTCGACCACGAAGCCGTCGATGACGACGTGACTCGCGCCTTCGAGGTTGATGCCGTCGGGCGTGGTGCCGTTGTCGCTCGTGATCCGGACGGCGGCGCCCTCGGCGACGAAGGTGATCGGCTGACCCGGCGCGCCGGAGCGTTCCAGGTAGAATCCCTGGTAGTCGCCGTCCTGCACGTGCACGGTGTCACCGGGGTCGACGACGTCGGCGGCCTGTCCGAGCGTCGCCCACGCCGTCGCGAGCGAGAGGCCGTCGAGCCCGTCGTTGCCGCCGGTCTTCACGTAGTAGTCGGCGGCCTCGGCGGAAGGGCCGAACGCGAGCGCGAGGAGGAAGGCCGTGGCGGCGAGCGAACGGGCGACGGTCATGCGCTCCACCTAAGGGCACGGCCGCGTCGGGATCAAGCTCGCAAGTACCGCCTTCGACGCTGCGAGCCCCGGGACGCCGGGGGTCGGGGCCGCAGGCCGAGGGATCGGGGCGCGGGGGTCGGCCCGGTCGCAGCGCCTCTTCACGACGTTCGGCGCGGCGGTCGGACGCGCGAGCGGGCCGGGGGCGGCGCGCCCGCGTCGTGGAGCGCCCGCCGCAGCGACTGCGCGAGGCGGCGGACCGCGTAGCCCTCGAAGTCCTCGACCGGGTCGAGGTCCGGGGGGAAGACCTCCAGGATGCTGTCGAGATACTCGATGGCGCGGCGGCGGCGCGCGACCGACCCGCGCACGCGGACGGAGCCGAGCTCGTCGTCGAGGTGGAACGCCCCTGTCACCAGGTTCTTCCAACGATCGTCGCGCGTCACGGTGTCCCGAGTGATAGAGGACTTCGGCGAGCTTGTCGCGTCCGGCGCACCCTGGCGTGCGCGGGGAGTCGACCGGCCGCGTGAGCGCGCCCGGACCGGGTAGCCCGACCATCGCGTCGATCGCCGCGGCTCCCGTTGCCGGGGCGCGGCTCGGCGATGCCGCTGCTGGTCGGCAGGCGAATCGTCTTGACGGCGAACGCCGTTCGGTCGTAAGGCCGAGCGACTCCGTTGTCCGGAGGGAGACCTTCAAGATGTCCGGTGAGCTGCGTTCGACCCGTCGTTTCGCCATGCTCGCTTGTATGCTCGTGCTCTCCCTGGGCACGTGCGCCGGGGCCGGCGTACAGGGGGATCTCGATCTTTCCTACGGTAGCGATGGTGTCGGCGTTGCGCTGAAGGTCTTCGCTGGCGCGAACGCCGTCTACACGAGGGCCGTGGCGATGCAGCCGGACGGCATGCTGGTCGTGGCCGGCGAGTTCGGGAAGCCCGGCACGGACGATATGTTCGTGGCGCGCGTCGATGCCGACGGCGAGCTGGATCCGACCTTCGGAGGCGACGGCATCGTCGTCACCAGCGTCGGCAGCGGCGACAGCAGAGCCTACGCGGTCCTCGTCCAGCCGAACGGCGCCATCGTCGTCGCCGGCGGCGCGTTCGGCTCCGGCGGCCGCGATTCCGCTCTCGTGCGCTATCTCGCCGACGGCACCCTCGATTCCTCCTTCGGCGTCGGCGGCAAGGTCATCACGCCGGTGGCCGCAGGCACCTTCGGTGACGCGGCCCTCGCGATCGTCCGCCAACCGGACGGCGCGTTGGTCACCGCCGGCTACGCGGGGGTGATGGACGGCACGGCGCGGAATACGCTCGCCCGGCACCTCTCCAACGGCGCCCTGGATCCCGCGTTCGGTACCGGCGGTATCACCATCGCCACCTCCGGAAACTCCGAGCTCGGGAAAGGACTTGCTTTGCAGTCGGACGGCAAGATCGTCCTCGCCGGTGGCGGCGTCGAGCGCTACACGAGCGATGGGACGATCGACACCACGTTCGGCCCCTATGGCACCGGCCGCGCCGAGGTCGCGAGCGTCGGCGAAGACACGAACTTCAATGCCTTCGCCCTGCTCGTCGATCCCGACGATCGCATCTTCGCCGCCGGAGAGCAGGCCTCCAATCTGGCGATGGCGCGCTGGAACCCGAGCGGGATGATCGATCCCACCTTCGGTCCGCCCGGCGGCATGGTCCTGGTGGAGAACGTCTACCCGACGACGCTCAATACCAGAGTCGGTCGGCAGCCGAACGGCCGTTTGCTGGTCGTCGCCGGCGCGTCACCGAGGATCTGGGGCGTCACGCAGACGGGCACCCTCGACCCGACCTTCGGTCCCTATGGCGATGGACGGTCGACGACGGCCGTGCCCCAGCTCGATCCGGGAGACGACGGCGACAACTTCAGCGGCCACTTCGCCGGGGTGGTGGTGCAGCCGGACGGGCAACCGATCGCCGCCGGCTGGGGGCGCTACTATCCGTTGACGGGGGGCGTCACGTCGCTTCTCATCGGACGCTACGAGGGCGACGGCTGCAGCGGGGTTGCCGCTGCGAGCCTGAGCCTCGGCAAGCTCGGGGCTCCGACCGGCGACGAGAAGGTGACGCTGAAGGGCCTGCTGGTCGTCGACGAGACCGGTGCGCCCGTGGATCCGGCCGCCAATGGGATCCGCCTCATCGTCGGCGAGGGCGACCTCGACGTCACCATCCCGGGCGGCGCCGGCTGGAAGACGAACCGCAGCGCGACGCAGTGGACCTACAAGAACAAGGCCGGCATCCAGGGGATCACGTACCTGCAGCTGAAGCGCAAGCCCAAGGTTCCCGGGCAGCTCGCGCTCAAGATGTCCGGCAAGGACGCCGACTTCAGCGCCTTCGACGATCTCGAGAACGTGAGCTTGGTGTTCGACGTCACCGCTCCGGAGTCCGCGCAATGTGCGACCGCGCAGTGGCCGGGGGCGCCGCTCTCCGCGCACGAATGCCTCTACAATGCGACCGGCACCACCATGAAGTGCAAGTGAGCGAGGATGCCCTTCGCGCTCCGGGGCATGGTGATCGCGAGCTCGATGGCCCGGCGAGCGCTTCCGCCGACAAGAGCGGGTGCGCAGTGGATCTGTCCGGACGAAGTGGTGGACAGCGAATGAGCGGCGCAGGCAGACGTTTAGTTGACCATCTTGGTCAGTCAAGATACACCTGAGGAGACCATGATGGTCAACCGGAGGGACCCATGCCTCGCCGCGCCAGCACGGTCATCGTCAACGTCGCCTCCGCCAAGGCTCGACTGCCTGAGCTGATCGAGCGGGCGGCTCGTGGCGAAGAGATCATCCTCGCACGCGCCGGGCGGCCGCGTGCTCGGTTGGTCCCGCTCGCCGACGATCACAAAGCCCTCCGCGTCCCGGGAAAGGGGAAAGGTCGCTTCAAGCCCGGCCCCGGGTTCGACACCGAGCTTCCGGGGGACGTGCTCGCGCTCTTCTACGGACCGACGCAGTGAGGCTCCTTCTCGACACGCATACGTTCATCTGGTGGGACAACGCCCGCCTTCCGAAGCGGGTCACTACACAGATCCAGCGCGCCGACGAGGTCTACGTGAGCGCCGTGACGGCCTGGGAGATCGCAATCAAGACTGCGCTCGGCAAGCTGTCCGCACGCGGAACGGTCGCGGATGCGATCGACGATTACGGGTTCACGCGGCTGCCGGTGACCGTCGAGCACGCCGATGCCGTCGCTGGCCTTCCCGCGCACCATCGCGATCCGTTCGACCGGTTGCTCGTCGTGCAGACCAGGATTGAGGAGCTGACCCTGGTGACGCGCGATCCGACGTTTGGCCCCTACGGCGTGAGCGTGCTGTGGGCATAGGAAGCCGTGAGCCGGAATGCTCTGGTCGTGGTATCGCCATCGCCCTCCCGTGAGGGGGTGCGACTGGTCGCTGCACCAGCCGTTGGCGACTACCGCGCAGTTCGGATTCGCGGCGTCGATCGCGCGGAACACCGTCAACGGTCGACTTCCGGTACGTCGCGTTTCCGACTTGCGATCACCCCGTACGGGTTGCCCGCCGCACGTGCTGGCGGTCCAGGCCTTCGGGCAGCCGTTGTCCTTGGCGAGGGCTCGGTCGAAACGAACGCTCCGGTCGGCAACATCGAGGCCGGCCTGCCGCGATCGCGCGCAGGCCGGCCTCGACGGGAGCTACTTCCCTTCGACCGGGATGCGCATCCCGTAGAAGGAGCGGTACACGAACACGAGCGACAGCGCGAAGAACACGACGGCGAGCCCCGCGCTGGCGCTCCGGGACATGGTGATCGCGAGCTCCACGGCCAACAAGCCGAAGAGCGTCGTGAACTTGATGATCGGGTTCATGGCGACCGACGAGGTGTCCTTGAAGGGATCGCCGACGGTGTCGCCGACCACCGACGCGGCGTGGAGCTCGGTGCCCTTCTCCTTGAGCTCGACTTCGACGAGCTTCTTCGCGTTGTCCCAGGCGCCGCCGGCGTTCGCCATGAAGATCGCCTGGTAGAGGCCGAACAGCGCGATCGAGATCAGATAGCCGATGAAGAAGAACGGCTCGACGCAGGCGAAGGCGAGGGTCGAGAAGAAGACCGTCAGGAAGATGTTGAACATGCCCTTCTGCGCGTACTGGGTGCAGATCTCGACGACTTTCTTGGAGTCGGTGATCGAGGCCTTCTCGGTGTTCTCCAGCTTGATGTTCTGCTTGATGAACTCGACGGCCCGGTACGCGCCGGTTGCGACGGCCTGCATCGACGCGCCGCTGAACCAGTAGATGACGGCGCCGCCGGTCACGAGCCCGAGCAGGAAGGGCGCGTGCATGAGCGAGAGCTTGTCGAGCTGCTGGGTGAGGCCGTGGGTCAGCACCATGATGATCGAGAAGATCAGCGTGGTGGAGCCGACGACGGCGGTGCCGATGAGCACCGGCTTGGCGGTCGCCTTGAACGTGTTGCCGGCGCCGTCGTTCTCCTCGAGGTAGTGCTTGGCCTTCTCGAAGTTCGGGCTGAAGCCGAACTCCTTCTTGATCTCGGCCGCGACGTTCGGGACGCTCTCGATGAGCGAGAGCTCGTAGACCGACTGGGCGTTGTCGGTGACGGGGCCGTACGAGTCGACGGCGATCGTGACCGGGCCCATGCCGAGGAAGCCGAAGGCGACGAGGCCGAACGCGAAGACCGGCGCCGGGGTCAAGTCGCCGACCTTGATGAAGAGCGCGTCGAGTCCCAGGAGCGACACCGCGAAGGCCGCGCCCATGAGGCCGACGATCACGATGCCCATCCAGTACGCGCTGAAATTGCCGGCGACGAGGCCGGAGATGACGTTCAGCGACGCGCCGCCTTCGCGCGACGCGGTCACGACTTCGCGCACGTGGCCGGACTCCGTCGAGGTGAAGATCTTGATGACCTCGGGGATGATCGCGCCGGCGAGCGTGCCGCACGTGATGATCGTGGAGAGCTTCCACCAGAGCGAGCCGTCGCCGAGCCCGGGGATCAGGAGGTACGAGACGCCGTAGGTCATCACGACCGATACGATCGAGGTGATCCACACGAGCTTCGTGAGCGGCGCCTCGAAGTTCATCTTGTCGGCGGTGGCGTAGCTGCTTTTCGCCATGGCGTCGTTGATCCAGTACGAGACGGCGCTCGCGATCAGCATCATGAGGCGCATCACGAAGATCCAGACCAGGAGCTGCACCTGCACGTTCACCTGCGTGGCCGGGACGGCGAGCAGGATGAACGTGATGAGCGCGACGCCGGTCACGCCGTAGGTCTCGAAGCCGTCGGCCGAGGGGCCGACCGAGTCGCCGGCGTTGTCCCCGGTGCAGTCGGCGATGACGCCGGGGTTGCGGGCGTCGTCCTCCTTGATGTTGAAGACGATCTTCATGAGGTCGGAGCCGATGTCGGCGATCTTCGTGAAGATGCCGCCGGCGATGCGGAGCGCCGAGGCGCCGAGCGACTCGCCGATCGCGAAGCCGATGAAGCACGCGCCCGCGAAGTCGGAGGGGATGAACAAGAGGATGGCGAGCATGAGCACGAGCTCGGCGCTGATCAGCAACATGCCGATGCTCATGCCGGCCTGGAGCGGGATGGCGTAGGTGGGGAAGGGCTTGCCCTCGAGGCTTGCGAAGGCCGTCCGGGAGTTCGCGAAGGTGTTCACGCGGATGCCGAACCAGGCGACCCCGTAGCTGCCGGCGATGCCGACGAGGCTCGCGAGCAGGATCACGGCGACCTTGACGGCGTCGAAGTGCATCAGGAAGCCGAAGTAGACGACCATGATCGCGCCGATGAAGAGCTCGAGGATCAGGATGAACTTGCCCTGGGTGATCAGGTAGGTCTTGCAGGTCTCGTAGATGAGCTCGGAGATCTCGAGCATCGAGCGGTGCACGGGCAGGTTCTTCAGCGTGTTGAACTGCATGAAGCTGAAGACGAGCCCGAAGGCGCAAATGGCGCCGCCCATCACGAGCAGCAGGGTCCAACCGTCCATGCCGAGGAACGTCTCGGACGCAAGGTTCGGTAGGATGAGTTCGGCCTCGCTCGCGCCGGCGATCCCGGCCGCGCCGAGTGTCAGCGCCGCGATGGCCGACAATGACGATGACGCTACACGTGTCCGAATCATGCGGGTGCCTCCTCCAAAAACTCGAGGCGGGCAGGGGAACGGTCCGACCAGCCTCTAAGGTTTCGAGTGGTTGGCCGCCCGGACGAGAAGGCAGGGACGCCGTGACGCCTGCTGCTTCTCGCGAGCGCTTCTGCGCACTCCCGACGAAACTCGCCAGCCGCCACAGAAACGGCCGGCACGAAAACCGGCGTTCTCTAGCACCGGCCCGCCGGAATTGCGAGCGCGCCGCATCCGGGGGGGCGTACGTGATGGGGAGCCGCCGGAGCCCGGGAAGCGACCGGGGACCGGACGGGACCGATCTCATGGCGGACCGTGGCATGTGCCGGCGCCGTGCCTGCCGTTCGTCATTGGGCGAACCAGGTCTGGGTGGTGTGCCTTCCGGATGTGTCCCGGGAGGGCCGTCGTGGTAGGCGTGGCACTCGCGGCCCTCGTCATCGCCGCGCCGGCGCATGCCAGGCGAAAGCCCCTGATCTCCTGCCCGGGAGGCCAGTTCGTCTTCGACGCGCCGCTCGCGGTCGGCGCCGGGGCGGCGAGGCAGGATTGGTCGGCGGTCGTCCTCGCCGACGGCATGGTCTCGATCCCCGGTGTGTGCCCGGCGGTCCCCGCCAAGCTCCGCCCCGGGCGCCTCGGGATGCGGATCACCGGCCTCTGGACCGATTGCGACGGCATCGAGGGGAAGGTCCGGCTGCGCGGGGTCACGAACGCGACCTGTGACGGAATGAGCGCGCGCTTCAGCCTCCCGCGCACCGTCAAGAACAAGCCCAAGGGCGGATTCAAGGTGGCGGGTGTCGTCGAGTCCTGCTTCGGCGACGCCGGCATCCAGCCGCTCGAGGGCGGCCAGCCGCTCTACGCGTCCACGCAGTGCACGAGCGGCACCGACGACCTCCTGCTGGTGCTCAATGAGATCTGCACCCTGCTCCAGGGGAGCCCCTGCCTTTCGACGAGCGCCACCTGCGGCAGGCGCGCGGAGGAGATCTTCACCGGGGTGTCGCTGTTCCCTTCGGTGACCCAGCCGGCGAGTTGGAATCACTTCGGTGGCCGGGGGGAGATCATGGGGCAGGCGGGTCTCTGCATCGCGAAGGACCTCGCCAACGGGTCGCACACCAACGTCGCCGGCGTGGACATCGGGATCGGCGACGTGTCGGTCAGCCAGAAGGTGGCCTTCCGCGCCTTCGACGTCGGCCAGCAGGCAGTGAGCCTCTACCAGAACATCGACTTCTGCGTGCCCGTCTTCGGCTGTCTGACCGGCGTCGGGCAGGAGATCCTGATGCGGCTCGCGGCGAGCTGCCCGGCGCATCCCGTCGGGCGCTCCTGCGGCACCTATCCCGTCAAGGCCGCGCACGCGCTCGACGTCCTCGCCAACGAATCGGCGCGCTATCTCGGCCTCGAGGCGCCCGTGATCACCGTCGTCACGCCGTACGGACCGGTGAACGTGCGGCCGCAGATCCAGTTCTGGTCGAAGCTCGGCACGACGCTCTCGCCCTTCGGCACGTCGGCATTCAAGGACCAGACGCCCGGTCCGCTCGACTATCGCCTCACCGATCAGGTCACCGATCCGCTCATCGATCTCCACGATTGGTACGGGCGCATTCCCGGCGTGCTCTTCTCCTCCCAGCTCTGGGCGCTCACGGCGAACGTGGGCTGGGACAGCCAGGTCGGTCTCGGAAGCCGCGACGCGCGGCCCTGGACGAGCGCCTGGAGCCCTGCCGGCGACCCGAACCCGGTCCGACCCGACCACGACCTCGGGGCCGCCCGCAGCGATGCCGAGAAGGAGGCGAGCGTCCACGTACGGGCGGAGGCGGAGATCAGCTACTCGCCGACGGAGATTCTGCCTTCGTGGCTCAAAGGCACCGGGGTCGACCTCTCGTTCAAGATCTGGATCGAGCCGAAGGCCGACGCCGCGGTCGCCGGGCAGCTCGGGATCTACGCGTCGGAAGGATTCCGCTATCGCGTCGACAACGACCTCGATGAGTATACCCAGCTCGTGATCCGCGACGGCGCCAGCGCCGCCGGCTCCTTCGTCGTCGAGGCGGGCATGGACCTCGTCGCCTACATCGACATGCCGTCGCCCTTCGACGACATCACCCTCGTCGACGTGCACCCCGACTTCTCGATCCCGGTCACCAAGGGCGACGACGACTCGCGCGTGAGCGGGAAGTGGCGCGAGGCCCGCGCCGGCTCCAGGTCCCTTCCGTCGGAGCCGCCCGCCTTCGACGGTCCGATCCGGACCTTCCACGGCGACGTGGACGGGGCGGCCTTCGTCGAGGAGTGCCTCGCGCAACCGGTGCCCGAGCAGCCCAAGGAGGCGCCGTCCTTCACGCCCGGCGATCCCAACGCGCTGAACCGTGACCTCCTGTTTCCCTGCGACATCTGCGTCGGCGTGGGTACGCACGACATCGACATGTGCGTGCCGACGCCGGGCCACGGCCTCGCGGAGTGCACGCAGGGTCCGCGGTGCCACCCCGCTCTCATCGAGGCCGGGATCTGCGAGGACCTGAGCTACCACTCGACCCCGCAGACCGCGACGCTCTATCCCGCCAGCAGCAACCCGTTGCCCGCCGGGAAACACTGGGAGTGCGACGCCTATACCAAGTCGGGATGTCTCGATCTCTGCGCCTTCGACCCGCTCACGGGCGCGCTCACCGTGGCGAAGTCCGCCGTCGACGTCGTCGGCCCGCACTGCGGCATCCCGACTCCGAAGTAGGAGGTCCCCGGTCGCGATCGCCGCCGCACGGCGATAAGACTGGTCGCGGTGGCGGACATCGAGCTTCGCATCATCGGGCGCGCCCGGACGCCCTGGACCCGGCGGGAGGACGCTCCGCATCAGCCGCCGGCGGCCCCCGACACCAAGGGGATCATCGAAATTTCACCGGAGTATCGCGAGGCGCTCGGCGACCTCGCGGGCTTCGGACGCATTTGGCTCCTCTTCCATTTCCACCGCAGCGGCGGCTGGGGATCCAAGGTGCGGCCCCCGCGCGGCGGCCCGAAGCGCGGCCTCTTCGCGACCCGCGCCCCGGACCGGCCGTCGCCGCTCGGGCTCACCAACGTCGTGCTCGAGTCGGTCGATCCCGGGCGCGGCGAGATCCATGTCCGCGGCCTCGACCTCCTCGACGACACCCCCATCCTGGACATCAAGCCGTATCTGCCGATGTTCGACGCCTGGCCGGATGCGGGGCACGGGTGGATCGAGCCGTACCTCGCCGCGGGGATCGAGCCGAGGCTCAAACGACCGAAGCGCACGACCGGAGGAGGGTGACGACATGCAGATCGGGATGATCGGGATGGGACGGATGGGAGCCAACATGACCCGGCGCCTGCTGCGCGGAGGGCACGCGGTCGTCGCGTACGATGTCGTCTCGGCAGCGGTCGATGCGATCGAAAAGGAAGGAGCGACGGGTACGCGCTCCTTGGATGCGTTCCTCGCCGCGCTCGCGCCGCCGCGCGCGGTCTGGTTGATGGTGCCGGCCGCGATCGTCGACCGCACGCTCGCCGACCTCGTCCCGAAGCTCGCGCCCGGCGACGTCGTGATCGACGGCGGCAACTCGTTTTATCGGGACGACGTCGACCGCGCGCAGCGGCTCGCGGCGGGCGGCATCCACTACGTCGACTGCGGCACGAGCGGCGGCGTCTGGGGCCTCGAGCGCGGCTACTGCCTCATGATCGGCGGCGAGCCCGAGATCGTTCGCCGGCTCGATCCGCTCTTCGCGACGCTGGCGCCCGGCAAGGGAGCGCTCGAGCCGACCGCCGGGCGCGAGGGTCGCACGAGCACGGCCGAGCAGGGCTACCTCCACTGCGGGCCCGTCGGCGCGGGCCACTTCGTGAAGATGGTCCACAACGGCATCGAGTACGGCCTCATGGCCGCGTACGCCGAGGGGTTGAACGTCCTGCGGCACGCCAACGTCGGCAAGCGGGCGCACGCCGCCGACGCCGAGACCACACCGCTTCGCGATCCGCACTACTACCGGTACGACTTCGACCTCGCCGACGTCACCGAGGTGTGGCGGCGCGGCAGCGTGATCGCCTCGTGGCTCCTCGATCTCACGGCGCGCGCCTTCGCGAGCGACCCTGGTCTCGACGGCTTCTCCGGGCACGTCTCGGACTCCGGGGAGGGCCGCTGGACCCTCGACGCCGCGATCGACGAGGCCGTGCCGGCGCACGTTCTCGCGGCGGCGCTCATGGAGCGCTTCGCGTCGCGCGGCGAGGCCGAGTTCCAGGACCGGGTGCTGTCGGCCATGCGTTACGCCTTTGGCGGGCACCACGAGAAGCCGCGCGCGCCGCGCGAGGGATCGGGCTGACCGCGGCGGTCGCCGGGCGCCAGGGAGCGTGACGCCTCGTTGACACGTTCCACCCGGGCTGCGTATACGCAGTATACATGGCGGCGACGCTGCGACGAGATCGGATCCTCGCGGAGGCGAGCGAGCTGTTCCTCACGCATGGGCTCGGGGGCGTCACCATGCGCGGGCTGGCGTCCCGGATGAAGGTCACGCCGATGGCGCTCTATCGACACTTCGGCAACCGGGAGGAGTTGCTCGGTGCGATCGTGGCGGAGGGCCACGCGACCTTTCTGCGGTACCTGAACCGCGCGCTCGGGGAGGACACGCCGGCGCGGCGGCTGCTCGTGTCGGGCGAGCAGTATCTTGCCTTCGCCCTCGATCATCCACGAAGCTATGCGGTGATGTTCATGGAGCACGTGCCTGAGGGCCGCTCCAAGCAGGGCGCGGCGCGGTGGGGCGACGCTGCGACCTTCCGGTTCCTCGTCGATCGGATTCGTGATTGCGTCGCCGCCGGCGTGCTCCGCACCGGAGACCCCGAGACGGTTGCGCTGACGATCTGGGCTCACGTGCACGGCCTCGTGAGCCTCTTTCTCGCCGGCAAGCTGCCGCTCACGCGCGCCGCGTTCGCGCCCATCTACCTGCGGTCTATCGGCACGGTGCTCGGCGCGTTCGGATGGGCCGCCGTGCCGGAGGCGGGCTGCTGAGCCCGACGTTCGCCGAACGTCCTTTTTTTGATCGGCGGGTATACGCCGTACACGTAGAGCATTCGAAAGGAGGTCGTCATGTCGCACCACGGGATCGCCGAGCCCTATCGCCGGAGGCAGCGCTCCGGGCCCTACGACGCCATCGTCGTCGGCTCCGGGATCGGGGGCCTCGCCGCCGCCGCGCTCCTCGCGAAGCACGGACGCCGCCGCGTGCTCGTGCTCGAGCGCCACTATGCGATCGGCGGCTACACGCACGTCTTCCGCCGTCCGGGCTACGAGTGGGACGTCGGCGTGCACTACATCGGCGACACCGCGCCCGGCGGCCTCATGCGGGCGCTGTTCGACGACCTGACCGATGGGCAGCTCGAGTGGGAGGACATGGGCGCCATCGTCGAGCGGATACGGATCGGCGACGAGACCTACGTCTATCCGAAGGGCGAGGCGGCGCTGCGCGCCGAGCTGGTGCGCCGCTTCCCGTCCGAGTCCGGCGCGATCGACCGCTATTTCGCCCTCGTGCACCGGGCCGTCGCCGCGCTCCAGGACTTCTTCGCGACGAAGACATTCCCGCGTCTCATCGGGGCCGTCGTGAAGCCGATGGCGCGCCGCCGGTTCTTCCGCCTCGCCGACCGTACGACGCGCGAGGTGCTGCGCGAGCTCACGACGAACGAGAAGCTCATCGGCGTCCTCACCGGCCAGTTCGGGGCCTACGGGCTCCCGCCGTCGCGCAGCAGCTTCGCGATCCACGCGCTCGTGACGCAGCACTACTTCGGCGGAGGCTTCTTCCCCGTCGGCGGCGCGGGCCGGATCGCCGCCGCCATCGCCCCGGTGATCCGCGCGGCGGGCGGCGAGCTCCTCGTGAACGCCGAGGTCGAGGAGATCGTCGTCGAACGCGATCGGGCCGTCGGCGTCCGCATGGCCGAGGACGGCGCCGAGCTGCGCGCGCCGCTCGTGATCAGCGACGCCGGCGTCGCCAATACCCTCGGGCGGCTCGTGCCGCGCGCGGTCGCGGAGCGCCATCGGCTCGGGCGGGCGCTCGACGGCATGCGTCCGTCGGTCGCCCATGCGTGCCTGTACGTCGGCCTGAAGGGGACGGCCGCGGAGCTCGGCCTCGAGCGCGCCAACCTCTGGATCTACCCCGACGAGCACCACGACCGTACCGCCGAGATCGCCGCCGACCCGGCGGCGATCCGCTTCGCGTACGTCTCGTTCCCGTCCGCCAAGGATCCGGACTTCGAGCGACGGTGTCCGGGGAAGTCGACGATCGACGTCATGACGTTCCTGCCCTACGACGCGTTCGCGCGCTGGCAAGACACGCGCTGGCGCAAGCGCGGCGCCGAGTACGATGCCTTCAAGCAGGCCATCGCCGAACGCCTCCTCGACCTCCTCTCCACGCACGTTCCGCAAGTCCGCGGCGCCGTCGAGGTCGCCGAGCTCTCGACGCCGCTCAGCAGCCGGAACTTCACCGCGCACGCCCACGGCGAGATCTACGGGCTCGAGCACACACCCGCACGGTTCCGGAACCCGTTTCTCAGGCCGGCGACGCCGCTCCGCGGCCTCCTGCTTACGGGCGCCGACATTGCGACGGCGGGCGTCGCCGGCGCGCTCCTCGGCGGCGCGATGTGCGCGTCGGCGATCCTGCGCAAGAACCTGGTCGAAGCCGCGCGGTCGGGGGGGACGCGCGCGGCGGCGTAAGCGCCTGTCCCCCACTTGTGGGACAGGCGCTTACGCCGGCTCGGCGAACGCGACCCTGCGCGGCCCCGTTCAGGCTTCCCGCAGCGGCCGCCAGCGCGCCTGCGTGCCCTCGAGCAGGCGGTTCGCTTCGTCCGGGCCGTCGCTGAACGGGTAGTAGTTCGGGAAGCTCGGGGGCGGGAGATTCGCCCACGCCTCGTGGATCGCGGTGATGAAGCGCCACGAGTATTCGACCTCGTCGGACCGCGTGAAGAGCGACGCATCACCGCGGAGCGCGTCCAGCAGGAGCCGCTCGTAGGCCTCCGGCGAGCGCTCGTGGAACGCCTCGCCGTAGAAGAAGTCCATCTCGACTTCCTGGAGCTGGATCCGCATGCCGGGCTGCTTGCAGGCGATCGAGAGGCTGATGCCCTCGTCGGGCTGGATGCGCATCACGATGACGTTCGACATCGGCCGGGCGACGATCTCGTCGTCCTCGCCGAGATAGCGGAAGAGGTGGAGCGGCGGCTGCTTGAACTCGACCGCAATCTCGGAGACGCGCTTCGCGAGGCGCTTCCCGGAGCGCAGGAAGAACGGCACGCCGGCCCAGCGCCAGTTGTCGACCTTCATCCGGAGCGCGACGAACGTCTCGGTGCACGACTGCGGATCGACGCCTTCCTCCTGGCGATAGCCCTTGACGACCTGACCGTTCTTCTCGCCCATGCCGTACTGCCCGCGGACGGTGTTGGCGGCGACTTCCTTGCGGGTCATGGGCACGAGCGCGCGCAGCACCTTCACCTTCTCGTCGCGGATCGCCTGCGCTTCGAGCGCCGACGGCGGCTCCATCGCGATGAGGCAGAAGAGCTGGAGGATGTGGTTCTGCACCATGTCGCGCATGGTGCCGGCGCCGTCGTAGTAGGCGCCGCGCCGGCCTTCCATGCCGAGCTCCTCGGCGACCGTGATCTGCACGTTGTCGACGTACTTCTGGTTGAAGAGCGGCTCGAAGATCGAGTTGCCGAACCGGAAGCTCAGGATGTTCTGGACGGTCTCTTTCCCGAGGTAGTGGTCGATGCGGTAGATCTGGTTCTCGTCGAGCGTGGCGCCGACGATGGCGTTGAGGGCGCGCGCGCTCGTGAGATCGGTGCCGAAGGGCTTCTCGATGATGACGCGCGACCAGGTGGGGTCCGTCTTCTGGCGGATCAGTCCCGCCGCCGCGAGGTTCTCGAGGATGAGCGGGAAGAACTCGGGCGCGACCGAGAGATAGTAGAGGCGGTTGCCGGGGAGGCCGCAGTCCTTCTCGATCTTCTCGAGGCGGGCGCGGAGGTCCCGGAACGTCTCGGGGTTGTCGGCGTCGCCCGGCTGGTAGTGCAGCGCCTGGACGATCGGATGGTCCGCGCCGACGGAATCGCCCTTCACCTGCTCCCGCAGCGCCGCCAGCATGCTCTCGCGGTAGGCGTCGTCGCCGAGCGGCGTGCGCGAGAAGCCGACGACGGCATAGCGCTCCGGGAGGTAGCCGCCGGCGTGCAGGTGGTAGAGCGCGGGGAGGAGCTTCCGCTTCGCGAGGTCGCCCGATGCGCCGAAGATCACGATCGTGACCGGGTCCTTGGCGCGGATCGCCTCGACGCCCGGATCCGGACCCTCGGTGCGCTTGATCGAGACGCCCGTCTTTCCGCGGGCCGGCGCGGGCGCGCTCATCGACCGCGCCGCGCGTGCGTCCGGCGCGTCGTCTCGGCCTTGGGCGCGGGCTTCTTCTTGGCGCCGCGCGCCGCGGGACGTTTCGCCTTCGCGGGCGAGGTGCGCGCCGGTTTCGCGCCGGCCTTCGCCTTCGCGGGCTTCTTCTTCACGGTCACCGTGCTCCGTCTCCGCTTGTCGCCCGCGACGACGGCGAGGATCGTCCGCATGCCGAGGTCGATGTCGGCGCCGAGCGAGACGCGGAGCGCGCGCCGCCCGCGCGACGCGAGCGACTGGTAGTCGCCGAGCGCCTGCGCCGCCTCGAGCGTCCCGAAGCTGAACGTCTCGCCGGGGATCGCCAGATCCTCCGCGGGCTCCGCCGAGAGCTGGACGAAGACGCCGTTGGCGGCGCCGCCCTTGTGGAGCTGCCCGGTCGAGTGCAGGAAGCGCGGTCCGTAGCCCACGGTGGTCGCGACCTTGAAGCGGTCGCGCAGCGCGACCCGGATCTGTCGCAGGATCTGCTCGCGCTCGGCGGTCCGCTCCACGTACGCGGTCAGCGCCACGTAGTCGCCTCTGCGGACCTGCTTCAGGTGCGCTTCGAGCCGTCGGGTGAAGTCGGTGGCGTTCGCCGACACGATGCCGCCCGGATCGGGGAGGGCGCCGTGCTCCTGGTAGGTCTTCAGCAAGCGGACGGTGTTGTCCTTGGACTCCTGGACGTTGGGCTGATCGAACGGGTCGATGCCGAGCACCCACCCGGCGGCGGCGGTCGCGATCTCCCAGCGCAGGAACTCGCCGCCGAGATCGTAGGCGTCCTTCAGGCGGAGCGCGACGACGGGATGGCCGCCCCGGATCAGGCCCTGCACGGCGCGCTCCTGACCGCCGTCGAGCCGGACGTAGGCGAACACACGGTCCTTGCCGTACGCCTCGGGGCGGCCGACGGGCTCGCCCTCGACCGGGACGATGCCGGTGCCTTCCTTCCCGGTCGACTCGGCGATCAGCTGCTCGGTCCAGTAGCCGAAGGTGTCGAGCTTCCGATCGACCACGAACGTGAGCTTGTCGCGGCCCGCCTTGGCGAGCGTGCCGATCACGGCTCCGAGGTAGAGCCCGGGATTCTGCGCCGCCGGGATCGTCGCGCCGCACGCGAGCATCATACGCTTGGCGCGCTGGAGGAGCTTCGCGACGTCGATGCCCATGAGGGCCGCCGGGACGAGCCCGAAGTGGGAGAGCGCGGAGTAGCGTCCGCCGATCTCGGGTCGGGCGAGGAAGACGCGGCGGAAGCCGTGCTCGCGGGCGCGCGCCTCCATCCTGGTGCCGGGATCGGTGATGGCGACGAAGTGTTGCCCGGCCTGGTCGCCGTGGGCGGCGCGGACGCGCTCGTAGAAGTACTGGAAGAACACGTTCGGCTCGGTCGTGCCGCCCGACTTCGACGAGACGATGTAGAGCGTCTTGGCGGGATCGCTCCAGCGTTCGAGCGTCGCGACGGCGGCCGGATCGGTGGAGTCGAGGACCTGGACGTCGAGGTACCCCTTGGCGACACCGAAGGTCCGGCGCAGCACCTCGGGGGCGAGCGACGAGCCGCCCATGCCGCAGAGGACGGCGCGGGTGAAGCCGGCCTTGCGGACCTCGTCGGCGAAGGCGGTGAGTGCGCCGACCTCGCCGAGCATCAGGTCGGCGACGTCGAGCCATCCCATGCGGATCTTGATCTCGGCCTGGTGCGCGGCGTCGTCCGCCTTCCAAAGCGTCGGGTCCTGTTTCCAGAGGCGCTCGGAGAGCTTCGCCTCGTCCATCCTGGCGAGCGTCGCCCGCACCGTCCGCTCCGACGAGCCGAGCTTCGCCAGGGTGAGATCGGTGAGGAGGAGCGCCTCGCGCGACGCCGCCACCACCGCGATCAACGACGCGAACGACTTCGCGAACGACGCGACGCCGTCGCTCTCGAGCTTCCGCGTGACGGCGTCCATGCTGATGCCGGCGTCCTCGATGCGCTGGAGCACGGCTGCGGCCTCGTCCAGGCCCTCCTCGAGGCGCGGGGCGGGCGCTCCGTGGTCCTTGTACGCGACGAGGGTCGCGGGCGGCATCGTATCGACGGTGTCGGGGCCGACGAGCGCCTCGACGTAGTACGTGTCGGGGTAGGTCGGGTTCTTGGTCGACGTGCTCGCCCAGAGCGGCCGCTGCCGGCGCGCGCCCTTCGCCGCCAGCGCCTCCCAGCGCTCCCCGGCGAACTTCTTCCGGAAGGCCGCGTACGCGAGCTTGGCGTTGGCGATCGCCGCCTTGCCGACGAGCCGCCGGAGCTGCGCCTGCTGGTCGGGCCCGGTCTCGCCGATCTTCTGCTCGAGCTGCTTGTCGACGGCGGTGTCGACACGGCTCACGAAGAAGCTCGCGACCGACGCGATCTTGTCGATCGGCTTCCTCGCGGCGGCGCGCTTCGCGAGTCCGCCCACGTAGGCGTCCATGACCTCGTCGTAGCGCTCGAGCGAGAAGATGAGGGTTACGTTGATGTTGAGGCCCTCGGCGATGCAGCGCTCGATCGCGGGGACGCCCTCGCGCGTCGCCGGGATCTTCACCATGAGGTTCGGACGGGCGACGGTCTTCCAGAGGCGCTGCGCCTCCTTGACGGTGGCCTCGGTGTCGGCGGCGAACTTCGGCGCGACTTCGATGCTGACGTAGCCGTCGGCGCCGCCGGTGCGCTTGTAGATCGGCGCGAACACGTCGGCGGCGGCCCGAATGTCCTCGATCGCGAGCGCGTCGAAGATGTCCTCGGCGTGCTTGCCCCGGTGGGCGAGGACGCGGATGCCTTCGTCGTAGTCGTCGCTCTGCGCGACGGCCTGCTCGAAGATCGTCGGGTTGGAGGTGAGCCCAGTGATGTCGCCCGCGGCGACCATCTTCCTGAGCTTCCCCGAGGTGAGCAGGCCGCGACTGATGTTGTCGTGCCAGGGGGACTGTCCGAGACGCTGCAGCTCGACCAGCGGATTCGCCATCATCACCCTCCCGACGCGGTCCATCCGCGTCACGGCTCGCCATGATGCCTAAGCGCGACTCAAAGATACAGGGGGTTCGCGGTCGGAGGACGCGGGGACGCGCGCGAACGACTCAGGGACAGGCCGCGATCGAAGAGAGCCCGGCGGCGCTCCGCAGCACGTTCACGCCGTCGGTGACCGTGATCGCGCCGCTGCCGTCGACGTCGCAGCGCGCGGCGGTGCAGCTGCTCGAGAGCCCGGCGGAGGCGCGCAGCACCTGGACTCCGTCGGTGACTGTGACCACGCCGCTGAGATCCGCATCGCCGCAGACTCCCGGGGTGGGGTTCGGCGTCGGATTCACGACCGGGTAGATACGCTCGGCGCCCCGGATGTCGGCGGTCGTCGGATCGACGACGAAGCACTCGCTCTGCGGGGTGAAGAGGGACGCGGAGCGCATGAGCACGTTGAAGTCGTCGCTGCACTGATCGGGGTGGGAGAGTCCGAGGGCGTGGCCGAGCTCGTGGCCGAGCGTCGCCTGGAAGCCGGGCTGCGAGAACTGGAAGGCTTGGTTGATCGTGATGTTGGCGTCGATCAGCTGCCCCGCCTGCAGGCCGCCGCTGTAGAAGATGCTGAGGGTCACGGCGAGCACCCGGCTGCCGTACGCGCTCCCGTCGCAGAGCGTCGTCGTCCCGCCGATCGATACCTTGCCGTCCCCGGGGTCGCAGAAGTCCACGGTGTCGTCGGCGGCGACGAACGTGAAGCGGCCCGGCAGGTCGGCGTTCCAGACGTTCGCGGCGTCCTCGCAGAGGGCGACGCAGGCGCTCGCGTCGCCGCCGCAGTCGATCGCGTTCGGGCCGTTCGCCAAGAAGCTGCAATCGTACGGCACGGCGGCGTCCGTCCAGAAGACCTCCGGGTTCGCCGGACACTCGTCGCTGCCGGCGTTGATGAAGGCGAAGGCGTCGTCCGGGACGACGGGGCACGTCTGGCTCGCGGCCGGCGCGGCGAGCGCGACGCAGGCGAGCAGCGCCAGGAGGAGACGGGGGAGGGTCGTCACTTGCGGGCGGCCCGCAGCGTGTCGAGGAAGGCGTCGAGCGCGGGGTCGCCGCCGGCGCCGCGGCCTCCGGCGGGCAGGGCGTCGCTCGCGAGCGCGCGTCCGCCGCGGTCGCGGACGACCGCGCTCGCGCGGCTCTCGCCGATCACGCGGTAGAGCCCCTGGTTGAAGCCGACGAAGGGGCTCGTGAGCGCGGGCGTCTGCTCGGGCTCGAGGAGCACCACGTAGCGCTCGCCGACGGCGAACTCCGGCATGCCGTCGACGCGCTGGCGGATGCCGTCCACTTCACCCCCGGAGTATACGAGCTCGACGTTTCCCGGGATGGCGCCGGCGACCGTCTCCTCGACGGCGAAGCGCACGACGGTCTCGAAATAGTACGGGTGCGACGCCTTCCGGCGGCTCAAAACGGACGCGACGGTCCCGACGAAGATGCGGTCCGCGGCGGTCGCCTGCGCCGCAGTGCTCATGCTCGCGACCATGGTCGCGTCGGCGGACCGCACGCCGGCCGCGTTTCCGAGCGTCATGCCGAGGACCATCGCTGCCGCTGCGACGAACGCCGCTCCACTGCCGCCCGCCGCTCGTCCCGTCATTCCGACTGCCGTTAACATACGCCGCTTCATTGCGCGACCCACGCGCCGTTCACTTTGCGGAGGTTTTTCTTGATGTTGATGGCCTGCGTCTGGCGCCGCCCCCCGGCGTCGAAGCTGTCCTCGCGGGTCAGCGTCACGACCGCGCTGTCGGGCCCCTGCACGTCGATCGAGCTGCCGGCGATCCGCACCTCGAGGTCGTTCAGGTCGTTCAAGGCGTCGGCGAGCTTGCCGCGGTTCTCGGGCTTCAGCACGCCGAGGGTGACGAGCCGGTCGACGTTCTTCTGCTGGTAGGCGTCGCGGTAGGCGGCGATCCAGCTCTCGAGCTCGCGCCGCGGATCGCCTCCGGCGCGCGGCGCGACCGGCGTCGGCGCGACCCGCGGCGGCAGGGCCGCGAGCTGGGTCGGGACGGCCGCGGGCGCCGCCTCGCGCGCCCGTACGGTCCAGCGGCGGACGGCGGCCGCCCGGTCGGGCGCCTCGACGCGGACCTCGACGTCGGCGCTGCCGCCGCGCTCGGGGCGGTACCTGAAGCGGGGGCCGTCGGCGCCTTCGGCCGGCCGCTTGTCGACGGTCCAGACGTAAGAGAGCGCGCTCTCCGGAGCGCGCCCCGCGCGCGCTTCGACGCTGAAGTCGGTCGTGTCGCCGAGGTCGGCGACGATCTCGGCGGGCGACGGGACCTGGCGGGTGATGGTGACCGGCGCGTTCGGCACGGTGACGGTCCAGGCGGTCCGGGCCGCCGGACCGCTGCCGCTCGTCACCTCGGCGCGCACCTCGTGCGTCGTGCCTTCCTCGTCGGCGGCGGCGGTGAAATCGAAGGTCGCGGTGTTGCCGCCGGCGGCCGCGTCGTCGATCGACCAGGCGTAGCGGAGCGGCGCGCCGCCGGCTCCCTTGGCGGTCACCTTGAATCGCGTGCGCTTGCCGGGCGCGAGCTGCAGCGTCTTGCCGCGCGGCTCGAAGCCGCTGATCACGGGCGCGGTCTCCGGGGCCTCCGGAGGCGGAGGCGCCGCGAGCGCCGCGAGCTCCCACTCCTGTCGCGCCTCGCCGCCCGCCGTACGCGCGATCACCGCGATCCGCTGCGGCGTCTCCCTGGCCGGGATCGTCGCGGTGGCGGCGGTGGCGTCGCTCACGACCTTGCCGTCGACCGACCAGACGTACGTGGCGCCGGCCGGTTCGGCGAGGGCGATGCGGAACGGTTGGGTGTCGCCCGCCGGCGCGACGCGCGTCGTCGCAGGCTCGAAGCTCGCGATGCGCGGCGCGGGCGGCGGAGGTGGCGGCGGCTCCTCGACCTTGGCGACCTGTCGGGGCGCGGTCGTGGCGGCGGGCGGCGGCGGCTCGCGGCGTTGGACGGCCTCCAGCGGGGGCGCCGGCGGCGCGACCTCGGTCCGTTCCTGCGGCGCCAGGTCGGTCTTCGCGGCGACCTTCGGCGGGGTCGAGGGCGTGGTCATCGTGTCCGTCGAGCCGCCCCGCATGAGCCACACGCCCGCGAGCAGCGCGACGCCGGCGGCGCCGGCCCAGATCCACGCTCCCGGAAGCCCGCGCGCGGGTACCGTGGCGGGCATCGGGCGTCCTACTAACGTGGCGGCGTCGGGAGGGTTCGCGACGGACGTCGCCTCGCTCGCGACGAGGGTCGCTCCTTCGAGCGCCGATGCGCTCGCGATCGCGGTCGCTTCGCCGAGCGCGGGGGAGGCGACGACGGAGGTCGCCTCCGCGGGCGGCGCAGCCCGCGTCGCCTTCTTGCCGGCGGGTGGGACCGCCGCGGGAGGCGGCGCGACGGGCGGCGGGACCTCCGCCGCCGGCATGGCCTCGAAGAGCTGCACCGCTTCCGCGTACGCGACCGTGGCCCTCGGGAAGTCGCCGCCCGCGGCGGCGGCCGCGCCGCGGGCGAGCGCCGCATCCGCCTTGGCGAGCTTGCGGCGGGCGAAGAAGCCGGTGGCGGCGGGGGCGCGCGTGGCGCGGAGTGCCTCGCCGCGCGCCCGCGCCGCGCGCGCCTCGCCCTCGGCGGCGGCGCGGCGCGCGGCGTCGCGCGCGTGTCCGAAGGCGTCGCGCGCCTTCGCGAACTGGTCCGCGCTCCCCGCGTAGTTCTCGGTCTCGAGCGCGCGTTCGGCCGCGGCGAACGCCTCGGCCGCTAGCGCGAGCTCGGCGGCGGCGAGCTCGCCGGCGCGGGCCGCGTTCGCTTCGTTCTCGGCGGCGCCGGCGGCGGCGCGGGCGGCGAGCGCGCCGGCGCGTTGCTTCTCGCGCGTCGCCGTCTTCGCGGCCGCGCGAAAGCCGCGGGCCGCCTCCGCGAACCCCCGCTCGGCCTCGGCGCAACGACCGGCGGCGAGGGCCGCGGCGGCGCCTTCGGCCGCGCGGAGTGCGGCGCGCTGGTCGTCGGCGGCATGTGCGCCCGCTTCCGCCCGGTCGGCCTCGGCGCGCGCGGCCTCGGCGTCGCCCGCCGCGGTGCGCGCCGCCGCCGCGCGCGCCTCGCTCGCCGCCCGGTAGCCTTCGGCCGCCTTGCGGAATGCCCCCGCCGCGGCGACGCGCTTCCCTTCGTCGCGGCGCTGCTCGGCGGTGGCGAACGCCTTGCGGGCGGCGCCGCTGGCCTGGTCGTCGGCCCCGGCGAGGTCGGCGGCCCGGCGCGCCGCTTGTGCGGCCTCGTGCGCCGCGCGCAGCGTCTCGTCGAGCGCGGCGTCGAAGGCCTGCTCGGCCTCCGCGGCAAGCGGCAGCACCGCCGCGCAGTCGCCGTCGTGGCGGCGGGCAAGCGCCTGCTGCTGTCGCTCGAGAGCGCGCGCCAAGGTCGCGGCCGCGTGCGACTCGGCGCCGGCCTCGCGCGCCTCGGCCGAGGCCGCCGCCACGTCGGCGAGCGCCGCGTCCGCGGCGGCTTCCGTCCTGGCGCGCTCGACCGTGTCCTTCGCCGCGGAGAAGCGGTCGCGCGCGGCCGCGGCGGAGCTCACGACCAGGCTGAGCTCGTCGGCGGCGAGGGCGCGCTCGGCGGCGGCGAGCGCGTCGATGGCGGCGGCGAAGTCGGGATTTCGTCCGGCGCCGGCGTCGAGCGCCTGGCGCTTCGCCTCCTCGACGGCCGCGAGCGTCTCCCGCAGCTCGTGCCGGCGAACGACCCGTGCGGCTTCGGCCGTCGCGGCGTCGTAGCGCTCGGCCGCGCGCGCGTAGTCGGCGGTTGCCTCCGCCATGCCGGCGGTGTCGTTCGCCGCGTCACCGGCCCGCTTCACGATCGCGTCCGCTTCCTCGAGGAGCGCGGGCGCGTGCTGCCGAGCGCCCGCGTCCTTGGCGCGCGTCCGCGCCGCGTCCGCGGCGCTCCGCGCCTCGGCGCGCGCGGCGGCGAGGCGCTCCTCCTCGGCGCGCCGGACGGCCGCGGCGCGGACCTCGTCGAAGGCCTTCGCGGCGTCGCGATAGAGCTGCTCGGCGCGCTCCCAGTGCTGCGTCTCTTCCGCCGCGCCGGCGTCACGCGCGCGCGCGCGCGCCTTGGCGAGCGCGTCGGGAACGAGCTGCTCCGCGCGCGCGGCGAGCGCGCCGTCGCGTGCGGCCGTCATCGCCGTGCGCGCCTCGACCGCGGCGCGGCTCGCCTGGGCGACGGTCGCCGACCGCGTTGCCGCCGTGAACCCCTCGCCGACCTTCGGCAGCAGCGTGCGGACGCGCGTGAGCTCGCCGGCGGCGAGCGCGCCCTCGAGCTCGGCCTGCGCGCGCGCCGCTGCGGCGAAGGCATCGGCCGCGAGCGTCGTCGCGCCCGCGTGCTCGGCCTCCGCGCGCGCCGCGCGCACCGCGGAGATCTCCTGTTCGAGGACCTCGCGCTCTCCGGCGCGAACGGCCGCGGCCGTGGCGGCGCGATAGACGTCGGCCGCGCGCCCGAGCTGCGCGCCGGCGAGCTCGAGCTGTCCGCGCTCGGCCAGCTTCTCCGCGGCGCCGGCGAGCGCCTCCGCTTCGATGAACGGCGCCTTCGCGTGCGTCGCCGCGCCCGCGGCGCTCGCCTCGGCGGCGGCGGCGCGCATGGCGGCGCGCGCATCGTCCACGCTCTGATGGAGGCGCCGGTGCGCTTCCTCGCCGGCGCTCGCGAACCCCTCGCGGACCTTCGGCAGGAGTTCGCGGACGCGCGTGAGCTCGCCCGCGGCGAGGGCCTCCTCGAGGCGTAGCTGCTCGCGGACGGCGGCGGCGAAGGCGTCGGTGGCGAGGGTCGCGGCGTCCGCCTGCTCGGCCGCCTCACGCGCGGCGCGCAGCGCCGGCATCTCGGCCTCGATCGCCTGGCGGGCGCCTGCCTGGCGCGCCGCGACGAGGGCGGCGCGGAAGGCCTCTTCGGCCTGGCGGAACTGCGCGGTCGCCTGCACGTATTGCCCCTGCGCCGCGCTCGCCTCAGCCGTGGCGACGAGCTGGGCCGCCTGCTTCATCGCGTCGGGAGCGAGCGCCGCGACGTCGCGCTCGGTCGCCTCCCGCGCGACGATCTGCATGGCGGTCTTGGCTTGCTGCGCCGCCCGCTGCGCGCGGCGCTCGGTCGCCTGGGAGGATGCGACGCCGTAGGCCTGGAGCGCGTTGCGGTAGAGCTCGCCGGCCCGGGCGTGGTCACCGCGATCCTGCGCCGCCTTCGCCTCCTGCTCGAGCTCGCCGCCCCGCCGGAAGTCGGTGGGGGAGGCTTCGGCGGCGCCGGCGGCTTCGGCGGCCTCGCGCGCCGTGACGACGGCCTGCACCGACTCTACGGCCGCGCAGGCCTGGAGGTCGGCGAGCAGCTCGGCGGCGGTCTTGTAGCGCTCGTGCCGATCGCGCGCGATCGCCTTCTCGATGATCGCGATGAAGGCGGGTGGGGTGTCGGGGAGGTTCGTGATCCTGTGGTCGCAGGCGTGGACCCGCGTGACCGGGCACGCGCCGCTCTCGATCGAGCGGTGGTGCTGCTCGACCTCCTCGGCGGAGAGCCCCGCGAAGAAGTGGCGGCCGGTGTAGATCTCGTAGAGGACGATGCCGAGCGCGTAGATGTCGACGCGTGCGTCGAGGCGGCGTCCGCCCCCGGCGGCGAGGAACTGTTCGGGCGCGGAGTACGGCACCGTGCCGGCGAATACCGTGTGCGTGGGGGCGTTCCCGAGCTGGGTCTCGCCGCCGCCGGCGTCGGCCATGAGCTTCGCGATGCCGAAGTCCGTGACGACGACCCGACCGGTCTCCTCCTCGATCATGATGTTGACCGGCTTGATGTCGCGATGGACGACGGCTTCGGGCTTCTGGCTGTGCGCGTAGTTCAACGCGTCGGCTGCCTGGACGCCCATGCGGATCACTTCCGCGAGCGGGAAGCCCTTGTTCTGCCGCGCGTTGAGCAGCTGCCGCAGGTTCTTCCCGCGGATCAGCTCCATCGTGAGGAAGTAGGTTTCGCCGTCCTTCCCGAAGTCGTAGACGCGGACGATGTTGTCGTGCTCGAGGCGGAACATTACCTGCGCTTCGGTCAGGAAGCGCTCGACGATGTCCTCCGAACGTCCCGGGGCGAGAGTCTTGAGCGCGTTCTCGCGGCCGCGGGTCGTGTCGCGGACATGGTACACGACGCCCATGCCGCCTTGGCCGAGGAGGCCGAGAACCTCGTAGCGGGCGGAGATCTTCACCGGACAACCGTGTCGTCGGAGTCGATGCGCAGCACGACGACGGTGCAGTTGTCCGGTCCGCCGCCGTCGTTCGCGCGTGCGATGACCGTGGCGCAAATGGCGTCGAGATCCTCGCGGCCCTGCTTCACGATGGTCGCGATCTGCTCGGGGGAGAGCACGCGATAGACGCCGTCGGAGCAGAGGAGGAACGTATCCCCGGGCGCGACCGGCCGCGAGGTCACCTCGACGTCCACCGTCGGCGCGACGCCGACGGCGCGCGTGAGCACGCTTTCGTAGCGCGCGCGCAGGGCGGGGTCGGTGAGCTCGACGCCGCGGTCCGCGAGATCGTTCAAGTAGGAGTGGTCCCGCGTCAGGGCCTCGATGACGCCGTTGCGGATGCCGTAGACGCGCGAGTCACCGACGTGCGCGATGTGGCCGACGTCGCCCTCGACGAGCATCGCCGCAACCGTCGTGCCGAGGCCGTGCAGCGCGGGCTCGCGCTCGGGCAGCGTCCACACCCGCCGGTTCGCCTCCTCGATCGCCCGGCGGAGGCGCAGGCCTCCGTCCGTGCCGCCGGGCGCGCCCGCGGCGAGTGATTCCGTGATCACCCGCGCCGCTTCTTCGCTGGCTCGCCTGCCTCCCGCATGACCGCCCATGCCGTCGGCGACGAAGCCGAGGCCGAGGTCCGTGGCGAGCCCGAAGTTGTCCTGATTCTCGCGGCGCACCCGACCCGGATCCGTGCGCGCTGCCCCTCTGATCTTCATGCAGCGCCGACGAACGTAGCAAGGAAAGCCGAGGGTTTACAACCGCGGAACCACTTCGGAGCACATGGCGCATGCGCCCCGACACGCGCCTTGACGGTCGGCGCGTCCGGGTTTGCGGGGCCGGCGGCGCCAGGGGGCGTCGCGCACGTCGGCGCGCTCGTTGCGATGGAGTGGACGCGCGGGCGGGGGCGGTCTCTTCATGGACCCAGACGTCGCGGCCGATCCCCGGAAGACGCTCTTCGACCTCCGGGTGCCGACCGACGCGTTCTTCCGCGGCGAGAAAGAAGTGCGTGTTCCTCGCGCGATCGATTCTCGCCGCACGGTCGTCCGGCGGCGCGCCGCGCCCCGCGTCGCGGCCCGGCTCCGCTGCCGCGCGCACGCTCCGCACGGGCGCTCCCCGAGCCGGCGCTCGCTTGACCTCGCCGTTTCAGCTTTGGTATCGCCGCACGGGCCTAGAAAGATCGCTGGTCGCGGCGCTGCCGCACAGCGGAGGGGGTGGATCATGCGGTTTGCGTTCTCGGTGGCGGCGCTCGCGGTGGTGGGGGTGATGGGATCGACGACGTCCGCAGCCGCCCGGACCCTGCAACGTGCGCTCGTGCCGCCGTCGGTGCGCGGGACGTTCCTCGAGGCCGCGATCACTCCCCTGTCGACCGCCATTTCGACCCAGGTGGCGAATCAGATCCCGACGCTCTCGACGTCCGCCGGCTACACCTACGAGTGGAACCCGGAGCTCGAGGTGCTGGAGCGCTCCGCGAAGACGTTTGGACCGCTCTTCACGGAGCGCGCCGTGACGCTCGGGCGCAACAAGTTCAATCTGAGCGCCTCGTACAGCTACATCCGGTTCCAGTCCTTCAACGGGAAGGACATCGACAAGCTGATGAGCCAGGCCGAGGTGGCGTTCGTCCCGGAAGCCGGCAACGTCCAGTTCTTCGGGCCGTCGCGGACCGCGGACCTCGACGGCAACGGCACGCAGGAGGCGCTGATCGGCGATCAGCTCCGCCTGGACCTCGAGCTCGAGACCCAGCTGTGGGATTTCAGCTTCACCTACGGCGTGCTCGACAACCTCGACGTGAACATCGACATTCCCGTGCTCTACACCTATGCGCGCAGCTCGCTGGTCGAGACCCTGCCGGATCCGCGCTGTCTCGGCGTGTCGACCGCCTGCGACGTGCTCTTCGGCGCCGACATCGGCGATCACCCGGCCGTGGTGGGCGGCGTCCCGGGATCGTTCACGGTGACCGATCCTTCGGCCGATCGCGACGACAAGCTCGGCATCGGCGACATCCACCTGCGCGCGAAGTATGCGCCGCTGCACCGACCCTTCAACCTGGCGGCCGTGCTCGACCTGTCGTTGCCGACCGGCAAGAAGAAGAACTTCCAGGGTACCGGCGACACGCGCCTGCAGACGTCGATCGTGGCGTCGAAGGACGTCTTCGACTTCCTCGAGGTCCACACCCAGGCCGGCGTGCTGTTCAACGTCAACACGATCGACCGCAGTGACGCGCGGTACGCGGCGGGCCTCACGGCGCAGGCGACGAACTGGATGGCGCTGACGGTGGATTTCATCGGCCGGAGCGAGTTCGGCCCCCAGAGCCGCATCCCCAATACGGGGCGCCTGCCGGCGGTCCGCGACATCGGCGGCGTACCGACCCTCACGCAGCCGGTCAGCGAGATCGACGGCCTCGACGAGAACGGCGACCCGGTGAACGAAGACGACAACTTCAAGGGGCGTCCGATCTTCGTCGACATCAAGCGCAACGACATCCTCGATCTCGCGGTCGGAACGCGTCTCGGCGTCGGCGAGTTCGGCATCCTCTTCGTGAACTTCCTGGTTCCGTTGAATCAGGACGGCCTCCGCGCCGACTTCGTTCCGACGGTAGGATTCGAGAAGACCTTCTGACGGAGGGGGGAGCGGGATGCGTATCGGGCTCGCGCGCGTCGCCGTGACGGCGGCGCTCCTCGGCGCGACGCTCGCCTCCCCGCTCCACGCCGAGACGTGCGGCGACGCCGACGGCGGCGGCAACGTCTCGGTGAGCGACGGTGTGCAGGTGCTACGCGTCGCCGCCGGGCTCGATGCCCTCTGTCCCCCGGTGGAATGCGACGTCGACGGCGGCGGCGGGATCACCGTCAGCGACGGCGTCAACGTGCTCCGCATCGCGGCGGGCCTCGGCGTGCAGTTGCGTTGCTCGCAGCTGAACACACAGGAGACGCAGGTCTTCGGGGCGCTCCAGAAGGCGGGGCAGGTGACGCGCCTCGTGGCGCTCGGCCTCACCGCGGCGGGCGGCAAGGCCGCGGCGGCGGCGACGGTGCCGTGTCCGAACGGCGGAACGGTCGTGGCCGAGCTGGGCGTCGTCGTCTACGAGGGTTGTCGCGTGCGGAGCACGATCTGCTCCGGCGCCGCCGCCTTCGAGGACGGCGAGTTCGCGCCGAGCCTCGAATGTCGCGACCTCGCCGAGGACCGGCTCTTCTCGCTCACGGGCGCGCTCGTGCCGAGCGAGACCGCGGCCGGCCGGACCATCAGCGGGATCGCGTCCGGCAGCCAGGGGTCGGCGCCGGTCTTCGAGTTCGCCTACGATGGACTCGCGCTCGACGAGGACGCGCGCGGCGGCCGCTCGGCCGGGCAGATCGACGTCGGCGGCGCGTTCTTCTCGGGGGCTTTCGAGCAGGTGCAGGTGTCGTTCCCGGGCCGCAATCCCGCGACCGCCGCCGACGATCCCGGCTTCGCGAAGATCGTCGGCCTGCGCTCGGGCGCCGGCGTGATCTTCGTGTTCGTGTTCGACCTGAACCTCGCGACCGGCAAGCTGACGGCGCGGTAGCCGAGGCGCTCGTAGTGGAAACGACGACGGGCGGCGTGATCGCTCACGCCGCCCGTCGGGTGTCGCGTCGGGAGGCTCGCGCCTGGCTAGGAGACCGTGGTGTTCACGGTCAGATCGGCGATGTTGCCCGGGGCGTTGTCCTGCGTGACCTCCTGCACCGTCACGGTGAGGTCGTCCGACGTGATCGCCGCGGTCGCGTCGAAGGTGCACTCGACGTTGACCGGGAAGGTCAGGTCCGACGTGTTCGCGACGCTCAGGGTGAGCGTGCCGGCCGCGTCGTTGTCGTTCTTGGTGAAGATGCCGCCGCCGCCGGTCACCGTGCAGGCGACCTGATCGGCCGCGCCCGTGAAGCTGCCCTTCGCGGTCGGGTAGGCCACCCGCACCTGGAAGGCCTGGATGCCGTTCGCGGCGGTGAAGTCGAAATCGACCGTCTGCTGGGTGACCTCGCCGGGCGTCTGCGTCGGCTGGGTCACCGGCGTCGCGGTGGCGGTGATGGTGGTCGGCGTCGCCGCCGGACCAGGCGTCGCCGTGCGCACCGGCCCGGGACCGCCGTTGTCGTTGCCGTTGTCGCTGTTGTCGTTGTCGCCACAGCCGCCGGTCATGGCGAGCGCTGCCACCAGCATCCCGATCGTGAGTCCAGACTTGAGCGTGCGTT